>NZ_CP110615.1:3065168-3678202 GCF_026153295.1 Rhodococcus antarcticus | reverse complement strand
GTTCAACCCCCTCGGCGACTGACCACGACGGTGCCGATCATGTCCCACGACGGGCGGGCGGAGCGACGCGGACCGGTGGCAGAGCGCTGGTATCGTCCTGCCATGCACACCACGATCGACGCCGCCGGCCGCATCGTCATCCCCAAGGCCCTGCGGGACGCCGTGGGGCTCACCGGGGGGTCCTCGGTGGACGTCAGCGTCTACGGCGGCGGGCTGCAGGTGACGCCGACGGCCCGCACCGCCACCCTCCGTCGGGTGGACGGCCACCTCGTGGTGGAAGCGGCCGTCGAGTTCACCGACGACGTGCTGTTCGGCCTGATCGACGACGGTCGCCGGTGACCGTGGTCGCGCTGGACACGAGCGCGGCGATTCCCTGGCTGCACGTCACCCACCGGGCGCACCGGGCCGTCCGTGCCGCGGTCGGCGACCGGACCCCGGTGCTGACGACACACTCCCTCGCCGAGACGTACTCCGTGCTGACCCGTGCACCGGCCGCCCTGCGGCTCGCCCCCGAGGACGCCGCCTCCGTGCTGGAGCGGGAGTTCGGCACCCCGGTCAGCCCCACCCCCGAGCTCGCCGCGAGCCTGCCCCGCCACCTGGCCGACCGTGGGGTCAGCGGCGGCGCCACCTACGACGGGCTGGTCGCCCTGGCCGCGTCGTCCGCCGGCACCGTCCTGCTCACCCGCGACGCCCGGGCGGTCTCGACCTACCGGACCTTGGGGACCCGCTTCGAGGTCGTCGCGGACTGAGCTGGACCGCTCAGCGGACGACGGGCCCCGGTCAGCGGACGGTGGGCGCCCGGTCGAAGCGCAGGTGTGCCTTGGACGGCGTGGGGCCGCGCTGGCCCTGGTAGCGCGAACCGGCCTCGACCGAGCCGTACGGGTGCTCGGCGGCCGAGGAGAGCCGCAGCAGGCACAGCTGGCCGATCTTCATGCCCGGCCACAGCGTGATGGGCAGGTTGGCCACGTTGGAGAGCTCCAGGGTGATGTGACCGCTGAACCCGGGGTCGATGAACCCGGCCGTGGAGTGCGTGAGCAGGCCCAGGCGCCCCAGCGAGCTCTTGCCCTCCAGCCGGCCGGCCAGGTCGTCGGGCAGCGTGCACGCCTCGAGGGTGGAGCCGAGCACGAACTCCCCCGGGTGCAGCACGAACGGCTCGTCGCCCTCGGGCTCCACGAGGCTGGTCAGCTCGTCCTGCTGCTGGGCGGGGTCGATGTGGGTGTAGCGGGTGTTGTTGAACACGCGGAAGAACCGGTCCAGGCGCACGTCGATGCTGGAGGGCTGCACCATGGCCGGGTCGTAGGGCTCGAGGCCCAGACGTCCCGAGGCGAGCTCGGCCTTGAGGTCGCGGTCCGAGAGCAGCATGGGCGGCAGCGTATCGGCCTCGTCCGGCCTCCAGGGCGCGACCACCTCAGCTGATCGGCTACCATCACCGGGCCCGCAGGATGGGGCACGCGAATGTAGTTCAGTGGTAGAACATCAGCTTCCCAAGCTGAATATGCGGGTTCGATTCCCGTCATTCGCTCACTGGTTCCGCCGGCGCCCTGCGCGCCTGCTCCCCCTCCCCGACGACGCGCGGGCGTGATGTCGAGGCGCGAGCTCCCCCGGCAGGACCGCGCGGGCGTGATGTCGTACGCAGCGATCGAGACGCCCCACCCGGGTGGACGTACCCACCTGGCGTCACCGGTCGTTGACGCAGTGTGCGTGCCCGCTCCCACGTCGGGGTAGCTCGGTCGTGGTGTGCGGGTGACGGACGCGTCATCGACCGCTGTGGAGCTCGGACGGAGATCTGACGAACCGCCGGCGGCCGACGACCGAACCACCAGCAGGAACGTCCACGGCGTCACCAGGCTCGACCGACCAGGAGAGCGGGTGCCCGGTGCAGTTCACGGACAGACGCCCCACCCCCGCATCCGGTGCGACCCGGCACCCCGACCGCCGGCACACGTCGGCCACGCACTACGTCGACCTGGACCTCGCGGCCCTCGGTGCCCTGCGCACCACCGTGGAGCTCGCCCGGCGCATGCTCGGCTTCCCGGTGGCCCAGCTGAACATCCTCGACGCCTTCCGCATGCACACGCTGGTGGAGCTGGGCACCGACCGGGTGGCGCCCCGGTCCGACGGCCGCGGCGAGGGCCTGTGCGACGGGGTGGTGCGCACCGGGGTGCCCCGCGTGGTCCGCGACGTGGTGGCCGAGCACCCCGACCACCCCACGGCGACCAGCGGGTTCCGCAGCTACGTCGGGGTGCCGGTGCAGGGACGGGAGGGCCTCACCGTGGGCGGGCTGTGCCTCATCGACTCCCGACCCCGCGAGATCACCCCCACCATGGTCGAGCAGCTCGCCGAGTTCGCGTCCATCGTCGAGGACCAGCTGGACCTGGCCCGGCGCCGCCACGACGGTGCGCTCGTGGGCGTGGACCCCGCCGTCCTGGCGGCGGCCGTGGACGGTGGCGAGGTGCTCCCCTGGTACCAGCCGCTGGTGGACCTGCACACCGGCGCCATCCTGGGGTTCGAGGCCCTCGCGCGCTGGCAGCACCCGCGACTGGGGACGGTGTCGCCCGCCTCCTTCATCCCGGTGGCAGAGGACAGCGACCTCGTCATCGACCTCGACCTCGCGGTGCTGCGCCGGGCCATGCACGACCTGGCCGGCTGGCGCCGCACCCGCCCGGAGCTCCGGCTCAGCGTCAACCTCTCCGCCAAGCACCTGACCGCCCAGGAGAGCGTCGTGCGGCTGCGCGAGGCCGCGGCGGTCGCGGGCGTGCCGCCCCACCAGGTGGACCTGGAGATCACCGAGACCGCGGCCGTGGCCGCCAGCAGCCGCAGCGTGGACGTGCTCGCCCAGCTGCGCGAGCACGGCTTCCGCGTGGTCCTCGACGACTTCGGCACCGGCTGGTCCTCCCTGGAGCACCTGCTGCGCCTGCCCGTGGACGGGCTCAAGATCGACCGCGGGCTGACCGCGTCGCTGGGCCAGCGCAACGCCGACGCCGTGGTCCGCGCCGTCACCGGCATGAGCCGCGACATGGGCCTGACCACGGTGATCGAGGGCGTGGAGTCCGCGGACGCGGCGTGCCGGGCGCGCGCGCTCGGGTGCACTGTCGGGCAGGGCTACCTGTGGTCGGCCGCCGTGCCCGCCGCGCACGTCCCCGCGCTGCTTGCCCTCGAGGACGCGCCCGGGTACAGCCCTCCCTCGCCCGCGCCGACCGTCCGCGCCGTGGCCGGCTGACCGGTCGGGTCAGGTCAGGTCAGGTCAGGTCGCGCCGAGTCCGATCGGGTCGGTCTTGTCCGGCTCAGCTCCGGTCGGGTCGGTCTCGTCGGGCTCGGCGTAGACGCGGCGGACGGCGACGTCCATCGGGAACCGCACCGCCGTGTCGCCGAACACGAGCCGCCGTGCCACCTCCGTCGCGGCGAGCACGTGGGCGCTGACCCGGTCGGGATCGGCACAGTGCACCACCACCTCGTCGTGCTGGAAGAACACCAGCTCGGCCTCCGGCTCGTCGGCCAGCCGCCGACGCAGCTCCGCCACGAGGCACAGGGCCCACTCCGCGGCCGTCGCCTGCACCACGAAGTTGCGGGTGAACCGCCCGCGCGCGGCCGGGTCCCACTCGTGGTCCGGGGGCGGCGGGCTCGCCCGGCCGAGCAGCGAGTGCACCACCTCCCCCCGCTCGCCCGCCCGCGCCGCCTCCTCGACGAAGCCCACGGCCACCGGGAACTGCCGGCGCAGGCGCGCGAGCAGGGCCCGGGACTCACCGGCCGTGGCCCCGTAGAGCACCCCCAGCACGGCGACCTTGGCCCGCGCCCGGTCGCCGCCGAAGGCCGCGGCCGCCACCGGCGCGTAGAGGTCGGCCTCCCCGGCGGCCGCCACCATCCCGGCGTCCCCCGACATCGCGGCGAGCACCCGGGGCTCCAGCTGACCGGCGTCAGCGATCACGAACGTGCGCCCCGGCTCGGCGACCACGCTGCGCCGCAACAGCTTCGGGATCTGCAGGGCGCCCCCGCCCCGGCTCGCCCACCGCCCGCTGGGGGTGCCACCGGGGACGTAGACGGGGCGGAAGCGGTCGCCGTGCACCCAGGTGTCCAGCCACAGCCACCCGTTGGTTCCGTGCAGGCGGCCGAGCTCCTTGTGCCGCAGCAGCAGCGGGACCGCCCGGTGGTGCACCCCGCGCAGGGTGCGGGCCTGGGTGTTGGGCACGTCCAGCCCCTCGCGGGCGAACGCGGCCAGCACCTCGGCGGCCGACTCCGGGTTCACCCGCTTGCCGAAAGCCTCCTCGATGGCGGCGTTCAGCTCGACCAGGCGCGGCGGGAGCAGCCCCTCCGGCGGCCGGGCCCCGAGCTGGCGGACCAGCAGGTCGCCGTGGCGGGCCGCGGAGAAGGGCAGACCGTCGTGGCCGAGCTCGGCGGCAGCCAGCGCCCCGGCCGACTCGGCCGCCACCAGCAGCCGCAGCCGCCGGTCACCCCCGATCTCGGCGAGCTGGGCGGCGAGCACGGCCACCGGGTCCGGAGCGGGCTCCGCCGGGGCGGTCTCGAACAGGCCCGGCCGCTCGTCGGCCGGACGCCGCTCGGGGGCGGGCCGGCGGCCGGCGCGCGCGTCGAGCAGGGCGGCGGTGCGGGCGAGGTCGTGCACCCGCTGGACACGCACCCCGGCCCGGAGCAGGGCGCCGTAGGTGTCGGCGGAGTCCGGCCACACCCAGCGCGGGTGCTGCGCCGCCTCGACCTCGGCCACGGCGGCCGGCAGGTCGTCCACGTCGCGGGGGGAGGCCGTCGGGGTGCCCTCGTCATCGGCGGCCACGAGGCGGGCGGACCCCGGGCCGGAGGACCCCGGCAGCACCACCACGAACACCACCGGCATTCTGCCCCGTGCGTGATTTCTGGACCCAGGAGGCGAGGTTTCCTCTCCAGGGCGGGTGGGGGTGGGCGCGGCCCGGTGCGGCCGAGCTCGGCGCGAGGTTCCGGATCGCCCGTCGTTCTGGCACCCGCAACCCGTTCCAACCGGAGTCCGCCCCCGCTCGTCTCAGCCTGCGACAGCACACGACCGCTCGGTCGCGCCCGCGAGCAGGGAGGTCGACCGTGACCACGACCGCGCTGCCCGTGTCCCTGCTCGACCGTCCCCGCCGGGGTGAGAGGCTTGCCGGGTCGAGCAGTCGGGGGGGCGGGGAGCGCGTGCAGAGCGGGGTGGACGGCTACATCGAGCCGGCCGTCGACGACGTCACCTCCGCCGCGTTCTTCCGCGCGCACTACCCACGCCTGGCCGGCTGGTGCCGCAGGCTCGTGGACGACGACGACACCGCGCACGAGATCGCCTCCGAGGCGTTCACCCGGCTGGTGGCCAAGCGCCGTCAGCTCGACGACCCGCGCAGCTACCTCTACACGATCGCCGTGAACCTCGTCCGCGACCACTGGCGCCGCACCCAGCGCGAGCGCCGCGGCCTGCGCCAGATCATCGCCGGGCGCCCCGAGCAGAGCATCCGCCCACCCGGCCCGGACAGCGAGCTGCGCCTGCTCGTGGAGACGCTGCCCGACAAGCTCCGCGGGCCCGTCCTGCTGCACTACTTCGGCGACTTCAGCATCGACGACGTCGCCCGCATGCTCGGTCGCAAGGCCGGCACCGTGAAGAGCCAGCTGTTCGACGCCCGCGCCGTGCTGCGGACGGCCCTCGAGGACCCGGCGGTCGACGGACCCAGCCTCCACCACCCCCAGGACCGGCCATGACCAGCCCGCACGACCCGCTGGCCCGGCTGCGCCCGGAGATCACCCCCCTCGCGGCGCCCGACGGTGCGCACCAGGAGGTCCTTCGCCGTGCGGCCCGCCGCCGGGTGCGCACCGCGTCGATCGTGGCGTCGGGTGCCGCCGTCGTCGCGCTCGTGGTCGCGGTGCCGCTGGTGGTCGTGGCCGGGGGCACCGACGAGCAGGTCGCCCAGCCCGCTCCCCCGACGTCGCCCCTGCTCACCCCAGCACCGACCACCGTCGTCCCCGCCCCTGCCGCGCCCACCGCGACGGTTCCCCCGGTCACCACCGCCCCCCCACCCTCCGACGACGGCCGCCCCACCGGCCCGGTGCCACGGGGCTTCGCGCCGCAGTCGGTCACCTTCATCTCCACCCGGGACGGCTGGACCCTGGGCCAGGCACCCTGCACCAAGCAGCCCTGCACGTCCGTGGCCCGCACCTCCGACGGCGGCGCCAGCTGGGTGGGCACCGCCGCACCCCGCACCGGTGACGTGCTCGGCAGCGCCGTCACCTCCGGCGTCGACCAGCTCCGCTTCGGCAGTCCCACCGACGGCTGGGCGTTCGGCGGCGAGCTGTGGTCCACCCACGACGGCGACCACTGGGACGCGGTCCCGCTGCCCGCCGGGCAGGCCGCGGTGTCCCTGGCCGCCAACAGCACCCGCGTGGTCGCCGGTCTCGGTGTCGGGTGCGGCACCTCCGGCGCGTGCACGCAGACCGTCCTGCGCTCCGCGGCCTCGGGAGGTGACGCCTTCACCCCCCTGCCCGGGGCCAGCACGGTGCCCGGCCGCGCCGCGGTCACGCTCTCCGGGAGCACGGTGTGGGCGTTGTCGGTAGACGGCGGCACCACCCGGCTCGTCCGGGGCGCCGCCGACGGCTCGTCCGACGTCGCCGCCCTGCCCACGCCGTGCACCCAGAACGCCGACCGGGCCCGGATGGCCGCGTCCACCCGCACCGACCTGGTGCTCGCCTGCACCACCACCGGAAGCACGGACGTGCAGGTCTTCGCGTCGAAGGACGCCGGCGGGAGCTGGGCCCGCACGGGAAGCGCAACGCTGCCCGGGGCGCTCACCGCGGTCGCGGCCGCTCCTGGAACGGTGCTGCTCTCCGACGACGCCGGCGGGGTGCAGCGCAGCACCGACGGCGGGGCGAGCTTCGGCACCGTCCTGGCCGGCTCCGGGTTCTCCTTCGTCGGCTTGACCAGCAGCAGCCAGGGGGTGGCCCTGCCCGCCACCCCCGGGGTCGCCGACCTCCGGATCACCCGTGACGGCGGGACGAGCTGGCAGACCCTCGACGTGTCCTGACCCCGCTCGACCGCCCGAGCCAACCGAACGGCCTCGCCGACCGTCTCCGGGGTGCGGGCCCGCCAGGGGCAGCCGCGCGACGTGGGCGGTGTTGCAGCGCGGGGGCGCTGCGACGGTGCGGCCGGGGCGACGGGGGTCGTCCGGTTACCGGGACGCGGCAGCGCTCCTGGCGGGTCCGCAGCACCGCCCGCACGACGAGCGTCGTGCCTAGACGGCGATCTTGCGGTTCTTGGTGCGGACCGCGCTCTCGCGCTCGGACTCCGACATGCCACCCCAGATGCCGTAGGGCTCCTGGACGGCCAGGGCGTGGGCCCGGCACTGCTCCAGCACCGGGCAGCGAGCACACATCGCCTTCGCCCGGGACTCGCGCTGCGCCCGGGCCGGGCCCCGCTCCCCGTCCGGGTGGAAGAAGAACGACGAGTCCACGCCGCGGCACAGCCCCTGCATCTGCCAGTCCCAGATGTCTGCGTTGGGTCCCGGCAGCCGTCGTACGTCAGCCATGTCGTCTCCTGCTCGTCGCGTCGTGCGATCCAGCGGCCCTGACGAGCCGTTGACGAGAACGTAGGCCTTGCGGTCAATCGAGTCAAACCTTGTTCGCTAAATTTTATCTTTCATGCCTGAACCGTTTCAACGGAGGCCTTCGGGGAGGCGCTGGCACACGGGCTCTGTCGCGAGACGATCCAGGATATTAGGGGTGAATTCTCCCACGACGCGGAGTCATCGAGGAGTGGCACGACGGTGCGAGGGTTGTTCACGATGCGGTCACAAGTTGTGCAGAACCCTCAGCTGGGTAAAACTTCACTCGCTGCCACCGCAGATCGCCACCCCCTCGCCCCGCCAGGAGGTGCGACGTCCATGAGTGCCCTGCGCGCCCCCGACGACACACCCGGAACCGGCGCTCCCGGAGCTGGCGCTCCCGGATTCGAGGCGACGGCCGTGGAGGGCCTGCGGCTGTCCGTCGCAGCGGTCGCGCGGCGCCTCGGGGTGGCGCCGGCAACCCTGCGCACCTGGGACCGGCGCTACGGGGTGGGGCCCAGCGAGCACCGCCCGGGCAGCCACCGCCGCTACGCACCCCTCGACATGCGACGCCTCGAGCTCATGCAGGACGCCCTGGCCCACGGCGCCTCCCCCGCCGAGGCGGCGCGTCTGGCCCTGGCCGCACTCGCCGGCGAGACCACCCCCGAACCGCCCGGCCCGCGAGCAGCAGCGCCGGGGCCTCTCGTCGTGGACCACGACACCACTGTCTCCACCGGGCACCGCTCCTCGCTGCCGATGCGCGGGGCCGGGCGCCGAGCGCACGGCCTCGCTCGTGCGGTGCTCGCCCTCGACGGTGACAGCACCACCCGCCAGCTCCGGGACAGCATCGAGGCCACCGGGGTCATCACGACCTGGGACGACGTCGCGCGGCCCGTGCTCCGCGCCCTGGCCGAACGCTGGTCGCGCACCGGGGCCGGCATCGAGCTCGAACACCTGCTCACCGAGGCCATCACCACCGTGATGGCCCAGGTCACCATGTCCGCACCACCACCGGTCTCGGCCCGCCCGATCCTGCTGGGGTCGATGTCCGGTGAGCTCCACGCCCTGCCCCTGCGCGTGCTGCGCGCCACCCTCGCCGAGCGCGGCGTGCAGACGAGCCTGCTCGGGGCGGACCTCCCGATCGGAGCCCTCGCCGCCGCCGTCGCCCGCACCGCACCCGCAGCGCTGTTCCTCTGGTCACAGGACGATCGCAACGCCGATCCCGACCTGGTCGGCCAGCTCCCCCGCATCCGCCCACGCACCCGCTGCTACGTCGGGGGACCGGGCTGGAACCCCACCCGCCTGCCACCCACGGTGGTGGCGCTCGGCTCCCTCGGCGAAGCCAGCAACGTGCTCACCGCCGCCGCCGGACTCTGACACCGGAGCCCGACCGGCCCTCCTGGTCCGCGGTGCTCCCGCTGGACGCCGGTGTCCCCCACGAGCGTCCCGCTCAGGCCGCGGGCTCCACGGGCAGCGCGGACAGGTAGGCGTTCCAGCGCTGCACCCCGTGCCAGTGGTCGACGATCCGGGTGAGGCACTCCCGGGTCTGGAGCCACGCCCGGGGCGGGTGCACCGCGCCCACGGTCAGCGTGGTCAGGCGGAGGAGCTCGATGCGCGGGTGGTCCTTGGCCCAGCCCCGCGGCGCCGTCTTCAGCGACGACCCCGTGCCGAGCTCCAGGCCGACGGCGTCCAGCTCAGCCAGCAGCTGGTCGAGGCCGTCACCACGCTCCCCGTCGTCCACCGCCTGACGGAACGCGGCCAGCTGCTCGCGGCTGGGCTGCCACCACCCGCCGGCCACCCGGAGCCCGTCGGCGGAGACCTGCGCGTAGAGCGCGGACGAGCCGTCGCCGACCACCAGGCTGGCCTGCTCCTTGTAGGGCCGCTTGTCCTTGCTGAACCGCAGGTCCCGGTTCGGGCGGAACACCTTGGGCTCGCCGAACTCCGGGGTGAGCTCGCCGGCCAGCAGCTCGAGCGGGGTGCGCACGTCGTCCTCGTAGACCTGCTTGTTCGCGAGCCAGTACTCACGGCTGTTCTGCTCGTGCAGGCCGCGGTACAGCTCGACCAGGCCGGGGCCGAAGCCGCTGAACCGGGGGGCTTCGGAGGGCATGCGCCCATGGTCCCAGGCCGGTGACCGGGGCGCCGCCGGGGCGAGTGGGCGGGGGCGGGGG
Source organism: Rhodococcus antarcticus (assembly GCF_026153295.1). NCBI lineage: Bacteria > Bacillati > Actinomycetota > Actinomycetes > Mycobacteriales > Nocardiaceae > Rhodococcus > Rhodococcus antarcticus. Next base: position 3,668,499 of record NZ_CP110615.1, on the reverse strand, counting down.
CGTTGGGCGCGCACAACGCCGTTCCGGGGCCGTTCTTGGGACGTTGTGCGCGCACAACGCGCCCCAGGAGCGCACAACGTCCCACCGGACGAGGCCCCGATCGGGGAGCGCTGCGAGCGCTGGGTGCCCCGATCTGCGGAGCCGCGGCGACCAGGATGACCCACGACCGGCCTCGCCCTCCAGGTGAGCCCGTCCCGCCGCCACGCGGTGGAGGTCGCTGTCGTAAACCGTTGGACGGCAGGAAACCTGGGGCCATGGAGCACATCACGACCGCCTGGTGAGCTGGGCGTCGATCCTCGAGGAGAACACCCGGGACCAGGCCCTGACCACGAGCCGTCTGCACTTCGTCTTCCCGCACGTCGCCCTCATGCCGGACGCCCACCTGGGCGAGTGGGTCTCCCCCAAGGGCGCCATCGAGGCGCGGCAGGGCCAGCTCGGCCACATCCCCGGCTCCAATGGGCACCCGCAGCTACGTGGTGTCCGGCAAGGGGAACGCCGTGTCGCTGCAGTCGTCGCCGCACGGGGCTGGACGCACTCCCGGTCGGCGGCGAGCAAAGCCTTCACCCGCGCCGAGCTGCACCAGGCCATGGTCGGCAGCTCCTACCGGGACACCGACGCGTTCCGTGACGAGATCCCTCAGGCGTACAAGGACATTGACCAGGTGATGGTCGACGCGTCGGACCTTGTCGAGGTGGTGCACACCCTCCGCCAGGTGCTCAACGTCACGGGTGACTGAGCCCGCTCAGGGCACCACGACCACGGGCCAGCCCCCGGCGCGGACCAGCCGCCCCGCCACGCTGCCCACGATGCGGTGCCCGACCTGCCCGGACGCGCCGACGACCACCGTGTCGGCGCGCTCGCGGTCGGCGATCCGGACGAGCTCGGTGTAGGCGTCACCCCGCACGATGACGACCTCGGGCTCGATCCCGGCGGTGACGGCGGCCGTGGAGATCTGGGCGACCAGCTCCACGGCCGCCTCCTCCGCGGCCTCCCGCATGGCCGGCTGCAACCCGGGGGCCATCGCCGACGCCCCGGCCCAGCTGCCGCCGGGGTTCACCACGTGCACCACGACGAGCCGCGCACCCTGCCGCCGCGCCAGGCCCGCCGCGTAGGCCCCGGCGCGCATGCCGGTCACCGTGTCGTCGAGGCCGACGAGGATCACCTTCGGCCCGTCGTTGCCGAGCTCGAACGTCCCCGGTGTCGTCACGACCCGAGGCTGCCCGGGTGTGCAGGAAAGCTCGCGTCCTGGGTCCAGAAATCACGCACGGGGCGAATGGCCGTGGCCGTGGCCCGTGACGGGGTCGTTCGGGTGGTCGTGCGGGGTCTGCGGCTGGCCCACGCGCTTCTCGAACCCGCGGATCGCCACCCGGTACATGCAGGTGTCGCAGTGCGAGCGGACGGCGGTCGCGGCCGCCTCCGCGTAGCGCTCCACCACGGCCTCGGCCAGCAGGTCGCAGTCACCGATCACGCCCGCCGAGCGCACCTCGACGTCGTGCACCTCGGCCCAGGCGACCGTCTGCTCGACGATCCGGTTGGGCAGCACCCCGGCGAACATGAACAGCGGCAGCACCACCACGCGGGTGGCCCCGAGCCGGCGGCACCGCTCGAGCGCGGCGGGCACCCCGGGCGCGGCCAGGCTGATGAAGCTGGTCTCCACCCCGGCCAGCGGGGCACCGTCCGCGGCCGCGGTCTCGAGCAGCAGCCGGGCGGCGCGGGCCACCTCGGAGTTCGCGTCCGGGTCGGTGGAGCCGCGGCCGACCAGGACGACGTGGGTCCCGGCGCGGTCGGCACGGTCGAGGACCTCGTCGAGGCGCTCGGTCAGCGCCGCGAGCACCCGCGGGTCCGGCCCGAGCACGCCGCCGTAGCGGTAGGTCAGCCCCGGGTAGCGGCCCACCTCGCGCGCCAGGGCGGCGGGGATGTCGCCCTTGGCGTGCCCGGCGGCGACGAGCATGAGCGGGACGGCGACGACGTGCCGGTGCCCGAGCGCGACGAGATCGGCCGCGGCGTCGGTGACCGGGGGCGGTGCGAGCTCGATGAGCCCCCCGGCGACGTCGACGCCCTCGGTGGCCAGGCGTGCGGTGACGCGGGCGATGAACGAGCGGAACTGCTCCTCGCCGGGCAGGCACCGGGTGCCGTGGCCGACCACCAGCAGCGGCGGCGGCCCGTCGTGCGCCTGCGCGGCGACGGTGGGCAGGGGCGGCCGCTCGGTGCGGACGGTGGGCAGCGGCAGGGTGCTCAGCACGAGGGCTGAGACTACGGCGAACCGGCGCGGGCGGTCCGGCGACGAGGTCAACGCCCCGGCCGCATCGCTGGCAGGCTCGGTCCGTGAGCGACGTGCGGGCACCGGAGAACACGACCGACGCGGGGCTGCGCCAGCTGTGGCCCTACGTCCGCGAGCACCGGGGCGCCCTCGTCGTCGTCGCCGTCCTCTCCCTCGTCACGGCCGGGACCGCGCTGGCGCAGCCGCTGCTGGTGAACCGGGTGATCTCCGCCGTGCAGGACGCCCGCCCGACGGGGGCGCTGTCGCTGCTGCTGGTGGTGATCCTGGTGGCCGGGGCCGTGCTCGGTGCCGTGCAGAGCTTCCTGCTGCAGCGCACCGCCGAGGGCGTGGTGCTCAGCACCCGGCGCACCCTGGCCGAGCGCCTGCTGCGGCTGCCCGTGGTGGAGCACGACCAGCGGCGCACCGGGGACCTGATGAGCCGCATCGGCTCCGACACGACGCTGCTGCGGGCCGTGGTGACCTCCGGGCTGGTGGACATCGCGAGCAGCCTCGTGGTGGTCGTCGGGGCCGCGATCGCGATGGCCCTGGTGGACGTGGTCCTGCTCGGGGTGACGCTGCTCGCGGTGGCCGTCGGCGCGCTCGTCATCGCCCTGGCCTCGCGCCGGGTGCGGGCGCTGTCGCGGCTGACGCAGGCGAAGGTCGGCGCCATGACCGCGGCGGTGGAGCGCTCGCTCTCGGCGGTCCGCACCATCCGGGCCAGCGGGGCCACCGACCGGGAGGTCGACGGGGTGGTCGGGGCCGCCACCGAGGCGTACACGGTGGGGGTGCGCACGGCACGGCTGCAGGCACTGATCTCCCCGGCCGCGACCATCGCCACCCAGGGCTCGTTCCTGGCCGTGCTCGGCATCGGCGGGGCCCGGGTGGCCAGCGGGGCGCTCACCGTCGGGGCGCTCGTCTCCTTCGTGCTGTACCTGTTCCTGCTCGTCCTGCCCCTGGCGCGCCTGGCGCAGAGCTGGACCCAGCTGCAGACCGGCCTCGGGGCCCTGGGCCGCATCGAGGAGATCCGGCTGCTGCCCGAGGAGGACAACGGGGACGTGGCCGTCTCCACCCCGCGCGTCCTCGGGGCGCCGGCGCTGGAGCTGCGGGGCGTGGACTTCGACCACGACGACGGCACCCCCGTGCTGCGCGGGGTCAGCCTGCGCATCCCGGCCGGCACCCGCACCGCGCTCGTCGGGCCGTCCGGGGCGGGGAAGTCGACCGTGCTGGCCCTGGTCGAGCGCTTCTACGACGTGACCGGCGGGGCCGTGCTCGTGGACGGGGTGGACGTGCGCGCCTGGACGCGCGCCGAGCTCCGGGCCGGGCTGGGCTACGTGGAGCAGGACTCCCCCGTGCTGGCCGGGACGCTGCGGGAGAACCTCGCCCTGGCCGCGCCCGGCACGAGCGAGGGCCAGCAGCTCGCGGTGCTCGACCAGGTGAACCTGCGCGCGCTGGTCAGCCGGAGCCCGCTGGGCCTGGACGCGCAGGTGGGCGAGGAGGGGGTGCTGCTCTCCGGCGGGGAGCGCCAGCGCCTGGCCATCGCGCGGACGCTGCTCGCCCGGCCGCGGCTCATGCTGCTCGACGAGCCGACCGCCAGCCTGGACGCCCGCAACGAGCAGGCGCTGCGCGCGGCGGTGGACGCCGCTGCCGCCGACGGGCGCACGCTGCTCGTGGTGGCCCACCGGCTCTCGACGGTCATCCACTCCGACCAGATCGTGGTCCTCGACGACGGCCGGGTGGTGGCGGCGGGCACGCACGCCGAGCTGCTGGTCTCCAGCCCGCTCTACGGCGAGCTGGCCCGGTCGCAGCTGCTGGCCTGAGCGGCGCGCGGCGCGCGGCGCGCGGGCCCGGGCCCGGGCCACTGCGAGCTACGCCGCGCTCGCCCGGTCCCAGCTGCGCGGGTGGGCGGCGGCCGGGTCGAGCAGCGGGCGCAGGGTCAGGGCCAGGTGCAGCGCGAGGCGGTCCTGGCCGTCGCGCAGCGAGCGCCCGGTCAGCGCCTCCACCCGACCGAGCCGGTGGTAGAGCGTCTGCCGGTGGATCCCCAGCTCGGCGGCCGTGGCGGCGATCGCCCCGGCCCGGTCCAGGTAGGCCCGCGCGGTGCGGGTGAGCTCGTCGTCCAGCGCGCCCAGGTCCAGCAGCAGGTCCGCCCCGGGTTCCGCGGCGAGCAGGCGCGCGACGCCGAGCGCCGCCCAGTCCGCGACCACCCCCGGGTGCGCTGCCCGCAGCGCCCACCGGGCCTCCCGCCACGACGCCCGGGCCGCGTGCACGTCGGTGCGCGGGCCCCCGACCGCCGCCACCAGCCCCGCCCGCTCCGCCGCGCCGAGCCGTTCGGCGTGCCGGGCCAGGACATCGGCGGCCACCCGGTGCGCGGGGCCCGGGTCGCTGGCGCTGCGCAGCGCCACGAGCAGGACGGTGCCGCCCGGGCCGGTGTCGCCGACCACCCCGCGCGGCAGCCGCCACAGGGTGTGGGCGAGGTCGGCCGCGCCGGTGTGGCCGACCAGGGCGACGGCCACGGCGGGCGCCCGGTCGAGCAGGTCGTGCTCGCTCAGCGCCCGCACGCCCCGGGCGACGTCCTCGGTGTCCGGGGAGAGCAGGTCGACCAGGGCGGTGGTGGTGGACTCGCGGCGGCGGCCCTGCCGGGCGAGCAGGACAGCGGCCCGCGCGGCCAGCGCCGCGACCTCGTCCAGGCGCCCGGCGGCGGGGTGCGGACCGCCCGCGTCCAGCGCCCACAGGTAGCCGTGGGTGCGGTCGCCGGTGCGCGCGGGCACGCAGAGCCGGGGCAGAACCCCCAGCGCCGCGTCGGCCGGGGTGCGCACGGGGCCGGCGCTGGTGGTGATGCCGAAGCCCTCGAACCAGGCGCGGACCTGCGGGGTGGAGACCCGCTGCGCGACCGTGCCCCGCCGGACGGCGTCCAGGGTCACCCCCTGGGCGCTGTGCGCGACGAGGGTGAACCCGGTGTCCTCGAGGGTGGTCGGGGCGCCCAGCAGCCGGGACGCCTCGTCGACGATCCCCTGCAGCTCCGACAGCACGCCGCTGAGCATAAGTCTGACGTGGACCCTCCGACAGTGGACGATCGTCCCTGGTGGGACACGGCGGCGGCGAGCACGCTCGGGTCATGGCGAACGCAGCACTGCTCCGGCTCTCCCGCAGCGACCGGGTCCGCCGGCTGAGCACCCGGGTGCCGGCCACCCGGGCCGTCGTCGACCGTTTCGTGGCCGGCGAGACCGAGGCCGACGCGGTGCGCACCGTGCAGGCGCTGATCGGGCGCGGGCTCACCGCGACCGTCGACCGCCTCGGCGAGGACGTCACCACCCGCGCCCAGGCCACGGCCACCGCGCAGGCCTACACGGGGCTGCTCGACCGGCTCGCCGACGCCGGTGCCGTGCCGGCCGCCGAGGTGTCGCTGAAGCTGTCCGCCCTGGGCCAGGGCCTGGACGACTCGCTCGCCCTCGACGGTGCGCGCCGGGTGTGCGAGGCCGCCGCCCGGGTGGGGACCACGGTCTCGGTGGACATGGAGGACCACACGACGGTGGACCGCACCCTGGCCGCGGTGCACGCCCTGCGGGTGGACTTCCCGTGGGTGGCCGCGGTGGTGCAGTCCGCGCTGCGGCGCACCCCCGGCGACCTCGCCGACCTGGTGGGCCCCGGATCGCGGGTGCGGCTGGTCAAGGGCGCCTACGCCGAGCCCGCCGCGGTCGCGCACCCGGCCAAGGCCGACGTGGACGCCGCCTACGACCGGTGCCTGGCGCTGCTCATGGCCGGCAGCGGTCACCCGCAGGTGGCCACGCACGACCTCGACCGGGTGGACCGGGCGGTGGCCCTGGCCGCCGAGCACGGCCGCACCGCCGACTCCTGGGAGCTGCAGATGCTCTACGGGATCCGCTCCGACGAGCAGGACCGGCTGCGGGCGCTGGGCCACCAGGTGCGGGTCTACGTGCCCTACGGCGCGGACTGGTACGCCTACTTCGTGCGCCGCCTCGCCGAGCGCCCCGCCAACGTCGCCTTCTTCGCCCGCGCCCTGCTGCACCGCTAGGGACGGCGGGACGGGTCGCGCACCGGTGCACGCCTACGGTCACGGGCATGGACTCCGCCGCCTGGGACGCCCGCTACTCCGCCCGCGAGCTCGTGTGGGGCGCACCGCCCAACCGCTACGTCGTGGAGCACGCCACCGCGCTGCCCCGGGGCCGGGCGCTGGACCTCGCCTGCGGGGAGGGTCGCAACGCGCTGTGGCTGGCCACCCGGGGCTGGGAGGTCACCGGCAGCGACTACTCCGCGGTGGCGCTGGCCAAGGCCGCCGAGATGGCCGCACCGTCCCCCCGGGCCGTGGTGTCCCGGTTGACGTGGCGCCACGCCGACGCGGTGACCGACGAGCTCGGTGGGCCCTACGACCTGGTGCTGCAGTGCTTCCTGCACCTGCCGGCCGAGCAGCGCGCCACCGTGCTGGCCAAGGCGTGCGCGGCGCTGGCGCCGGGCGGGACGCTGCTCGTCGTCGCGCACGACAGCACGAACATCGAGCACGGCACGGGCGGCGCCCAGGACCCCCGCGTGCTGTTCACCCCCGACGACGTGGCCGCGCAGCTGCCCGCGGACATGACGGTGACCGTGGCCACCAAGCCCCTGCGCGAGGTCGAGGGCGCGCCCCGGCCGGCGATCGACGCGCTGGTGGTGGCGGTCCGGGCCGGCTGAGCGCCTCAGGGGACCGGGCGCCTCAGGGGACCAGGTAGGCGCTGTCCCGGGCGTCGGTGACCAGCATGTGGCCGGGGGCGTGGGTGATGGCCAGCGAGGGCCGCGACTCGACCACCGCGGCCTGCGGAGTCACCCCGCACGCCCAGAACACCGGCACGTCGCCGGGCTCCAGCCGCACCGCATCCCCGTAGTCCGGGCGCGCCAGGTCCGCGATCCCGAGCAGTCCGGGGTCGCCGACGTGCACCGGGGCGCCGTGCACCGCCGGGTACCGGGAGGTGATCCGCACCGCGTCGGCCACCTGTGCGGCCGGCACGGGGCGCATCGAGACGACGAGCGGTCCGGACACCGCCCCCGCGGACCGGCACCGCCGGCTCGTCCGGTACATCGGCACGTTGACGGCCTGCTCGACGTGGCGGACGGGGACGCCCGCCTCGAGCAGGGCGTGCTCGAAGGTGAAGCTGCACCCCACGAGCAGGCTGACGAGGTCCTCGCGCCACCACGCGGTGACGTCGGTCGGCTCGTCCACCAGCTCGCCGTCGACGAAGACGCGGTAGCGGGGCAGGTCGGTGCGGACGTCGCCGTCGAGGATCGGCCCGGACACCGCGCCGGGGTCGAGGACGTCGAGCACCGGGCACGGCTTGGGGTTGCGCTGGGCGAACAGCAGCAGGTCGTAGGCGATCTCGCGCGGAACGGCGACGAGGTTGGCCTGGGCGTACCCGGCCGACCACCCCGCCGTGGGCACGGCCAGCCCGCCGCGGAAGCGCAGCCGCGCCTGGGTCGGGGTGAGGGCGGCGGGGTCGAGCACGGGCGTGGTCATGGTCGGGCCTCCTGGAATCGGATCTGCTGGCCCGGGCGGGCCTGGGCGGCGAGGTCGACGTCGGCGTCGAGGACGACGGCGACGACGGGGTACCCGCCGGTGACGGGGTGGTCGGCGAGGAACAGCACGGGCTCGCCGCTGGGGGGCACCTGAACCGCGCCGCGCACGAGGCCCTCGCTGGGCAGCTCGCCCCGCCCCTCGACGGGGTGCAGCGGCGCGCCGTCGAGGCGGGCGCCGATGCGGTCGCTGCGGCTGGAGATCGTCCAGGGCCGCGCGAACAGGTCGTCGCGGACCCAGTCAGCGCGCGGTCCGCGGCGGGCCCGCACCACCAGGGGGCCGGCCGCGGGGACGGCGACGGGGGCCTGGTCCACCACCGGGGCACCGTGCGGGGCGGGCCCGACGGGCAGCACGGTGCCCACGGCGAGCGGCGGCGGGCCGAGCCCGGAGAGCACGTCGGTGGCGCGCGAGCCCAGCACGGGGGCGACGTCGATCCCACCCCGCACTGCGAGGTAGCTGCGCAGCCCGCTGGGCGCCCACCCCAGGGTCAGCACCTGCCCGGCCCGCAGCCGCAGCACCGCGGCGTGCCCGACCGGGGTGCCGGCCACGTCGGCGGGCGCGGGCGCACCGGTCACGGCCACGGTCAGGTCGACCTCTGCCCGGACCTGCAGCCCGCCGAGGGTGACCTCGATGCTCGCGGCACCGGGGTCGTTGGCCACCAGCCGGTTCGCGAGGTCGTGGGAGCGGCGGTCGGCGGCGCCGGAGCAGCCCACGCCCGTGCCACCGAGGCCGGGTCGGCCGCGGTCCTGCACCAGGGCCAGCGGGCCGGTGGCCAGCACGGTCAGGCCCGCGCGCACCCCGCTCACGGACCCACCGGGTTCACGAGAGCACCGCGACGAAGCGCACCCAGCCGCCGGTGCGGAGCAGGGCCGGCGGGTCGCGGTCGAGGTCGAACAGGGGGGCACCGGTGCGCCCCAGCAGCTGCCAGCCGCCGGGCGAGGCCCGGGGGTAGATCCCGCTGAACGCCCCCGCGAGGCCCACCGATCCCGCGGGCACGCTGGTGCGGGACTCCGTGCGGCGCGGCACGGCCAGCCGGGGGTCGCCGTCCACGAGGTAGACGAAGCCGGGGGCGAAGCCACCGAACCCGATCCGCCAGGGGGTGCCGGTGTGCGCGCGGACCACCTGCTGCCGGCTCAACCCGGTCAGCGCCGCCACCTCGTCGAGGTCCGGCCCGTCGTAGACCACCTCGATCCTGGTCTCGTCCCCGTGGCGCGCCGCCGCGGCGTCGGGGGCCGTGCGGGCGAGGTCCTGCAGGCGCTGGCCCAGCGGACCCAGCGCACGGCCGGGCTCGACCGTCACCAGCACCGTCCGCGCCCCGGGGACGACGTCGAGCAGCGCGAGCTCCGCCCGGACCTCCTCGACCGCCGCGGCGACGGCGAGCACCGCGTCGAGGTCGACGACCTCCAGCAGCAGGCTCGTGTCCCCGCACGGGAGCACGCGGGCCTCAGGCACCGGGCCCGCCCGCGAACGCCACGACCGGGACCCCCGCGCCGTCGAGCGTGGACCGCACGGCCCGCGCCATCGCGACCGCCCCCGGCGAGTCCCCGTGCAGGCACACCGACTCGGCCCGCACCGGCACGTCGGTGCCGTCGACGGCGGTGACGACGCCCTCGGTGACCAGCCGCAGCACCCGCGCGGCGACCAGGTCCGGGTCGCTCAGCAGCGCGCCGGCCCCGGTCCGCGGCACCAGGGTGCCGGCGGCGGTGTACCCGCGGTCGGCGAACGCCTCCGGCACGGCGCGCAGCCCCTTCGCCCGCGCGGCGTCGAGGAACACCGACCCGGGCAGGCCGAGGACGGGCAGCCCGGGGTCGTAGGCGTGCACGGCGTCGACCACCGCCCGAGCCTGCTCCTGGTGGTGCACGACCGCGTTGTACAGCGCGCCGTGCGGCTTGACGTAGCGCACCCGGGTCCCGCTCACCCGGCACAGGGCCTCCAGCGCCCCGAGCTGGTAGAGCACGTCGTCGGCCAGCTCGCGGGCGCTGACGTCGAGGAAGCGGCGGCCGAACCCGGCGAGGTCGCGGTAGCCCACCTGGGCCCCGACCACGACCCCGCCGGCCACCGCGAGCTCGCAGGTGCGCCGCAGGGTGGTGGGGTCCCCGGCGTGGAAGCCGCACGCCACGTTCGCGCTGGTCACGCTGGCCAGCACGGCCTCGTCGTCGCCCAGGGTCCAGCGGCCGAACGACTCGCCGACGTCGCTGTTCAGGTCCACCGCGACGGTCACAGGTTGCCCAGGCTCGTCAGCGCGGCGTAGCCCAGGTAGAGGGTGACCAGCCACGCGAGCACGCCCACCCCCAGCAGCCACGCCGGGTAGCGGTAGCCCTCCAGCAGGTCGCGCCGGCGCCATGCCACCCACAGCACCAGGGTGAACCCGACGGGCAGGATCAGCCCGTTGAACGCCCCGGCGAACACGAGCAGCTTGACCGGGGCCGCGCCGATGACGAGGTAGAGCACGGCGCAGCCCGCGATGAAGCCGACCGTGAGCAGGTTCCGGGTGCGCTCCCGCGTGCGGCGGGTGGTCAGGAAGCTGACCGAGGTGTAAGCGGCGCCGATCACCGAGGTCAGGCTGGCCGCCCACAGGATGATGCCGAACACGCGCAGACCCACCTGCCCGGCAGCGGCCTGGAACGCGCTCGCCGACGGGTTGTCCTTGGCCAGGGTGACCCCGCCGGCGACGACGCCGAGCACGGCGAGGAACAGCAGCACCCGCATCACCGCGGTCACCAGGATGCCGATCACCGAGCTGCGCGCGATCGCGCGAGCGTGGGAAGGGCCCGTCAGCCCGGAGTCGAGCAGCCGGTGCGCCCCGGCGTAGGTGATGTACCCGCCGACGGTGCCGCCGATGAGGGTGGTGATGACCAGCAGGTCGACGGTCTCCGGGGCGATGGTGTTGCGCAGGGCGTCGAGGACGGGCGGGCCCGAGACGACGGCGACGTAGCCCGTCAGCAGGATCATCGCCGCGCCGAGGACCACGACGATCCGGTCCAGCGCCACCCCGGCCTTCTTGCTCAGGAAGATCCCGATCGCGACGAGCGCGGAGATCGCACCGCCGATCTTGGCGTCGAGGCCGAACATCGCCTCGGTGCCCAGCCCCGAGCCCCCGATGTTGCCGATGTTGAACACGACGCCGCCGGCCACGACGAGGGCGGCCAGCGCCCAGCCGAGCCCCGGCACCACCGAGTTCCCGAGCTCGTTGACCCGCTTGCCGGACACCCCCACGACCCGCCAGACGTTCAGCTGCACGGCGACGTCGACCAGGATCGAGATCAGGATCGCGAAGGCGAACGCAGCGCCGAGCCGCGCGGTGAACGTCGTGGTCTGGGTGATGAAGCCGGGGCCGATGGCGCTGGTGGCCATCAGGAACATCGCCCCCACCACGGCCGAGCGGCTCGCCTTGCCGGGGGCTGCGGTGACGGCAGCGGGGGTGTCGGACACGAGGGTGCCTCTCGTCGGTGTCGCGGGCGGTCCCGCCGGGTGTGACCGGGACCACTGCGTACGGTAGAGATTGTTCAACAATCCGACAAGGGGTCAATAGAACTATCTGACGATCAGGCACGTGAACGTCCTCTACGGTGACGTGGTGGACACGTCCCCCGGCCCGGTCGACGCGGATCCGCTCGTCGGTCTCGCGGCGGCCCGGGGCCGCATCACCGCGGCCAGCACCGCGGACCGGGTGGCCGACGTCCTGCGCAGCGAGGTGGCCGAGGGCCGGCTCCGCTCGGGCACGCGGCTGCCGGAGCAGCCCCTCTGCGACGCCCTCGCCGTCTCCCGCAACACCGTCCGCGAGGCGCTGGGCCAGCTGGTCGCCGAGCGGGTGCTCGCCCGCGTGCCGCACCGCGGGGTCGTCGTCGCGACCCCGGGCGTGAGCACCGTGCGCGACGTCTACCAGGCGCGCCGGGTCCTCGAGCCCGGTGCGCTGCGGCTGGCCGGCCCCGGCCCCGCCGTCACCGGCGCCCTGCGGGCCGCGGTCACCGAGGGCGAGCGCGCCGCCGCCGCCGACGACGGGGACGGGGTGGGCACGGCCAACCAGCACTTCCACCGGGCCGTCGTGGCCCTGGCCGGCAGCCCGCGCCTGGACCAGCAGATGGCGCTGCTGCTGGCCGAGATGCGGCTGGTGTTCCACCGCGTGAGCGGGGCGGGGGACTTCCACCTGCCCTACCTGTCCGGCAACGAGGCCGTGTGCGCCCGGCTCGAGGCCGGCGATCCCCCGGGCGCCGCGGACCTGCTCACCGACTACCTGCACCGGGCCGAGGCCGACCTGCTCGCTGCGCTGCCCCCGGACTGACCACCGTCGGTACCCGGTCACCGGCGGTGCTCGTGCCGCGGTTACCCGCCGGTAGTACCATCTAAGTTACCGGCCAGTAGCACATCCGCGCTGCGGCACGACTCACCGGAGAAGAGCATCGAGATGGGCCACTACAAGAGCAACCTCCGCGACATCGAGTTCACCCTGTTCGAGGTGCTGCGGCTCGGCGAACGCCTCGGCACCGGACCCTTCGCGGACCTCGACGAGCAGACCGCGCGCGACCTGCTCGCCCAGGTCCGGCTGCTCGCCGAGGGCCCGCTGGCCGAGTCGTTCGTCGGGACCGACCGCACTCCGCCCGTCTTCGACGTCGCGACCAGCAGCGTGTCCCTGCCGGAGCCGTTCAAGAAGAGCTTCGCGGCCCTCATGGACGGCGAGTGGTACCGGATGGGCCTGCGCGAGGAGATCGGCGGCGTGCCCGCGCCCCGCTCGCTGGTCTGGGCCATCAACGAGATGCTGCTCGGCTCCAACCCGGCCGCCTTCATGTACATGGCCGGCCCCAGCTTCGCCCAGGTGCTCCACGACTGCGGCACCCAGGAGCAGAAGGGCTGGGCGAAGATCTGCGTCGACCGTGGCTGGGGCGCCACCATGGTCCTCACCGAGCCCGACGCCGGCTCCGACGTGGGCGCCGGGCGCACCAGGGCCGTGCAGCAGGACGACGGCTCCTGGCACATCGACGGCGTGAAGCGCTTCATCACCTCCGCCGACCAGGACATGACCGAGAACATCTTCCACCTGGTGCTCGCGCGGCCGGAGGGGCACAAGCCCGGCACCAAGGGCCTGTCGCTGTTCTTCGTCCCCAAGTTCCACTTCGACGGCGGGACCGGCGAGCTGGGCGAGCGCAACGGCGTGTTCGTGACCAACGTCGAGCACAAGATGGGCCTGAAGGCCTCCGCCACGTGCGAGCTCACCTTCGGCGGCACCGACGTCCCGGCCAAGGGCTGGCTCGTCGGCGAGGTGCACGAGGGCATCGCGCAGATGTTCAAGGTCATCGAGCACGCGCGGATGATGGTGGGCACCAAGGCCATCGGCACGCTGTCCACCGGCTACCTCACCGCGCTGGACTACGCGAAGCAGCGCGTGCAGGGCGCGGACCTCACGCAGATGACGGACAAGGCCGCCCCCCGGGTCACCATCACCCACCACCCGGACGTGCGCCGCAGCCTCATGATGCAGAAGGCCTACGCCGAGGGCCTGCGTGCCGTGTACCTCTACACCGCCACCTTCCAGGACGAGATCGCCGCCGCCGAGGGCACCGACACCGACGTGTCGATGGCCGAGCGGGTCAACGACCTGCTGCTGCCCATCGTCAAGGGCGTCGGCTCCGAGCGGGCCTACGAGCAGCTCGCGCAGAGCCTGCAGACCCTGGGCGGCTCCGGCTACCTGCAGGACTACCCCATCGAGCAGTACATCCGGGACGCCAAGATCGACACCCTCTACGAGGGCACCACGGCCATCCAGGCGCAGGACTTCTACTTCCGCAAGATCATCCGGGACAAGGGTCAGGCGCTGGGCTTCGTCAACGGCGAGATCCAGGCCTTCCTCGACGCGGACAGCGGCAACGGCCGGCTCAAGGTGGAGCGCGAGCACCTCGCCACCGCCCTGACCGACGTCCAGGGGATGCTCGCGTCGATGACGCAGAACCTGGTGGCCAGCCAGGAGGACGCCACCAACCTGTACAAGGTGGGCCTGTCCAGCGTGCGCACCCTGCTGAGCGTGGGCGACCTGCTCATCGGGTGGCTGCTGCTGCGCCAGGCCACGGTGGCCCTGACCGCCCTGGGCGGCGAGGTCGCTCCCAGGGACACGGCGTTCTACGAGGGCAAGGTCGCGGTGGCGTCGTACTTCGCGAGGACGGTGCTGCCGGAGCTGTCCGCCCGCCGCGTGGTCACCGAGAACGAGGACAACGCCATCATGGAGCTCGACGAGGCCGCCTTCTGACCTGAGCCACCCGCCAAGTGCGGGCTTCTGGCTGTCATTCCACCCGGAATGACGACCAGAAGCCCGCACTTGGCGCGTTATGGGGGTCAGCCGGGAGGCGCGGGGGCCGGGGCCGGGGCCGGGGCCTCGCACACCACGATCGGCTGCGGGTTGTACCGCACCGTGCGGGTGCTCCGGGAGATCTCCGCGCCGGTCGCCGCGCTGCGGATGACGCGGGTGTCGCTGGTGGTGAAGCCGGGCGCCCCACCGGAGCTGGAGCAGTCCGGACCCGCGGGCAGGGTCACCGTGCTCGGGGAGGTGGGGTCGGTCCGGGCGGCGCCGATGGACTCGACCTCGACGGTCCGGGTGCCCCAGATGCGGACCGTGATGTTCGAGGACGTCCCGATGGTCTGGATGAGGATGCCCGTGCTGGTGGGCACCGCGAACCGCAGGTCGATGGACCCCTCGAACACCGTGGCCTCGCGGGCCGCCGGGTAGCGCGAGATGTAGTAGCTGTGCTCCTTGTGCTGCACGTCGGTCATCCCGGCGAAGTAGGCGGCGTTGTAGAGCGTGGTGGCGAACTGGCTGATGCCGCCACCGACCGCCGTGCCCGCGCGACCGTTGGAAATGATCCCCGACTCCACGTAGCCCTGGGCGGTGCCCCGGGTGCCGGTGTAGCCGTTGAGCGAGAACGTCTCGCCGGGCTTGACCACCGCGCCCTGCACCTGCTCGGCCACCCGTCGGATGTTGATCCCGGACGCGTCGCCGAAGCCGCCGGTGGTGAACTCCCCGATGACTTCGGTGATGCCGAGACCCTTCGCCTGCTCGGTGGTGAACCTGGCGGGCGAGTGGGCGTAGACCGCCGCTACGCGCCGGGAGGCTCCGGTGAGCAGGGCGAGCGGGTCGGTCAGCGTCGCAGGCCAGTCGATGGAGGTGCCGTCGACGGCGGGGACCACCTGGGGCGCACCCCCCGCGAGGCGGACCGTGGCGTCGGTGGCCGTGGTCTCGGTGCCGGCCAGCTGCGGGGCCAGGGCCGCGGTGGCGGCGGCGACGTCCACGGTGGGGGTCAACCCGCCCGCGCCGTCCGGCGCGAAGCTCAGGACGGCCGCGATCCCGGCCGGGTCGAGGACCGCGACGGCGTCGGCGGTGCCCGTGACCGTGAACGGCGCGGAGACGGCCGGGGTCGCGACGGTGGCCAGTGCGGCCGACACCCCCTCGGGCGTCACGGTGACCGGCAGCTCCGTGACCGCCAGCACCACCGGCTGTCCGCCGAACCAGCTCGCCGCGAGCAGCTCGGTGGCGGCGGGCCCGTCCACGGTCTGGCCCGGGGCGGGGCTCACGGGAACCGGGGTCGCCCCGTCGAAGCCGAGGGCGCCCTCGACGGCGGCGCGGTCGGTCTTCGCGCGCAGCGTCTCCACGGCGGTGGCGAGGGCCGCGGTGTCGGTGGAGGTCACCACGGGCACCTCGCGCTCGCTGTACAACGAGGTGAGCCGCGTCCAGGGGTTGAGCGGCTGCGCCCCGGCCTGCGCCAGGGTCGTGGGCCAGTCGAGGCCGAGCCCGGCGGACACCGGGTCGAGCTCGGTGGTGACGTCACCGGCGGTCACGACGACAGCGGCGGTGGCCCGTGCCTCGAGGCTCGAGCGCAACGAGGCCTCGGCGGCGGCCGGGTCGAGCCCACCGACCGCCACCCCGGCCACCACGGTGCCGCGCGGCACGTCGCCGCGGGAGGTCAGCAGGTCGCCTGCGTAGACGAGGGCGAACAGCAGCAGGACTCCGAGCCCCACGAGGACGGTGCGGGGCACCCGCCGGCGGCGGCGCCGGGCGGGCGGGTGCTCACCGAGGTCCGGGACCACGAAGGGCTCGTCCGGCGGCCGCAGGGCCGAGGTCGAACCGGGGTCGGTGCCGTCCTCCGCACGCTCGCGCTCGTCCACCTCGGCCGCACCTCCCCGTCACGCTGCCGGAAGGGGGTTCCCGCTCCGCCGGCGCCACGATACGTGCCTGGTCATACACGGGTCAGGGCGCGGTCAAGCACCCATCGACCGCGGGCTCACACCCGCTCCGGCCCGGCGGGGCCACCCATCAAAAGCTCGAGGGTGCGCGGGCCGTCCTCGACCAGCCGCAGCGGCACCTCCCACTCCTGCCGCACCACCTGGCACACGGGGTTCTCGACGCCGGTGTCGCAGGCCGCGGCCCGGGCGCTCACGTGCAGCACACCGTCGGTCCCGGCGGCCAGCACGAGCTCGCGGACCAGCCCCGTGCCGGTGCCCGCCCCCTCGACCAGCAGCCCGGGCGGGGTGGCGCTCACCTCGAGCCGGGTGGCCGGGCCCTCCCGCTCGTCGAGGTGCGTCCCGGGCGGTGGCGTGAGCACGACGCCCAGCCGCACCGGTCCGGGGGACAGCTGGCTGGGCGGGCGGACCACCGGCGGGGCCGAGCCGTGCACGAGCTCGCGTCGTGCCGGCAGGGCGTGCACCTCGTGACCGGCCGAGGCCACCACCAGCAGCTCACCCCCGAGCACGAGCACGGCGTGCGGCTCGTCGACGTCCCGGGCGAGGGTGCTCAGCAGACCGGTGGCGGGGTCGTAGCGGCGCACGGCGCGGTTGTAGGTGTCGGCCACGGCCACCGAGCCGTCGGCGAGCACCGCCACCCCCAGCGGGTGCTGCAGCAGCGCCTGCTCGGCCGGGCCGTCACGGTGACCGAAGTCGAACAGCCCCGTGCCGATGGCGGTGTGCGCCCGGCCCGCCTCCAGCCAGCGCAGCGCGGAGGTCTCGGCGTCGACGAACCACAGCCGGTCACCCTCCGCGGCGAGGCCGGAGGGCTGGGCCAGGAAGGCCTCGGCGAGCGGGCCGTCGAGCAGCCCCTCGACCGTGGTCCCGGCGAGGCGTCGCACGGTGCCCGCGGCGGGGTCGAGGGCGCCGAGGGTGTGGTTGCCGGCCATGGCCACCACCACCTCGCCGAGCGCCGGCCACCACTCGACGTCCCAGGGGCTGGTCAGCGCGGTGGCGGCGGCTGGTCCGTCGGAGCTAGCGCCGTGCCGCCACTGGTCCCCGGTCCCCGCGACCACCCGCGAGGTGCCCGTGGCCAGCGACAGCCCGTGCAGCTGGTGGCCCGCGGTGTCGGCGAGCACCACGTCGTAGCCGACGGCGGCGGCCACCGCGGCGGGCAGCAGCGTCATGCCCGCGGGCTCGGTGAACGGCGCTCCCCGGGTGCCGGTCCCCCAGCGGCGCAGCTCGGTGACCCCGTCGGCCTCCAGCTCGACCACCTGGTGGTGCCCGGCGTCGGAGACCAGCACGGTCCCGGTGCGGGTGGCCAGGGCCGCGGACGGGAAGCGCCGGGGGGTACCGGTGGTGGCCGGCGCCCGGTACGGGCCGTCCCCGGTGCGCAGCGTGCCCCGGGCGGTGGCGTCCGCCACGACCTCGGTGAGCGCCCGGTCGATCGCGCCGCCGATGCCCGCGTGGCCCTCGCCCGCGGCCACGTGCACGACGTAGCCCTCCGGGTCCACGAGGACCAGGGTCGGCCACGCCTTGACGTTGTAGGCGTCCCAGGTGCGCAGCTCGGGGTCGTCGAGCACGGGGTGGTGCACGCCGTGCCGGGCGGCGGCCGCGGCGAGGGCGTCGTGGTCGGCCTCGTGGGCGAACTTCGGGGAGTGCACGCCGAGGACCACCAGCTCCTGGGCCCACCTCGCCTCGAGCGGGCGGAGCTCCTCCAGCACGTGCAGGCAGTTGATGCAGCCGGAGGTCCAGAAGTCGAGCAGGACCACCCGGCCGCCCAGGCCGGCGAGGGTGATCGGCTCCGCGGTGTGGATCCAGCCGCCGGAGCCGGTGAGCTCGGGGGCGCGGACCCGGGCACGACCGGCCCCGGGGGCACGACGGCGAGGGGCGGTGGCGGTCACGCCAGGGGAACGCCCGCGCGGGGCGGGCCTGTTCCGCCCGGCTCGGCACGTGGAAAGACCCCCGCTGCGGCCAGGTCGGGGGTCGGGCAGCAGCGGGGGTCTGACTCTGTATCGACGGTGCCCGGAAGGGCGTTACACGTCGACGGGGGCGAGCGCTGGAGGGCGCTCAGCGCATGTGCGAGGCGCTCTGGATCTGGGCCATGGTGATGAGCTCGTCACGCAGCGCCGGGGTCGACGCTCCGTGCACGGCGCGCTGGAAGTCGCGACGGGCCCGAGCGGCGGTGCGGTTGGCCTTGATGCGGGACGTGACCTTCATGGCTCTCATGGCTCCTGAGCTGGTGCTGATGTGCTGACTTCTTCATTGTGCACGCTCGTACCACTCAATGCCAACGATTCAGTGGTGATACGGCACACTCACCGCTGATCGTCCCGACTGTGGTCGCGACCAGCCAGGAATCGTCCGAAGTGCGGCACCGTGAACGCGACGAATCCCCGTTCGGTCGCGTACACCAGCCCCTTCTTGAGCAGGCTGTCGCGCGCCGGGCTCAGCGACGACGCCTTGCGGCCCAGGTGCAGCGCGACCTGCGCGGTGGGCACCGCCTCGTCATCGGCCCCCGCGAGCTCGGCCATGGCGTGCAGGTACTCCCGCTCGGCGGGGGTGGCCCGCTCCAGCCGGCTGCCGAAGAAGCCGACCGCGAGCTCGAGCTCCGCCTCCGGAGCGGCGATCGCCACGTCCGCCGCGGTGACGGAGTCCCCCGGTGCGGCGTCCCAGGCGGCCTTGCCGTAGGCCTGCACGAAGTAGGGGTAGCCCCCCGATGCGGTGTGCAGGGCGAGCAGCGCGTCGTCGTCGATGGTGGCGCCCTCCCGCTCGATCGGCGTCCGCACCGCGCGGTCGGCCGCCACCGCGTCCAGCCGGTCGATGCGCAGGTAGCGGAACAGCCGCTCGGAGTAGGACTTGCTCGCCGCGAGCACGCTCGGCACGTGGGGCAGGCCCGCCCCGACCACCACCAGCGGCGCCCCCGACTGGCTGAGCTCGTGGCACGAGGCGCAGAGGGCGGAGACGTCGTCGGGGCCCAGGTCCTGCATCTCGTCGAGCAGGAGCACCAGGCCGGTGCCGACGTCGGCGGCCAGCTCGGCCACGGCGGTGAACAGCTCCACCAGGTCGATCTCGATGTCACCGGAGTCCGCCCGGCCCCGGGTGGCCGGCACGTCGATGCCCGGCTGCCAGCGGTCCCGCATGCCGGTGCCCTCGGGGTTGGCCTTGAGCGCGAAGGCCTTCAGCACGCCCAGCGTCTCCTCGACCCGGTCGGGTGCGCGGTGGCGGACCGCGAGGTCGCGCACGGCCCGGTGCAGGGCGGCACTGAGCGGGCGGCGCAGGTCCGCCCCCGCACGGGCCTCGACCTTGCCGGTGGCCCAGCCGCGCTGCAGGGCACGTGAGCGCAGCTCGCCGAGCAGCACCGTCTTGCCGACCCCCCGCAGCCCGGTGAGCACGAGGCTGCGCTCGGGCCGACCGCGGGAGACGCGCTCGAGCAGCACGTCGAAGGCGTCCAGCTCGCGGTCACGGCCGGCGAGCTCGGGTGGGCGCTGGCCGGCCCCGGGGGCGAAGGGGTTGCGCACGGGATCCACCACGTGACCGTATGCGGCTCTCTAGTGCTGCCCCGATAGGCGCGCAGAGAGCGCGATGCGGATGGCGTCCATCGTGTCGTCTCCGCCCGTCTAGCGTCGGTGGTAGAAGGCCTTAGCAACCTCTCGACGGCCTCAGCGCTCGACGTCCTCAGCGCTCGACGGCCTCAGCGCTCCAGGATCGCGGTCACGCCCTGGCCGCCGGCGGCACAGATCGAGATGAGACCGCGCCCGGACCCCTTCTCCGCGAGCTGCTTCGCCAGGGTCGCCACGATGCGCCCGCCGGTGGCCGCGAACGGGTGACCGGCCGCCAGGGACGACCCGTTCACGTTCAGCCTCGCGCGGTCGACCGTCCCGAGCGCGCCGTCGAGCCCGAGCCGCTCGCGGCAGAACGTCTCGTCCTCCCACGCGGCCAGGGTGGCCAGCACCTGGGAGGCGAACGCCTCGTGGATCTCCACGTAGTCGAAGTCCGCGAGGATCAGCCCAGCACGGGCCAGCATCCGCGGCACCGCGAACACCGGCGCGGTGAGCAGCCCGTCCCGCCCGTGCACGTAGTCCACGGCCGCGGTCTCGGAGTGCGTGAGGTAGGCCAGCACCGGCAGCGAGCGCGTCGCCGCCCACTCCTCGCTGGCCAGCAGCACGGTCGAGGCACCGTCGGTCAGCGGCGTGGAGTTCCCCGCGGTCATCGTCGCGCCGGGCCCCCTGCCGAACACCGGCTGCAGTGCCGCGAGCGTCTCGACGGTGCTGTCCGGGCGCAGGGTGTCGTCGCGGCGCAGCCCCTGGAACGGCGTCACGAGGTCGTCCAGGAAGCCCCGCTCGTAGGCCGCGGCCAGGTGCTGGTGGCTGGCCGCGGCGAGCTCGTCCTGCGCCGCCCGCGTGATGCCCCACTCCAGCGCGGTGCGGGCGGCGTGCTCCCCCATCGACAGCCCGGTGCGCGGCTCGCCGTTGCGCGGTACCTCGGGCACCACCTGGCCGGGGCGCAGCGATCCAAGCAGCTTCACCCGCCCGGCCGTGGACCGGGTGCGGTTGAGCTGCAGCAGCACCCGGCGCAGGTCCTCGTTCACCGCGACCGGGGCGTCCGAGGTGGTGTCCACCCCGCCGGCGACACCTGCCTCGATGTGGCCGAGGGCGATCGCGTTGCCCACCGCGAGGGCCGTCTGGAGGCCGGTGCCGCAGGCCTGGGAGACGTCGTGCGCCGGGGTGTCGGCACCCAGGGCGCTGCCCAGCACGCACTCGCGGGTGAGGTTGACGTCCCGGCTGTGCTTGAGCACCGCGCCCCCGACGACCTCGCCCAGGCGTTCGCCCTGCAGCCCGAACCGGCTGACCAGACCGTCGAGGGCGGCGGTGAACATGTCCTGGTTGCTCGCGTGGGCGTACGCGCGGTCGGAGCGGGAGAAGGGGATGCGGTTGCCGCCGAGGATCGCGACGGGTCGGGCGGACGGTGCGGACGGCGCCATGGCTGCTGCTCCTCGACGTAGGTGGTTACTCATGAGTATTCTTACTCGTGAGTAAGTTCGTTGTCGACCACACCCGGACTCGAGGAGGCCCCACCATGGCGCAGACCACCGACCGCTACTCCCAGCTCGTCGCCTCCGGACCCGGGGCCGCGATCGCCGCCCGGCTCGGCCTCCCCCGGCCCGAGCCGCTGCGCCGCTTCGTCCCCGGGCAGCCCGCCCTGGACGGCCCGGTGCTGGTCGGCGGCGTGGGCCGACTGGTCGAGGCGCTGCGCGAGCAGCTCGCGGTGCACGGCCTGGCCGAGCCGGACGCCCCCCGCTTCGGTGCGCTGGTCCTCGACGCCACCGGGATCACGGACGTGGAGGGGCTGCAGCAGCTGCACACCTTCTTCCACCCGGTGCTGCGTCGGCTGGCCCCCAGCGGGCGGGTGGTGGTCCTGGGCACCGCACCCGAGCACACCGCCACCGTCGACGAGTCCGTCGCCCAGCGCGCGCTGGAGGGCTTCACCCGCTCCCTCGCCAAGGAGCAGGTGCGCGGCGCGACCACCCAGCTGGTCCACGTCGCGCCCGGTGCCGGCATCGACCAGCTCGAGTCCACGCTGCGGTTCCTGCTCTCCGGGCGCTCCGCGTTCGTCGACGGCCAGGTCGTCCGGGTCGGCTCGCCCTCACCGACCGACCACCCCGACGCTCCCGCGGACCGGGACCGCCCGCTGGCCGGGAAGGTCGCCGTCGTGACCGGCGCAGCGCGGGGCATCGGGGCCGCCATCGCCGAGGTGCTGGCCCGCGACGGTGCGCACGTGGTCTGCGCGGACGTCCCCGCCGCGGGCGAGGCGCTGTCGGCCACCGCGAACGCCGTCGGCGGCACCTCGCTCGCGCTGGACGTCACCGGCCCCGACGCCGGGGCCGTGCTCGCCGAGCACCTGCTCACCCGGCACGGTGGCGTCGACGTCGTGGTGCACAACGCCGGCATCACCCGGGACAAGAAGCTCGTCAACATGGACGCCGACCGGTGGACGTCGGTGATGGCGGTGAACCTGCTGGCTCCGCAGCGGATCACGGCCGCCCTGCTCGCGGCCGGGGCGCTGCGGGACGGCGGGCGGGTGGTCGGGGTGTCGTCCCTGGCGGGGATCGCGGGCAACGCCGGCCAGACCAGCTACGCCGCGAGCAAGGCCGGGGTCATCGGGCTGGTCCAGGCCCTCGCACCCGAGCTGGCCACGAGGCGCGTCACCATCAACGCCGTGGCCCCCGGGTTCATCGAGACGGCCATGACCGCAGCCATCCCGCTGGTCACCCGCGAGGGCGGCCGGCGGCTGAGCTCGCTGGGCCAGGGCGGGCTGTCGGTGGACGTCGCCGAGACCGTGGCGTGGTTCGCGAGCCCCGGGTCCGCCGCCGTCACCGGCCAGGTGGTGCGCGTGTGCGGCCAGAGCCTGCTGGGGGCGTGATGGCGCCCCACACCCTGACCTCCCCCCCGGGGCTGGCCGCGTCGTACCTGCGCGCAGCGCTCGGGGCCCTGCCGCGGCCCGGCCACCGGCCTTCCACCCTGACCGACCGCGAGCTGCGGCTGGAGGGCGTGCGGGTCGACCGGGGCCACCTCGCCGAGTACACCCGGGTGTGCGGGTTCGGCCTCCGCGACACCCTTCCGGGCACCTACCCGCACGTCCTCGGCTTCCCGCTGCAGATGCACCTCATGAGCGCCGGCGACTTCCCGTTCCCGCTGCTCGGGCTGGTGCACGTGGCCAACCGCATCCACGTGCACCGGCCCGTCCGCGCCGAGGAGGCCCTGGGGGTCACCGTGCGGGCGGCCGAGCTCCGTCCGCACGAGCGCGGCCGACAGGTGGACCTGGTGACCGAGGTGGACGTGGCCGGGGAGCGCGTGTGGGAGTCGACGTCGACCTACCTGCACCGGTCCGGGCCCGCGGGAGGCGGCTCCGGGGGCGAGCCCGACGCCCCGACCGCCGGCGCACGGTGGCGTCTCGACGGTGGGCTCGGCCGTCGCTACGCAGCGGTCTCCGGCGACCGCAACCCCATCCACCTGCACCCGTGGACCGCACGGGCCCTCGGCTTCCCCCGGGCGATCGCCCACGGCATGTGGACCGCGGCACGGTGCCTCGCCGACCTCGAGGGTCGCCTGCCCGCCGGCTACGTCCAGGAGGTCGGCTTCCGACGGCCGGTGCTGCTGCCGGGCACGGTGGCGTTCACCGCGAGCGAGGTCGACGGCCGGTGGTCGCTCGACCTCCGCGACGCCCGGACCGGCACCCCGCACCTGACCGGCACCGTCACCCCCTCCTGAGGGCGCGCGGGCTCAGGGCGCGGGGCGGGCTCCCGCGAGGCCGTGCCAGGCGAGACCGACCAGCAGCGTCGCGGTGGCCGTCGGGTCGGGCTCGGCCTGGTCGAGCATCCGGTCGGCGAGGGTCTCCCCCGCCCCCACCAGCGCGAACGCGACGGAGTCGAAGTACCCCGCGTCCAGGCCGTGCGGGTTGGCGCGCTGCAGCAGGGCCGACACCACGAGCGCGATCTGGGCGCGGCCGGAGAGCACCTGCTGGGCGAAGGGCTGCTCGGCGCGGGCCTGGCGGTAGAGCACGAACCAGCTGTCGCGGTGCTCTGCGACGAAGGTGAAGAAGGCCTCGGCGCCGCGGGCGAGCTGCTCCCGGGGCGGCAGGGTCGGATCAGCGCTGGACGTCACCGCCTCGACGAACCGCAGCGCCTCCCGGGTGATGCAGGCGGCGAACAGCTCCTCCTTCGACCCGAGGTAGAGGTAGAGCATCGGCTTGGAGATCGCCGCGACCTCGGCGATGTCATCCATCGAGGATCCGTGGAAACCGTTGCGGGAGAACACTTCCACTGCGGCATCGAGCATCTGCTGCTCGCGCTGCGCCCGGGGCAGCCGCTTCGCCGTCGTCACCGTCGCACCCCCTCCGTCCCCGCTCTTGCCGATAACCCTACCGTCGCGTAACTTACCGACGAGTAAGAACAGCCGACACACCTACCCGAGGAGGCGCCGTGGCCGACCTGAGCGTGGACCCGAAGAAGCTCGACGTGGCCGAGTACCTGGCCGCCATGGACGCCGCGACGGTCGAGGGTGGCGCGCTGCGCACCGCGGCCCCGCCCGAGTTCGCGACCATGGTGAAGCGGACCTCCGGCGACCAGCTCAAGGCCCTCGACGCCAGCCCGATGCGCGAGCGCGTGCTGGAGACCATCTTCGGCCGGATGGGCGAGGCCTTCCGGCCGGACAAGCTGAGCTCGTCGCGCGCCTCGCTGGTCCGCTGGCACGTCGGCGGCGAGTCGGAGTCGATCTACGAGACCGAGCTGAGCCCAACCGGCTGCACCGTCACCGAGGGAACCTCCGACTCCGAGCCCCGCGCCACCATGACGATCTCGTTCCCGGAGTTCCTCAAGCTCGCCTCCGGCAACGCCAACGCCCCGATGCTGTTCATGACCCGCAAGCTCAAGCTCGGCGGCGACATCGGCTTCGCGTCGAACCTCACGAACCTGTTCGACATCCCCCGGTCCTGAGCCCCGCACGTCCTGACCCCGACCGACCCGGAAGGACCCACCATGTTCTCCCTCGAGCTCTCGCAGGAGCACACCGAGCTCCGCGACTGGGCGCACGGCTTCGCCGCCGACGTCATCCGCCCGAACGCCCACGAGTGGGACGAGCGGGAGGAGACCCCCTGGCCGATCCTGCAGGAGGCCGCCAAGATCGGCCTCTACGGGTTCGAGACCATGGCGAACCTGCAGGCCGACGAGACCGGCCTGAGCCTCCCGATCGTCAACGAGGAGATGTTCTGGGGCGACGGTGGCATCGGGATGGCCATCTTCGGCACGTCCCTGGCCGTGGCCGGGATCTTCTCCGCCGGCACCCCCGACCAGATGGTCGAGTGGATCCCGCAGTGCTACGGCGACGCCGCCGACGTGAAGGCCGGGGCGTTCTGCTCCTCGGAGCCCGAGGCCGGCTCCGACGTCTCCGCGATGCGCACCCGCGCGGTCCACGACCAGGCCACCGACGAGTGGGTGATCTCCGGGCAGAAGGCGTGGGCCACCAACGGGGGCATCGCGGACGTGCTGGTGGTGCAGGCGGTGGTGGACAAGGAGCTGGGCTCGCGCGGGCAGGCAGCCTTCGTCATGCCGGCCGACCTCCCCGGCATCGACCGCTCCAAGAAGCTGAAGAAGCACGGCCTGCGGGCCTCGAACACCGCGGACATCTTCTTCGACGAGGTGCGGGTGCCGGGGGCGAACCTGCTGGGCGGCAAGGAGAAGCTGGACGCCAAGCTCGCCCGTGCCCGCGAGGGCAGGAAGGGGGGTGGGCAGGCGGCCATGGCCACCTTCGAGCTCACCCGCCCGATCGTCGGAAGCCAGGCGCTGGGCATCGCTCGGGCGGCCTACGAGTACGCGCTGGAGTACGCCAAGGGCCGGGTGGTGTTCGGGCGGCCGATCATCGAGAACCAGTCCATCGCGTTCATGCTCGCCGACATCAGGACCGAGATCGACGCGGCCCGGCTGCTGGTGTGGCGGGCGGCGTGGATGGGCAAGAACGGCGTCCCCTTCACGAGTGGCGAGGGTTCGATGAGCAAGCTCAAGGCGGGCCGGGTGGCCGTGCACGCCACGGAGCGGGCCATGCAGATCCTCGGCGGCAACGGCTACACCCGGGAGTACCCGGTGGAGCGCATGCACCGCGACGCCAAGATCTACGACATCTTCGAGGGCACCGAGCAGATCCAGCAGCTGGTCATCGCCCGGGCCATCTCGGGCGTGCACATCCGCTGACCGCCCCCTCCCGGCTTTTTCCGCCAAGTGCGGGCTTTTGGCTGTCATCCACCCCGGAATGATCGCGAATAGCCCGCACTTGGCGTCCGAGCCGGCGGGGATCAGGCGGCCCCCGTGGCGAGCTCCGCCTGCACCTGGCGAACCACTGCGGCGGGCCTCCGCATCATCTGCGCCGTGACGTGCACGATCGTCCACCCCGCCGCCCGCAGTGCCGCCATCCGCCAGCGGTCGCGCTCGAGCTGCTCACGGAGCACGTGCCACCCGCCGTCGTACTCCACGGCAAGACGCCGACCGGGAAAGGCGAGGTCGACGCGGACCGTGCGCCCGCCGGGAACCACCACCTCGTGCTGCGGCACCGGGTCCAAGCCGGCGAGCACCAGGTACACACGCAGCGCCGACTCCGGCGGGGACTCCGCCCGGGGATCAGCCAGCTCCAGCGCTGCGCGGGCGTTGACGATCCCGTGGTCGTGGCGGCCGCGGAGGTACCGTTGCACGCCGTCCAGCGTCACCGTGCCGGCCCGCACCACGGAGTCGAGATCGCCCACGGCCTCGGGCAGCGGCCGCCAACGGACGAGGTCGAAGGCCGCGCGCTCGGGCGTGGCCAGGTGGCCGTGCTCCCAGGGCTCGGAGTCCGTCGGGTGGACGACCGTGCGCACCACGTGCAGGCCGCGCACAGGTCCGAAGTGGTCGTCCTCGGGCACGACGACCTCCACCGGGTCGTCGGGCCACCCCAGCGACACGCCGCGCACCACCGCCGCAGAACGCCCGGTGATGATCGCCGAACCGGGCAGCAGGAGCGTGGCGGCGCGCACCCGCACCTCAGCCGTGAGCGGCTCCGCAGCGTGCAGGTACACACCGCGGTACAGACGCCGCACGAGGGGGCCGCGGAGCTGGGCCCGGGTCAGGACACCTGCGACTACCGCGTCGGTGCCGAGGAACGGTCCTGACACGTGCACGGGGCGAGGTGGTCGCATGTCCATCAGCCTGGTCGCGAAGATTCAGCTGCTGCGGCGCCGCCGGCCCCCTGTGGACAGCTTCCGCCATTGTGGACAACTCGAGGACTGCTCCACCCCACCGCTCCGCCAAGTGCGGGCTATTGGTCGCCATTCACCCCCGGATGGCAGCCAATAGCCCGCACTTGGCGGGAAGGGGTCGACGATCAGTAGGTCATGGCCAGACCCGGATCGGCGAGCAGCGCCCCGACGTCGGCCAGGAACCGTGATCCCTGCTGACCGTCGACGACCCGGTGGTCGAAGCTCAGCGCCAGCTGGCACACGGTGCGCACCGCGAGCTCGCCGTCCACCACCCACGGCGCCGGCTTGATCGCGCCGAGCGCCAGGATCGCGGACTCGCCCGGGTTGATGATCGGCGTGCCGGTGTCCACCCCGAACACCCCGACGTTCGTGATGGTGAACGTGCCCCCGGTCATGGCGGCGGGTGGGGTGCGACCCTCGCGGGCGGTGGTGGTGAGCTCCCCCAGCGCCGCGGCCAGCTCGGCGAGCGAGAGGGCTTGGGCACCACGGACGTTCGGCACCATCAACCCGCGCGGGGTGGCCGCGGCGATACCGAGGTTCACCTGGGAGAAGTAGACGATCTCCTGGGTGTCGGCGTCGTAGCGGGCGTTCACGTCCGGCGTGCGGGCCGCGGCCAGGCACACGGCCTTGGCGGCGAACGTGAGCGGAGTGAGCCGCAGCCCCGCGAAGTCCGGGTGGGCCTTCAGCCGTGCGCGGAGCTCCATCATCGGCGTGACGTCCACGGTGAGGAACTCCGTGACGTGGGGCGCGGTGAACGCGCTGGCCACCATCGCGGCCGCGGTCGCCCTGCGGACCCCCTTGACCGGGACCCGCCGCTCGAGCGCGGGTGCGCCCGGGGCGACCGCGGCCGTGGCGGGCTCCGGCACGGGCGCGGCGGAGGCGGTGCGCACGTCGTCCCGGGTGATCACCCCGTCCGGCCCGGAGCCGGCGAGCGCCGCCAGGTCCACCCCGAGCGAGCGGGCCAGGGCGCGGACCGGTGGCTTGGCCAGCGGCACCGTGCGGGGCCCGGCCGCCGCGGCGGCCACCTGGCCCCGGGCGGGTGCGTCCGGGGCGGGTGCGGCCGGGGCGGCAGCGGCAGGTGCGGCCACGGGTGCGGCCGGGGCGGCAGCGGCAGGTGCGGCCACGGGCTGCGGCGTCGGCGGGAGGTCGGGCACCTCGGCCGCAGGGGTGGGCACGGCCGGAGCCGGGGTGGTCCGGGCCCGGCGCACGGCGGCCCCGGAGCGGGGGCCGTAGCCGACGAGCGTCGCGATGCGCCCACCCGGCATCTCCTCGCCGATCTTCCCGGTGCTCGCGGCCGCCGCGGGTGCGGCTGGAGCCGGCGAGCCCGACGCGGGCGAGCCGGTCTCGATGGAGATGATGGGCACCCCCACCGCGACGGTCACGCCGGGCTCGACGAGCAGCTCGGTGACCACGCCCGCGTACGGGCAGGGCAGCTCGACGGCTGCCTTGGCCGTCTCGATCTCGACGATGACCTGGTTGACGGTGACGGTGTCACCGGGGGCGACGTGCCAGGTGAGGATCTCGGCCTCGGTGAGGCCCTCGCCGGCGTCGGGGAGCAGGAACTGCTGGATCGCCACGGGTCAGCCCCTGTCTCGGTGGGCCAGGGAGCGGTCGACGGCGTCCAGGACGCGGTCGAGGTCGGGGATGAAGTCCTCCTCGATCTTGCTCGGCGGGTAGGGGGTGTCGAAGCCGGTGACGCGCAGGACGGGTGCCTCCAGGGAGTAGAAGCACTCCTGCTGCACCCGGGCCACCACCTCCGACGACACGGACGACTCGCCCGGGGCCTCGCTGACCACCACCACGTGACCGGTGCGCCGGACGGAGTCGAACACCGGCCGCAGGTCCAGCGGGGACAGCGTGCGCAGGTCGATGACCTCGAGGTCGATGCCGTCCGCGGCGGCGGCGGTCGCGGCGTCCAGGCACGTCTTCACCGACGGCCCGTAGGTGACCACGGTCGCGGTGGTGCCGGGGCGGACCACCTGGGCGCTGTGCAGCGGGGGCGGGGTGGCCTCGAGGTCGACCTCGCCCTTCTCCCAGTACCGGCGCTTGGGCTCGAAGAAGATGACCGGGTCGTCGGAGGCGATGGCCTGGCGCAGCATGGAGTGCGCGTCGGCCGGGTTCGCGCAGGCCACGACCTTGAGGCCCGCGACGTGCGCGAAGAGGCTCTCGGGGCTCTCGGAGTGGTGCTCGACCGCGCCGATGCCGCCGCCGAAGGGGATGCGGACCACCACGGGCATGGGCAGCTTGCCCTGGCTGCGGTAGCGCATCTTGGCCAGCTGGCTGACGATCTGGTCGTAGCCGGGGAAGACGAAGCCGTCGAACTGGATCTCGCACACCGGCCGGAAGCCGTGCAGGGCCAGGCCGATCGCGGTGCCGATGATCCCGGACTCCGCCAGCGGGGTGTCCAGCACCCGGTGCTCACCGAAGTCCTTCTGCAGGCCGTCGGTGATGCGGAAGACCCCACCGAGCTTGCCGACGTCCTCGCCCATCACGATCACCGACGGGTCGGCCTCCATGGAGGTGCGCAGGGCGGTGTTGAGCGCCTTGGCGATGGTCAGCGTCTGGGTGCTCATGCGCCGGCTCCTGCGGTCTCGGCGTCGGCGAACGAGGCGTGGAAGGCGACGTGCTCGTCGCGCTGGCGGGTGATCTCGGGGGGGACGTCGTCGTAGACCTCGGAGAAGATCCGCTCCGGGCCCGGGGTGGGCATCGACGTCACGAACTCGCGCAGCCGCGCGGCCAGGGCGTCGGACTCCTCCTGCAGGGCGTCGAAGAACTCGTGACCCACCTCGTGCTCGCGGACGAGGTTCACCCGCAGCCGCTCGATGGGGTCCTTGAGCTTCCACGTCTCCAGCTCGTCGGCCAGGCGGTAGCGCGTGGGGTCGTCGGAGCTGGTGTGGGCGTCCATGCGGTAGGTGAACGCCTCGATGAGCAGCGGGCCGTTGCCGGTGCGTGCCTGCTCCATCGCCCAGCGGCTGACGGCCAGGGTGGCGAGCACGTCGTTGCCGTCGACCCGGATGCCGGGGAAGCCGTAGCCCTGCGCGCGCTGGTACAGCGGGACACGGGTCTGGCGCTCGAGCGGCTCCGAGATGGCCCACTGGTTGTTCTGGCAGAAGAACACCACCGGGGAGTCGTAGACGGCCGACCAGACGAAGGCCTCGTGCACGTCGCCCTGGCTGGTGGCCCCGTCGCCGAAGAAGACCATGGTGGCCTCGGACGTGCTGTTCGGGCCAGCGTCGCCCACCTTGCCGTGCAGCCGGGAGGCCATCGCCCAGCCGGTCGCGTTGAGGCACTGGTTGCCGATGACGATCGTGTAGAGGTGGAACCCCACCTCGCGGGGGTCCCAGGAACCGTGGTCGGTGCCGCGGAAGATCCCCATGAGCTCGGTGGGGTCGATGCCCCGGCACCACGCCACGCCGTGCTCGCGGTAGGACGGGAAGGCCATGTCCTGGGGCGCCATCGCCCGGCCCGCGCCGATCTGCGCGGCCTCCTGGCCCAGCAGGGGGACCCAGATCCCGAGCTGGCCCTGCCGCTGCAGCGCGCTGGCCTCCCGGTCCACCCGGCGCACCAGGACCATGTCGCGGTAGTAGCCCTTGAGGTCCTCGACCGTCACGTCGGCGACGTAGGAGTCGAAGCGCTCGTCCGGGACGCGCACGCCCTCCGGGGTGAGCAGCTGCACCAGGTCGGCGCCGCCCTCGCTGGTGGCGCGCAGCCCGGCGATGACCTGCTCGGCGTCCGGCGTGCCGGCGATCGTCTGCGGGGCGCCCATCGGGGCGAACGTGCTCGCGGCGGGGGTGTCGGCGGCGGGGGTGCTCGGGAGGTCGAGCGGGGGGTCCTCAGGCACGGTCTGCTCCTGTCGTCTCGTCCGCGGTCCCGCTCGTGACGGGGGGTGCGGCGGCGCGGCCCGACGCGACCCTGGTGGGGTGCGCCGGGTCACACCGGTGGTCTGGGGCCATCGTGGCACAAGGTTGCGGTGGGCCGGTGGCCCAGGTCACGCCCAGAACCCCGTTGCGACGTGCGGGACACTGGCCCACGTGGCCGACCGGGTGGACTCCGACCTGCGGGTGACCCCGCACGTGGTGCTGCCGGGCGCCGAGCTGGGGTGGCGGTTCTCCCGCTCGGGTGGGCCCGGTGGGCAGGGCGTGAACACCACCGACTCCCGGGTGGAGCTCGTGGTGGACCTGCGCTCGGTGGGTGGGCTCACCGACTGGCAGCGCGAGCGGGTGCAGCGCCGGCTCGGGTCCCGCCTGGTGGACGGGGTCCTGGTCATCGCCGCCTCCGAGACGCGCTCCCAGCTGCGCAACCGCGAGGCCGCGCGGCGGCGGCTGCAGGTGCTGCTGAGCGACGCCCTGGCCCCGGACGCCCCGAACCGGCGGCCGACCCGGCCCACCCGGGGCTCGCAGCGACGGCGGGTGGACGAGAAGGTCGCGCGGGGGCGGACCAAGAAGCTGCGTGGACGACCGGCGGAGTGAGGCTGCCGTCCACCGGGCCGCGGGAGACCCCCGCTCCGGCGGGCGGGCGGGCGGTGCGGAGGACACTGAGACCCATGCCCACCGCTGCTCCCGCCCTCACCAACTGGGCCGGCAACATCGCCTTCCGTCCGGCCGCCGTGCACCGACCGGGCTCCGTCGCCGAGGTCCAGGCGCTCGTGGCCGGCAGCAGCCACCTGCGGGTGCTGGGCAGCGGTCACTCGTTCAACCGGATCGCCGACACCCCGGGCGACCTCCTCGTGCTGGCGGGGATGGCGCCCACGGTGGAGATCGACTCCACCCGCGCGCAGGCCCGGGTCGCGGGGGCGGTGCGCTACGGCGAGCTGGCGAACCCGCTGCACGCCGCCGGGTTCGCGCTGCCCAACACCGGCTCGCTGCCGCACATCTCCGTGGCCGGGGCCTGCGCCACCGGCACGCACGGCTCCGGCGTGCGCAACCAGGTCCTCGCCACCCACGTCGCCGCCGTCGAGCTGGTCCGGGCGGACGGCGAGCTGGTCACGCTGCGACGGGGTGAGCCCGGCTTCGAGGGTGCGGCGCTGTCGCTGGGTGCGCTGGGCGTGGTCACCCACCTCGTGCTGGACCTGGTCCCGACCTTCGACGTCCGCCAGGTGGTCCAGGAGGGCCTCACCCGCGCCGGCCTGCAGGAGAACCTCGACGAGGTGATGGACAGCGCCTACAGCGTCAGCGTGTTCACCGACCACCGCGCCGGCACCAGCCCGTCGGTGTGGCAGAAGCACACCGGGACCACCGCCCCGCAGGGGTGGCTCGGCACGCACCCGGCCGACGGACCGCGCCACCCGGTGCCGGGTGAGGACCCCGCGGCGAGCACCACCCAGGGCGCGGTCGCGGGCCCGTGGCACGAGCGGCTGCCGCACTTCCGGCTGGACTTCACCCCCAGCAGCGGCGAGGAGCTGCAGAGCGAGTACTTCGTGCCCCGCGAGCACGGCCGCGCCGCCCTCGGGGTGCTGGCGGAGCTGGCCGAGGAGATGGCCCCGCTGCTGATGATCTCCGAGCTCCGCACGGTGGCCGCCGACGACCTGTGGCTCAGCCCCGCCCAGGGCCGCGACAGCCTGGCCCTGCACTTCACGTGGTTCCCCGACACCCCCGGGGTGACGACGTTCCTGCCCCGGCTGGAGCAGCGGCTGGCCGAGCTCGACGCCCGGCCGCACTGGGGCAAGGTCAACACCGTGGACCCCGAGGTGGTGCGTGGGCTGTTCCCCCGGCTCGAGGACGCGCGCGCCCTGGTCCACGAGCACGACCCGGCCGGGAAGCTGCGCAACGAGCTGGTGGAGCGCTACCTGCGCTGAGCCGCCACCAGCTCGGCGCGCAACCGGCCCACCTCGCCGCGCAGGGGCTCGAGCTCGGCGCGCAGCGGCCCGAGGACCGGCTCCATCTCCGCCACACCAGCGCGTAGCCCTCGTGGGTGGCGTCGTCGTCAGCTGAGGCCGAAGTCCGGCACCGTCAGCGTCCCGTCGGCCGCCAGGGCGAAACCGGGGTTGTGCGCGACCTCCCAGGCGTGGCCGTCCGGATCGGTGAACACCGCCGCGTAGCCGCCGTAGGAGGTCTCGGCGGCCGGCCTCGTCACCCGGGCCCCGGCCTGCGCGGCGGCGGCGACCACCTGGTCCACCTCGGACCGGCTGTGCACGTTGTGCGCCAGCGCGATCCCGCCGCCACCGGCCGACCACCGATCGGTCAGCCCGCACTCGGCCGCGAGGTCGGCCCGCCCCCAGAGCGCGACCACCAGGCCGCCGGCCTGGAAGAACACCGTCCGCTCGACCTCCTGGCCCCGCCAGCCCAACGCCTCGTAGAACGTTCGCGCCCGGTCGAGGTCGTCCACGCCGAGGGTGACGAGGCTGATCCGCTGCTCCACGACCCGAGCCTAGGACCCCCGCCCGAGGGCTCCGGGCTCAGCCGAACCGGGTGACCCCGTCCACCTCGCGGCTTGTCAGGCGCCCCTGGTGCACCAGCAGGTCCAGGTGCGCCGAGGTCTCCCCCACGGCCAGCACCGAGTTGAACAGGTCCAGCTCGGCGTAGCTGCGCTGGTGCCGGGTCCACGTGATGACCCGGGCGACGTCCATGACCGTGCACCCCGCCGTCACCGCAGCCAGGGTGTCGTCCAGCCGCGTGTCGTGGTGGGCGACCAGCTCGTCGATGCGGTCGTGCGCGCTGGCGGTCACCGCGCCGTGGGCGGGCAGCAGCTGCCGGTCCGGCATGCCGCGCACCACCCGCAGCGAGTCCATGTAGTCGCGCAGCACCAGCCGCGACGGTTCGGGCTCCACCCCGATGGACGGGGTGATCGAGGGCAGCACGTGGTCGCCGGCGAACAGCAGGCTCGCGGCGGCGTCCACGAACACGACGTGGCCCCGGGTGTGGCCGGGGGTGGGCACGGAGTCCAGGGTGCGGGCGCCGAGGTCGACGGCCGTGCCGGGCTCGAGCCAGGTGTCCGGGGACTCCCAGGTACCGGGGTCGACGTCCGTGCGGGGCAGCTTCCCGGCCAGCTCGTCGGCGCCGCAGCGGTGCAGCCGCGCCACGTTGCGCGCCAGGCCGACGTCGCCCGGCGCCAGGATGGCCTCCAGCGACGGCCGCTCGCCGACCCCGAGGGCCACGTCGGCCCCGGACTCGGCCCGCACGCTGACCGCCTGCGTGTAGTGGTCGCGGTGCACGTGGGTGACGAGCACCCGTCGCACGTCGGCCACCGACGTCCCCAGCTCGGCGAGACCGGCGCGCAGCAGCTCCAGCGACTCGGGGATGGCCCACCCGGAGTCCACGAGCACCGGGCCGTCCCCGTCGTCGATGACGTAGACGTTGACCGCGCGCAGCCCGTCGTTGGGCAGGGGCAGCGGGATGCGGTGCACCCCGGGGGCGACGGGGTACACCCCGGGCGTCGTCCAGTCCGTCATGGGCTGCGACCCTGCCACGCGGGGGCCGGACCCCGGACAGGGGGCGGCGCGTCCGGCACCGTCGCCGGGCGCGAGCGGTGTGGCGAGGGCGGTGTGGCGGGGGTGGTCCGGCCCACCACCCGGTCGGTGCGGAGCCTGCTCGAACCCTCCACCGCGGGGTGCGACCTTGTCGACCGCCGCCCGGGCCGGGACGATGGGGGCGACCCGACCGTGCCGTGCCGGGACCCCCCGACGAGGAGCGCACCGATGCGTAGTGACCTGTTCGCGCCCACCCACGCCGAGGCCTCCGGCCAGGGCATGCAGATCCAGGGCAGCAAGATGCTCAAGGTCGCGCTCAACGGCGAGGTGATGGCCCGCTCGGGGTCGATGGTGGCCTACCAGGGCAACCTGAGGTTCGAGGCGCTCGGCGCGGGTGGGATCGGCAACATCATCAAGCAGAAGCTCACCGGCGAGGGCGTGCCGCTGATGAAGGTCTCCGGCCAGGGTGACCTCTTCCTGGCCGACGCCGCCGCCGACGTGCACGTCGTCGAGCTGGACGGCACCGACGGGCTCACCATCAACGGCGCCAACGTGCTGGCCTTCGAGACCTCGCTGCGCTACGACATCCAACGGGTGCAGGGCCTGAGCGGGATGCTCTCCAACGCCGGGCTGTTCAACTGCGTCTTCACCGGCCAGGGCCGCATCGCCATCACCACCCACGGCCACCCGGTGGTGCTGCACGTGGACCAGCCGACCTTCGCCGACCCGCAGGCCGCCGTCGCCTGGTCGGCCGGGCTGCGTACCTCCATCAAGCGCAACGACCAGATGAACCTCGGCACGCTGATGGGCCGCAGCACCGGGGAGCGGATGACCCTGGAGTTCACCGGTCAGGGCTTCGTCATCGTGCAGCCCTCCGAGCAGCCCCCCGGCGGGCTCATCGGCGGCACCGGTGGCGGCTCGCAGGCCGGGGTGGGCGGCGGCGGGCTCGGCGGGCTGCTGGGGCGCTGACCGACCCCGGCGTCAGCGACGGGCGGGAGCGGCGCCGTAGGCCGCCAGGCTCGCGGCCACCACCCGCTCCCAGGTCATCGACGGCGCGGTCGCGGTGTTGTGCGCGCGCAGGGTCTCGAGCTCGTTCCGGTCGCGGAGCAGGCGCGCGGTCACGGCCGCCATCTGGGCGTCGCCGTCGACGAGGAACCCCTCCACCCCGTCGCGGACGAACTCGCCCACCCCGCCGCGGCGCATGGCCACCACGGGCAGCCCGGCCGAGCGCGCCTCCAGCGCAGCGAGCCCGAACGACTCCAGGGTCGCCGGGGCCAGGTAGAGGTCCGACTCCCGGTACAGCGCCCGGATCTGCTCGCGGTCCAGCCGCCCCGCCAGGTGCACCCAGCCGTCCATGCCCCGCCGGGCCAGTGCGCGCTCGACGTCCGCGCGCCGCGGGCCGTCCCCGACGAGCACGGCCCGCAGGCGGACGTGCTCCGGGACCTGCGCCCGCACCCGCGCCAGCACCTTCACCAGGGGGATCGGGCGCTTGCGCTGGGCCAGCCGCATGACGCTGACGACGGTGAGCTCCTCGACCCGCTGGCGACGCGGCGGCAGCACCCACGCGTCGACGTCGATCCCGTTGTGCAGCACCCGCACCTCGCGCCCGGGCAGCATGGTGCGCAGCGGCCGGGCCGCCACCTCGCTGA
This sequence comes from Rhodococcus antarcticus, assembly GCF_026153295.1. Classification (NCBI taxonomy): domain Bacteria; kingdom Bacillati; phylum Actinomycetota; class Actinomycetes; order Mycobacteriales; family Nocardiaceae; genus Rhodococcus; species Rhodococcus antarcticus. The sequence goes on along the minus strand of NZ_CP110615.1, from coordinate 3,632,647 downwards.
CGGCGGACCACTGCACGTCCCAGCGGCGCCAGCCCGCCGCGAGCCCGGCGGCCCACAGGACCGGCCCGGGCGGCGGCACCGAGTGCATGGTCACCACCGTCGGCCGGCCCAGGTCCGAGCCGGTGGCGGCTCCGGTCCACGCGAAGGGCGAGACGAGCGAGGTGTGGGCGTGGACCGCGTCGAACTCGCGCAGCTCGGTGCGCAGCCGGCGGCGGGAGAGACGGCGGACCCCGGGCTCGTCGGGCGTCCCGGCCGCGGCCTCGGTGCTGGTGAGCACCTCCACCTCGTGGCCGGCCGCCCGCTGGTGGGCGGCGAGGTCGCGCACCTGGAGCTCGATGCCGCCGGTGCGCGGCAGGTAGCAGTCGGTGACGTGCGCGATCCTCACGCCGCCGCCACCGCGGCCGAGCGGCGCTGGGCGAGCAGCCAGCCCAGGATGCCGAGCCCGCCGACGGGGATCTCCAGCAGGAAGGTGAACCCGCGGTAGAGCAGCACCGCCGCCGCCACCACGACCGGGTCCCCACCCAGGGCGACGAGCATGGTGGCGCAGGCGGCGTCGGCAAAACCGGCCCCGCCCGGGGTGAGGGGCACGAGGGTGAGCAGCCGCTCGACCGCGAACCCGGCCAGCACCGCGGCCGGCGCGAGGTCGCTGCCCAGCAGGTGCAGGCAGGCCCCCAGGAGGACGGCCTGCAGCAGGAGGTACCCGACCACCCCGCCGGTCAGCGGAACCCAGCGCTCCCGCGCCACCGCGACGGTGCTCGCTCGCAGCTCCGGCAGGCTGGTGCCGAACGCCGTGGGCCGGAACCACACCGCGCGGTCGAGCAGGGCGCCGGTGGCTCGTGCGGCCCGGGCGCTGGTCAGCGCGACGGCGACGACGGACAGGACCAGCGCGAGGACGACCAGCGCGGACTCGACGGCGGTGGACAGCGGTCCGTCGGGCAGCACGTCGGTGGCCAGCACCCAGGTCAGCACGACCCCGGCGACCACCAGCTTGCCCAGCCAGTCCCACAGGTTGCTCACGACGGTGAAGGTCGCGAAGCTCGACCGGGTGAAGCGCCAGGAGCGCACCATCGCGAAGTTCATGCCGACCCCGGCGGCACCACCGAACGGCGCGACGTTGGCCACCGCGCTGCCGGAGAGGTTCAGCAGCAGCGCGCGGCGGGTGCTGAGCCCGGGCAGCGAGCTGGTGAGCACCCAGGAGTAGCTGACCAGGCCGGCGAACCAGAGGGCGAGCAGCAGGAGCAGCCCGCGCACGGGCAGCGACCCGAGCAGCTCGCCGACCGGGTTCCACGAGGTGCCGACGACGCGCGGGAGCACGGCCAGCAGCACCACCACCCCGGCCACCGCGGCGACCGACGCCAGCAACCTGGGGTGCAGTCGACGGAGCGGCGCGGTGGACGTCACGCTGAGCATTGAACCAAAGAGCACTGTGAACGTGCTGAGCATCCGCTGGACGCCCTGCCATGCTCGGCCGGTGCCCCTGACGATCGTGTCGTTCCACGCGCACCCCGACGACGAGGTGCTGCTCACCGGGGGCAGCCTCGCCCGCGCCGCCGCGGAGGGGCACCGGGTGGTGCTGGTGGTCGCCACCGACGGCGCGGCGGGTCTCGCCGCGGACACCGCGGAGCTCGGGGCGCGGCGCCGGGGCGAGCTGGCGGCCTCGGCCACGGCCCTGGGCTGCGCCCGGGTGGTGTGGCTGGGCCACGCCGACTCCGGGTGGGGCGACAGCGCCCGGCCGGGCGGGTTCAGCGAGGTCGAGACGGACGTGGCCGCGGCGGGGCTGGTGGACGTGCTGCGGGCCGAGTCCGCCGACGTGCTCACCGTCTACGACCCCGCCGGCGGCTACGGCCACCCCGACCACGTGGCCGTGCACCGGGTGGGGGTGCGCGCCGCCGAGCTCGCCGGCACCCCGCGCGTGCTGGAGGCGACGATCGACCGCAGGCTGCTGCAGCGGGCGGTCCGGGCGGTCAGCTGGATCCCGGGGGTGCACGCGCGGGTCGCCGATCTCGACCACGCCTACACCGCGCACGAGGACATCACCCTGGTGGTGGACGTGCGGGCGCACTGCGCGGCCAAGCGGGCGGCCATGCGCGCGCACGCCAGCCAGGCCGGGGGCGGCGGCGGGGTGCGCACCCTCGCGCTGCTGCTGCGCCTGCCGGGTCCGCTGTTCCGGCTGGCCCTGGGCCGGGAGTTCTATGTCGAGCGCGCCCGGAGCTGACGCCTCGAACCTCTTGCGTGTTGCTTCTTGTTACAGGTACTGTTCGTCACGCGTACCTCGGGTAACACCCAGCTCCAGCTCCACGGAGAGGCAGACGGACATGACCGCCACCATGGACCACGCTCCCGCCCAGCAGGAGCGCGAGGACGTCTCCGCCCGCCTGCTCAGCTCCGTCGCCCAGCTCTCCTACGACCCGGCCACCGAGGTGGACTGGGACGAGCCGCTGGACCCGGCCCTGCACGGGGTGAACCCGCAGTGGTGCACCCTGTACGGCACGGCGCTGTGGGACGAGATGACCGAGCAGCAGCGGGTCACGCTCACCCGGCACGAGGTGTGCTCGATCATGTCGACCGGCATCTGGTTCGAGATGATCCTGCAGCAGATGGTGCTGCGCGACCAGTACTGCAAGGACTCCTCGTCCTCGGACTTCCGCTTCGCGCTCACCGAGATCGCCGACGAGTGCCGGCACTCGATGATGTTCGCCCGCGCCTGCCAGACCCTGGGCATCAAGGCCTACCTGCCCAACCGCCTGAGCATCCAGCTGGGCCGCGGCTACAAGGCCCTGGCCAGCTCCGAGGCGGCCTACGGCGGCATCCTCGTCGCCGAGGAGGTCCTCGACGTCATGCAGCGCGACTGGATGCGGGGGGAGGACGTGCTGCCGATGGTCCGCACCACCAGCCGCATCCACGTGGTCGAGGAGTCGCGGCACATGACCTTCGCCCGCCAGCAGATGCGCGAGCGGCTCGAGGGCACCAGCGCCGCGCAGCGCAAGGTCAGCGCCGTCGTCATCGCCAGCTCGGCGTACTTCATCGTGTCCAACATGGTGAACCCGGGCGTCTACGAGGCCGCCGGGCTGGACCGCAGGCGCGCCCTGGCCGCAGCCGCCGGCAACGAGCACCACCACGCGATGATGCGCACCTCGAGCCAGCACCTGGTGGCCTTCCTCCGCGACTGCGGCCTGGTCACCAGGCCGGCGGAGGCCGTCTACCGCCAGCTGCACATGCTGTGAGCGCGGGGACCTGAGCCGTGGCCTTCGCCATCACCCAGGCCTGCTGCAAGGACGCCTCGTGCCTGTCGGTGTGCCCGGTCAACTGCATCCACCCCACCCCGGGCGAGCCGGACTTCGGGACGACGGACCTGCTGCACGTCGACCCCCGTGCGTGCATCGACTGCGGGGCCTGCGCAGACGCCTGCCCGGTGGGGGCCATCACCCACGTCTCCCGGCTCGCGCCGGAGCAGGCGGTGTACGCCGACATCAACGCCGACTACTACGCCGACCGGCCCGTGGACCCGGCCTGGGACGCCCCCCGCTTCCCCCCGGCCGGGCTCTCGGGCGTGCGCGGCGTCCGGGTCGCCGTGGTGGGTACCGGGCCGGCGGCCTGCTACGCCGTGCAGTCGCTGCTGCGCACCGCCGACGTGCGGGTCACGATGGTGGAGCGCCTCAGCAGGCCGGGGGGCCTCGCCCGCTTCGGCGTCGCGCCGGACCACCTCGCCACCCGGCGCATCGTCGAGCACTTCGCCCCCGTGTTCACCCACCCCCGGGTCACCCTGCGCCTGGGCACCGAGGTCGGCCGCGACGTCTCCGCCGCCGAGCTCGCCCGCGACCACGACGCGGTGCTGTGGGCCGTGGGCGCGGACGGGGACCGACAGCTCGGCGTGCCCGGGGAGCAGCTGCCCGGCAGCCTCAGCGCCCGCACCCTGGTCGGCTGGTACACCGGCCACCCCGGGGTGCCCGCCGACGCGGTGGACCTGGCCGGGGTGGCGCGCGTGGTGCTCGTCGGCAACGGCAACGTGGCCGTGGACGTCGCCCGCATCCTCACCGCGGACCCCGAGGCGCTGGCCGGCACCGACATCGCCCCGCACGCCCTGGCCGCCCTGCGCCGCCACCGGGTGCGCGAGGTGGTGCTGGTGGCCCGCCGCGGCCCCGAGCACGCCGCCTTCACCCGCTCCGAGGCCCTGGCCCTGACCCGGGTGCCCGGGGTGGACGTGGTGGTCGACGACACCGCCGGGGTCGGGTCCACGCTGGACGCGCTGCCCGCCACGGCGTCGGCCTCCGCTGTGCGCGGGGCGCGGCGGCAGTCCGTGGACTGGACCGCGCCCCCGGCGCCGGGAACCCGGGTGGTCCTCGCGTTCGGCCGGACGCCCACCGCGGTCACCGCCGGGACGGACGGTCGGGTCGCCTCGGTGGAGCTGGCGACGGGCGAGACCGTGCGCGCCCAGCTCGTGGTGACCGCGACCGGCTACCGCGGCACCGCGCTGGACGGGGTCCCCTTCGACGCGAGCACGGCCACCGTGCGCAACGACGGCGGCCGGGTGCTGGACGCCGCGGGCGCGGTGGTGCCGGGGCAGTACGTCGTCGGCTGGGCCCGTCGCGGCACCGGCGGCGGCATCGGCGACAACCGCGCGGACGCCGAGGAGGTGGTGCGCGCGCTGCTCACCGACGTCGCGGCCGGCGCCACTGGCGCCACTGCCGCCTCTGGCGCCAAGTGCGGGCTTCTGGTCGCCATCCGGGGCGGAATGACGACCAGAAGCCCGCACTTGGCGGTTCTGGGTGGAGGGTCAGCCCGTCAGCGGACGGCGACGAGGTCCACGACGAAGACCAGCGCCGCACCGGGCTTGATGACACCCCCGGCACCCCGGTCGCCGTAGGCCAGGGCGGACGGGATGGTGAGGCGACGGCGGCCACCGACCCTCATGCCGACGATGCCCTGGTCCCAGCCGGCGATGACCTGGCCGACGCCGAGGCGGAACTCCAACGGGTCGCCACGGTCCCAGGACGAGTCGAACTGCTCGCCCTCGGCGTGCGTGACGCCGGTGTAGTGCGCGCGGACGTGCTGGCCCGCCTCGGCCTCGGCGCCGTCACCCACGACGATCTCGTCGATGACCAGCTCGGTGGGGGCAGGGCCCTCGGGCGGGTCGACGTCCGGACGGGTCAGCTCGCTCACGTGCTCTCCTCAGGTTCTGGGATGTGTCGTGCCCAGGCTCCCACGGAAGTCTGCGGGACTACCGTTGCCGGGGTGCAGGGAACCGAGGTCCACGACGACGCCGAGCGCTCCGCCTACGAGATCACCGTGGACGGGGTGCACGCCGGCCACGCCTTCCGCGAGCTGCGCGACGGGCGCACCGTGTTCACCCACACCGAGATCGACGACGCGTTCGGCGGCCGGGGGATCGGCGGTGAGCTGGCCCGGGGCGCGCTGGACGACGTGCGCGCCCAGGGCGGCCTCGTGGTGCCGGAGTGCGACTTCCTCGCGGGGTGGATCGCCCGGCACCCGGACTACCTCGACCTGGTGGACCCGGCGGACCGCGACCGGGTCCGGGCGCTGGCGGGCTGATCTCGGTCGGGCCCGGGCGCTCACGGCCCGCGGGGCTCTTCGGACGTCCGGGCGGGTCGGGGTGTCGCGCCCGGGTCGACGACGGAGCTGGACGGGGGATCCACGGTGTGCACCGGACGCGGGAGAGCTAGCACCAGTGAGTTTGATGTGCAAACCTTATTGGCATGCACCGCACCGACCCCGCTGACCTGCCCGGTCGCGCGTGCTCCGTGGCCGCCGCGCTGGACGTCGTGGGTGACCGGTGGTCGCTGCTCGTCGTCCGCGAGGTGAGCTTCGGGCACCACCGCTTCAGCGAGATCCTCGCCGGCACGGGCGCCCCCCGGGACCGCCTCACCGCGCGGCTGAAGCTGCTCGTGGAGGTGGGGGTGCTGGAGCGCCGCCCGTACCAGGACCATCCGCCCCGCGCGGGGTACCACCTCACCGCGGCGGGCGGGGGACTGCTCCCGGTGCTGCACGCGCTGCGGCAGTGGGGCGACGACAACGTGGTGACCGCGCCGCCGGTGCGCCTGGTCCACGGCCCCGACGACCACGAGGCCCGCGCCGAGTGGACCTGCGTCACCTGCAGGCAGCCGCTGCGTGGCTCCCACGCGCACCTCGAGCGGGTGCAGCCGTGACCGGGGCACCCGGCGCGGTCGCGAACGCCTTCCGGGGCCACGTGGAACCCTTCGGTCGCCGGGCCGGGCCCGCGCGGGGCCACGTGGAACCCTTCGGTCGTCCAGCCGTCCCCTGACCGGGCCACGTGGAACCCTTCGGTCGTCCAGCCGTCCCCTGACCGGGCCACGTGGAACCCTGTGGTCGCCGGGCCGGGCCCGCGCGGGGCCACGTGGAACCCTGTGGTCGCCGGGCCGGGCCCGCACGGGGCCACGTGGAACCCTGTGGTCGCCGGGCCGGGCCCGCACGGGGCCACGTGGAACCTTGTGGTCGCCGGGCCGGGCCCGCACCGGGCCACGTGGAACCTTTCGGTCGCCCGGCCGCAGGGGCGCACCGACGGCGGGAACACCGCGGCGCCGGGTACGTTGAACCCATCGGCTGGCCCGCATCAACCCCCGGGCCTCACCCCTGCCGCCACGAGCGGCCACTCGCCGAGAGGCGGTCGACGGGTCAGCCGTAGGAACGGCCGTTCGGTCCTCGGACCGGGCGGCCGTTCTGCCGCCCGGGGTGCGGCAGGCCCGGCAGGCCCGGCAGCCCCGGCAGGCCCGGCGGCCCCGGCAGGCCCGGCGGCCCCGGCAGGCCCGGCAGGCCCGGCGACCCCGGCGGCCCCGGCAGGCCCGGCAGGCCCGGCGGCCCCGGCAGGCCCTGCGGTCGGAACCGGGCCGATCGGCCACGACACGGGACGGGCCGTCAGCGGTCCCCGGTGGTCGCCGCCGTGAGGACGTCCGCCACCGCCCGGACCGACTCCAGCCCGCCCAGCTCCTCCACCCGCACCGGCAGCGGGATGCACCAGTTCGCGCGCTCGGTGGTGCCCGGGATGTTCGGACGACGCGCGGCGAGCACGGCGTCGTCCAGCGTCGCGCACAGCATCGCGCTCGGGGCCCCGCCCAGCGCCCGGTAGGCGTCGAGCACCGCGCGCGAGGCCCGCTCGCCCGGCTGGGCACCGATCACGTCGAGCATGGCCTGACGCCCCGGCGCGAGCTCCTCGGCACTGCCCAGCCCCAGCCCCACCATCTCCGCGACGTCGGACCCGTCGAGCAGCCCGGCGACGGTCGGCAGGTCGTGCGTGCTCACCGCGGCCATGGCGTCCACCGGGTAGTCGGCCGGGGCGTCGTCCTCGAAGTACAGGACGCGGTAGCTGAGGATGTCGTGCTCGGCGAGCGCCTCGCGCACCCCGTCCTCGACCACGCCGAGGTCCTCGCCGACCACCAGCGCGCGGGCCCGGTGGCTCTCCAGCGCGACGATCGCGAGCATGTCCCGCCACGGGTAGCGGACGTACGCCCCGTCGGCCGGGCTCATCCCCGCCGGCACCCACCACAGCCGGAACAGGCCCATCACGTGGTCGATGCGCAGCCCGCCCCCGCCGGCGAGCGTCGCCCGCACCGACTGCACGAACGGCTCGTAGTCGGCCAGGCGCAGCCGCCACGGCACCAGTGGCGGCGAGCCCCAGTCCTGGCCGAGGGAGTTGAACGCGTCCGCCGGCGCGCCCACCGTCACCCCGTGGGCGAGCACGTCCTGCCAGGCCCAGGCGTCCGCACCGCCGCCGGACACCCCGATCGGCAGGTCCTGCAGCACGGTCAGCCCGTCGCACGCCGCGTCCAGCTGGACGGCCAGGCACCACTGCAGCCAGGCGTGGAAGGTGACCTCGTCGGCGTCGGTCGGCGCCGCGGCCGGGTCCTGCAGGGGCACGGGCCAGTCGTGGAAGTCGTCGCCGTGGGTCTGGGCCAGCGAGCACCAGCGGGCCCACTGCTCGAGCGGCTCGCCCTGCTCGGTGCGCCAGCGCTCGAAGTCCGCCGAGGTCGAGAACGCCCGGCGCAGCACCGCCTGGTGCAGGGCCCAGCCGGCGTCGCGGTCCAGCACGTCGGCCGCCCCCAGGCGCGCTCCCTGCGCCCGCTCGGCCGCGGTGAGCTCCACCCCGGGCACCTCCTCGACCCGCAGGTACAGCGGGTTGCGGAAGCGGCGGGTGGCGGGCAGGTACGGGCTGTCCTCCTGCTCGGTGGTGGGCGCGACGCCGTGCAGCGGGTTGACCAGCAGGAAGCCCGCACCCTGGGCCCGGGCGAGCTCGCGCAGCGCCCGCAGGTCGGCCAGGTCGCCGGTCGCCCAGCTGCCCGCCGAGCGCGCCGCGTACAGCTGCACCGCCCAGCCCCAGGTGCGCAGCCCGTCGGGCCGGTAGCAGCGGCCGGGCGAGACGATCACCCGTCGGCTCGGCCCGTCGGCGGGGTGCAGCCGGTGGTAGCCCAGCGGCAGGTCCTCGGGCGCGGGCCCGCCGACGGGGCGCCGGGTGCCGTCCTCGCACTCCAGCTCCCCGGCGGGGAGGACGGCGTCGCGACCCGGAGCGAGCACGATCGGGACGCGCCGCACCAGGTCCTGCGGCGGGGTCCCGATGACCGCGCGCAGGGCCTCGACGGTGCCGGCGCTCGGCGTGCACTCGGTCTCGGCGTCGTCGAGCCAGTGGCGGGCGACGCCCCAGTCGTCGGTGTCACGCTCGGCGCGGTCCAGGGGGCTCGGGTCGGGTGCGCTCATGGGCCCCAGCGTGGCCGGTCGACCGGCCGGGGTCGAACCGGTGCCGCCGGTAGGGTCCGCACCATGGTGCGACGGCTGCTGCTGGTGCTGGTCACGGCCCTGCTGGCGGTGCTCGCGGGCACGGCGCCGGCCCTGGCCGCGGGTTCGGTGGACGACGCCGCCGGGGTGCTGGACGCGGGACGGCTGACCGGGGCGGCCTCGGACGTGCCGGTCGACGTCGTCTTCGTGACCCTGGCCAGCTCCGGGGGCAACCTCGACACCGCCCTCGTCCGGGCCGGGTCGGCCGCCGGCTTCAGCGGGAAGCAGCCGCGCGCGGGCACCGTGGTCCTGGCCGTCAGCCTCCAGGACCAGCAGGTCGGCACGTACTACGGCCCCGGCGTCACCCTCGACGACGGCGCCGTCACCAGCGCGATGACGACCGACTTCGGCGCCGCGCGGTGGACCGAGGGGATGCTCGCCGGGCTGGCCGAGGTCCGCTCCCAGCTCGCCGGAGGGGGCGGGGGCGGGTTCCCGTGGTCGACCGTCGCGGTCCTCGCCGCCGTGGTGGCGGCGGTGCTCGGGTGGCTCGGCTACCGGAAGGTGCAGGGAGGCAAGCTGGCCGAGCGGGCCACCGCCGACCGGGCGGAGCAGTCCGCGGCCAACGGGCTGACGGTGGTGCAGACCCGGGAGCGGCTGGACAACCTGCAGATCCTGGTCCAGGCCCTGCCCGACGGCGGCGCCGACGAGTCCCGGCTCTCCGCCGAGCTCAACGACGTCGACGTGGCGCTGCGCGCGATCGAGGGTCGCCAGGGTGACAGTCCCGACCCGCACGGCGAGGCCGCCCAGCTCGAGCGGATGGTCGCGGGCCTGGACCGCACCGAGCGCCACCTGACCCTGCTGCGGGCCGGCGGCGGCTGGGAGCAGCTGTGGAACGACGAGGTGGCCCGGGTGCGCGCGGAGGCCCAGCGGCTGACCGAGGACGCAGCCGCCCTGCGGTCCGAGGTGCCGGGCGACGACCTGCCCTCCCCCGCCGACCGGGACGACGAGCTCGCGCAGCTGCTGGCCGCGGTCCGCGACGGGCGCACCCCGGTCTCGGCGGGCCTGGCCCAGCTGCTGGCGGTCGAGGACGAGGTGGAGCAGCAGGAGCAGGCCGTGGCCGGGCGGCGCGCGGCGAACCAGGCCTCGACGCGGCAGGCCGAGCAGGCCCGGGCGGCGGCGCAGCAGGCCGAGCACGACCGCCAGTCCCGCTCCGGCGGCTGGGGCGGGTCGGGCTTCGGCGGGGGCGGGTACGGCGGTGGGTACGGCCGGCCCCGGCGCGGCGGGTTCGGCGGGTTCGGCGGCTTCGGCGGCTTCGGCGGCTTCGGCGGTGGGAGCTTCGGTGGCGGCGGGGGCGGTGGCGGCGGCGGCTCGCGCTCGTTCGGCGGTGGCGGCGGCTCCCAGGGCTTCGGTGGCGGGGGCGGCGGCGGCTCCCGCGGCTTCTGAGCTGGCCCGCTACCCGGGGTCGGTGGTCAGCCCGAGCAGGGCCATCCGCTCACCGTGCCGGGCCTGCGCGGCGTCCAGCCACCCCGGGTCGGCGCGGTAGAACGCACCCTGCACCCGGTGGACGTGCTGGGCGTCCACGGGCTCACCCCCGACGAGCCAGCCGGCCCGCGCCGCACCGGTGCCCAGCCCCAGGGCCACGAGCACCGCCGGCTCCAGGGGGGCCCGCACGCCGCCGAGCAGGTCGCGGCCGGGATCGCCGACGTCCACCGGCTCCCCCAGCGCCGCCTGCACCCGCTGCGCCAGCGCCGTCAGCACGGGGTTGCCCGGGTGGTTCACGGTGTGCGCCGCCCCGGCCCCGGCGGCCACGAGGGCGTCGGACACCCCCACGTCGCACTGCGCGGCCTCCCGGCGGGCGAGCTCGGCCACCGAGGCCGCGGCGGCGGCGCGGTAGGCCTGCGGCGGGGCGTCGGCCGGGGGCAGCGGGCCCAGCTCGCCCGGGGCGCGGGCCGCGACCACGGTGCGCAGGTCGTGGTAGGCCACCACGGGCGGGCCCAGCGAGCGGTCGCGGGGGTGGCGCACGATCACCTGGTACGGGTGCAGCGTCCCGATGCGGATCACCGGCCAGCGCAGCACCCGCGACCCGGGCGGCAGCCGGCCGGCCAGCTGCGCGGTGCCCAGCGGGAGGTCGCGGTAGTCCACCCGCACCGGCTGGCTCAGCAGCACCTGCGTGCGGGCGAGCAGCGCGTCCAGGTGCGGCAGATCGGCGGCGGTGAGCTCGTGCACCGGGGGGATGCGCACGGTGGCGAACCCCGCGTCGGTGGCGGTGGCCAGCAGCACCCGCAGGGCCTCGGCCTGGCAGTTGCCGTGCACCAGCCACAGCGGCCGGTCCGCCGGCACCGGGTCCAGGCCGTAGAAGCCCCCGTAGTGCCGTGTGCGCCCGTCCGGCTCCGCGTCGGGGCTCGCCACGCTCATGCCCGAGAGCGGCGCCCGGCCCTGCACCGGGTCGGCGATCGAGCCGGTCGAGCCGGTCGAGGCGGCCGCGATCGCCGGGAGCCCGGCGGCCGCGCGCTCCTGCTGGGGGGTCCCGGGTGCGGTGGACACCACCGGAAACTAGTCCGTCCCGCGTCCGACGCCCCGGACGGCCGTCCGACGCTCCGGACGGCCGGCCGGCGCCCCCGGACGGTCGGCCCCCGCCCCGGCGGAGGTGCGCCCCTTCGATTGGCCAAGACGCGGCAATTTTCGTTACCGTGTGCAACGACCTTGCACCCAGCGCGCCGGTCCCCGACCGGGACCCCGTGCGCAGGAGCGGGCCGCCCTCGACGAGGTGGGCGCGCGCCGCTTCCGAGTGCACCGCGGGCAGACCAGGTCAGGCGCAGCGTGCGTCGTCCGGCTGCCGCGGACCCGTGCTGGAGAGCACGCACCATGACCCCAGACTTGAGCAGCGCCACGTCCGTCGACCCCTCCTCGATCACCGTCACCGACGAGTCCGCCGTGAAGCGAGCCGTGCGCGCGGCCATGCTCGGCAACGCCATGGAGTGGTTCGACTTCGGCGTGTTCGCCTACCTGGCCGCCACCCTCGGCCGGGTATTCTTCCCCGGTGCGAGCACCAGCGCGCAGCTCATCTTCACCTTCGGGACCTTCGCCGCCGCGTTCCTCGTGCGGCCGCTCGGCGGGATGTTCTTCGGTCCCCTCGGCGACCGCATCGGCCGCAAGAAGGTGCTGGCCACCACCATGATCATGATGTCGCTGAGCACGTTCGGCATGGGCCTGATCCCGAGCTACACCGTCATCGGCGTCTTCGCCCCGGTGCTGCTCATCGCCCTGCGGATGCTGCAGGGCTTCTCCACCGGCGGCGAGTACGGCGGCGCCACCACGTTCATCGCCGAGTACGCCCCGGACAAGCGGCGGGGCTACTTCGGCAGCTTCCTGGAGTTCGGCACCCTGATCGGCTACATCGCCGCGGCCGGCCTGGTCACGATCATCCAGCTCTCGGTCACCCAGGACAGCCTCGACAGCTGGGCGTGGCGCATCCCGTTCCTCATCGGCGGTCCGCTCGGGATGGTCGGGCTGTACCTGCGGCTGCGCCTGGAGGAGACCCCGGCGTTCCAGGCCATGGAGGCCACCAAGGCCGCCGCGCCCGAGAGCGACGGGGAGCCCGCCACCGCGCGGCTGCGGGACACCGTCCGGGGCCAGTGGCGCCCGATGCTGCTCTGCATCGGCCTGGTGCTCGTCTTCAACGTCACCGACTACATGCTGCTGAGCTACATGCCCACCTACCTGTCGTCCACCCTCGGCTACGACGAGGTGCACAGCCTGGTCGTCATCATCGTCGTGATGGTGCTGATGATGTTCGGGCTGACCCGGCTGGGCTCGCTGTCGGACCGGGTGGGTCGCAAGCCCCTGCTGCTGGGCTCGTGCGCCGGGTTCGTCGTGCTCTCCCTCCCGGCGTTCCTGCTGGTCAAGCAGGGCAGCCTCGTCGCGGTGTTCCTGGGCCTGGCCATCCTCGGCGCGCTGCTCATGGTGCTGCTGGCGGTCATGCCGTCGACGCTGCCGGCCCTGTTCCCGACCGGCGTCCGCTACGGCGCGCTCGCCATCGGGTTCAACGTGTCCGTCTCGCTGTTCGGCGGGACCACGCCGCTGGTCACCGAGTCGCTGCAGAGCTACTTCGACAGCGACCTGGTGGCGCCGTACTACCTCATGCTGGCCGGCGTCATCGGCTTCGTCTCGGTGTGGCTGATCCGGGAGTCGGCCAACAAGCCCCTGCCCGGCTCGGCCCCGGCCGTGGCCACCGAGCAGGAGAAGCACGAGCTGGTCTCGGCCGGTCGCTGAGGCAGGGCGGCGGCGGACTCCCACACCCGGGACACCCGCTCGACGTCCGCCCCGGTGGTGGGGGCGTCGGCGACCAGGGGCCGGCCGCCTGGTCAGTCGAACAGGCTGGGCAGGTTCACCACCACGCCCTCCTGGCTGCCGCGCGCGATGACGACCACGGCCTCCTCGGTGCCGGGGTTCTCCTCGCGGTGCGGGGTCCAGGGCGGGACGAACACGTAGTCGCCGGGGCTGGTCTCCAGCCGCACCTCGGCGCCGTCCTTGCCGAAGACGAACACCGGGTTCCCGGAGATGACGTAGATGGCCGTCTCGGTGGCCCCGTGGTGGTGGTCGCCCGAGGACGTCGACGGGGCCACGTGCGTCTGGCCCATCCAGATCGACGACGACCCGACGGTGGCGCCGGAGATGGCCTCGCGGCGGGTCATCCCCCCGGTCTGCGCGGTGTCGCCGGTCATCTCCTCGGGACGGACGTGGCGGAGATCTGGGCGGTCGAGGTCACGGTGCCAGTGGTCGCTCATGGGGCTCACCCTGGCACGGAACGGTCGGGGCCGACCCGTACCGTCCACGCCCATGAGCACCCTCACCGAGGTCGGCGAGCGCGAGGCGTGGCGCTGCTGGCTGTGCGACGAGCCCGTGGACCCCGACATGTCCGTCAACGACGCCCGCGGTCCCAGCATCGACAGCGTCACCAGCGCCAAGCCGAAGAAGGGCACCCCGGCCCCCGAACGGCTGGCGCACCGGGCCTGCAACACCCGCAAGGGCGCGGTGAAGCCCGTCGTCGCGTGGTCCCCGGAGCTGTTCGTGGTGGACCCCGCGCCCATCGTCGCCACCGTGGACCGGCTCAGCCGCAAGGGTGGACGCGAGGTGGTCGCCCGCTGCCCGTCGAAGGCTGACGCCGAGCAGGCCGGCACGTGGCTCGTGGACCGGCTCTCGCGCCTGGCCCCCGAGCTTCCCGTCAGCACCCAGGTGGACGGCGGGGGCGGGCAGTTCCTGCTGGTCCTGCGCACGCCGTGAACACCCGCCCGTGAACGCCAACGAGGCCCACCAGCTGCTCGCCGACCTCCGCGAGGAGACGGCCCGGCTGCGCGACCCCGCCGCGCTCCAGTTCGTCGGCGGTGACCCGGCCGCGGACGCCGCCTCCCTCGACGCCACGGTCGCGCAGCGCGCCGGGGTGCCGGCCCTGCGGCTGCAGGCACCCGCGCTGGCCACCGCCACGAATCGTCCGGTGGTCGACGTGCTCGCCGAGATCGGTGCCTACGACGAGGCGCTGGCCGCCGCGGTCGAGCAGCTGCGCAGCGGCCACGCGCCCGTCACGGCCCGCCGCAGCCAGCCCGCGCCCCGCGACTCGGAGGCCGAGCACAGCCACGGCCACGGCCACGGCCACGGCCACGACGAGGGCCACGGGCACGGCCACGGGCTCGCGGGCGAGGGCCTGACGGCTCCGTCGTGGCGGCGCGGGGCGGTCGTCGCGGTGGTCGTGCTCCTGCTCGTCGTGCTGGCGTTCGTCCTGCTGCTCTAGCTAGAGGTCGATCACGAGCACGGTGACGTTGTCCCGCCCACCCGCGTCCACCGCGGCGCCGGCGAGACGCTGTGCGGCCTCCTCCGGGCTGCCCCCGGCGAGCCCGGCCGCGATCTGGTCGTCGTCGAGCTCGCCGTTGAGCCCGTCCGAGCACAGCAGCAGCCGCCCGGCGTGGGCCGGCACGCGCAGCAGGTGGGGCTCGGGGGCCTGCGAGCGCCAGCTGCCCAGCGAGGCCGTCAGGTAGAACTGGCCCGGGTGCGTGCGGGCCTCCTCGGCGGTGATCGACCCCTCCGAGAGCAGCACCTCCGCCTCGTTGTCGTCGGTGGTCAGCCGGTTGAGCGACCGCCCGTCCCACAGGTAGCCGCGGCTGTCCCCCACGCTGCCCAGCAGCACGTCGCCACCGGCCTCGCGCGCCGCGGCCACCAGCGTGGTGCCCATCCCGGCGAGCTCGTCGGTGGAGGCGTCGACCACGGCCTGGTGCGCGGCGGTGAAGGCCACCCGGAACGCGTCGGAATCGGTGGGCGCGGCGGCCAGCAGGGTCTCCACGGCCAGGCGGCTGGCGATCTCGCCCCCGGCGTGCCCGCCCATGCCGTCGGCCACCACCCACAGCTCGTCCCCGGTGCCCCAGGCGTCCTCGTTGTTGGTGCGCACGCGGCCGACGTGGGTGACCGCGGCGAACACGGTGGGGCTCACGGGGTGCTCCCTCGGATCGGGTGTGGGGCGTGCAGTGGACCACGCCCGGTGCGCGTCGATGGTGGCAGCACCCGGTCCGGACCGCACTCCCCGGTCCGGACGGCTCACACCCGGAAGAAGTCCCCCGGGTCGCGGCCCGCGCGGAACCCCGCCGCCTCCACCACGTCCCGAGCCTGGGCGAAGTGCTGGCCGACGTTCCACGGCACGTGCGCGTCGCTGCCGAAGCTCACCCGGCGACCACCGGACTCCCGCCACCACCGGACCAGGCGCACCGAGGCCAGCGGGCTCGCGGTGTTGACCTCCAGCACCCGGTCCGACGCGGCCAGCGCGGCGAACACGGCCCGGTACTCGTCCTCGAAGTCGTTCTCCCGGTACAGGTTCCGCTTGTCGGGCCAGTAGCGGCGCGGGAAGTCGCAGTGCGCGAGCACCTCGAACACGGCGCTGCCGCGCACCATCTCCAGCAGCTCGCCGAAGTACTCGCGGACCACCTCGTGCGGGTGCTCGGCGCGCAGCACCCGGCCCACGCCCACCAGCTCGTCGTGGCGCACCACCGAGTGCAGCGAGCCCAGCACGCGCTCGAACGGCCCCTGGGCCAGCACCCGCTCGACGCTGCCCGCGAACAGGTGCGGCTCGCCGGTCTCGATGCCGGCCCGCACGGTCAGCCCACGGAACTCGTCGCGGCAGGCCTCGATGCTCTCCAGGTACGCCTGCACGTCCACCGGCTGGTACCAGCCCGGGTCACGGGGGCGCTGGTCGTGCACCAGCGGGACGTCGCCGGGCGACCACCGGGTGAAGTCGACGTGCTCGGTGAACGCGACGGCCGGCACCCCGAGCTCCACGGCCCGGGCGCAGGCGTCGCGCATGGAGGCGTGCGGCCCGGTGTCCCAGGAGAACTCGGAGTGCACGTGGTCGTCCGCGGGCAGGAGGGCAGCGGGCACGGCGTCGATCCTGCCCTTCCGGAGGTCGCCCCGCGGTTCCGACCTACCATCGCCGGGCGGGGGGCCACGGGGTCGCCCGCAGGGGCGGCGCTGGGGGTCTCCGCCGCCGCCCCAGCAGCAGTGGGGTCCGGCCCCGCAGGCCCCGCTCAACACCACCACCGGCGGGATGGTCACCCAGGTGTTCGCCGGCGGTCCGCCCGACCTGACCAACGAGCAGATCCACGGGCAGCGCGGATCGGTGCCCAGCCCCTGCTTCGACCCGAACGGCACGCTGGGAGCACTTCCAGGGTCTGCCCCGGTGGGCATCGGAGATGTTGTGGTCGCAGATGAGCGCGAGCCAGCGGCGGAAGTTCCAGCAGCAGCGGATGAACCGGCCCTGGACCCAGCTCGGTTCCTGATCGGGGAGCACCGCCCCTGCGGAGCTGTCGGACCCGTGGTCCACCATCGACGACGTGGCCCGCCTGTTCCGACGTCCCTCCGCCGGACCCCCGCTGGTCGACCAGCTGCTGCTCAGCGGCGCCCGCGCGGCATCCGGCCCCCTGGCCCACGCCGCCGAGCTGGAGCGGCATGTGCTGGCGCTCACCGTGTCGGACCCGGA
This sequence comes from Rhodococcus antarcticus, assembly GCF_026153295.1. Taxonomy (NCBI): domain Bacteria; kingdom Bacillati; phylum Actinomycetota; class Actinomycetes; order Mycobacteriales; family Nocardiaceae; genus Rhodococcus; species Rhodococcus antarcticus. The sequence goes on along the minus strand of NZ_CP110615.1, from coordinate 3,615,888 downwards.
GGTGGACTCCGAGCGGCTGCTCACCGCCCGGCTGCTCGCGGCCGTCGGCCGGCTGCACGAGCACGGCTGGCAGCCCGCGGACCTGCTGCACGTGGTGGGCCGGGCGTGGACGCAGCGGGTGCAGCGCCTGGCTGCGGCGGTGCTGGCCCAGGAGGCCGTCACCACGCACGCCGCCGTGCGGGCCCCCGAGGCGTGGGTGGCCCAGCTCGCCGACCTCGGCCCCGACCACGGACCGGACGTGGTGTCCGCCTGGCACCGCCGCGAGGACCTCGACCCCGGCGACGCGTGGCGCGACGGGCTGCGCCTGCTGGGCCAGCTCAGCCAGCTGCCGCGGGTGGATCCGCTGCTGCCCCCGCCCTCGGAGTGGGGCCGCTCGGCCCGGCCGACCGTGATCCGGACGGCCGCCCCCGAGCCCAAGGTGCTGGCGCGGGTGCGGGCCCTGCTGGCCAAGGCGGAGTCCACCGACTTCCCGGAGGAGGCCGACGCCCTCACGGCCAAGGCCCAGGACCTGATGACCCGCCACGCCATCGACGAGGCGGTGCTGCACGCCGGCGAGCCCGCGGCCGGTGGGGTGCTGGCGCGGCGGGTGCACGTGAGCAACCCGTACGCCTCGGCCAAGGTGCAGCTGCTCGACGCGGTGGGCCGGGTGAACGAGGTGCGGGTGGTGTGGACCGACGCGTTCGGCACGGCCACGGTGGTGGGCCACCCCACCGACCTGGACACCGTCGAGCTGGTGTTCACCTCGCTGCTGGTGCAGGCCACCCGGGCGCTGGCCGACGCCGCCCGCACCCAGAGCGCCAAGAGCTTCCGGCGGGCGTTCCTGCTGGCCTACGCCATCCGCATCGGCGAGCGGCTGGAGCAGGCACGGGCCCACGCCCGCGGCGACGCCGAGCGCACCTACGGCGCAGCCCTGGTCCCGGTGCTCGCCGAGCGGTCGGAGGCGGTGGACGCCGCGTTCACCACGATGTTCCCGGCGCTGCGGGCCCCGCGCCGCACCCGGGTGGACGCGCAGGGCTGGAACGCCGGCCGTGCCGCCGCCGACCGGGCCGACCTGGGCCGGTGACCGCCGGGCCGCCGGGCCGCGACCGTGGACCGGGTGGCAGCCTGGGCGGATGCCGGGGCAACGGGTTCCACCCTGCTCTACCTCCTCAAGCAGGTGGAGCTCGCGGTGCGGTCGGACCTGGACGAGATCACCCGGCCGGCGGGGCTGACGGCCCTGCAGTACACCGCGCTGACCGTGCTGGACCAGCACCCGGACCTGACGTCGGCGCACCTGGCCCGGCACTCCTTCGTGACCGCCCAGAGTATGGCGGACATGGTGACGGTGCTGCTGGACCGCGGCTGGGTGGAGAGACGGCGCGACCCGACCGACCGTCGTCGCCTGGTCATCGAGCTGACCGTGTCCGGGCGCCGGCTGCTCGCACGGCTGCGACCGAGGGTGGAGGCCGTGCAGCTGCGCATGCTCACGTCGCTGTCCCCCGACGAGGCCGGGGAGCTGCGTCGGTTGTTGGAGCTCTGCCGGGAAGGCCTTCGCGGCCCGCCCTGACCGCGGACCGGGCCGATCCCCGGCTGGGGATGTCCCCGCACCGCCCGGCCCTGTGGTTCGAGGGGGCCACCACCACGCACGGCGAGCTCGCGCTGCGGGTCCGTCGGGCCGCGGCGGCACTGGACGCCCCGGACGTGCGCCGCGGGGACCGGGTGGCCTGGTTCGGCGCGAACCACCCCGCCGCCCTGGAGACGCTGTCCGCCTGCGCGGCGGTTGTCGACGGCGGCGGAACAAGCACGGGAAGCTCCGTAGAACGTGCACTCAAGACTCCGCAGAACATGCACTCAGAGGCCTGCAGAACTTGTACTCTGACGAGGTGGCCGCCCGTGAGTACCTGCCGCGCCTTGCCGACGGCACGCTCTCGACCCTGATGGCGGAGCTTCCCGCCGTGATGGTGACCGGGCCACGGGCGGCGGGCAAGACGACGTCAGCTCGACGTCTTGCCAGCGAGGTCCTGCGCCTCGACGACCCGGCCGTGGCGGCAGCGGTCCGCGCCGACCCCGACGCGGCGCTGCGACGTTCGCGCGGGACCGTGCTCATCGACGAGTGGCAGGAGGTTCCCAGCGTCCTCGGTGCCGTCAAGCGCGCGGTCGACGACGATCCGAGCCCCGGCCGCTTCCTGCTCACCGGAAGCGTGGAGGCGGACGTCAGCACGACGATGTGGCCGAGCACGGGCCGCGTGGTGCGGGTGGTGCTGCACGGGTTGACCCAGCGGGAGGTGCACCGGAGCACGGCGAGCCGTCTCCTGCCGACCCTGGTCTCCGGCCGTCTTGGCGCGATCGTGTCTCCCTCCGCCGTGCCCGACGTCGACTCCTACGTCCGGACGGCGCTGGCCAGCGGCTTTCCCGAACCCGCACTGCGGCTAGGGCCGGTCGCGCGGACAGCCTGGCTCGAGGGCTACCTCGATCAGCTGGTCACCCGTGACGCCCGGGCGGCCGGTCAGGTCCGCGACCCCGTGCGGCTGCGCCGTTACCTCGAGGTGTTGGGCCTGTCCACCGCGGGTCTCCCGGCGACGGCCACCCTCAGGGATGCAGCCGGGATCAACCAGCGCACGGCCGACGCGTACGACGACCTCCTCGAAGGTCTGTACCTCGTGGAGAGGACGCCACCGTGGATCAGCAACCGGTTGAACCGTCTGATCAAGCGCGCGAAGCGCTACTTCCTCGATCCGGGCCTCGCTGCGGCTGCCGCCCGGGTCAACGCCGACGACGTCCTGGGCGACGGCGACCTGCTCGGTCGCACCCTGGACACCTTCGTCGCAGCTCAGCTCCGCCCCGAGGTCGCTCTGCACCCCTCCGCACGCCTGCACCACCTTCGGACGAGCTCCGGCGAGCAGGAGGTCGACCTGCTCGTCGACCTCGGACGGGGACGGGTCATCGGCATGGAGGTCAAGGCCGGATCCGCGCCGACCCGCACCGATGCGAAGCACCTCGCGAGGCTGCGCGACACGCTGGGCGACGAGTTCGTGCGCGGCGTCGTCTTCCACACCGGCCGCCAACCGTTCGAGCTGGACGAGCGGATCTGGGCGCTGCCCATCTGGACGTTGTGGGCCGACACCGCCTGATGGCCCTGGCAGGCCCGGCCCTGCGCGCCCACGTCGAGGGGCTGCGCGCCGAGGGCCGCCGTCCCGGTCCGGTGCTCACCGTGCCGGGGTGGGACACCGGCCTGCCCTTGCCGATCCTCACGGCCGTTCCCATGCAGGGCACCGACGATCCGGTCTAGCGCTGAACCAGAGGGCGGCAACGAAGGGACCTTCGAGATCATCGGGACAGACCACACGTCGACTCAATCGGCCTCACGGCGTGACTCGTGCGCATCTGCCGCCGGATGGACTGGAGATCCGATCGACGGCTGGCGCACGCCGCTGCAGCCGTAACCTGCACCCCGTGGAGCTGACGTGGGCGGAGCGGGTGCGGGGCAGCCTGATCGGCGGGGCGGTGGGCGACGCGCTGGGAGCGGGCATCGAGTTCGACGACCTGGCCCGGATCCGGCAGCAGCACGGGCCGGACGGCGTCACCGGGATGACCCGCGCCTACGGGGTGCTCGGCGCCATCACCGACGACACGCAGATGACGCTGTTCACCGCCGAGGGGCTGCTGCGCGGGCAGCGCGGCGACGTCACCGTCGAGCTGTGGCGGGCGTACTCGCGGTGGCTGTCCACCCAGGGCTTCGACCCCGGGCGCGACGTGGGAGACCGCTCCGGGCTGCTGCGCGAGCCCGTGCTGCAGGCCTCCCGGGCGCCGGGCAACGCGTGCCTGTCGGGGCTGCGGGAGCCCACCATGGGCACGCGGTCGCGCCCGGCGAGCCCCGACTCGAAGGGGTGCGGCACCGTGATGCGCAGCGCCCCGTTCGGCTGGCTCGGCGGGCCGGCGGAGCAGGCGTGGGAGCTCGCGATCGACGGGGCGGTGCTCACCCACGGCCACCCCACCGCCCGGTTCGCCGCGGCCGCGATGGCGGTGCTGGTGCACGCGCTCGTCAACGGGGCACCCCTGGAGACCGCGGTCGAGGGCGCGTGCGACCGACTGGACGCGGCCGGTGGTGGGGCGGGCGAGACCCTGCGCGCGCTGCGGGCAGCCGTCGCCGCGGACGGCCCGCCCACCCCGGAGGCCGTCGAGCGGGTGGGCGCCGGCTGGGTCGGCGAGGAGGCGCTGGCCATGGCCGTGTTCTGCGCGCTGCGCGCCCCGGACGCACCGTCGGCCCTGCTCGCGGCGGTCAACCACTCCGGCGACAGCGACTCCGTCGGTGCGATCTGCGGCAACCTCGTGGGCGCCGCGCACGGGGTGGACGCCCTGCCCACGGAGTGGCTCACCGCGCTGGAGGACCGTCCGCTGCTGGAGCGGGTCGCGGACGAGGTCGTCGAGGCGTTCTGGGCGTGATCGGGCCGGGATCGTGGAACCGACGGCGATCCAGCTGATCCTGCGGCAGTCCCGCCTCGCCGACGGCCTGACCCAGGATCAGCTCGCGCGACGGGCGCACACGTCGCGGACGACGCTGTCGGCCTACGAGCACGGCCGGAAGGCGCCAGCGCTCGACACGCCTGCTCGACGCGACAGGACACGAGCTGGGCTCCGCTCCACAGGTCCACTTTCGGACCTGCACGACCCGTCGCGGCCGGCCGTTCGTCGTCCCGGAAATGCTGTGGCGGTTGGATGAGTACGACACCGTCGACGGTGCGATTCCGTGGGCGAAGGAGGACTGCCGTGCGGTCTCATCGGGTTGCTATGGTCAGCCATACTATGGACGACCATAGTCAGGAGGATCATGAGCTTCATCGGACGAGCACGGGAGCTCGAGGACCTCGACCGCCTCCTGCACGTCGTCGTGGAGGGACGCAGAGCTGATCAGGGCGTCGCCCTGCTGCTGCGAGGACGTCGCCGGGTGGGCAAGTCGCGGCTGGTCAGCGAGTTCATCGCCCGCAGCGGTCTCCCGTCTGTCTACTTCCAGGCCGCACGCGGCGCACCGCCTGGACAGGAGCTCGACCTGCTGGCCCAGGCCGTCGCCGTCTCGTCCTTGCCGCTCGCCGCAGTAGCGGCGGGGAACACCCCGAGCACACTCACCGCTGCACTGATGTTGCTCGGAGCGGCACTTCCGGACACCCCGTCGGTGGTCGTCATCGACGAAGTTCCCTGGTTGCTCGAGGGATTCGCCGGTGGAGCAGGGGAGCTGCAGAGGGCCTGGGACACCGTGCTGTCCCGCAAACCCGTGCTGCTGCTCCTGCTCGGCAGCGACCTCTCGCTGATGGAACAGCTGGCGGCAGCGGACCAGCCGTTCCACGCACGGGCCACCGAGATGGTGCTGCACCCGCTGAACCCGGTCGACGTGCAGCGGATGACCGAGCTGGAGCCCTTCGACGCGATCGACGCCTACCTGCTCACGGGGGGGCTGCCGCTCATCGCCCGGGAGTGGCGGCCGGGCGAGAGCGCCGCGCAGTTCTTCGCCACCAGCGTCGACAGCTCCACGAGCGCGCTGGTCGTCGCGGGGACCCGGGTGCTGGACGGCGAGGTGGGCGAGACGAGCCTGGCGCACCAGGTGCTCAGAGCCATCGGCGGGCGGGGCGAGCGCACCTTCACCGGCATCCAACAGGCGTCGAGGGGCGCACCGCTCAACGCAGCCAGCCTGACCACCAGCCTGAGGCAGCTCCAGGACAAGCGGATCGTCACGGCCGACGAGCCACTGTCGACCAGGTCCGGCCGGCGCGACCGTCGGTACCGGATCGCCGATCCCGCCCTGCGGTTCTGGCTGGCCTTCGTCGAGCCGGCGTTGTCCGAGATCGACCGCGGGCGTGGAGACCTGGCCGTGGCCCGGTTCGACGCCGGTTACCCGTCGTGGCGGGGACGCGCAGTCGAGCCAGTCGTGCGCGATGCGCTCGAGCGCCTGCTGCCCGACGAGCGGTGGCCGGCGGTCAGTGCCGTGGGTGGTTGGTGGCCTCGGAACAACATCCCCGAGATCGACCTCGTGGGCGCTGACCGGCCGCGCAGCGCGGACACGGTCTCCCTGGTCGGGACGGTCAAGTGGCGCCAGCGCAGCCCGGTGACCGCGGCGGAGGTGGCCGCCCTCGCACGTGACGCGGCCGCCGTGCCCGGTGTCGACGTGGGTACCGCGCTGGTTGCGGTGTGTCCCGCCGGATCCCGGGCAGACGGGCTGGCGCAGGTGTGGGACTCCGCCGACCTGCTCCGGGCATGGCCCTGAGCTCACCCGGCCGCTCCACCACCGCGTACCAGGTGACGAAGGTCGGGTCGCCCAGCTCGGCGCGCACCTCGCCGCTCGGGCCGTCGACGCGTGGCGGCGCTTCGGCAAGGGGCGCCACCCGGCCCAGCCGAACTTCGGCGACTGCTGTACCCACGCCCTCCCCGAGCGGCCCGGGCACCCGATCCTCTGCGTCAGTGAGGACTCCACGCGCACCGGCCTGCGCGTCAGACGACCGCCGGGCTGAGGCGTCTCCCCACCCCCCCCCGTTGCCCCCCTCCGCCTCCCGCAGATTGTTGATCGCGCCGTGCTCATGGCAGTGATCCCCACGCCAGCCCGGCCGACGCTGACCCGAGTTCGCAACGATGTTGGAGCCGATGGCGGCACAGGCCGTGCAGCTCAAGCAGACGCAGACGCAGTGGTCAGCCCTGTCGTAGACAGCGCAGTCCGGGCACCTGCGGATGGAGACCGGGGTGGCCGAGCAGGCAGTGCGTCGTTGCGAAGACATGGCCAACATCACCACGTCGTCGCTGCAGGGCCGGGACTCCGTCAGCTTCGCCACCAATGACCCGAACAGCTGATACGTAGCCGTGGCGTCCCAGGCCAGCGGATCCCCCGCCGTGGTGGTGCACGCCTCGCTGAAGTTCGTCTCCATCGGCAAGGTCGACCCGTGCCCGATCGCCACCGACGTCTCAGCCAAGCTCGTCCCGCTCCTGCCCTGACCGCTCAGCCGCACCCCTCCACGAACGAGCACAGGGTGGAGATCAGCCGCATCTCCTCCACGTCGCGGCCCCGGCTGTTCAGCAGCTCCTCGGTGCACACCAGGTAGGCCAGGCACCGGGCGCGGCTGACGGCCACGTTGAGCCGGTTGCGGGAGAACAGGAAGTCCGCCCCGCGGCTGATGTCCGCCGCGGAGGAGCTGGTCATGGTGAAGAACACCACCGCCGCCTCCCGGCCCTGGAACTTGTCGACGGTGCCCACGGCCAGCCCGGACGTCGCCGGGTCGGCGTCCAGCCGCTCGCGCAGCAGGTGCACCTGGTCGTTGTAGGGCGCGACCACGAGGATGTCGGCGGCCTCCAGCTGCCCGCGCACCCCGGCCGCGTCGGTCCACCCCACCTGCAGCAGCCGGGCGATCTCCGCGGCCACCACCTCCGCCTCCTCGGGCGCCTGCGTGCTCCGCCCGACGTGCTCGGCGCGCAGCCAGCGCAGCCCGGTGCCCAGGTCGGTGGACTGCGCCGCGCAGCTGGGGTGGGTGGTAAGGCGGCCCTCGTAGATCTCGGTGGAGATGAACGTGGCCACGTCCGGGTGCATGCGCCGGGTCTGCGCCAGGAACACCCCGCGCTCGGGCGGCATCGTCGCGTCCTCGCCGAGCAGGTGCTCCAGGACGCTGGCCCCGCTGCCGCCGGGGTGCACGGCCTGCGCGACCTGGGGCAGCTGCAGCGGGTCGCCCAGCAGGATGAGGGTGCGGGCCGAGCGGCAGGCGGCGAGGGCATCGGCCAGGGCCAGCTGCCCGGCCTCGTCGACCAGCAGCACGTCCACCGGGGCGTCGGCCATGTCGTTGCCGGCGAACAGCCACGTCGTGCCCGCGACAACGTTGTACTTCGCGTTCGCGGCCGCCTTCCCGTTCGCGGCGTGGGCGACGCCGCTCAGCGCCCCCATCGGCGCCCGAGGCCCACGCTTCACCGCCCGCAGCACCCCCGGGTCCACCTCCCGCACCACGGCCTCCAGCAGGTTGTCGATCGCGCTGTGGCTGAACGCGGTGATGCCGACCCGGAGTCCGGCCCCCACCAGTGCCTTCACGAGCTTGGCGCCGCGGTAGGTCTTGCCGGTGCCGGGCGGGCCCTGGATCGCGACCAGGGACCCGTCGAGCCGGGTGGCCCAGGCGAGCATCTCGTCGAGGTTGTCGCTGAACACCCCGCCGGGCGGGCCACCGCCGTCCACGAAAGCCGGGAGGTCGCGCCGCAGCAGGGCCATCGCGACGGGGTTGGGCGCGCTGCCGCCGAGCACCTCGGTGGCCAGCTCGTTCAGCGCCTCCGGCTTCGGCTTGGGCTGCACGTAGTCGTAGCGCACCACCTGTTCCGGCAGGCAGCCGAGCTCCGCGCTTTTCTCGTTCCAGACCAGGTCCAGTTCGCCGGCCTCGAGCCGGGCCACGGACCCGTAGACGGTCTGCCCCTCGGGGGTCAGGTAGATCAGCGAGTCCCCGTCAGCGAACCCGCTGACGTCCTGCTCCGGCACGGTGAACCGCATGACCGGGGTGATGGGCTTGCCGGTCTTGCCCACCCGCTCCTCGAGCCCGACGCACACCAGCCCGGCCACGGCCTCCGGGTCGTCGAGCAGGTCCTCCGGTGCCGCCGCGCACCGCGCCCGCAGCGGCGTCACGTACGCGGAGTGCTCCCGGCGCCAGTAGCCGAGCACGTCGCCCAGCAGGTGCTCGGTGCTGCCCGGCCCGGAGGCGTGCAGCGCGGCGACCATCTCGTCCAGCTCGGGTAGGAAGCTGTCGGGCTCGAGCTCGGCGGCGCGCCAGGGCAGGTCGGCGGGACGGTGGTCGACGAGCCAGTCCCGCAACGCCCGGGTGGCCCGCACGTCGTCCTCGTTGTAGTCGGCGATGCGGTCCAGCGCGGTGGCGCTCCCCGTCGTCGTGTACTCCTCGTACTCCAGCACCGCCCCCGCACCGGCCTCGACGTCGTGGCCGCGCTCGTAGCTGGTGAGCCGCTCCAGGTGCTTGAGCCCGTAGGACTCGGTGCCCACCTGCACGGCGTTGCGGGCCACGAGGAACAGGTCGACGAACGCTCCGGTGTCGACCAGCTGCGCCAGGGTCACCTCGCCCACGCCGTAGGTGGTCGCCAGCCGCTCCAGCGACGACCGCTCGGTGTGGTTGTAGTGGTAGACGTGCATGCCCGGGTGGGCGGCGCGGCCGGCGGCCAGGTGCTCGATGAGGGCGAGCGACGCGGCCTGCTCCTGCTCCTGGGTGTGCGCCCACCAGGTGCGGTAGGCCCAGGTGCTCACCGAGTCGCGCTCGATGAGGCCGAGCAGGAAGAACAGCCCCGTGTCGGCCCGCCAGAACGGGTGGCCCTCGAAGTCGAGGAACACGTCCCCGTCGTCGGGCTCGGGCAGCTGGGCGAAGCCGTGCCCCCACGTCGGGTCCTCCCCCGGCTCGACGAGCAGGTACGGCGGGTGGGCGCCCTCGGTCTCCCGAGCCCGGCGCTGCAGGGCGGCTTGGGTGACCAGGCGCTGCCGCCGCTGCGGGCCCAGCCCGTCGACGTCGGTGGTGCGCACGGCCAGCGCGGCCAGGGTGTCGACGCCCGCCAGCTCGAGGGTGTCCCGCTCCGGGGCGCGCAGACCGGCGACGTAGACCAGCGAGTCCTCCGACCGCCACTGCGCGTCGCACACGTCGACGAAGGTGCAGAACGCGCAGTGCTCGCACGGCTCCGGGGTGGTGGCCAGCAAGTCCCCCGGGGCGGCCAGCACCGTGGCGAGCTGGTTGCGCAGCCGCCGCCAGTACGCGCTGAAGTCGCCCACCCGCAACGTCTCCACCACCCCCGAGCCCAGCCACAGGTGCATCCAGGCCGGGCGGGTACCGGTGGCCGCGGCGATGGCCTCGGCGTAGAAGCACAGCTGCAGGACGTGGCCGGGCTTGGCCTGCGCGCGGGCCAGCTTGGCGTCCACCGGCTCCCAGCTGACCCGGCCCTCGGCGTCGACGGTGCGGAGCAGGAAGTCGGCGATGCCGCGGATCCCGTCGTGCTCCAGCGGCAGCTGGTAGAGCACGTCGGCGTTGCTGTCGAACACCCCACGGGTCCGGGACACGTGCTGCGCGAACGACTCCCGCCGCTCTCGGTCCGGCACGCGCAGCACCCGCAGGCCCTGCGCCTCGTACGCGGCCAGGCACGCCGCCTCGTGCTGCAGGCCCTTGTCGGCCAGCAGCCGGGCGAAGGCCCCCATGCCCCCGGCCGGCGCCTCGCGCGTGCCGTCGTCGACCTGGTGGGCCAGCGTCAGGAAGTGGGCGCAGTCCAGCCAGGCGGTGATCTTCGTCGGCGTGACGGTGCGCGCGGGGGTCATGGGGACACTGTGCGGGAGGGGCTGACAGCTCCTGCCTCACCGCGTGCCCGGCGCCGCCCGCAGCAGGTCGAGGAAGACCTGCGCCGTCAGCGCGTGGTCGCCCAGCCGCATGCTGCGGTGCGCAGCCTGGGCGTAGTACAGCCCGTCGGGGCGGGGCTTGATCCGGACGAACGGCGGCAGCCCGTAGCGCAGGGCCAACCAGTTCGCCCACACGCGTGCCACCCGGCCGTTGCCGTTCGCGTACGGGTGGATGCGCACCCACTCACCGTGCACCTCCGCGGCGAGCCTCAGCACCGCCATCAGCTCATCACCACCCCGGGGTCGCGCCCCGACGGGGATCACGTCGTCGAGCACCGCCACGGCCGCGGTGACCGAACGCTGGAAGCCACTCAGGGCGGAACGCACATCGGCCGCCGGCACTGCCTGGGCCGTCAGGCGACCGCGGTGGTCGAGCAGGCCCACCTCGTACCCGTCGAGCTCGGGCGTGCTGCCGCGCGGCGCGCCCAGGTACGACTCGAGCGGGACGGAGCCCACTCCGCGGTAGATCGCCCGGTGCCAGGTGTGGGCCATGCCCACGGTAGGCCCGAGGCGTTCGGGCGCACGCCCCACGAGCTCGCGCAGCAGCGTCACCACGTGCGCCGCCACCAGGATCTCGTCGGCCGAGCTGTCCTCGCCCCAGGGCGGACCCGGCACGGTCAGCCCTGCCGGAACGCCGCGAGCACCCCGAACCGGTCGTCCAGGTGCCTCGCGCGCACCGACCGCACGGGCTCCAGACCCGAGCGCTCACCCACGGCCACCTCGGCCAGGTACGCCTCGAGGTCGACCTCCGGCGTGTAGGACTGCACGACGTCCAACGCCGCGACGAGCCGCCGCTCGAGATCGGCGCCGAGCAGGGCGAGCTCGTGCTCGACAGCCTTCTCCGCGATGTCGGTCATCGACGCGCCGGTCTGCGCGGACAGCTCCCGGAGCGCCTCCTTGGTCCGCGGGTTCTTGAACCGCAGCGGCAGCGCGTCTCGGGAGGTGGCCATGGCTCAGTCTCCGTCCGCCCCGCGAGGGATGTCAACACCCACGTTCGACATCCCGCCTGTGCGCGATCCATCCCCGTCGAGCTGTGCTCGTGGGTCATGACGTGCACCGGCCGGTGCACCCCCCTGCGGCAGGATGCCCTCGTGGAGCTGGTGATCGCGCGCAACCCGGACCCGGACAGCTCGCTGCCGTACCTCCTGCTCCTGCCGCTGGGCGACGGGTTGGTGTTCCGCACCAAGGGGACCTGGCCGCGGACGTCGGCGCTGTACTGCCACCCGGTCACCCTCGACGAGTGGCCCGCGGAGCCGGACGTGGTGGAGCGGGTGCCGCTGCGCGCGTGCGCCCGACGGGGTGCGGCGATCGACGTCGTCGCCGACCGGGCCCGCGAGCACCGCTCCCAGGTCGTGTTCACCGTGGCGCGCGGGCGGGAGATGGTGTTCTGGCAGTCCCCCCGCACCCGCAAGCAGGCGCGCCCGAACGTGCGGCTGCCCACCGCGCGGGCCGCCGGCATCGTGGAGCTGGACGTCGTCGTCGATGCCCACGAGCGCTACGCGTACTCCTTCCCCGGCCAGCAGGTGCGCACCACGAAGCGCGCGCTCGCCTGCGGGGACTACGCCGTGGAGCTCGACGGGAAGGTGGTGGCCGCCGTGGAGCGGAAGTCGTTGACCGACCTGGTCTCCAGCCTCACCAGCGGGCGGTTGCGCTTCGCCCTCACCGAGCTGGCCACCCTCGGCCGGGCCGCGGTAGTCGTGGAGGACCGCTACCCGGCGATCTTCAAGCAGGAGTGGGCACAGCCGGCGACGGTGGCCGACGGGTTGGCGGAGCTGCAGGTGCGCTGGCCGACCATCCCGATCGTGTTCTGCGACAACCGCAAGACCGCCGAGGAGTGGACCTACCGCTGGCTCGCCGCTGCGCACGCCTGGGCGTCGGAGGAGCAGGCCGCGGTGGCGCGGATCGGCCCTGCGGCGGTCGAGCTGCCCAGCACGTCCGAGGTGCGGGCCTGGGCGCGCGAGCAAGGGCTCGCAGTGTCCGACCGGGGGCGGTTGCGTCCGGAGATCACCCAGGCCTGGCGGACGGCACAGGGCCAGTGACACCGCGGCTGACGTCCCGATCAACCAGGTAGGACGTACCCCGCCGACCGCCTCTACCCCGTCGTGGCCAGCCGCCCACCGCCACCCTGCGACTGTTTTTTCCGGCATCTGACCATCCGGTCACCGATTGCCCGTTTTTCCCGTCATCAAGCCCCCAAGGCGGTGCTGCCCCGCGATGAGTTTCCAGTTCACGACGAGGAGATCGAGGAGCTCGACGAGGTCCGTTGCCGTCCATGCCCACTACTTCACCGCTGAGCTCTTCACCTGACGGGGTGAAGTGGCGAAGTTGGGTTTAGAGCTGAAGAGTCGGCGCGCTCCGCGCAGATCAGCCCCCGCCCGCACGACTCTGTTCGTGCTGCCCGGGGGACACAGTGGTGACACTGCTGCGCACCACGCCGACGATCCTGCTCGGCATGACCAGCGACTCGATCATCGAGCGACTGCTGGCCGGGATGCTGCGCGGGGTGAGCCCATCTGAGCAGACCTCCTGGGGCCGCAGCCTGCCCGTGCTCGCCGCCGACCTGGCCGACGCCGGCCTCGGCCAGGTGGAGATGCTGCTCGAGTACCAGCTGCCCCTGACCTCCCAGCGCGCCGACGTCGTCCTGTGCGGCACCCACCCGCGCACCGGCGCGGTGTCCTACCTCGTGGTCGAGCTCAAGCAGTGGTCGGCGGCGCGCAGCTTCGAGTGCTCGGTCGAGCTGGTGGACGTGCCGGGCACGCCGGGCGGGCCCAAGCAGCACCCGGTGCGCCAGGTCGAGGGCTACTGCGCCTACCTGGCCGACTTCCTCCGCACGCTGGAGCACCATCCGACCAGGAAGTTGGCGATGCCGCTGATCCCGGTGTGCACCAGGGGCGTCTGGTAGTTCACGTCGTCGTCACCGCTGAAGGTTCCCCTGACCCGAGTCGCCCAGGCTTGGAACGACTCCCGACGCTCCCGGTCCGGCACCCGAAGCACCCGCAGGCCCTGCGCCTCGTACTCGGCCAGTCACGCCGCCTCGTGCTGCAGGCCCTTGTCGACCAGCAGCCGGGCGAAGGCCCCCATGCCCCCGCCCGGCGCCTCGCGCGTGCCGTCGTCGACCTGGTGGGCCAGCGTCAGGAAGTGGGCGCAGTCCAGCCAGGCGGTGATCTTCGTCGGCGTGACGGTCGGGGCTCACCGTCGACCGATTTGACGCCGCACCAGGCTGACCACCGCCGCTCGCGCCGGTCGGCCTTCGGGGATGGCACCTTGTTCGGGCTGCTCCAGCGCTTCAGGTCCCAACTTGTGCAACGTCAGGAAGCCGAGCAGCGACGTCACGAGGGCCAGCGCGCGCTCCCGCTCGGCGAGGCCCGCTGCCTTGGAGTCACTGAATGGCCGCAGGCGCGCGAGCTCCGACGAGAGCGCCGTCTCGAGATTGGTCACGGCGAACCACACGTCGGGGTCACGGGGCAGTTGGAGCAGCTGGAGCGCGCGCTGGGCGGCGACCCGCACTAGGAGGGTCTCGGCCCGCTGCGCGGCCGACACGGCGCCGTGTCCGCTGACGGCCGCGGCGGCAGCTGCAGCCGCACCAGCGCCGGCGAGTCCGCCGAACATCGCCACGCCACCGAGCATCCCGCCCGGACCAAACGCGGCGAGTCCTCCTGCGATGGCCGCACCCCCGAACACCCCCGCGGGCATGGCTACCGCTAGCCCCACCGGGCCTGCCGCGATCAGCGCGAGCCCCGCGGCACCACTCAACACGCGCCCCCACGGCACACCCTTGCGACCGGTGTGCTCGCGCACCTCCGCCAGCGCCTCACCGACCATCTTGCCGAGGTTCGCACCGAAACCGAGCTGGCCCGCGATGTCCAGCAGCGCGGCATCCATGGCCTTGCCGGTGTCGATCTCGTACGGGGTGATGATGTTGGTCTCGGCCAGGGTGGTCAGCCGCAGAACAGCATCTTTCTGCCCCACGTTCTGCGGGACCTGCGGCGGCAGGCCAGAGGCCAACGCCAGGACCTCGCTGGGCACGCCGCGGCGCGCCGAGGCCGCAACCTCGGTCGCCAGGGCCAGCAGGTTGTCCTGGACGAGGCCGAGGGCTGAGCGGTAACGCTCCGCTGCCGCAGCGTTCCCGGTGTGTGCGGCGATCGCGTGACCCAGGGCAAGGCCGAGCAGAACGTTCTCGTCATCCGAGCTGACCGGGAGAGCCAGCTCCGTGGACGGCGTGCCGGCGGCGAGCGTTTGGCGTTCAGTGAACATCTCGCCCACGAGCTCGGCGATCACTGGCTGCTCCAGGTACTTCGCGGCGCCGTGGGCTACGCCGATGTCCACCTCGAAGTCCTGCGCACCGGGAAAGTGCCTCGCCAGCCCACGCCCAGCAGGGACAATGTCGCGAGGCCCGAAGAAGTTGGTCCAGTCGTCCACCCGGGCGTAGGGGAACTTCTTGAGCAGCCGCTCGCTGCTCTTGTGCAGGGAGTCGACGTTCGCGGGGCTGCCGATCGTGATGAAACGGCTGACATGAATTGAGGGCGGTAGGTGATCCAGCAGGTCGATCGCGATGACCGAGCCCAGGCTGTGCGCCACCAGGACAATCTCCCCCCTGGTAGGAATGTGCGAGAGGATCCGCCGCAGCACCGCACCTCGCACGCCCTCGCTGCAGACGTAGTTGTTCACTTGCCGGAGCACACCCAGGTCGACCCCGAGGGCGACATCTGCTCCCGCGCCAACCATGCCGTCCGCGAGATGTCTGAATCCGAAGCCCCGCACTCCCGGTTGTGCACTGAGCCGCCGGTACAACGCCGCCTGGCGACGCTCAAAATCACGGCGTGCGCCATCGTCGTCGTCCACGCGGTACGTCATGGCCGGGACGTCAGCCTCATGGCCGTTGTCCCCCAGAATGTCGGCGTACGTCGGAGCCGCGACCGCCGGCTGCTCGATGGCGGGTATCCCCTGCTGCACCAGACTGCGATTCAAGCTGCTCAGCCAGTCCGAATTTGCCTTGCCGATGCCGTGCAGATAGACGAGCGTTCGCACTACAAACCCCCTGGGCTAGCTCTTTCACAGACGTCACGTCGACACTAGCTATGTCAGACTCGTTCGATGCCCGAGGTTGCGCCCAGGCCATGCGTCGATGACATCTTCACAGGCTCGACCAGCCCACCGGGCAGTGAGTGGAAGCCAGGGTTTCGCTGCACGCCGCTGCAGAGTGCGTGTCCCACTTGCCGGACCGCGCCAGGTATCGCGAGACACCCCGCCCGCTACCCTCACCTCCGCGGCCCGACTGGCTTCCCCCGCTGAGCACGTGAGCACCGGACACGCCCCCACCCGCACGACTCTGTTCGTGCTGCCCGGGGGAACTACTGGTGACACTGCTGCGCACCACGCCGACGATCCTGCTCGGCATGACCAGCGACTCGATCATCGAGCGACTGCTGGCCGGGATGCTGCGCGGGGTGAGCCCGGCCGAGCAGACCTCCTGGGGCCGCAGCCTGCCCGTGCTCGCCGCCGACCTGGCCGACGCCGGCCTGGGTCAGGTCGAGATGCTCCTGGAGTACCAGCTGCCGCTGACCTCCCAGCGCGCCGACGTCGTCCTGTGCGGCACCCACCCGCGCACCGGTGCGGTGTCCTACGTCGTGGTCGAGCTGAAGCAGTGGTCGGCGGCGCGCAGCTTCGAGGGCTCGGTCGAGCTGGTGGACGTGCCGGGCATGCCGGGCGGCCCCAAGCAGCACCCGGTGCGCCAGGTCGAGGGCTACTGCGCCTACCTGGCCGACTTCCTCCGCACGCTGGAGCACCAGCCGGACGCGCTGGCCGGCCTCGCCTACCTGCACAACGCGACCGATCCGGCCGCCACCGCGGACCTGCGCCGCTACCCCGTCTCCACCACCGGCCGGCTGTTCACCGGCGCCGACCGGGGCGCGCTGGTGAGCTTCCTGCAGACCCGCCTGGCCCCCGGCCCCGGCCGCGATGCCGCCGACCAGCTGCTCGGCTCGGCCGTCGCCCCGTCGAAGCAGCTGCTCAAGGTGGCCGCGGACGAGGTGCGCGAGCGCGAGCAGTTCCGCCTGGTGGGCAACCAGCAGCTGGCCGTGGACCTCGTGCGGCACGCCGTCGAGCAGTCCCGTCGGTCGAACACCAAGCGCGCCATCGTCGTGACGGGTGGGCCGGGCAGCGGCAAGAGCGTGGTGGCGCTGTCCCTGCTGGGCGACCTGGCTCGCAAGGGTCGCACCGTCCTGCACGCCACCGGGTCACGCTCGTTCACCCAGACGCTGCGCAAGGTCGCCGGGCACCGCAACCCGCGGGTCAAGGCCATGTTCAAGTACTTCAACCAGTTCATGACGGCCGAGGAGAACGACCTCGACGTGCTCATCCTCGACGAGGCCCACCGCATCCGGCAGACCTCCGTCGACCGCTACACCAAGGCCGCGCTGCGCACCGACCGCCTGCAGGTCGACGAGCTCATCGCCGCCGCGCGGGTGCCGGTGTTCCTGCTCGACGAGCACCAGGTGGTGCGCCCGGGCGAGATGGGCTCGCTGGAGCAGATCACCCGCTACGCCCAGCACGTCGGCATCGACGTCGAGCACGTGCACCTGGGCGAGCAGTTCCGCTGCGGCGGCAGCGAGGAGTACCTGCTGTGGGTGCAGCGCCTGCTCGGGCTCACCGACGACGCGCCCAGTGCCTGGGCCCCGGACCCGCAGTTCGCGGTGACCGTGGCCGACGGCCCCGAGGAGCTGGAGCACCTGCTGCGCACCCAGCTCGACGCGGGCTGCTCGGCGCGGATGTCCGCCGGCTACTGCTGGCCGTGGAGCGACCCCCAGCCCGACGGGACCCTGGTGCCGGACGTGCAGGTGGGTGGCTGGGCCCGGCCGTGGAACCTCAAGGGCGACCGGCGGATCGGCAACGCGCCCCCCTCGGCGCTGTGGGCGACCGACGACGGCGGCTTCGACCAGGTGGGCTGCGTCTACACCGCGCAGGGCTTCGAGTACGACTGGAGCGGGGTCATCCTCGGGCCGGACCTGGTGTGGCGGGACGGCGCGTTCACCACCATCCGCGAGGCCAACCGCGACCCGGACATGCGCAGCCGGACCAAGGTGCCCGAGCCGCAGTTCGACCGCCTGGTCCGCCACGTCTACAAGGTGCTGCTGACCCGCGGGATGGTCGGCACCGTCCTGTTCTCGACCGACCTCGAGACGCAGGAGGCACTGCACGAGCTGGTCCCCCGCTGACCATCCGGCACCACGAACCACCGAGCACGGCCCGACGGGCTTCCGCACGCAATCCGGGGCAGCCGCGCGTCTGGTTGCGCGGCGTCTGGGAACTCGAGCTCAATGACGAACGGGGCGGGGTAGAGCACCATGAGGATCGAGGAGGTGCCGGACAAGTGAATCGTGATCCAACCAGCGTTTCCGTCGCAAGAATTCGGACGTCAGACACCGCCAAACCCTTCAGCTGGGCGGACGTGGCGTTCACCTTCGTCCCCTGCCGCGATTGTGCAACGCCCGAGATGGACGTCATTGCCTGCTTCAACGTCACGGGGTTCTGCCTCGACTGCTGCGGGTGCCCGGATCACAGTCCCGCCACATGAAGCGAGCTCTGCACCATCTCCAACTGGCCTACGTCCGCGCCTTCCTGCACGAATCGGGCGCCGCGTGGTGAGCTCACACCATGGGGGATGACTTGCAGGCCGGCGCGTACGAGTCGCTGCACACGACCGCACTGGAAGCAGCACTCTCGGCGAGCCCGTTCACGCCGCGCTACGCCGCGGTCAGCGGGGCCTCCGCGCCCGAGGTCCTCGCCCGGCACGTCGCCGAGACGCTGACCAGGGCGCTGTCCAGCATGGCCGACCCCGCCGCGCAGATCGCGACGGTGAACGAGCTGCTGACGCGCCTCACTGCCACCCCGGACCCGGTCGTCGCCCTGGAGCAGCTCGTCACGCTCACCGAGCAGGTGTCCTCCGGGGTCCACCGGCTCATCCCCGAGCCGACCATCAAGCTCTCCGACGTCGCCCTGCTCACCAACGCCAAGGACCAGCCCAACCTGGGGGCCGCGCTGGGCTCGGAGCTAGGCAGCGCCGACCGGGTGGACCTGCTGTGCGCCTTCATCCGCTACAGCGGAATCCGCATCATCCGCGACCAGCTCCGGCAGCTCCGCGACCGCGCCGTGCCCTTCCGCGTGCTCACCACCACCTACATGGGGGCCACCGAGCGCCGCGCCATCGACCAGCTCGTGCGCGACCTCGGCGCCGACGTGCGGATCAGCTACAACGCCCGCTCCACCCGGCTGCACGCCAAGGCGTGGCTGTTTCACCGCAGCAGCGGGTTCGACACCGGCTTCGTCGGCAGCTCCAACCTCAGCCACGCCGCGATGGTCGACGGGCTGGAGTGGAACGTGCGCATCTCCGGCGTCGCCACCCCGACCCTGGTGCGGCAGTTCTCCGCCGCCTTCGACACCTACTGGAACGACGATGCGTTCGTCCCCTACGACCCCGACCTCGACGGTGACCGTCTCGCGGCCGCGCTCGACGAGGCGCACGGGCCCGGAGTGCGCCGGCCGGTGGACATCGCCTACCCCCTGGTCCCCCAGGACGACCCCGCCGAGGCGCCGCCCGCCGGCCTGGCCCTCGTCCCGCGGCTCACGGTGGTGCCCACCCCGAGCGGGCCCCAGGTGCGGCCCTACCCGCACCAGGAGCAGATGCTCGAGGCCCTGGACGTGGAGCGCACCATCCACGACCGTCACCGCAACCTGCTGGTGGCCGCCACCGGGACCGGCAAGACCGTGGTCGCCGCCCTGGACTACCTGCGCCTGTGCGAGCGCACCGGCACGCGTCCGACCTTGCTGTTCGTGGCGCACCGGCGGGAGATCCTGCAGCAGAGCCTGCGCACCTACCGCGACGTGCTCGGGGACGCCTCGTTCGGGGAAGAGTTCGTCGACGGGGCCCGGCCCACGCAGTGGCGCCACGTGTTCGCCAGCATCCAGGGCCTCGCCAGCCTCGACCTGGATCCCACCCAGTTCGCTGTCGTGGTCATCGACGAGTTCCACCACGCCGAAGCACCCACCTACCGCCGACTGCTGGACACCCTGCGACCCCAGGAGCTGCTCGGCCTCACCGCGACCCCGGAACGCACTGACGGCGTCGACGTCCGGTCCTTCTTCGACGGCCGGACGGCCCACGAGCTGCGTCTGTGGGACGCGTTGGAGCAGGACCTGCTCTGCCCCTTCCACTACTACGGCATCGCCGACGGCACCGACCTCCGGGACGTGGAGTGGACGCGCGGGGCCTACGACGTGACGGGCCTGTCCAAGATCTACACCGGCAACGACGCCAGAGCCCGTTTCGTCATCAGTGCCCTGCGGGACACCGTCAACGACCCCGGGTCGATCCGCGCCCTGGGGTTCTGCGTCTCCGTCGCCCACGCCGAGTACATGGCCCGGGTCTTCACCGAGGCCGGCCTGCCCGCGCTCGCGGTCTCCGGCACCACCTCCCGCGACGACCGCGACGCTGCGTTCGCCGCGCTGCGGGCCGGCGAGGTGCGCTGCCTGTTCGCCGTCGACCTGTTCAACGAGGGCCTCGACCTGCCTGACGTCGACACGCTGCTGCTGCTGCGCCCGACCCAGAGCGCCACGGTGTTCCTGCAACAACTCGGTCGGGGGCTGCGCCGCACCCACGACAAGGCCTTGCTCACCGTCCTGGACTTCATCGGCCAGCAGCGCCGCGAATTCCGGTTCGACGTCCGCTTCCGCGCGCTCACCGGCGGCACCCGCAGCGAGCTCGAGCGCGACATCCAGGCGGGCTTCCCGTTCCTGCCCAGCGGCTGCCGGATCGTGCTCGACCAGGTGGCCCAGCAGACCGTGCTGGGCAACGTCCGCGCCGCCCTGTCGCTGAACCAGCGCAAGGAGATGGTCTCCGACGTCCGCGCCCACGGCGAGACGACCCTGGCCGAGTACCTGCGGGCCTCCGGGCACGAGCTCGCCGACGTCTACCGCAAGGACGGCAGCTGGACCGGCCTCCGCCGGGCCGCCTCGCTGGTGTCGACGCCGCCGGGACCGTTGGAGACCGCGCTGCTGAAGCGGATGTCTGCCCTGGCCCACGTGGACGACCCCGAGCGGGCCGAGGTGTACCGGCTGCTCACCGGCCCGGGGGCGCCGTCGTACGAGAGCCTCCACCCGCGCTGGCAGCACCTGGCCCGGATGCTGTTCTTCACCCTCTGGCCGAACAGGGGCGGGCACGCGTCCTTCGATGCCGGGCTCGCCACGCTGCGGGAGCACCCCGCGATCGGGGACGAGGTGAGCCAGCTGATGGATGTCGCCCTGGACCGCATCCACCACGTGCCGCAGGCGCTCAGCCCGCTGCTCGCTCACCTGCCCGTGCTGTCCCACGCCACCTACCGGCGCGAGGAGCTGCTGGCCGGGATCAACTGGGCGACCTGGGAGCGCAGTGCCCGCGGCAACATCACCGGGGTGGCATGGTCGGACGACGAGCGGGTGGACGCCCTGATGATCAATCTGCACAAGGACGACGCCGGGTTCAGCCCGACCACGATGTACCGGGACTACCCCATCTCCCGGGACCTGTTCCACTGGGAGTCGCAGAACGCGACGTCCACAACTACTCCGCAGGGCGCGCGCTACATCGACGGCTCTGCGAACACGGTGCTCTTCGTCCGTGACCGCCCGACCGACGAAATGGGCGCTGCCCCCTTCCTCTGCCTCGGCGCCGCCGGCCACGTCGAGCACCGGGGCGAGAAGCCGATCGCCATCACGTGGAAGCTGCAGCGGCCGATGCCGGTGGAGGTCCTACAGAGCGCGGCCGTCGTCGCCAGCTGAGATTGCTCGTCAATCAGGTCCCGCGCCGAGGGGCATACTTGCAAGCATCACCTGATGCTTCTCGTCGTGCTTGGAGGACTCCGATGCGCACCACAATCGCCCTGGACGACGATCTCGTGGCGGAGGCTCAGCGACTCACCGGCACCACCGAGAAGGCGGCGCTCGTGCGCGAGGCCCTGACCGCCCTCATCGAGCGGGAGAGTGCGCATCGGCTCGCCCGTCTGGGGGGGACCATGCCGGAGCTGCAGATCGCACCCCGTCGACGCACCGCCCCGTGAGCGTGCTCGTCGACACCTCGGTGTGGGTGGACCACCTCCGGACCGGCAACCCGCGCCTGGCGGCCCTGCTCGAGCAGTCCCGGGTCCTCATCCACCCCTGGGTGCTTGGTGAGCTCGCACTGGGTGGGGTCATCCGGAACGCGGAGGTGTCGACACTGCTCGGGGCGCTGCCGCGAGCACCCCTGGTCTCAGACTCGGAGCTCGTGGGGTTCATCCAGACCCAGGCGCTGCACGGGCGCGGAGTCGGGTACGTCGATGCCCAGCTCCTCGCCTCCACCGTCCTGGACCCTGACGCCGTGCTGTGGAGCGCCGACAAGGGGCTCAGCGCCGCCGCTGCCGAGCTCGGCGTGGCTCACCAGACCTGACCGTTACCGCCGGAGCGCAGCGCACCACCCGTTCGAATGCTGCGTTTGTTGCGGATACGTGGGAGAGGAGGACACCTGACCCGATCCGCGTACGCACCCCACCCACACTGGCGGACATCGCCGCCGCCCAGGACGCCCTCGACCACGTCCGCTCGTCACTGGCGGTGCGCCCCACCTCGTCCGGCCCGGTGGGTCGTCACCGTCGAGGACTCCGGCGAGCGTCTGACCCTTCCCCGTGCCGCCGCCGACCTGCTGACACGGGTGCTCGCGCACATGGCCGTCGGGCAGTCCGTCACGGTGGTGCCCACCAACGCCGAGCTGACAACCCAGGAGGCGGCCGACCTGCTCAACGTCTCGCGCCCGTTCCTGATCGGGCTGCTCACGGCCGGGGAGATCGAGCACCGCATGGTCGGAACGCACCGCCGTGTGCTCGCCGAGTCGCTGCTCCGCTATCGGGCGGTCGATGACGCCCAGCGGCGGCGTCACGCTGACGAGCTCACGGCCTTGACCCAGGAGCTGGGCCTGACCTGATGGCGTTCGTGGTGGTCTACGACGCCTGCGTGCTCTACCCCAGCACCAGCGAGGTGGACCGAGTCGATCCTCGACGACACGTTCCGGGCCGTACGGCGCACGCGTCCCGACATCACCGGGCTGCAGGTGCGTCGGACACGGGAGCTGATGGTCGCGGCGGTGCGCGACTGTCTCGTCGTCGGCTACGAAACACTCACCGACTCGATCAGCCACATCAAGGACTTTCCGGCTGACGCACTCGAGCCCTGGGACGTCGAGGCATGCGATTGGGCCTGCCGCAGCGCCTCGCGGATCAGAACGGTTGATCGGGGAGCACTCTGCACGCCCAGCATGCGCAGGGCGCCCCGATCCCAGAGCGTCCAGCACGTCACCTACCCCCGACGGACCGTTGCCCTCACGAACCGTCCGCACCGCCCCTTCCCGCCACCCGTGCTTGAGTGGGCCATGGCGAAGAACAAGCAGCTCCTGGTGGCCGGGGTCGACGTGGGCGGCACCAACATCGAGGTCGGCCTGGTCGACGACCAGCACAAGGTGCACGGCCGCGCCAAGGCGCCCACCCCCAGCGAAGGACCGGACGCGGTGCTGGACACCATCGCCGAGCTCATCGGCTCCCTGGGCGAGGACCCCGTGGCCGTCGGGGTGGGCATCCCCGGGGTGGTGCACGAGGGCGAGGTGCTCACCGTGCCGAACCTGGGCGGCTGGCACGAGCAGGTCGACCTGGTCGGCGGGCTCGGCTCCCGCCTGGACGGCCTGCCCGTCGCGCTGGGCAACGACGCCAACGTCGGGCTGCTCGGTGAGTGGCTCGACGGTGCGGCGAAGGGCTCGCGGCACGTGCTGGGGCTGTGGATGGGCACCGGGGTCGGCGGCGGGCTGATCCTGGACGGGCGGCCCTACACCGGCGCTCGCGGGGCGGCCGGCGAGATCGGCCACGTGGTGGTGCTGGCCGGGGGCGCGCTGTGCTCCTGCGGGCGCCGCGGCTGCGCGGAGGCCTACGCCGGGCGACGCTCGATGGCGGGGACGGCCGGCTCCATGGTCGAGGCAGGCCGCACGACCGCGCTGTTCGACATCATGGAGGCCGAGGACAAGCCGACCCCCACGTCCAAGGTGTGGGCGCAGGCCCTCGACGACGGGGATGAGCTCGCCACCACGCTGTTCGACGGGGCCATCGAGCACCTCGGCATCGCCGTCGGCTCCACGATCAACCTGCTCGACCTCGACGTGGTGGTCGTGGGCGGTGGGCTCGCCGAGAAGCTGGGCCAGGACCTGGCCGACCGCATCGGGGAGGCGGCCCGGCCGTGGATGCTGCGGCCGTCGCCGGAGCTGCGCATCGTGGTCTCCGCGCTCGGTGACGACGCCGGGGTGGTCGGGGCCGCCTCGCTGGGCCGGGCCGCCCTGCTCGTCGACTGAGTCGCGTGCCTGGGGGCGCGCGAGATCTGCTCGCGCGACCCGAGCTGTCG
Organism: Rhodococcus antarcticus; assembly: GCF_026153295.1. Classification (NCBI taxonomy): domain Bacteria; kingdom Bacillati; phylum Actinomycetota; class Actinomycetes; order Mycobacteriales; family Nocardiaceae; genus Rhodococcus; species Rhodococcus antarcticus. The sequence goes on along the minus strand of NZ_CP110615.1, from coordinate 3,592,079 downwards.
GTGCGCCCCGGTAGCGTCCCCCGGGCAACCCGCACCCGAGGAGAGGGCCACCTGTGAGCGACCCCCGAGCACTCGAGCCACCCTCGCTCGAGTCAGCCCTGGTCGAGACCGGGCAGCAGCTCGATGCCGCCCTGCGCGCAGCCGCGACACTCACCCGGGAGCTGAAGAAGGCCCGCGCGGCCGCCACTACCGGCTCGCTGCGCGACCTGCGTCGCTCCCTGGCCGCCACCGACGTCCTCGCCGACCAGTCCGCGGTCGCCACCGCCGCGGCGACGACGTCGTTCACCCTGGACGAGGCCGCCCACCTCGCCTCCGGCGCGTTCGCCGCCGAGCTGCTGGCCCTGGCCGCCGACCGTGACGTGGTGATGGTCGAGTCCGACGACCGGCTGCTCTGCTACCCCTCGCTGATCCGCGTCGTCGCCGGGGATGCCGCGGTGGAGATCGACCGCACGCGCGAGAGGCGGCTGCGCCCCAGCCTGCTGATCGACCGGTTGGCTGCCGCGCAGTCCCGCCCGCCGCGGTTCCGCCCGGAGCCGTTCCTGGAGAGCCTCGCCGCCGGCTACCGGCTGCTGCTCGCCCAGGACGACCGGGCACCGGGGACGGTCCTTCGGCTGGTGGACCTGTGGTCGGTGCTCACGCTGCTGCCGGGCCAGGCCCGGGAGTACACCCGCCCCGAGCTCGCCCGCGACCTGTACCTGCTCGACCAGAGTGCCACCACCACCACGCGCTCGGGCGCGACGCTGCGGTTCCACGCGAGCACCGGCACCAAGGGCGCCGGGGTGCTGACCACCGTCGCCCGCGACGGCCGCCAGAAGCTGTACTGGGGCATCTCCTTCACCGAGGGCGCATGAGCGCGCCGGCCGTCTCCGGCGCCTCGGTGCTCGGCGGCGGGCCGCTGCACGTGCAGGACTACGCGGAGTTCCTCCGCGCGGAGTACCTGGACGGCTACCTCCCCGCCGGTGGCGGCTCGGTCAAGATCACCGTGGTCGGCGACGAGGACGTGGCCCGGCGCTTCCACCTCGCGATGGCCGCGACCGCGGAGCAGGCCGACGTGGTGCACGTCCACGTCCGCGCCCAGGACGCCCGGGTGCACATGGTCGACCAGGTGTTCTTCGCCGCCTCCGCCCAGGTCAGCTGGAGCGAGATCGCCCGCGGGGTGCTGACCGCGGCCTACGACTCCGCGGGGATGCCCGCCGAGCCCGGGCGCCTGACCGTGGCCGAGGTGGCCGCGCACCACGACCTCGACGCGCGCGAGCTGTACCGGAGCGTGCGCCGCGAGCTCGAGCGCGCCGTCCTGGACGACTCCACCCTGGCCCGGGAGATGCGCCGGGCGGTGCTGCGCCTGGCGCAGGCGGAGATGTCCGGCGGCGACGTCAGCCCGGCGCAGGCCCGGGCGGTGCTCGGCTGGCTGCGCGGGGAGAAGGTGCCGGTGCGGGAGCTCAGGGAGGCGCTGATCTTCGGGCGCATCGCGCGGCACAACGCCCGGGCCATGCTCTGCTCGCTGGGCCGGCTGCTGCTGCGCACCGGGCGCGGCGGGCTGGTGCTGCACCTGGACCTGCAGCGCCTGGCGGAGGGCCGGCGACCCCCGCTGGAGCAGCGCAGCGGCATCTACTACAGCAAGGCCGCGGTGATCGACGCCTACGAGCTGGTGCGCCAGCTGATCGACGCCACCGACGAGCTCGCCGGGGTGCTGGTGGTGGCCGTGGTGCCCGGCGAGCTGGTCACCGACGAGGTGCGGGGACTACCCGCCTACAGCGCCCTGCAGCTGCGGGTGGCCGACGAGGTGCGCGACCGGCGCCGCCCCAACCCGTTCGCTGCGATGGTGCGCCTCGAGACCCGGCTGGAGGCACTGTGAGCGCGTCGGGTCCGGCCTGGTCGGCGCAGCGGCTGCGGCACCGTCGCGCGGTCGAGGCGCTGCGGTCGGGGGTGCCCAACGCCGACGCGGTGCTCGCGCTGGGCTCCGGGCAGTCCGCGGCGGAGGACACCTTCACCGACCTCCTGAACGCGGCGGAGTCCGGGCAGCGTGGATCGATACTGGTCAGCGGTGGGTTCGGGGAGGGCAAGAGCCACCTGCTGACCCACCTGGCCCAGCTCGCCGGGCAGGCGGGGTTCGTCGTCAGCACCGTGGTGGTCAGCAAGGAGACCCCGTTGCACGACCCCGCCAAGGTGCTGCGCGCCGCGGTGGAGTCCGCCGTCGCGCCGGGTGGGGTCCACGAGGTTCTCGGTGAGGCCGCCACGGCCCTGGACCCGGACAGCAGCGCCTACGCCGAGCTGCTCCGGTGGCTGCACGCCCCGAGCAACGAGCTCGACGAGCGGTTCGCGGCCTCGCTGTACCTGCTGGAACGGCTGCGCCAGGGCGCAGCCGGAGTCGACGAGGAGCTGGGCGACACCCTCGTCCGGTTCTGGGCCGGTGACCCCCTGCCCATGCCGGAGCTGCGGCGGGCACTGCGGGCGGTGGGCGCGGCCAAGCGGTACGCCTTCACCCCCGTCAAGGCCCGCGAGCTGGCCCGGCAGCGCCTGGTGTTCCTGCCCCGGCTGCTCCGCGCGGCCGGGTGGAGCGGGTGGGTGGTGCTGCTCGACGAGGTGGAGCTGATCGGGCGGTACTCCGTGCTGCAGCGCGCCCGCTCCTACGCCGAGCTGGCCCGCTGGCTCGACGGCGACACCGCAGGCTCCGACGAGCCGGTGGTCGTCGTGGCCGCGATCACCGACGACTACGAGGCCGCGGTCCTCGCGGGCAAGCACGACCGCGAGCTCGTGCCCACGAAGCTGCGGGACAAGCAGACCCCCGAGCACGACGAGCTCGCCACGCTGGCCGAGGCAGGCATGCGGCACATCGAGCGCAGCGCGGTGCGCCTCGTCGCCCCGGACGATGCCGAGCTGGACCGCGCCTACGCGACCCTGCGGCAGCTGCACGGCCTCGCCCACGACTGGTCACCGCCGGACGTGGCCGGGCTGGAGCGGCTGGGCACCACCCGGATGCGCCAGCACGTGCGGGCCTGGATCAACGAGTGGGACCTCGTGCGCCAGGACCCGCGGTACACCCCCTCGACCCGGGTGCTCGACGTCCCCACCGACTACCGCGAGGCCACCGACGACCCGGACGCTTGACCTCGTCGGGGTCGGGTTTCGCTGGCGCTCGGCGGGCGCCCGTTCAGGGCGCCGGGGGCCGGTACGCCTCGGACCGGTGCGCCACCCGCACCACCAGCACCACGTGCGCGTCCTCGTCCACCCTGACCAGGATGCGGTAGTCACCGCGCCGAGCGCTCCGCAGTCCGTCGAGCTCCCCCACGAGCGGCTTCGTCAACCGGAGCGGGTTCTCGACCAGGGTCACCGTCACGAACTCGACGACCGCGACGACGACCCGGGGCGGCAGCCGGTACAGCTGGCGGCGGGCTCCCGGACCCACGCGCAGCTCGAGAGGAGTGGTCACGAGTCGAGCCCGAGCTCCGCCCGCAGCTCAGCGCCCGAGATCGCGGACCCGTCGGCCAGCGCCGCGTCAGCGGACGCCACGTCCTCCCGCACGCCCGGCTGGGAGAGCCAGAACACGGTCTCCTGCAGCGACTCCAGGTCGTCGGCCGACATCAGCACCGCCGCAGGCCTGCCGTGCCGAGTGATGGTCACGATGTCGTGGGTGGACTGCGCAGCCTCGACCAGCGCCGAGAGCGTGTGAGCGCGCCGCTGGCGATCCACCCCGTCGAGGTGGGACGGTCCCTGCGGAGAGCGGTCGTCAGGCGGGAGGCGCGGGTGAGGGAGCACGGTCTGCTCGACGGCCGCTACCGGCTGGGCGCGCTGCTCGGCTCCGGGGCCATGGGCCAGGTGTGGGAGGCGGTGGACGAGCGCCTCGACCGCCGTGTCGCGGTGAAGCAGGTGCTGGTGCACTCCCTGGACAGCCAGGGCGTGGCGCGGATGCACCGGGAGGCCCAGGTGGCCGCGCGGCTGCACCACCCGAACGTCGTCACGGTGTTCGACCTGGTGGTGGACGACGGTCAGCCCTACCTCGTCATGGAGCTCGTGCGCGGACAGTCCCTGGCGCAGCGGGTGGCCCACGGCGGCCCGCTGGAGCCCTGGGTGGCCGCGCACATCGGCAGCGGCGTGGCGGCTGCGCTGGCCGCAGCCGGGCGTGCGGGCATCGTGCACCGCGACGTGAAGCCGGCGAACGTGCTGCTGGGCGACGACGGCTCGGTGAAGCTGGCCGACTTCGGGATCGCGCGCGGCGTGCGGGACCCGGCGCTCACCGAGGTGGGGTCGGTGCTGGGGTCGGTGTCCTTCATGGCCCCCGAGCTCGCCCGGGGCGGCCCCGCGACCGCGGCCAGCGACGTGTGGTCCCTCGGCGCGACGCTCTACGCCAGCGTGGTCGGCCACGCGCCGCACGCCTGGGGTCCGGACGCCACGCAGATGACGGTCCTGGGGCGGCTGATCTCCGACCGCGTGGTGGTGCCGCGCGAGCTCGGGGCGCTGGCCCCGCTGCTGTCGGCGGTGCTCGACGCCGACCCGGCCCGGCGGCCCACCGCAGCCGAGGCCGGCCCCGCCCTGGCCGCCCTCGCCCGCGACGACGGTCCCGCGGCCGCGACCCAGGTGCGACCTGGCCCACCGCAGGGCACCCACCTCCTGCCCCCGCCCGAGCCGACCCCACGGCGCTCCCCGGCGGTCCTGGTGGTCGGGGGACTGGTCCTGGTCGGCGCTGCCGCCCTGGCGGGGTGGCTGCTGCTCGGACGCGGCACAGGTGACCAGGTCGCCGGCGCGACGACCCCGACGGCGGTCACCGCCCTCACCCCGACGGCACCGGCCCCCTCCACGCAGCCGGCAGCCCCCACGACCCGTCCCACCACGACGGCGACCACCACGCCCCGGCCTTCCACGCCCCGGCCCACCACGACGGCGACGCGGACGCCCGCCGCCGGCTCACCGGTCACCGGGGCCGGACCGCAGGGCTTCACCGATGCCGGCGCACGCTGCAACGCCGACGACCCCGCCGTGTTCGCCGGGTACACCGCGGAGTCCCGGATCGTGGTGTGCCGCACCGCCGACAACCGCTACTACTACAAGGGCCTGCGGACGACGGACGGGTCCGGCATCGAGCTGGACGACCCGGTGCCCACCGCCACCGGGTTCACCGCCCGCAACGGCGCGACGACGTACGACCTGGGCGCGGACACCATCACCATCACCGGCACCTCGGGCGTGCTCAGCGTCCAGCCGTGGATCGAGCGCACCGCTCCCTGACCGGGTGTGCCGACCCCGCTCAGCGGGGCACGAGCACCCTGATGCCGGCCGCCTCGACCGCGTCGGCCTGCCGGTGGTCGTAGGTCACCACGGCATCGGCCTGCCACCGCAGTGCGGATGCGACGTGCAGCGCATCCAGGCTGCGCAGCTGAGCCCCGGTCAGCAGCCCTGCCGTGCGGAACTCCGCACGCTCCAGCTCGGCCACGTCCACGCCCTCGAGCAGCTCGGTCACCGCGGACTGGGACAGGTCCACCCGCACCGCCAGCCGACGCAGCTCGGTCTCCAGCAGGACGCAGGACACCACCCGACCGCCCCTGCCCACCTCGGCGTCCAGGTGCGCGGCCAGCGCGACCGACTCCGCCTCGTCGACGAGCAGCTTCGCCGCGGCCGAGGCCTCCAGGTACAGGATCACCGGTCGCCGCGGAGGTCGTCGAGGACCTCCTGCACCGGCTGGTCCAGCCGGACGCGGGGCAGCGCGGCGAAGCCCCCGCTCCGCGTCGCAGGTCGCTGCCGCACCGCCGAGGCGGCCGAAGAGGCCGAGGAGGACGGCGGCACCAGCACCGCCACGACGGTGCCGTGGTTGGTGACCTCGATGGTCTCACCCGCCTCGACGTCCCGGAGCACGGCGCTGCTGTTGTTCCGCAGCTCGCGGTGCGCAATCACCCTCGTCATGCCAGCACCGTAGCAGTCGTAGCAGTCCTGGCAGTCGCGGCAGTCGCAGCAGTCGCAGCAGTCGCGGCAGCTTTTCAGCAGCCCAGCCGCCGGGCCAGCGCCTGCCCGCCCACGGCCCGCACCACGGCCGGGTCCCCGCACACCACCAGCTCCTCGCGCGCCCGGGACAGCCCCACGTACAGCCGCTCCCGCAGCCGCGGTGCGTCCACCTCGGAGTTCAGCGCCAGCACCACCGCCGCCCGCTCGAGGCCCTTGAAGCCCAGCACGTGCCCGTAGAACACCTGCTCGGCGTCCCAGAAGCTCTCCCAGTACGCCTCGTGGCCGTCGGCCTGACGCTCCACCTGCTCGGGGTGACGGCTTCCCGTGGTCAGCAGGGCCACGTCCTCGGGGCGCCAGCCGGCCTCGAGCAGCGCGTCCACGGCGTCGTCCGCCGCTTCCAGCACGTCGTCCCCGGTACGGGCCACGAACCGCACTGCGGGCCCCTCCGCCCCGTGCAGCCGCATCCGCTCCCCGGCCAGCGGCCCGAAGGCCTCCGCGATCTGCTTGGTGTTGCGCAGGTTGGTGTCCAGCACCAGCGGGACCAGCGGCACCGGCGGACCGCCCCCGCGGGAAGCGGTCCCGCGCTCGAACACCCGCTGCCCCTCGTCGCTGAACACGCTCAGCCCGCCGTTCTCGGGGTCGGTGAGCGCGGCCAGCAGCGGCGTCCACCACTCGTCGGCGAAGTCCTGCGCCTCGTCGACCACCACGGCGTCGAAGCGCTGACCGGGCGCGAGACCCTCCGCCAGCGTGGTCATCTGGGCCGGGAGGTCGCGCTCGTAGAACTGCGGGTGCTCCGCCGCGTCGACCGGCGCCTCGTCGGCCCCCCAGCGCAGCCCGAGCTCGTGGAACTCCCCCACGTAGGCCGGGCGGTGCCGCGACGGCCACCCGGCGACGAGCCGGCGCAGGTAGGAGGCCAGTCCGTGGGAGTAGCAGAGCAGCGCCACCCGCTGCCCGTCCTGGGCCAGGCGTCGTGCCTGCTCGCACGCCAGGTGGGTCTTGCCGCTGCCCGCCCCGCCGCGCACCTCGATCCGCGGGACCAGCCGCGCCACCCGCAGGATCATCGCCTGCGCCTCGGTCAGCTGGTCGGCGGTGTCGGAGTGCTCCAGGGCGCGGGCCACCACGTCGCGCTGCGGCAGGCCCCGCCCGGCGAGGATGTGCACCAGCACGTCGACGTCCTCGGCGGTGGCGGGCCGGTTCGGCGACTCCTGGCGGCGCAGCGCCGTGCGGGCCGCGTCGACGATCCCGCCGAGCTCCGTGCGGTCGACGACCGACCAGCGCGGGCACTCCGGCAGCGCGAAGTCCGCCGGCAGCTCGGTGTGCGGCAGCACCACCAGGTGCGCCCACCGCACCCGTCCGCGGGAGCCCCAGCGCGGGTCCTCGTCCACGTACCGGCGCAGCGCGTACTTGGCGTCGCGCACCTGGTTCACCGGGTCGATGCGGCGACTCGGCGTGGACCACCCCGTGCCGTCGTGGGTGATCTCCCCGCCCTTGACCTCCAGGCAGACCACGCCGCCGTCGGCCAGCGCGAGGACGACGTCGAGCTCGAAGTCCTTGCGGTGGTCGGTGACGCGCTGCCCGGCCACGAGCAGGTCGTCCGGGCCGCACTGGGCGACCAGCGCCTCCCACACGGTCCGCTCGGCACCGTTGGCGAAGCGTGGCTGCTCCGGGATCGTCCGCACCACAAGGTCCCCCCTCGTCGACGACCGCGCTGCCGTCGTCGGCCCAGCATGCCGGACGGTCAGCCCCGGCGGGCCCGCACCGCGAGCAGCAGCACCGGCAGCACGATCACCGCGGCCACCGCGTTGACGCCGCCGAAGCCGAGCACGGCCATCACCACCCCGGACGCCGCGGCCCCGAACGCCCCCACCAGGTTCATCAGCAGGTCCGACGTGCCCTGCACCCCGGGGCGGGCCTCGTCGGGCACGGACTCCGCCAGCAGCGTCGAGCCGGAGATGAGCCCCGCCGACCAGCCCAGCCCCAGCAGGACCAGGCCGAGGCCCAGGCGCCACGGGGACTGCCCGGCGGTGCCCGCCACCAGCGCGGCCAGCAGCAGCGTCCCCTGCCCCAGCAGCAGGACCGGCACCCGGCCCCACCGGTCGGCCAGCCACCCGAACACCGGCGACAACCCGTACATCCCCGCGATGTGCAGGCTGATGGTCAGCCCCACCAGGGTCAGCGTCGCACCGTGACCCTTCATCTGCACCGGGGTCATCGTCATCACCGACACCATCACGGCCTGGCTGCCGATGATGGTGGCCAGCGCCAGCACCGCCCGCGGGCTCCGGGCCACGGTGGACAGGGCGGACGACGCCGGCAGGGCCGGACCCGCGGGGCGGACGGGCAGGCTCGCGGCGCGGCTGGCCACAGCGGTCAGCAGCGGGTCCGGGCGCATCCGCACCCACACCAGCACCCCGGCCACCACGAACCCGGCGAGTGAGAACAGGATGGGCCCGGCCAGCTCGGGCAGACCCAGGCCGCGCGCGAGCGCACCCCCGGGTCCGGTGAGGTTCGGCCCCACCACCGAGCCCACCGTGGTCGACCACACCACCACCGAGAGGTCCCGGGCCCGGGTGGTCACCGGGGCGAGGTCGATCGCCGTGTAGCGCGACTGCAGGTTCGCCGCGTTGCCCGACCCGAAGGCCAGCAGCCCCACCAGCAGCAGCCAGAACGCGCTCGTCACCGCCGCGAGCACCACCAGCAGCGCGCCCACCGCCGCCACCGACCAGCCCAGGGTCAGGCTGAAGCGGCGCCCGCGCCGGCCCGCCAGCCGGGCGAGCGGCACCGCCACCAGGGCCGCGCCCAACGTCACCGCCGTCCCACCGCCCCCGGCCCACACCTGCGAGCCGGACAGGTCCAGGGCCAGCAGCCCCGACACCGAGACGGCCGACCCGATCCCCAGCCCGCCCGCCACCTGGGTGGCCACGAGCAGCCGCACCGTGCGTCGCTGGAGGTCCACCAGGTCGGTGCTCGTCGCCGTCGTCGTCACGGGGCCGGATCCTCCTCCACCGCGACGTCGGACCGGGTCAGCGGGGCCGGTGTCCTGGGGATCAGGCCTGCTCGCGGCTGCACCACCAGGTGGTCCGGCCGCCCACCGTCCCCCGGGCCATGGGGGCGCCGCAGCGCGGGCACGTCGCGTCCTTGCGCCGGGAGCTGATCACCTCGCCGGTGTGCACCCCGCCCAGCCTGGTCGCCGAGCGGAGGCCCTTGCGCAGCTCCACCCGCAGCTCGTCCAGCTCGTCGGTGGTGAGGGTCTTGGCGCGGCGAGCCGGGTTCAGCGACGCCTGCCACAGCACCTCGTCGGCCAGCAGGTTGCCCACCCCGGCCAGCACGGCCTGGTCGAGCAGGCGCGCCTTGACGGGGGCGGCGGACGTGCCGACGCGCTCACGAAACTCGTCGCGGGTGATCTCGGCGGCGTCGGGGCCGAGGCTGTCGATGTCCGGCTCCAGGCGCACCCGCCCCAGGCGCCGCTTGTCGAACAGCCGCAGCTGTCCGCCGTCGTCGAAGGTGATGCTGAAGCGGGTCCACTCCGGCTTGTCGGTCTCGCGCTCGCCGACGTGCGGGTCGCCGCCGTAGACCGAGGCGTTCGACCCGGACGGACCGGTCGCGGAGTCACGCTCACCGACCGGAGCGGTGACGATGATCCGGCCGGCCATGCCCAGGTGCAGGCCCAGGGTCGGTCCCTCGGAGCCGTCCGCGGTCTGCGTCTCGCACCACATGGTCTTGCCCCGACGCCGGGCCGCGGTGAGCCGGCCTCCGACGAGCACGCCCGCGATCTCGCCGGGCTGGTGCGGCCGGCACTCGTAGGTGTCACGATCGTCGACCTCGACGATGCTGCGGTGCAGGGCGTGCTCGACGACCTGGCGGGCGTTCTCGACCTCGGGGAGCTCTGGCACCCGGCCATCCTGCTGCGCGCCCGCGATTCGCGCACTTCTCGCGGGCGGCGGACGGCGCGGACGGCGGACGGCGGGCGGCGGCGGGCGGCGGGCGCGGGCGGGCGGCGGGCGGCGGGCGGCGGCGCGGCGGCGCGGCGGCGGCGGCGGCGGCGCGGCGGCGGGCGGCGGGCGGCGGGCGGGCGCGGAGGGACCGGACCAAGCTCGCGTTGTGCGCGCACAACGTCGCAAGAACGGCCCGGGAACGACGTTCTGCGCGCACAACGCCCGGGAGTGAGGCGCGCCCGGAGGCGAGGCGCGCCCGGAGGCGAGGCGCGCCCGGAGGCGAGGCGCGCCCGGGGGTGAGGCGCGCGGGGGTCAGCTGCGCAGGTAGGACGCCCCGTTCACGTCGATGATCGTGCCGCTGCTGAACAGGGCCCCGGGCGAGGCGAGCCAGAGCACGGCTGCGGCCACCTCCTCGGGCGTGGCCACCCGGCCGAACGGCGACTGCGCCCGCACGGCGTCCCCGCCCGGACCGTCGAGCACCTCGCGCGCCATCTCCGTCTGCACGAACCCCGGCGCCACCGTGCCCACGCTGATGCCGTGCGGGGCGAGCACCAGGGCCATCGTCTGGCCGAACGCGTTGAGCCCCGCCTTGGACGCCCCGTACGCGGGGTTGTTCGGCTCGCCCCGGAACGCACCACGGCTGGACACGTTGACCACGGCCCCACCGCCGGCCGCGACCAGGTGCGGGAGGGCGCAGAACACCGTGTTCGCCGGGCCCAGCAGGTTCACCCCGAGGGTCTGGGTCCAGGCCTGCTGCCAGTCGGCGTAGGAGGTCTCCAGCGGCGGGTGCGCCCGGAAGATGCCGGCGTTGTTCACCAGCACGTCCAGCCCGCCGAGCCCCGCCACCGCCTCGTCCACCATCCGCGCCACCGCGGCGGGGTCGGCCAGCTCGGCCTGCACCACCAGGTGACCCTCGCCGGCCAGCGCCCCGACCGTCTCCTGCGCGGCGTCCACGTTGGACCCGCAGTGGACGGCCACCCGGTCGCCCTGCGCGGCGAACCCCCGGGCGATGGCGGCCCCGATGCCCCGCGAGCCCCCGGTGACGAGCACCCGCCGGCTCACGCGCGGGCCCCGGCCGGCGCGTGGGCGGCCGCGATGCCCGCCACGCCCGCCAGCAGCCGGTCCACGTCCTCGCTCGACGTGTACGGCGCGAGCCCGGCGCGCACCGCCCCGCCGTCCCCGAGCCCGAGCGCCCGGGAGGCCTCGATCGCGTAGAAGTTGCTGGCCGGGGCGTTGACCCCCTGCGCGGCCAGCGCCTCGTGCACCTCGCGCCCGGTGCACCCCGCCACCGAGAACCACACCGTGGGCGTGCCGTGGGTGGGGCGGCCGTGCCGGGTGACGCCCTCGATCCCCGCCAGCCCGTCGAGCAGCCTGGCGAACAGCGCGTCCTCGTGCTCCTCGGCGGCGGCCATCGAGGCCAGCACCCGCTCGCGGCGCGAACCCTCCGACGGCGCGAGGTCGGCCAGCGCGTCCACCGCGGCCGTGGTCCCGGCGAGCAGCTCGTAGGGCAGGGTGCCGAGCTCGAAGCGCTCCGGGGCCGCGTCGGAGCTCGGCAGCAGCTTGGGTGGGTGCAGCGCCTCCCAGAACGACGGGTCGGCCACCAGCGCCCCCAGGTGCGGGCCGAAGAACTTGTACGGCGAGCAGGCGAAGACGTCCGCGCCCGTGGCCGGCCAGTCCACCGGGGCGTGCGGGGTCAGGTGCACGCCGTCCACGAACACCAGCGCCCCCACGGCGTGCGCGGCCGCGGAGATCGCGGGCAGGTCCGGCCGGGTGCCGAGGACGTTCGACGCGCCGGTCACGGCCACCACCTTCGTGCGCTCGGACAGCACGGCGGTGACGGCCTCCAGCGGCAGCTCGCCGGTTCCGGGATCCAGCCGGGCCCAGCGCACGGTGGCCCCCGCGGCCTCGGCCGCCTGCACCCAGGGACGGATGTTGGCGTCGTGGTCGAGGGTGGTCACCACGACCTCGTCGCCGGGGCCCCAGGACCCGGACAGGGTGCGCGCCAGGTCGTAGGTCAGCTGTGTCATGCTGCGGCCGAACACGACTCCCGCCGCCACGCCGCCCACGAGATCGGCCACCGCGGCGCGCGCCCCCAGGGTGACCTCGTCGGCCGCGCGCTCCCCGGCGGTGACCGTGCCGCGGTTGGACAGCCCCGCGGTCATCGTCGTGGCGACGGCCTCGGCCACCTGGCGGGGGGTCTGCGAACCACCCGGCCCGTCGAAGTGGGCGATCCCCCGGGTGAGGGCGGGGAACCAGGAGCGGACACGGTCGACGTCGTAGGTCATGGCCCGCATCCTGCCGGGCGTCAGTCCTGCGGCTCGACCTCGGTGTCGTCGTCGTCGGGCTCGGTGAGCCCCAGCGCGCGGTCGAGGAAGTCGGTCACGTCGTCGAGGACCTCGTCCTTGTTGGTCTCGTTGAAGACCTCGTGCCGCGCGCCGGGGTAGGTGAGCTCCTCGAGCAGGGTGCCGCGGATGTGCGCGATGCCGGTGCGGGTGTCCTCGATGGGGACGAGCTGGTCGGCCCCGCCGTGCAGCCACAGCGTCGGCAGGTCACCGAGCACGGGCCCGGCGTTCACGGTCTCGAGCGCCACCTGCAGCGCCTCGAGCATCGGCCGCTGGAACTTCCCGTGCCACACCAGCTCGTCGGCGGAGTACGCCTGCCCCACGGCCGGGTCACGGGAGAGCGTGGTGACGTCCAGCGGGTCGTCGGGCACCTCCTCCAGCGACAACAGGTGCTCCACCGCCGCCCAGCGGCCCAGCACGGGCGCCGAGAGCACCAGCGCGTCGAGCTCGGCCGGGTAGCGCTGGGCGTAGCGGGCGGCGATGAGACCACCCATGGAGTGCCCGACCAGCGCGATCGGCAGGTCGGGGCGCGCATCGACGGCCTCGTCGGCCAGCTGGTGCAGGTCGGTCACGACGTCCTCGAAGCTGGGGATGACCGCGCGGTCCCCGTCGCTGAGCCCGTGCCCGGTGTGGTCGAGGGCCCACACCTCGGCGCCGTGCTCGACGAGCACCTGCGCCACGTGCTCGTAGCGGCCCACGTGCTCGCCGTAGCCGTGCGCGAGCAGGACGAGGTGGTCGGCCTCCAGGTTGGGCCACGTGCGGGTGGCGATGCGGCCGTGCGTGCCGGTCAGCTCTCCGGTGAGCGAGGGGATCATGGTGCCGTTCTACTCCTGCGGCGCGCGTCCGTCCGCCCCGGAGGCCGCCTTGGCCTGCGCCCACGAGCCCAGGGTGTTGCGGACGGTCTGCGCGCTGGGGGCGCCCGCGGTGCGCTTGGCCCACTCCGCGTACCCGGTGTAGGACCCCGTGCAGCCGGGCTCGGCGAGGTAGCGGGTCACCGCCGCCGCCACCGTGGCCGCGTCGAACGCCCGGGTGTAGGTGCGGCTGGCGCTGCGGGCGCTGAGCCCCGCGGCCGCGCAGGCCGAGCTCCAGGAGCCGAAGCGCTGGATGATCCGGGCGCTGGAGGGCTCGTGCCGGCCGGCGTCGTACTGCGCCACCGAGAGCGGGTCACCGGAGCGGGCCGCCGCCGCCCGCAGCACCGCGGCGATGTGGGCGTCGGTGAAGTCCGGCCGCCGCCCGGGGCGCGGCACCGCGGGTCCGGTCTCCTCGCCCATGCCTGCACCTCCGTCCGCGGTCGGAGCCCCAGCATGGTGCACGGGCGGGCTCCGTGTGGCGCGTGCGCAGCCGTGACCGGCGTACCGGTCCGTGTCCGAGCTGTGGCCCGACCGCGACCGGCCACCGCCAACCCTCCGGCGCCGTGGACCCGTCCTCCCCGTGACCGCGCCACCGACCGGAGGACCCGCCATGACCAGAACCGCCCGCCTGCTCGCCTGCGTGCTCCTCACCGGGGTGCTGGCCACCGCGTGCTCCGCCGGCGCCGACCAGACCTCCGGCGTGACGGCCGTGGGCGGTGCGGCACCTGTCCCCGCCGGCGTGGACGCCTCCGGGACGGCGTCCCCCGGCCGGGCCACCGGCGCCACGTCCGCCCGGCACGTGCTCACCGCCGGGGTGGTGGTGGCCGTGGACGACCTGGCCGGTGCCGCCCGGCAGGTGCGGGAGGTGGCCGCCCGGGCCCAGGGGTCCATCGGCTCCGAGGAGGTGGACCTGGCCGGCGCCACCAGCGGTCGGGCGCACGCCGTGCTCGTGCTGCGCGTGCCGCCGGGCCCGCTGGACGACACCGTGGCCCAGGTGGCGGCCGTCGGCACCGAGGTCAGCCGCACCCGCACCGCGCAGGACGTGGAGGGCACGCTCACCGACGTCGCCAGCCGGATCAGCTCGCAGTCCGCCAGCGTGCAGCGGGTGCGCGCGCTGATGGGCTCGGCCACCTCGCTGGCCGACGTCGTCGCGCTCGAGGAGGCGCTGACCAGCCGCACCGCCGACCTGGAGGCGCTGCAGGCCCAGCAGGCCGACGTGCAGGGCCGGGTGGACCTGGCCACGCTCACCGTCGAGCTGCGCCGCACGTCGGTGGTGGCGGCCGCGGAGCCCCCCCGCACGGGCTTCCTCGGCGGGCTGCAGACCGGCTGGTCCGCGCTCACCACGGCCGTGGGGACGGGGCTCACCGTGCTCGGGGCGCTGCTGCCCTTCGTGCTGGTGGTGGTGGTGGTGCTGGGCGTCCCGCTCGCGTGGGTGCTGCGCCGTCGGGTCCGGGCGGTGGCCGTCCCGCCCGAGGAGTGAGCTCCTCAGTCCAGGGTGAGCGCGATCCCCACGGTGCCCGCCGACCCGCGGCGCAGCCGGCTGCCCAGCATCGTCAGCCTCCCCAGCACCCCGTACTTGCCGGCGATGGCGGTGCGCGCCCGCTCGGCGTCCGCGCCCTCGAGCAGGCGGGCGGTGGCCGCGGCCCCGTCGCCGAGGGGCGTGCCGCGGCGGTCGCACACCCCCACCGTCACGGCCGGGGTGTGCCGGATGCGCTTGACCTTGCCGGAGCCGGTCACGGTCCACACCAGCAGCTCGGCACCCTCCCGCGCGGCCCACACCGCCGTCGGCACGGGCGTGCCGCTGCGCCGCGTGGTGGTCAGCAGCACGTACTGCGCGGCCGCCAGGGTCTCGAGGTCAGGACGGCCCGTGGTCATCTGCGCAGAGTAGGTCCACGATCAGGCCGCAGGGGCCCGGCGAGGAGGTCGTCATGGCGGTGCACGGTGGTCCGGCGGCCCGGGACGCGCTGCGCGCGCTGCTGACCGGGGGGGCCCCCGCCACGTGGCTGCACGAGCCCTACCTGCCCGACGGGATCACCGCCGACGCCGACGGACCGCCCACCCCGCTCCCGCCGACGCAGGGCTACCAGGCCGACGCGACGTACGCCTTCGACCCGGCCACCGCCGCGCTGGTGGACCGCACGCACACCGACGCGCTGGACGATCTGGGGGCAGCGGACCTGCGGACCTACCGCGCCCGCAGCGTCGACCTCACGATGCGCGGGGGCACCACCTCCGGCGTGGTCTACCCGCTGGCGGTGTGCGAGGTGGCGCGACGGCTCCGGGTGCGCAACGTCGGCGGGGCATCGGCCGGGGCGATCGCGGCCTCGGCGACCGCGGCGGCCGAGCTGGGGCGCAGCCGGCTGGCTGCGGGCACCGCCCAGCAGTCGCCCGGTGCCGACGCGGTGGCGCAGGGTCACGTGCACACCGGGTTCGCCGGGCTCGCGGACATCGTCGCCTGGCTCACCGAGCTCGACGGGACGACCAGGGCTGCGGGGGCTGCGGGGTCTGCTGGGGCGACCGGACCGGAGCGCTACCGCCTGGCGCAGCTGTTCCAGCCGGCCCGCGCCACCCGGCGGTTGTGGCCGGTGGTGACGGCGGTGATGCGCCGCCGGCACTGGGCGGCGGTGCCCCTGGCCGTGGTGGCGTTCGGGTGGCGCTGGGCCCTGGCCGCGCTCGTGGTGGTCGCAGCCGCGGTGGCCACGACGGCGGCGCTGCTGCCCGGGAGCGGCGGGGGACCGGGCCCCCGGACGCTCGCCGCGCTCGGCCACCTGGGGTCGCTGACCGCCCTGCTCACCGGGGTGGTCGGGCTGGTGGTGCAGGCCGCGGCGCTGCGGTCCGCGCGCAGGACCCGGGCCCGCCTGCTGGAGCGGCCCGGACCACAGCGCCGCCTGCTGGAGGTGACCAGTGCGGTCGACACCCCGGTCAACCGCACCGCGCTGGGCGCCTGGGCCGCACTCGTGGTCGGGGCGCTCGCCGTGCAGGGAGCCCTGGGGGTGTGGCGCGGATCGCCCGCGCGGAGCCTGCTGGTCGCCGTGCCGGTCTCCCTGGCGCTCGCGCTGCTGCTGGCCCTGCTCGTCGGCTACGTGGCCGCGCGCTTCGTCGGGCGCTCGGAGCAGGTCGGCCACGGGCTGCTCAGCGGCGCGACCCGGGCCGACGGGGCCCCCCGACCGGTGGTCACGTGGCTGGACGAGACGCTCAGCGAGCTCGCCGGCCAGCCCGGGCGCAGCCTCACCTTCGGCGACCTGTGGTTCGGCGACCACCCCTGCGACGACGAGCTCCGGGCGCGGGCCGCGGCCGACCCGCGCGCCCGGCTGGTGAACCTGGAGCTCGTCACCACCGACCTCACCCAGCAGCGCGCCGTCAGCTTCCCGCTCCCGTCCACCGCGGTGCAGCGCGAGCGGGCCGGCACCACCCTGCACGTCGACCACGCCGACCTCGTCGAGCTGCTCGGGGACGCGCTGGCCAGCCAGCTGTGCCCACCCGGGAACGGGGTGCACGCCCAGGTGCAGCGGCGCGACGGCAGCTGGGCGCCGATCACCGTGCACCCGCTGCCCGAGCCCGCCGACCTGCCGGTGGTGCTCGCGGTGCGGATGAGCATGGCGCTGCCCGTGCTGTTCACCGCCGTGCGGATGTACCGGCTGCGCCACGTGGCGGGGGTCCGCGACGACGGCGGGCACACCCTGCGCGCCGACGGCGCCGTGCTGCACTGGCCCCCGGACGGCCAGACCGACGCGCGACCCGTCGCCGAGGCGGTGTGGTTCTCCGACGGCGGGATCACGTCGAACTTCCCCGTGCAGCTGTTCGACACGCTGCTGCCGGAGTGGCCCACCTTCGGGCTCAACCTCGGCCCGCACCCGGACGGGTTCGAGCACCAGGACGTGTGGCTGCCGGAGGACTGGCAGTCCGGCCTGCCGCCCTCGGTGCCCGTGGGGGCGTCGGTGCTCGGGCTGGTGGGGGCGATCGTGGACACCGCCCGCTCGTGGCGCGACACCGCCCAGACCGGGATGCCCAGCACCCGCGGCCGGGTGGCGTGGGTGCGCCAGCGCCCCGCGGAGGGCGGGACCAACCTGTTCATGGCGCGGGACACCATCGCCTCGCTGGCCCTGCGCGGGGCGTTCGCCGGGGCCCGGCTGCGCCAGCGCTTCACCACCGTGTCGCCCGGCGCGGAGGGGTCCCCGGGCCACGACGAGGTGCGCCCGAGCTGGGAGCGCCACCGCTGGTTGCGGCTGCGGGTGGCGGTGCGGGCGCTGGAGGAGCAGCGCACCCGCCTGACCGGCAGCACACCGGCCTACCTTCCGCTGCTCCAGCCCGGGGCCGGAGCCGCGGCCGCGAGCGCTCCGTTCCCGCAGGTCCCCAAGCCGCTCTACGTGCCCGAGGACCCCCGCTTCGGCACCGAGGCGACCGCGCTGCTCACCCGCTCTGCCTCGCCGGAGGTCGTCCGGGCCGCCGAGACCGACAGCCCCCAGCCCGCCCCGGAGCTGACCCTCGCGCCCCCGATGTAGGCCTGCGGCCCCGTCCGCGCAACCCGCCCGAAACGCGCACCCGGCAAGATCGACGTCGTGACGGACCCCCGAGCGACCACCGCCGCCGAGCCCACCCCCGCCGACGACCGCACCGACGACGCCCCGCTGCGCACCGACACCCGGCTGCTGGGCGACGTCCTCGGCCGGGTCATCCGCGAGCAGGCCGGCGAGCGGATCTTCGACCTCGTCGAGTCCACCCGCACCGAGGCGTTCCGCGTGCGGCGCAGCGAGACCGACCGCGACACCCTCGCCGCCCGGCTCGCCACCCTCGAGCCCCGCGACGCGCTGCACGTGGTCCGCGCGTTCAGCCACTTCAGCCTGCTGGCCAACCTCGCCGAGGACCTGCACCACGACCGCCGCCGCACCCACCACCGCCGCGCCGGGTCGCCCCCGCAGCCCGGCTCGCTGGACGCCACCTTCGCCGCGCTGGACGCCGCCGACCTCGACCCCGCCGTGGTGGCCCGCGAGCTCGCCGGCGCGCTGGTCTCCCCCGTCATCACCGCGCACCCCACCGAGGTGCGCCGCAAGACCGTCTTCGAGGTGCAGCGCCGGGTCACCGAGCTGCTGCGCACCCGGGACCGTGCCGGCGTCGAGGGTGCGGAGCAGGCCGCCTGGGACGCGGCGCTGTGGCGGCAGGTGCTCACCCTGTGGCAGACCGCGCTGCTGCGCCTGTCGCGGCTGCGGCTGACCGACGAGATCACCGAGGGCCTGCGCTACTACGACCTCAGCCTGTTCGAGGTGCTGCCCGCGGTGAACACCCAGGTCCGTGCCGCGCTGGCGCAGCGGTGGCCCGACGCCGACCTGCTCCCCACCCCCGTGCTGCTGCCCGGCTCGTGGATCGGCGGCGACCGGGACGGCAACCCCTTCGTCACCGCCGACGTCGTCGCCCTGGCCACCCGCGAGCACGCGACCAAGGCGCTGGAGCACCACCTGGCCGAGCTGGGTGCGCTGGAGTCGGAGCTCTCGCTGTCCAGCCGGCTCATCACCCCGACCGCCGAGCTCGACGCCCTGGCCGAGGCCTCCGGGGACAGCTCCCCGTTCCGGGCCGACGAGCCCTACCGGCGCGCGGTCCGCGGGGTGCGTGACCGGCTCGGGGCCACCCTCGCCCTCGTCCGGGACGAGATCCCCGCAACCGTGCCCTACACCGACGCCGCGGAGCTGCGCGCCGACCTCGCCACCCTGGACACCTCGCTGCGCAGCCACGGCGCCGGAGCGCTGGCCGAGGACCGCCTCGCCCGCCTCGACACCGCCGTCGAGGTGTTCGGGTTCCACCTGTGCGGGCTGGACCTGCGGCAGAACTCCTCGGTGCACGAGGAGGTCGTCGCCGAGCTGCTGGCCTGGGCCGGGGTGCACCCGGGCTACGCCTCGCTCGAGGAGGACGAGCGGGTCGCGATGCTCGCGCAGGAGCTGACCCTTCGCCGTCCGCTCGTCGGACCCCGCGCCGAGCTCAGCGAGACCACCGCCGGCGAGCTGGCCATCGTCGCGGCGGCCGCGGACGCCGTGCGGCTGCTCGGGCCGCGGACCGTGCCGAACTACGTCATCAGCATGTGCTCCTCGGTCAGCGACCTGCTGGAGGTGGCCGTGCTGCTCAAGGAGGTGGGCCTGCTCAACCCCGGGGTCGACGGCGCCGCGCCCAGCTGCCCCGTCGGCGTGGTGCCGCTGTTCGAGACCATCGAGGACCTGCAGCAGGGCGCGGCCACCCTCGACGCCGCGCTGCAGGTGCCCGCCTACCGGGCGCTGGTGACCGCCCGGGGCGAGAGCCAGGAGGTGATGCTGGGCTACTCCGACTCCAACAAGGACGGCGGGTACCTGGCCGCGAACTGGGCCCTGTACCGGGCCGAGCAGGAGCTGGTGGAGGTCGCGAGGACCCACCGCGTCCGGCTGCGCTTCTTCCACGGCCGCGGGGGCACCGTCGGGCGCGGTGGCGGCCCCAGCTACGACGCGATCCTGGCCCAGCCCCCCGGTGCGGTGGCGGGCTCGCTGCGGATCACCGAGCAGGGGGAGGTGATCGCGGCCAAGTACGCCGACCCGGCCCTGGCGCGGCGCAACCTCGAGGCGCTGGTCGCGGCCACGCTGGAGTCCTCGCTGCTGGACGTCGAGGGCCTCGGCGACGAGCCGGAGGCGGCCTACGCCGTGCTCGACGACCTGTCCGCGCGGGCCCGGCGCGCGTACGCCGCCCTGGTCCACGAGACCCCGGGGTTCGTCGACTTCTTCCGCCAGGCCACCCCCGTCGGCGAGCTCGCCGAGCTCAACATCGGCAGCCGCCCACCCTCGCGCAAGGCCGGCGGCTCCATCAGCGACCTGCGTGCCATCCCGTGGGTGTTCTCCTGGTCGCAGGCCCGGATCATGCTCCCCGGCTGGTACGGCACCGGGACGGCGCTGCAGGACTGGGTGGGCGGGGACGACGCCCGGCTGGCCCAGCTCTCCGACCTGCACGCCCGGTGGCCGTTCTTCCGCACGACGTTGTCCAACATGGGGATGGTGCTGGCCAAGTCCGACCTCGGGCTCGCCCGTCGGTACGCCGAGCTCGTGACCGACGTCGAGCTCCGGGACCGGGTGTTCGGCGCCATCACCGACGAGCACGAGCGGACCGTGCGGATGCACCGCGCGATCACCGGTGGCGACCTGCTCGCGGACAACCCGGCGCTGGCGCGGTCGATCCACCACCGCTTCCCCTACCTGGAGCCGCTGAACCACCTGCAGGTGGAGCTGCTGGCGCGCTGGCGCGGCGGCGACCACGGCTCCGACGTGCACCGCGGGATCCAGCTCAGCATCAACGGACTGGCCACGGCCCTGCGCAACAGCGGGTAGGGGCTGCGCGCTCGCGACCCCTCACGCACCGGGCTCAGGGCGAGGGGGACGCCACGATCGCCGCGTTGACCAGCGCCGCGTTGGGCAGCTGCAGCACACCCTCCTCGGTGCGCACCCGCACGTAGGTCAGCCCGGCGCCGAGCACCACGCCGGTGAACGGCCCGCCCATCGCCCCCGAGTGCACGGTGACCTGCTCGCCGACGGTGAACGGTCGCGACATCATCAGCACGCCCCCGGCCAGCAGGTTCGCCAGCGTCTGCTGCGCCGCGATGCCGAGCACCACCCCCGTCACCACCCCGCCGAGCAGCAGCTGCTGCACGGGCACGTCGAGCATGGTCAGGGTGAGCAGCCCGGTGCAGCCGTAGCCCAGCACGGCCGCCACCACCCCCACGACCGACGCCCGGGCGGGCCCGAGCCGCTCCCCGGCGGCGGCGTCGAGCTCGTGGGCCAGCCGACGGATGGTCACCACGGCCAGGCCGACGAACAGCGCTGCGGCCGCGAGGGCCACGGCCGCCGCGCGGAGCCCGTCGGCGAGCAGCGGCCCCTGGTGGGCGCCGAGCACCCGGACGGCGACGGCGGCCGCGGCGGTCAGCACCGGCAGCCGCAGGCGCCTGCGCAGCGGGGGCGGGGCCGGCAGCGGCGCGACCGGGCGCGAGGTGGGGACGGGCTCGGTGTCCGGGAGGGTGCCGAACGGGGCGGTGGGGGTCTGGCTCACGTGTCCCGAGGGTCCACCACGATCCTGGGAGCGCGCTGAGCGACGGCCGGCCGGGGGCGGCACCGGGCCGGTGACCAGCACCGACGGCACCCGGTGACGATCACCACCCGCGCGAGGTCGAGGCCGCCCGCCCCGGCTGTGCAGAAAAGCTCGTGCCCTGGGTCCAGAAATCACGCACGGGCGCTAGGAGACTGCTGGATCCGGTGAGGCTGCGGCGGATCCTGGAGAAGGTGTTCGACCGCGAGGAGCTCTTGTCCCCGCACGGTATCGGCTCCCTGTCCGCGGCGTGCCGGGAGACGGTGACCGCGCAGGTGGGCGGCCAGAACTCCTCGACCAGCCACGAGCCCGGGGAGTCACGGACCGGGCTGTTCGGCGGGAGCTCCAACTGGCGCGGGCGGGTGTGGTTCCCGGTGAACGTGCTGCCGGTCGACGCGCTGCACACCGACGGCCGGCACTTCGGGGACTCGTTCACCATCGAGGTGCCCACCGGCTCGGGCAACGTCCGCACCCTGGAGCAGGCGGCGGACACGATCGAGCGCGGTCTGAGCTCGCTGTTCCGGCCGGTCGACGGGGTGCGCCCGGCGGACGGGCAGCGCATCGAGTCCAGCGCCGGCCCGGTGTGGTCGGCGCACCCCACGTCCACCGAGTTCTTCGACGGCGACACCGGCGAGGGACTGGGTGCCACCCACCAGACCGGCTGGACGGCCTTGGTCGCAACGCTGTTCCGGGCGTGAAGACCAGGGTCAGGGGGCTCCGGTGACGCGCACGTCACCGGAGCCCCCGACACGGCAGGTCGCCCGTGGTGGGCGCCTGCGGTCAGACGCTGACCTCGGACAGCGTCGGGTAGTCGGTGTAGCCCTCCGCGCCGCCGCCGTACCAGGTGGCCTGGTCGTTCTCGTTGAGCTCGGCGCCCCGGGTCCAGCGCTCGACCAGGTCCGGGTTGGAGATGTACGGACGCCCGACGGTGACGGCGTCCGCGGTGCCGTTCGCGATGAGGCCCTCGAGCGCGTCGCGGTCGCTGTCCAGGCCGAACCCGGTGTTGAGCAGGAGCGGGCCGTGCCAGACGGTCTTGACGGCAGCGAGCACCGGATCGGTCGGCTCGATCAGGACGTGCAGGTACGCGAGGCCGAGGCCGTCGATCTGGCGGACCAGGGACAGGTACGTGTCGACGTAGTCCTTCTCCGTCATGCCCCCGGCAGCGTGCCCCGGAGAGATGCGGATGCCGACCTTGTCCGCCCCGATGGCCTCGGAGACGGCCGTGACGACCTCGACGACGAAGCGCGCGCGGTTGTCCGCGGAGCCGCCGTAGCTGTCGGTGCGCACGTTCTCGGAGTCGGAGAGGAACTCGTGCAGGACGTAGCCGTTGGCAGCGTGGATCTCGACCCCGTCCAGACCGGCCGCGATGGCGTGCCGGCTCGCGTTGACGAAGTCCTCGACCAGGGCGGGCAGCTCGTCGGTCTCCAGCGCGCGCGGCACGGGGATGTCCTTCATGCCGTTCTTGGTGAACATCTGCACGCCCTCGGGGGCGATCGCGGAGGGGGCGATGGCCTGCTCGCCGGAGTTGTCCGGGTGCGACATGCGGCCGGCGTGCATGAGCTGGACGACGATCTTGCCGCCCTCGTCGTGCACGGCATCGGCGATCGTCGCCCACCCGGCCTGCTGCGCGTCGTTGTGGATGCCCGGGGTGTTCGTGTAGCCCTTGCCCACCTGGGAGGGCTGCGTGCCCTCGGCAATGACCAGCCCGGCGCGGGCGCGCTGGCGGTAGTACTCGACCTGCAGGTCGCTCGGGGTGCCGTCGTCGTGGGCGCGGCTCCGGGTCAGCGGGGCCATCAGGATGCGGTTGGCGGCGACGATGCTGCCGAGGGTGATCGGCTTGAGCAGCGGCGAGTCGGACGCGAGCGCGGTCATGCGGGTACCTCCAGGGGATGCGGAACTCCGTTCGTTCGCAACAACCTCGGGCACGGGCGGGCCCTTCCCCGGTGCGGGCTTCCTCACACGGCTGCGGCCACGTGGAACCTCGTGGTCGGCTGACGCCCGCGGCTGCGGCCACGTGGCCGTGGTCACGTGGAACCTCGTGGTCGGCTGACGCCCGCGGCTGCGGCCACGTGGAACCTCGTGGTCGCCCGACGCCCGCGGCTGCGGCCACGTGGAACCTCGTGGTCGGCTGACGCCCGCGGCTGCGGCTGCGCCCGCGGCTGCGGCCACGTGGAACCTCGTGGTCGCCCGACGCCCTGCGGCTGCAGCCACGTGGAACCTCGTGGTCGCCTGACGCCCGCGGCTGCGGCCACGTGGAACCTCGTGGTCGGCTGACGCCCGCGGCTGCGGCTGCGGCTGCGGCTGCGGCCACGTGGAACCTCGTGGTCGGCTGACGCCCTGCGGCTGCGGCCACGTGGAACCTCGTGGTCGCTTGGCGGAGCAGGGGCGGAGCGGGCGGCACCCGCGCTCAGGCGCCGGCGGAGCCCACGCTGACCGCCTTGGTCAGCGCCCAGATCGCCCGCGTCACCGGCACGTCCACGCCCCCGCGCTCGGCCGCCCGCACCACCGCTCCCGGGATGAGCTCGTGCTCGAGGGGCCGTCCCGACATCCGGTCGTAGTACATGCTGCTGCCGTTGTCGTCGGGGTAGGAGTCGTAGAGCCGCAGGGTGCCGTCGACGTCAGCGTCGGTGAGCAGGGCGCCGACGGACCGCCCGGCAGCCGCGGTCTCGGTGAGCACCGCCCGGCACAGCTCGCGCACCTCGGGCACCCGCAGCACCTCCGCGCGGCGCCCGGTCAGGGCGGTGATGCAGTTCCCGCCCACGTTCACCAGCAGCTTGCGCCAGGCGGCCGTGAGCAGGTCGGGGTCCTGGTGCACGGTGGCACCCCCGTCGAACAGCTCCGAGAGCCGCTGCGCCGCAGGGTTCTGCGCGGTCACAAGCAAGCTGCCGATCCGGTGGGTGACCGCACCGGGCCCGGTCCGCTCGGCCGCGGCCATGACGAGCACGGGAAGCACCTCGGCGTCGGCCACCAACGGCTGCACCCGCTCCACGTGGTCCACGCCGTTCTGCAGCACCACCACGACGGTCCCCGGGCCCACCAGCTGGTCCAGCCACGGGGCCGTGGAGGCGGTGTCCTGCGCCTTGACGGTGAGCAGCACCCAGTCGACCGGCGCGTCCGGCGGCGGGAGCACGGCGATGGTGCGGACGTCCGTCCCGCCCGCCCCGTCGCCGGTGATGGTGAACCGCTCCAGCGGGGTGCGCCCGCACACCGCCACCGGCCCGGCTCCGGCGCGCTCCAGCCAGCTCACGCACAGCCCGGCCACGGCCCCGGTCCCGATGATAGCGACGCTCACGTGCACTCCTTCCTCGCGTTGTGCGCGCACAACGCGACAAGAACGGCGGACGAACGACGTTGTGCGCGCACAACGCGACAAGAACGGCGGACTTTCCGCGTTGTGCGCGCACAACGCGGAAAGTGCGGAAGGTGCGGGTCAAGGGCTCAGACCGCGCTGGAGGGCGCCCAGAGGTTGATCCCCGCGTCCCGGGCGTGCTCGTCGACCGCCGTGAGCTCGTCGGCGGTGAACTCCAGGTTGCCCAGCGCCGACACGTTGTCCTCGAGCTGGCGCACGCTGGAGGCGCCCACCAGCACGCTGGTCACCCGGGCGTCGCGCAGCGCCCAGGCCAGCGCCATCTGGGCCAGGCTCTGCCCCCGCGCCTGCGCCACGCCGTTCAGCGCCCGCACGTGGGCCAGCGACTGCTCGGTCAGCAGCGACGGGTCCAGCGACTTGCCCTGGGAGGCACGGGATCCCTCGGGCACGCCGTCGAGGTACTTGGACGTCAGCATCCCCTGGGCCAGCGGGGAGAACGCGATGGCGCCGGCCCCCACCTCCTCCAGGGTGTCCACCAGCTCCTCCTCGATCCAGCGGTTCAGCATCGAGTAGCTGGGCTGGTGGATCAGCAGCGGCACCCCGGCGTCGGCCAGCAGCGCGGCGGCCTCGCGGGTGCGCTGCGGCGAGTAGGAGCTGATCCCGGCGTAGAGCGCCTTGCCCTGCGCGACGGCGGTGACGAGTGCGCCGACCGTCTCCTCCAGCGGGGTGTCCGGGTCGGCCCGGTGGCTGTAGAAGATATCGACGTGGTCCAGGCCCATCCGGGTCAGCGACTGGTCCAGCGAGCCCAGCAGGTACTTGCGGCTGCCCCCGTCGCCGTACGGGCCGGGCCACATGTCGTAGCCGGCCTTCGTCGAGATGACGAGCTCGTCGCGGTACGGCCGGAAGTCCTCGGCGTACAGGCGGCCGAAGTTCGTCTCGGCGCTGCCGTAGGGGGGGCCGTAGTTGTTGGCCAGGTCGAAGTGGGTGATGCCCAGGTCGAAGGCTCGGCGCAGGATCGCGCGCTGGTTCTCGATCGGGGCGTCGTCACCGAAGTTGTGCCACAGGCCGAGCGAGATCGCGGGCAGCAGCAGGCCGCTGCGACCGGTGCGGCGGTAGACCATCGAGCCGTAGCGGTCGGCGGACGGGGTGAAGGAGTCGAGCGTGTCCACGAGGTCGGTCCTCTTGTCGCAGTAGTGGTGTCAGCTTGTCAGGAGATCAGCGGCCGGCGGGGGTGATCGTCGCCAGCTGCGCGACGAGCTCGGGCACCAGCTCGAACGCGACCGGGTCGTGCACGGCGGCCAGGCTGACGATCGCCTGGTCCACCCCGATCGCGGCGTAGGCGCCGAAGCGGTCCACGGCCTGGGCCACGGTCATCGTGCCCTCGCGGCCGTCCGCGGAGAGGCTGAGCGTGCCCAGCGTCGTCTTCTCGATCTCGGCGTACTCCCGGCCCTCGGTGGCGCAGTGCTGCTGCAGCACGTCGAGCTTGTGCGCAACAGCCTCGGTGCCCATCTCGAAGATGTTGCAGGCGTCGCCGTACTTCGCCACGAAGCGCAGCGTCTTCTTCTCGCCCGTGCCGCCGATGAGGATGGGCGGGTGCGGGGTGCGCACCGGCTGCGGGGAGCTCAGCGGGCGCTCGAGCTGGTGGTGCGCCCCGTCGAAGGCCGACTCGTCCCCGGCCCACATCTGCCGGGCCACCTGCAGCGTCTCCTCCAGCCGCTCGAAGCGCTCGGCCAGCGGCGGGTACGGCACGCCCAGGCCGCGGTGCTCCTGCTCGTTCCACGCCGCGCCGATACCCAGGTACGCCCGGCCGCCGGAGAGCACGTCCAGCGTCGTCACGGTCTTCACCAGCACACCGGGGTGACGGTAGGTGACGCCGGTGACCATGGTGCCCAGCTCGATCGTGTCGGTGACCGCCGCGGCGAACGCGAGCGCCGAGTACCCCTCGAGCATCGGGTCCTCGGCCGGGCCGACCATCTCGATCTGGAAGAAGTGGTCCATCACCCAGAAGCTGGCGAAGCCGGTGTCCTCGGCGCTGCGGGCCACGGTGGCGAAGGTGGCACCCAGGGCTGCTGCACCACCGGGCCAGGTGAAGCTGGGCACCTGAAGTCCGAGTCTCATGCACCCATCCTGGCACCGGGGGCAGTGGTCGGTGTCACCAGCGGTAGTCGAGGAACTTCCCGTCGAAGGTCACCACCACGCGGTCGCCGTCGGGGTCGGCCCGCCGCGCGACGTCGACCTTGAAGTTGATGGCGCTCATGATGCCGTCACCGAACTCCTCGTGGATCAGCTCCTTCAGCGCCGGACCGTAGACCGCCAGCGCCTCGTGGAAGCGGTAGACGGTGGGGTCCTGCGCGGCGGCCGGGTCCGGGGTGCGGGTGGGCTGCAGCTGCAGGGCCTCGACCACGGCCTCGTCCAGGCCCAGCAGCTCGCCCACCGTCGCGGCGGTGTCGCCCGGAACCGGGTGCTGGCCGAGCAGGGCGGCCGTGGTCCACACGAGGGGCTTGTCGACCCGGGTGGCGATCTCGGCCCAGGTGAGCCCCGACCGGATGCGGGCGGCCCGCACCTGCTCGGCAGCCTCGGTCTTGGTCATCAGCGGTTCCACGGTGCTCCTCCTGCTCGGGTCCCCCGGTCCCCCCACTCTCACACGCCGGTCCTGGCGGCGGGCACGGCGGGCACGTGCAGCACGTCGGCGGCGCCCCCGTACCGGAGCTGACCGCTCCCCGGCCCTGCCGCAGGCCTGGCAGGGCCGGGGGCGAGCTACAGCACCCCGGTGCGCAGCTGCTCGACCAGGTACTCCGCCTGCCGGATGGCCAGGGCCACGATGGTCAGCGTGGGGTTCGCCGCCGCCCCGGTGGTCATCTGCGAGCCGTCGCTGACGAACAGGTTGGGGACGTCGTGCGCCTGCCCCCAGCCGTTGACCACACCCTGCTCGGGCGACGCGCTCATCCGGCAGGTGCCCAGGTTGTGCGTGGACGGGTAGGGCGGGGTGTCCGTGACGCCCACCGCGCCGACGGCCCGGTACAGCTCCGCGGCGTGCGCCCACGCGTGCGCGCGCATCGCCACGTCGTTGGGGTGGTCGTCGAAGTGCACGTTGGGCGCGGGCAGGCCGTGCTGGTCGGTCACGTCCGCGCTCAGGGTCACCCGGTTGGTCGCCTGGGGCATGTCCTCCCCGACGATCCACAGCCCGGCGGTGTTCTCGTAGCCGTCGATGATGGTCGTGAAGTCCGGGCCCCAGGCGCCGGGGTCGGCGAACGCCGCGAGGAAGGCCGGGCCGAGGGAGAGCGTCTCCATGTTGTAGCCGCCCACGAACCCGCGGTCGGTGTCCAGCCCCGTCTCGTCGGCCACGATCCCGGCCATCGTCTCCCCGCGGTACATGTGCACGGGCCGCTCGAAGCGGGCGTAGGTCGACGCGGTGAGGTGGCGCATGTAGTTGCGCCCCACCTCCCCGGAGGAGTTGGCCAGCCCGTCCGGGAACAGCGGCGATGCCGACAGCAGCAGCAGCCGGGCGCTCTCGATGGCGTTGGCGGCCACGCAGACGACCCGGGCCCGCTGCTGGCGCAGCACCCCGTCCTCGAAGTAGAGGACGCCGTCCACCTTGCCGCTCGCGTCGTGGGTCACCTGCGCGACGTGGCAGCCCGGGCGCAGGTCCAGGTGGCCGGTCCTCTCGGCCTTGGGGAGCTCGGCGACCAGGGTCGACCACTTGGCCCCGGTCTTGTCGCCCTGGAAGTTGAAGCCGTCCTGGTTGGAGGCGGGTCGGCCGTCGTAGGGCTCGGCGTTGGTGGCGTACGGGCCGGTCGCGTAGAGCTTGTAGCCGACCTTCTCCGCGCCGTTGGCCATCACCTTGTAGTTGTTGTTCGCCGGCAGCGGGGGACGGCCGTGCCGGTGGGTCACGCCCATCTTGATCTCGGCGCGGTCGTAGTACGGGGCCAGGTCCTCGACGCCGATCGGCCAGTCCAGCAGCGAGGTCCCCTCGATGGCGCCGTAGCTCGTGCGGGCGTGGAACTCGTGGTCCTTGATGCGTGGGCAGGCCCCGGCCCAGTGGGTGGAGGTGCCTCCGACGGCCTTGACCGTCCACGCCGGCAGGTTCGGGAAGTCCCGCGCCACGCGCCAGCTGCCGGACGTGGTGCGCACGTCCGTCCAGGCCATCTGGTTGAAGGCCGGCCACTCGTCGTTGTGGTAGTCCGGGCCGGTCAGGTGCGGACCCGCCTCGAGGACCACCACCCGCACGCCGGCCTGGCACAGCTCGTTGGCCAGGGTGCCGCCGCCGGCCCCGGAGCCGACGACGACCACCACGTCGCCGTCGTCGTTCGCGAAGCGCGTCACGACTGCACCCCCTCTGCGCTGTACTCCTCGATGCGGGGGTCCGGGAGCCAGTCCAGGTCGTCGAACCCGCGGTCGACGTAGCCGCCCTGGTCCGACGACTCGCCCTCGTAGCCCACCACCGCCCACAGCTCGCGGTCGGAGTACATGAACGTGACGGTGGTGGAGCGGACGAGGGTGAAGAACGAGGTGCGCTCGATGCCCCGGAGCGCGGCGTAGGCGTCCTCGGTGGCCAGCTCGGCGAAGGGCACCCCCCGCACCGCGTCCAGCCCGGCGAGGCCCTGGGCGAGCTGTGCGGTCTGGAACGCGTTGCCGCTGACCAGGGACACGATGTGCTCGGCGGTACGCCGGTAGGGCCCGTCCGGGACGGCGCGGTGCGGGAAGGCAACCTTGATGACGCGGACCAGGCGGTCCACCACGTCGTCGGGCAGCACGGGTGACGGGGCGGCGGGTGGCTGCGACGCAGCCTCGACGGCCACGGCGGCGGGATCGGTCACGGGAGCTCCTTCGCAGCGAAGCACGCCTCGTCGTCGAGGTGTGACCCCTGACACTGCCCCACCGTGGCCGTGAGCGGGAGACGGCGTTCCGCAGGCCGAAGAACCGCAGGTCGCGTGGGTGCCGCTCAGTCGGCCTTGTGCTCGCCCCGCTTGCGGAAGTAGGTGAACCCGGGGATGCCGGCGATGGCCTCGCGCACGTCCTTGGCCACGTCGAGCAGCTCGTGCACGTCCGGCCCGGTGCGGTCGAGGGTGGCCAGCAGGGGCATCACGTCGTTCTGCAGGTGCGCGGTGAGCGCGGGCAGCTGGTCGACGGCGTTGATCGCGGCCTGCAGCTCCTCCTCGGAGAACTCGCGGACGAACGCACCCGCCAGCGGCGCGGCCTGCTCCGCGATCGGCCGCCAGGTCTCGAGCAGCGCCATGGCGATGTGGGTGGCCAGGGCCGCCTCGGCGATGATCCGCGCGGCGTCGGTGACGGTGACCTCCGCGCCCCGGATCGCGACCTCGGCGCCGTGGATGGTGGACTCGGCGCCGGCGACGACCCTGCCCGCACCCTCCACCGTGGACTCCGCGCCCGCGATGACGCGCCCGGCACCCTCCACCGTCCGCTCCGCCCTGGCGATCACCTTCCTCGAACCCTCCACCGTGGACTCGGCGCCGGCGATCACGCGGGTCGCGCCCTCGACGGTGTGCTCGGCGCCGGCGATCACGCGGGTCGCGCCCTCCACGGTCCGCTCCGCCCCGGCGATCACCCGCTCGGCACCCTCCACGGTCCGCTCGGCCCCGGCGATCACCCGCTCCGCGCCCTCCACGGTCCGCTCCGCCCCGGCGATCACCCGCTCGGCACCCTCCACCGTCCGCTCCGCCCCGGCGATCACCCGCTCCGCCCCGTCGATGGTCCGGTCGGCGCCCGCGATCACGCGGTCGGCACCCTCGATGGCCCGGTCCGCACCGCCCACCACGCGGTCGGCACCGTCCACCACACCCGCCGCGCCGTCGACGATCCGCCGCACCTCGGTGATGGCCAGGGCCGCCTCGTCCGCGACCTCGGCGATCCGTGCGACGAGCCGCTCGGCGTCGGTCAGCACGGTCGCGACCCGCACCGGCAGGACGGCGACGAACACGACGGTGTCGAACGCCCAGGACGTCGCTGCGCGGGCCACGCCGAGGACGTCGCGCGGGGTGGGGATCACCAGGGCCATGGCGCGATCGTGCCCCATGTCACGCGCTAGCGTCGGCGGACGTGAGACCGCACGAGCACCCCCTGGTCCGCTGGGCGGCGCAGGCCGTCCCCACCGCCGGCCTGCGCTGGGACACCGACGGTGCCACCGTCGTGACGGCCACGGGGTTGAACCGGCGCGACCGCATCGTGGTCACCGGGTCGGCCTCCGGTGCGCAGCCCCTGGTCGAGGCTGCGCTGGCCGCGCTGCCGCACCACGTGGTGCTCGGCGAGTCCTCCCTGGTGGCGCAGCTGCGCGGGCTCGAGGTGGTGGCGGAGTTCGGCTGGATGGACCTGCTGCCCACCGACCCCGCCCCCGAGGTGTCCAGCGTCGGGGTGAGGTGGCTGGACGACGACGCCGTGGCCCCCGTGCTCGCCGCGGCCAACCCCGGATCGTGGGTCCAGGTGGGTGAGCCGTCGGTGCTCGGGTGGGCCGGTGCACCCGTGCACGCAGAGCAGGACCACGAGATCGCGTCGGTCGGGGCCCTGGCCCACTGCGCCCCGGACGTCGCCTTCCTCGCCGGCGTCACGACGCTCCCCACTCACCGCGGCGGCGGGCTGTCGACCGCGGTGTGCGCCTTCCTCCGCGACCACGGTCGCCGCACCCGGGGCACCGTCGCGCTCATGGTCGACGCGCACAACGAACCGGCCATCGCGGTGTACACCCGGCTCGGCTTCACCTACCGCGCCGTCACCGCCGCCAGGATGGCGTCATGACCGTCCTCGCCCTCGACATCGGCGGCACCAAGCTCGCGGCCGGGCTCGTCGATCCCGACGGCCGGGTGCTGCGCTCGGCCCGCCGCCCCACCCCGTCCGCCGGCGTCGTCGACGCCTGCGTGGCCCTGCTCCGCGAAGTGGTCGGCGACGAGCCCGTGACGGCCGTCGGCATCGGCAGCGCCGGACCCGTCGACGTGCTCGCCGGCACCGTCGACCCGGTGAACATCCCCCAGCTGCGCGGGGTGCCGCTGGTGGCCGGGGTCGCGGAGGCCTTCGGCGGGGTGCGCGTGCGCCTGGCCGGGGACGGGTCGTGCATGGCCCTGGCCGAGCAGCGCTTCGGGGCCGGGCGCGGGGTGGCCGACCTGCTCGGGGTGGTGACGTCGACCGGTGTGGGCGGGGGCCTGGTGCTCGGCGGGCAGGTGGTCACCGGCCGCACGGGCAACGCGGGTCACGTCGGGCACATCGTCGCGGACCCGGACGGGGTGGACTGCCCGTGCGGCGCCCGGGGCTGTGTGGAGACCGTCGCGAGCGGGCCATCCTCGGTGCGCTGGGCGCGAGCGCAGGGGTGGACGGGTGCCGACGGCGAGGCGCTGGGGGTCTCGGCCCGGGCGGGTGATCCGGTGGCCGTGGCCGCGCTGGAGCGGGCCGGGCGGGCGCTGGGGCTGGCGTTCGCCACCACCGCCGCCCTCGTCGACCTCGAGCTCGTGGTCCTCGGCGGGGGGTTCGCGGCTGCCGGGGAGCCCCTGTGGGCCGCGGCCCGGGCGGCCATGTCCCCGCACGCGAGGATGTCGTTCGTCCGCGGGCTGCGGCTGGTGCCGGCCGAGCTCGGGGCTGCGGCCGGGCTGGTAGGGGCGGCGGCGCTCGTCCTCTGAGGCCGAGCCTGCTGCACCCCGCTCCCGGCGGCCCGCTCTTGGTGCCCCGCTCTCGGTGCCCCGCTCTCGGTGACCACAAGGTTCCACGTGACCCTGGCGGCCGCCGACCGGTGACCACAAGGTTCCACGTGACCCCCGGGCAGGGCCGACCGGTGACCACAAGGTTCCACGTGACCATGGCGGCCGCCGAGCGAGGACCACGAGGTTCCACGTTGCCCTGGCGGCCGGCGACCGGTGACCGGTGACCACAAGGTTCCACGTGGCCCTAGCGCCCAGCGCTCGCCGCCGCCCGCCGTCCGCCCCGTACCCCGCCCGCCCCGCCCAGCACCCGCCGCCCGCCGCACCCGCGCCAGAACGGGCGGGCGGGTTCAGAACCAGGCGGTGTCGGTGTCCAGCAGAGTGGTGTCCAGCGAGTCGAGCAGGTCCAGCTGCGCGCCGGTGCGCGGCAGCTCCCAGCGGTAGAAGAACCGTCCGGCGTGCCGCTTACCGTCGTAGAACGCGCCGTCCTTGCCGTTCGCGGCCAGCAGCTGCTCCAGCCACATCCACGCCACCACCGCGTGCCCGACGGCCTCCAGGTACACCGTCGCGTTGGCCAGCGAGACGTCCGGGTCGCCCGCGCCGAGCACGGTGGCCGTGGTCTTCCCGATCCGCTCGCACACCGCGTGGAGCTGGGCCCCCAGCTCGGCCAGCTCACCCCCGGCCGCCGACGCCCTCCTGACCGTCGCCTCGACGGTGTCCAGCAGCAGGGTCAGCCCAGCCCCGCCGCGCATGGTCACCTTGCGGCCGAGCAGGTCCAGGCCGTGGATGCCGTGGGTGCCCTCGTGGATCGGGTTCAGGCGGTTGTCGCGGTAGTGCTGCTCCACGTCGTAGTCGCGGGTGTAGCCGTAGCCGCCGTGCACCTGGATGGCCAGCGAGTTCGCCTCCAGGCACCACTGGCTGGGCCAGCTCTTCGCGATGGGCGTGAGCACGTCGAGCAGCAGGGCCGCGCGCTCGCGGTCGGCAGGCTCGGGGGCGGTGTCCTGCTCGTCGACCAGCAGGGAGCAGTACAGCCCGAGCGCGAGGCCACCCTCCACGTAGGACTTCTGCGCCAGCAGCATCCGCCGGACGTCCGCGTGCTCGATGATCGCCACCGGCGGCGAGGACGGGTCCTTGTCGCTGGGCAGCCGGCCCTGGGTGCGGGTGCGCGCGTAGTCGAGCGACTTGAGGTAGCCGGTGTAGCCGAGCGCGGTGGCACCCAGCCCGACGCCCACCCGAGCCTCGTTCATCATGTGGAACATGTAGGCCAGCCCCTGGTGCGGCTGCCCCAGCAGCTCGGCGACGGCCCCCGCCCGCCCGCCCGGGGTGTGCGCGCCCTCGCCGAAGTTCAGCAGCGTGTTCGTCCCGCCGCGGTAGCCCATCTTGTGGTTCAGCCCGACCAGGGCCACGTCGTTGCGCTCACCCAGGGTGCCGTCGGGGCCCACCACCACCTTGGGCACCAGGAACAGCGAGATGCCCTTGACCCCCGCAGGGCCGTCCGGGATCTTCGCCAGCACCAGGTGCACGATGTTCGGCGTCAGCTCGTGGTCCCCGCCGGAGATCCACATCTTGGTGCCGGTGACCCGGTAGGTGCCGTCGTCCTGCAGCTCGGCGCGGGTGGTGATGTCCGCGAGGGAGGACCCGGCCCCCGGCTCGGACAGGCACATGGTGCCGGTGGCCTCGCCCGCGAGCATGGGCGTGACGTAGCGCCGCACCTGGTCCTCGCTGCCGTGCGCGACGACGAGGTTGGCGTTGGCCATGGTGAGGAACGGGTAGATGGTGCTGCCGACGTTGGCGGCGTGGAACCACATCTGCACGGCCTTGGACACCACGTTGGGCAGCTGCAGCCCACCGAGGGACTCGTCCATCTGCCCGGCCAGCAGCCCGGCGTCGACGAACACCTTCAGCGCCGTGGCCACCTCCGGGACGAGGACGACCTTGCCGTCCGCGCCCACGTGCGGCTCGTTGGCGTCCGCCTTCTTGTTGTGCGGCGCGAAGTGCTCGGTGGCGATGGTCTCGCCCAGCTCGAGCACCGCGTCGAACGTCTCGCGGGAGTGCTCGGCGAAGCGCTCGCGGCTGGTCAGCGAGCTCACGTCCAGCCACTCGTGCAGCAGGAACTCGAGGTCGCGACGGGACAGGATCAGGGACGCGGGCGCCATGGAGCGAGTAGAGCACGCACCACCGACACCCACCACCGGCACCCACCAGCACGGGGCGGGTGAGTAGGAGCCCCCACCCGGGACGGGTAGGACCACCCCGACGAACCGGACCCGGCCGCACGTCACAGGGAGGCACGCGAGGACGACCGTGGGGCGCACCGGCCTGGAGAGACCGGCACGCCCCGCACCGGAGCAGGGACGGAGGGCGCAGCACCCGGGCCGTCCGGCGGTGGCACGAGCGCCACGGCCGGATGGTGTCGCCCAGCGTGCGCACCCGACCCGCGGGGCGGCCCCACCGGTCGCCCCGCGGTCGCGCGTGCCCGGCCCACGTCACGTTGTGCGCGCAGAACGCGCCAAGAAGGCCCGGGGGAACGACGTTGTGCGCGCACAACGTCGTTCCACGGGGGCCGGAACCGCGGGCTCAGCGGCCCATGGCCCCGAACTCCGCGTTCGGCGCGAGCGCGGTCAGGTTGGCCAGCCGGTTGCTCATGGCGAAGAACGCGGTGATCGCGCCGACGTCCCACACCTCGTCCTGGGTGAGCCCGTCGGCGAGCGCGGTGTCGACGTGGCCCTGGGTGAACCGCTCCGGCTCCCGGGTCAGGGCCAGCGCGAGGTCGACGATCGTGCGCCGTCGCGGGCTCAGCGCCACCGCCCACGGGTTCACCGCGACCTTGTCGGCGTAGGGGTCCTTGTCCCGGATCCGCAGGATCGCCCCGTGCGCCACCACGCAGTACGTGCAGTGGTTGGCCCCCGAGGTCGCGACCACGACGAGCTCGCGCTCGGCCTTGCTCAGCCCGGTCCCGTCCTCGCCCGGACCCTTGTCCATCAGTGCGTCGTGCAGGTCGAGGAACCCGCGCAGCTCCGCCGGCCGGTGACCGAGGCCCAGGAAGATGTTCGGCACGAAGCCGGACTTCTCGGCGATCGCCCCGATGCGCCGGCGCAGGTCCTCGGGCAGGTCCTCGAGGCCCACCACCGGGAACCGGCTGATCGGTGCGCTCACGTGGACGACACCGTCGAGCCCGGCTCGAACGTCGAGGCCGAGCCCGTCCCCGGCCCGTCGTCGGCGTGGTAGTCCGCAGCGACCGTGGCGTCGTGGCCCTCGGTCACCTTCATCGCCCGCAGCACGAGCGAGACCGCCACGGCGACGAGGAGGTTCACCAGCAGCGCGGCGAACCCGACGTAGAACGACACCGTCGAGGCGCCGAACGGGTGCCAGCCGAACACGTCGACCTTGCTCAGCGCCAGGGCCGAGCCCCCGAAGTGCAGCTTGCCGTTGCCCGGGTTCGGGATGCCGTAGAGCAGCCACAGCCCGTACGCCAGGCCCGACAGCAGCCCGGCGATCAACGCCCAGCGGTGGAAGAACCGGGTGTACAGCGCGATCCCCACCGCGGGCAGCGTCTGCAGGATGATCACACCGCCGATGAGCTGCAGGTCGATGGAGAACTGCGGGTCGATCCCCACCACGAACAGCACCGCACCTGCCTTGACCAGCAGGGACGCGATCTTGGCCTGCTTGGCCTCCTGCTTCGGGGTGGCGCCCTTGTTCACGTACTCCTTGTAGATGTTGCGGGTCCACAGGTTGGCCGCGGCGATGCTCATGATCGCGGCCGGCACCAGCGCGCCGATCCCGATCGCGGCGTAGGCGACCCCGGCGAACCAGCTGGGGAACTGCTGGCTGAACAGCGCCGGGATGATCGTGTTGGTGTCGGGCTTGCCGGTGGCGGCGTTGATGACGGGCTTGGTGCCGGCGGCGATGGCCATGTAGCCCAGCAGCGCCAGCAGGCCGAGCACGAACGAGTACGCGGGCAGCGCCACCATGTTCCGCTTGATCACGTTGCGGCTCTTGGAGGCGAGCACCCCGGTGAGCGAGTGCGGGTAGAGGAACAGCGCCAGGGCCGAGCCGAGCGCAAGGGTGGCGTACTGCAGCTGGTTGCTGCCGTTGAGCAGGATGCCGTCGGACTTGCTCGGGGTCGCGGTGAACTTGGCGTCGGCCGCCCCGAAGATGGCGCTCCAGCCGCCGAGCTTGGAGGGCAGGTAGATGACGGCGACGATGATGACGATGTAGATCAGCGCGTCCTTGACGAACGCGATCAGCGCCGGGGCGCGCAGCCCGGACTGGTAGGTGAACGCGGCCAGCACCAGGAAGGCCACGAACAGCGGCACGTGGCCGCCGAAGCCGCCGCCGTTGAGACCCATGGTGCGCAGCACGGACTCCAGGCCCACCAGCTGCAGCGCGATGTAGGGCATGGTCGCGACGATGCCGGTGATGGCGACGATCAGCGCCAGCGTCGGGGAGTCGTAGCGGCCCCGGACGAAGTCGGCCGGGGTGACGTAGCCCTTGGCGCGGCTGACCGACCACATGCGGACCAGGGCCAGGAAGACCAGCGGGTAGACCACGATCGTGTACGGCAGCGCGAAGAAGCCGATGGCGCCGGCCCCGAAGACCAGCGCGGGCACCGCCACGAAGGTGTACGCGGTGTAGAGGTCGCCGCCGATGAGGAACCAGGTGACCCACGAACCGAACTTCCGTCCACCCAGGCCCCACTCGTCGAGGCTCTCCATGTGGTCGCCGGCCTTCCAGCGGCCGGCCATGAAGCCCATCACGGTGATGGCCAGGAACAGGATCAGGAAGACGATGAGCTCGGTGACCTGCACCCCGCCGCCCATCAGTGGTGCCTCGTCTTCACGAACACGATCGCCACGGCGATGACGCCCAGCGGCACGCAGGCGAACTGGAACCAGTAGTACATCGGCAGCCCGAACAGCTCCGGGGTGTCCCGGTTGTACAGGGGCGTGAACAGCACCAGCAGCGGCACCAGCAGCAGCAGGTTCCAGGCACTCTTCTTGATGGAGGCCACCGGCGGTGGGCCGTGCTTGTCGAGCGGGGCGTCAGGCATCGTCGCCGGTCCTCCGTCAGGTGTGTGAACGAGTCGGGCGACCCTAACGCTGTGACGTCCCTCTCGTCACCGACCGATCGTCCGCGGCGGTGGAGTGTCGTCGGTGCGCGCCCAGCGGCTCGGCGCCCGCCTCCGTCGGTGCGGCCGCGCGGAGGTGGACGGCGGGACACCGGACGCGCCGACGGCGGGTGCCGCCCCTGTCGAGGAGCGTCCACCCGCCGTCGGCCGGTCCAGCAGGGCGTCAGCCCAGGCGCTGCTTCAGGGTCTCGAGCTCGTCGCGCAGACCGGTGGGGACCTTGTCGCCGATCTTGGCGAACCACTCCTCGATGAGCGGGATCTCCGCCTTCCACTCGTCGACGTCGACCACGAGCGAGGCCTCGATGTCCTCGGCCGGCTCGGTGAGCCCGTCCAGGTCCAGGTCCGCGGCGGTGGGGACGTGGCCGATGGGGGTCTCGACCGCGGCGGCGGTGCCCTCGAGGCGGCCGATGACCCACTTGAGCACGCGGCTGTTCTCGCCGAACCCGGGCCAGAGGAACTGCTTCTCGGGGCCGCGGCGGAACCAGTTGACGTAGAAGATCTTGGGCAGCTTGTCGGCGTCGGCGCCCTTGCCCAGGTCGATCCAGTGCTGGAAGTAGTCGCCGACGTTGTAGCCGATGAAGGGGATCATGGCCATCGGGTCGCGGCGCACGGTGCCCACGGCACCCTCGGCCGCCGCCGTCTGCTCGCTGGAGAGCGTCGCCCCCATGAACACGCCGTGCTGCCAGTCGCGGGCCTCGTTGACCAGGGGCACCGTGGTGGCGCGCCGACCGCCGAACAGGATGGCCGAGATGGGCACGCCCTCAGGGTCGTTCCACTCGGGAGCGAGGATCGGGCACTGGTTCATCGGCGTGCAGTACCGCGAGTTCGGGTGGCTGGAGAGGGCCTCGGAGCCCGGCGCCCAGTCGTTGCCCTTCCAGTCCACGAGGTGCTCGGGCGTGCCCTCCATGCCCTCCCACCACACGTCGCCGTCGTCGGTCAGGCCGACGTTGGTGAACAGCGAGTTCCCCTGCTCGATGGTGCGCATGGCGTTGGGGTTGGTCTTCCAGTTGGTGCCCGGCGCCACGCCGAAGAAGCCGAACTCCGGGTTCACGGCGCGCAGCCGGCCGTCGTCACCGAAGGTCATCCACGCGATGTCGTCGCCCAGGGTCTCCACGCGCCAGCCGGGGATGGTCGGCTCCAGCATCGCGAGGTTGGTCTTGCCGCAGGCGCTGGGGAACGCCGCCGCGACGTAGTGCACCTTCTGCTCGGGGGAGATGAGCTTGAGGATGAGCATGTGCTCGGCGAGCCACCCCTCGTCCCGCGCCATCACCGAGGCGATGCGCAGCGAGAAGCACTTCTTGCCCAGCAGCGCGTTGCCGCCGTAGCCGGAGCCGTAGCTCCAGATCTCGCGGTCCTCGGGGAACTGGGTGATGTACTTGATCTCGTTGCACGGCCACGCGACGTCGGCCTGGCCGTCGGCCAGCGGGGCGCCGAGGGAGTGCAGGGCCTTCACGAACGGGGCGTCGGTGCCGAGCTTCTCCAGCGCGGCGGCACCCATCCGGGTCATCACCTTCATGCTCACCACGACGTACTCGGAGTCGGTGATCTCCACGCCGAGCTTGGGGCTCTCAGCCTCCAGCGGACCCATGCAGAAGGGCACCACGTACATCGTGCGGCCGGCCATGCAGCCGCGGTACAGCTCGGTCATGACGGCCCGCATCTCCGTGGGGTCCATCCAGTTGTTCGTCACCCCGCAGTCGGCCTCGTCGCGGGAGCAGATGTAGGTGCGGCTCTCGACCCGGGCGACGTCGGAGGGGTCGGAGTTGCCGATGAACGAGTTCGGCTTGATGTCGTCGTTGAGCCGCGTGAAGGTGCCGGCCTCGACGAGCCGGGTGGTGAGCCGGTCCCACTCGGCGTCCGACCCGTCGGCGAAGACCACGCGGTCGGGGGTGGTCAGCTCGGCGACCTCCCGCACCCAGGCGAGGAGCTCGGCGTGCTGGGTGGGCGGGGTCTCCGTGTCCCCGAGACCGGGGATGGACGCTGTGCTCATCACACTCTCCTGTGTTCTCCGCGTGACCTGACCGCGAGTAGCGGACAGGCCCGGCTGCCTCCCTCGCGGGGGGCTGCCCAGGTCCACCGTCGTGGTGGGCCCGGGCGCCGGGTGTCGTGGCACGAGGCTAACCCCGTGCACGCAGCACCTTCGAGACGAAGGCCGTCCGCTGCCTCACACGAACGGTCACGGGATCGATCCAGAAGCCTGGTGTGCGACAGCGGGTCCGGTTCGTCGGAGCAGCCGGCCGGGACCACCGGTCAGGCGCTCGTCCACTCCCCGGTGCCGGGGTCGGTGGTGACGGGCCCCGGACCGGTGCCGCCGTCGGCGAGCGAGCCGCTGTCGACCTCGGTCCACTCGCCCTCCCCGGTGTGCTCGAAGGAGGAGTAGGTGCCGTCGGCGGACACCTCGGTGACGAGGTCGGCGGCCCCGTCCCCGTCGACGTCGGTGACGAGCAGGGTCGTGCCGTCCACGGTGGACGCGACGGCGGTGTCGACCACGCCGTCCCCGTCGGTGTCGTAGCTGGCCACCCCCGCCACCTCGGGTCCCTGCGGGGCGTCGACGGTGATCGTCCCGGCCACCGGCACGTCCCCGCCCGCAGCCGCTCCGGTGACGTCGACGCTGCCGGCGGCCACCTCGTGCCAGTCGCCCCCGTCGGGGTCGAGGACGGCCTGGGCCACCACCTCGCCCCGGGCGTCGAACTCGGAGAGGGTGTCGGCGCTGCCGTCGCCGTCGGTGTCGGTGTACGCGTAGCCGCCGTCGGTCACCCCGTCGGGACCGTCGTGCGCGGAGACGTAGACCGAGTCGTCGTGGCCGTCGCCGTCGAGGTCGGTGGTCGCGGTGTAGGCGGCCTCGTGGCCGTCGACCTCGATGGTCAGCTCACCGGGCGCGGCGTCGGGCGCGGTGTCGGCGGGGTCCACGGAGTCGTGCACGGGGGGTCCTTCCAGTCACCGGGTGAGGCGTCGTCCGGGAGTCTGACGCACCGGGTGTCGCCGTGGTTCCGGTGCGGGCCGGGCGGGCCGTCAGCGGCGGTCGCGCACCGCGGCAAGCCGCTCGAGCAGTGCCGCCGCCCGCTGGGCCCCGGCGAGCAGCTCGGCGTGCCGGGCGTCGGCGGCACGGGCGAGCCGGGCCCGCTCCCCCGCATCCAGGCGCAGGGCGGCGTCCACGTCCCGCAGCTCCGCGTCGAGCTGGGCCACCCGCCGGGCCAGCGCGTCGTCCAGGGCCGCACCCAGCTGGTGCTCGGTGTCGATGAGCTGCTCGGCCACCAGCTGGTCGAGGCTGGACCGCGCGTCCGCGAGCACCTCGGCGGCCCACTGCCGGACGTGGGCGCGGTCGGCGACGTGCCCGCGGGCGCGGGCCATCCACCACGCCGCCCCGGCCCCGAGCCCGAGGGTGAGCGGCACGAGCACCAGGTTCAGCCCCGGCACCAGCGCCAGCGGGGCCAGCGCGAGCTTGCCCAGCCCCACCCCGCCCGAGGCCCCCGCCACCACCATCAGGCGGTCCTCCGAGGCGCTGACCCGCTTCTCCACCGGGCGAGCGGCCGGCACGGGCACGTGCGGGACGGGCGGCGTGGAGTCGAGCCCGGCCACCTCCTCGGCGGTGAACACCTCCGCCAGCACCAGCGCGCTCACCCGCTGCAGCCGCTGCGCCAGCGACGCGCTGACCCGCAGCGCCAGCGCACCCAGCGCCGGGTCGAGCTGGGCCGGCAGCAGCTCCAGCCGCTCCCGGTCGGCGGCGTCGACGGCGGCCCGGAACTGGCCCTGGGTCTCCCGGACACCGGCGGCGACCTCGTGGGTGGACTCCACCCGGGCGCGCTGAACCTCCGCCCGCAGCCGCAGGGTCGCCGCGCGCGCCCCGGACCGCCGCTGCTGAACGAGCTCGGTGCGGCGGGTGCGCAGCTCGGCGGGTGCACCCTCCCCGGACTGCAGCGCGCGGGCCTCGGTGCGGGCGGCCCGGGCCACCGCGACCAGCGCCGAGTGCAGCGCCCTCAGGCCGTTGGCCTCCCCGAGCATGACCGCGCGCCGGGCCACCGTGCGCTGCAGCTCGGCCTGCAGCACGGCGATGCCCGACTGCTCGCGGAGCACCCGGGCCAGCTCCGGGGTGGGGGCGGAGTCGGCGGCTGCGGCCAGCCGGCTGGACACCGGGTGCACCACCACCCCCGCCAGCCGCGGCACGTGCCTGGCCAGCAGGGCGCGGTCGGCCGCCAGCACCTCGCGCCAGCCGCGGTGCACGTCGGTCCTGGTCAGCGCCAGCAGCACGGTGTCCACGTCACGGCCCAGGCGCGCCAGCAGGTCGAGCTCGGGGTGGGTCAGCGGGGCACCGGCATCGAGGACCACGAGCAGGGCCGTGGCCCCGGCCGCGGCCACCTCCGCGAGCCCGGAGTGCAGACCGTCGAGCCCACCCACCCCCGGGGTGTCGACCAGGGTGAGGTGCTCCAGCAGCGGGACCGGCAGCCCGAGCTCGACGTGCCGGGGTGGCGGACCGTCCTGCGGCAGCGCGGCGAGCAGGGCGTTCCAGCTGGTCAGCGCGGCGGGGTCGACGGTGAGCGGCGCACATCCCACCCGGTGCACCGTGAGCACGGGGACCTCCGCGTGCGCCAGCACAATGTGGACCGGGGTGGGGCCGGCCGCATCCACCGGCGACGCCCCCGGGCTGTGCAGCAGGGCGTTGACCAGCGAGCTCTTGCCGCGGCCGGTCTCACCCACCACGACCACGGTGGGGGTGTCCGGCGTCGGCGTGCTCGCCGGGCGCACCGCCTCGCCCAGCAGCGCGGTGAGCTGGGCGCGGGCGGTGCGCACCTCCGTGGGCAGCGTGGACGGGGCGGCCCCGGCGGACACGGGGGTGGTCACCGCGGACCCCCGGCGGTGAGCTGCTGCCAGAGCAGGAAGTACGCGCGGTGCACCACGTGCGCGATCCGGGCCTGCGACGGCGTGGCTCCGAACGAGGCGAACGACCGCCACCACCCCGCACGCTCCAGGGCCACGGCGGTGAGCTCGCGCACGGAGGCCCCGGGCGTGCCGACCCGGTCGCCGGGATCGGTCTCGGTGCCCAGCCGCACGGCCTCGGCGGTGAGGTCCGCCGGCAGCGTGACGGTTCCGGAGGTGAGCAGGGTCAGCGCCTCGGCCACCCGCAGCTGGTGGGCCTCGGGCAGCCGCAGCAACCGCTCGACGCCGTCGCGCACCGCCACCTCGGCCACCGTGTCCCCCCGGGCCAGGCCCGCCAGCGCCCCGAGCGCGGCCGCCGCCTTCAGGACGTCCACCCGGGCGGCCAGCACCCGCTGCAGCCGCACCCGCACCGCGGCCAACCCCGAGGCCCCGGCGAGGGCGGCCCGCAACCGCCCCGTGGCCATCTCGGGATCGGCGTCCAGTGCGCGCAGGGCGCAGCCCACCCCGTAGAGGTCGAGCAGGTCCAGCAGCCGCAGGCGGGTGGGGCCGTCGACCGCGCACTCCAGGGTGGTGAACAGGTCCGCCGACAGCAGCATCGCGGTGCGCACGGCCCCGTCGGTCCCCGCCAGGGTGCGCAGCGCGTCGGCGTCCACCGCGGTGAACGCCCCCGTCTCGCACGTCTCGGCCAGCAGGCCCACCACCGGCAGCACGTCCACCACACGACCACCGAGGGCCCGGGCCTGCTCCGCGGCCAGCACCCGCCCGGCGCCCCACACCGACCCGTCCGACCCGGCGACGGACTCCGGGGCCACGGTGTCGACCTTGGTGAGCACGGCGAGCACGGTGGCCGGACCCGCCTCCCGACCGGCCGTGTCCGCCCCGAAGGTCGCCAGCGCCTCCGCGTCGTCGGCCCGCGCGGACTGGGTGAGCACGTGCAGGACGGCCTCGGCCCCGGCCACCGCACCGTGCTGCACGCCGGCCAGCGGCGCGCGCTCCAGCGAGCCCAGGCCGGGGGTGTCGATGACGGTGAGCTCGGCGAGCAGGTCGCTGGTGACGGCCGCCTCGAGGTGCGAGACGTCCGCGAGGGCCACTCCCGCCCGGGTGGCGACGTCGGCGGGCACGGTGCCGTCCGGGTCCAGCCCGAGGCCGATGACGCGGCCGTCGTGCAGCACCACGTCGACCCGGTCCACGGCGCCGAAGGTGAACCGGGTGACCAGGCGGGTGCACTCCCCGGCCGCGGTCGGGGCGACCTTGCGGCCGATGAGCGCGTTGACCAGCGTCGACTTGCCCGAGGACAGCCGGCCGGTGACGGCCACCTGGAGCGGGGCCTGCAGCCGGTCGAGGACGTCGTGCACCGCAGGGCCGAGCTCGGGGCCCACCTGGGTGAGCAGCTCCCGGCACAGGCCGTCCACCGCCCGGCACAGGGGACGCTCCGCCACCGCTGCTCCTCCCCAGGACCCGCTCACCACCGCCACCCGCGTCGACCGGCGCCGATCGTGCCACGGACGGCCCCGGCGTCTCAGCCCGTCACCGGGTGGGTGCACGCTGGCGGGACACGATCACCGAACATCAGGAGGCAGCCCGTGGAGCGGATCGGTGTCATCGGCGGCGGGACCATGGGGGCGGGCATCGCGGAGGTGTGCGCCCGGGCCGGCGCCACCGTCGTGGTGGTGGAGTCGGCGGCCGACGCCGTCGAGGTGGCGCACGGCCGGATCCTGAAGTCCCTGGATCGCGCGGTGCGGGGTGGACGGCTCAGCGAGGCGGACTCCACGGCGGCCGCGGCCCGCGTCACGGTCACCGCGGACCTGGCGGGCGTCGTCGACTGCGAGCTGGTCGTCGAGGCGGTCCCCGAGGTCGAGGAGCTCAAGCTCGACCTGTTCCGCCGGCTCGACGCGCTGCTGCCCCCCGAGACGATCCTGGCCTCGAACACGTCGTCGATCCCGCTGGTCAAGATGGCCACGGTGACCGGGCGGGCCGACCGCGTCGTGGGGGTGCACTTCTTCAACCCCGCGCCGGTGCTGCCGCTGGTGGAGATCGTCGCGAGCCTGCTCACCTCGG
Source organism: Rhodococcus antarcticus (assembly GCF_026153295.1). NCBI lineage: Bacteria > Bacillati > Actinomycetota > Actinomycetes > Mycobacteriales > Nocardiaceae > Rhodococcus > Rhodococcus antarcticus. The sequence continues at coordinate 3,547,921 of NZ_CP110615.1, read as the reverse complement.
AGGAGACCCTGGCCACGGTGACGACGTTCGCCGAGGAGCAGCTGGGCAAGACCACCATCCGCAGCCAGGATCGCGCGGGGTTCATCGTCAACGCCCTGCTCATCCCCTACATCCTCTCGGCGATCCGGATGATGGAGTCGGGCTTCGCGAGCGCGGCGGACATCGACGCCGGCATGGTGCAGGGCTGCGCGCACCCCCAGGGTCCGCTCGCGCTGGCCGACCTCATCGGCCTGGACACCACCGCCGCCGTGGCGCAGTCGATGTACCAGGAGTTCAAGGAACCCCTGTACGCCCCGCCCCCGCTGCTGCTGCGGATGGTCGACGCCGGGCTGCTGGGTCGCAAGACCGGCCGCGGGTTCTTCCCCTACAGCCGCTGACCCCAGCGGGGGCGGTGCTCGGCCGCCACGCCACTCCGACGGTGCCGGGAGCCCCGTGGACGTGCTCACCGTGGTGGTGACCGTCACGACGTTCCCTCCCCCGCGGGTGTCGCGCGAACTCGCCGGAGGCCGACACGTCCGGTTCGTCCGCGCGGGGGGTGGCGGACGGCGGCTGACCGACGGTGGGGTGCATGCTCGTGCGTACCCGTGCGTACCCGTGCGTACCCGTGCGTACCCGTGCGTACCCGCGCGTCCTGCGGTCGGGGCGTCGCGCGCGGGCCTGACGAGCTCATCGGTCCCCGATCCGGGTGTCCGACGTCCGCGCCGGGGTGCGGCCGGCGCCGCTCTCGCACCGGGAGCAGGGATCGGGGCGCCAGCGGAGTGCTGGACGCGCTCCCGGCGCCCCGGTCGTGGAGCGCCGTGACCGGGGTCGTGTCACGCGTGGGCGACCGTGCCCGTCCCGTCGGCCGGGGTGGGCGCACCCTGCGTACGCTCGATCGATGCCTGGACGTCCGGACGACCCTGCGCCGCACGCCCCCGCGTCGAAGGACGCCGTCGGGGTGATCGAGCGCGAGGTGACCGTGATGCTGCGGCGCACCCTGGAGCAGGTGTGGGCGGCGGGGTACGGCAGCGGCGGCGCCGTCGACCGCTTCACCTACCCCCTGCTCGTCGTCGTCGAGCTGCACGGCGCCCAGCGCCTGGCCCAGCTCGCCGAGCGGCTCGGGGTGAGCAAGCCGACGGTCAGCCGCCAGGTGACCCGGCTCGTCGCGGCCGGGCTGCTCGAGGTGCTGGACGACCCGCTCGACAGCCGGTCCGGGCTGGTCTCGCTGAACGGCGCCGGGCTGGCCGAGGTGCTGGCGGTGCGGGAGCGGCGGCTCGCCCCGCTGCGCGAGGTGATCGAGCACTGGCCCGTCGAGGACCGGGACCGCTTCGCCGCCCTGCTGCTGCGCTTCAACGCCGACATCGACTCCGGGGCCTGAGCACCGCCGGGGGCCCGTTAGCGTCTGCGCGTGAGCACCTGGACGCCACGGCTCGTGGCCCTCGACGTCGACGGCACCCTGCTCGACGCCACCGGCGTCATCAGCCCGACCGTCCGGGCCGCGGTGGCCCGGGCCGCCGAGCGTGCGCACGTCGTCATCGCCACCGGCCGCACCGTGCTCGGCACGATCGCGGTGCTCGAGGCCCTGGGCCTGCGCACCGGGACCGCCGTCTGCTCCAACGGCGCGGTGCGGGTGGACGCGGCCACCGGCACGGCCACCGCGCTGGCGGTGTTCGACCCCGCCCCGGCGCTGCGGGTCCTCGACGAGCACGTGCCCGGGGCGCGCTACGCCGTGGAGCACCTGGGTTCCGGGCACCGCCTGAGCGCACCGTTCCCACCCGGGGCCCTCAGCGGTGCCGCCGAGGTGGTGCCCCGCGCCGCACTGGTCGAGGGCACGACCACGCGGGCCATCGCGTGGTGGCCCGAGCTGGACACCAGCACCGCGGAGCACGCCCTCGACGGGGTGGACCTGCCGGGCACCACTGCCACCCTGGACCTGCAGGGCTTCGCCTGGCTGACGCTCGTGGCCGAGGGCGTCTCCAAGGCCAGCGCGCTCGCGGTGGTGTGCGCCGGGCTCGGGGTGGACGCCGCCGACGTGCTGGCCGTGGGCGACGGCACCAACGACACGGAGATGCTCGCCTGGGCCGGGCGCGGGGTCGCCATGGGGCAGGCGCTGGAGGTGGTGCGCTCCGCGGCCGACGCCGTGACCGGCACGGTGGCGCAGGACGGCGCCGCCGCGGAGCTCGACCGCTGGTTCTAGCTCACCAGCGGCGGGACGTACCGACAGGTCGGGGCCTTGGCCGTGGCCGGGTCGAGGGCGTTGCGGACCAGTCGCTGGGCGATGGGGTCGTAGGAGATGCCGAGGTGGTCGGTGAAGTCCAGCCCGCAGACCTGCTGCAGGTTGATGTTCGTCGCACCCGGGTCCTTGAGGTAGGTGTTGGTGAACGGCATGACCACCTCGTCGTAGGACGTCGTGATCACCGTGTACCTCACCCCCGGCACCGTGTCGCCGCCGGCGTTGAGGGTGTTCAGGAAGCTCGAGCCCTGGCGCTGCTGCACGCACGCGGCGCAGGCCAGCGAGGTGACCGCCTCGCCGCCGGGAAGGGCCGCGACCAGCGGGAGCACGCCGTAGAAGACGGTGCCGTAGTTGGACGGAGCCAGCGCCACCAGCGAGCCGACCTTGCTCGCACCACCCAGGTTCTTCAGGTAGTACCGCGGCATCATCCCGCCCTGGGAGTGCCCGACGATGTCCACCTCGGACGCACCTGTGGCCGCGAGCACCGAGTCGACGTAGGCGCTCAGCTGGCGGGCGCTGGCCGGGATGTCGCCGAGGCCCTTGAAGGGGTTGGTCCCCCCCGGGACGGTGTCCCCGAAGTTGAGCGCGAACACGCAGTAGCCGTCGGCCTTGAGCTGCGGGCTGAGCTCGGCCCAGTTGTCGTAGGCGTTCTCCACGGTGCCGTGGACCAGCACCACCGGGCGCGGGTGGGCGGCGGCGGGCTTGCAGGCGAAGTCGTTCGCCCCGGGCGGCGAGGCGCTCGCGTGGATCGAGGAGTAGAGCAGCGCCGCGGGGAAGGTCGACTGCACCGGACCTTCGGGTGGGGTGGCGGTGGCCGCCTGCCCGGTGCCCGCCGTGGTCGCCAGCAGGGCAGCAACCCCCACCACCGTGGTCCCGATCCTGTGCCAGAGCCGCATGTCTCGTGCCTCCCCGTCCGCGCCGGTCCCCGGTGACCGCCGTCACCGTGAGGTCTACCAGCCCGGTGCACAGGTGTACACGTCACGGTCCGTGCCTGGACCGGTGAGAACGGCGGTCGTGGCCGGTCGGGCACGGCACCCGGTCACGATCACCTCCGCCGCGGTGGTCGCGGCTGACGCCAGGCCAGCACCAGGACCAGGACCAGCACGAGCAGGGCGGCGGCGACCGGCAGGACGAGCACGACCGCCAGGCCCAGGCCGATGTCGGCCCCGATCACCCCGGCGGTCGCGGTGCGGGACGATGGGATCGTGCAGCCGATCCCACCGACCTCGATGGCCCGCGTGGTCAGCTTCCGCCCGCGCCGCGACGCCCTGACGGCCAACCAGCAGCTCGCCTGGGACCGGCGCTGGCCGCAGTGGGGCGCGGTGGTGGCGCCGTACGACCACGGTCCCGGCGGCATCGGGGCCGGCGTGCCGCCCGAGGGCCAGGTGGTGCCGGAGCGGCTGGACACCGCGGCGTGGTTCGGCCGCAGCGCCCCGCTGGTGCTCGAGGTGGGCTTCGGCACCGGGACGGCCACCGCGGTGATGGCGGCGGCCGAGCCGGACGTGGACGTGCTCGCCGTGGAGGTCTACCGCCCGGGGATCGCCCAGCTGTTCCAGCACTGCGAGCGCGCTCGGACGACCAACGTCCGCGCCCTGCACGGCGACGCCCTCACGGTGCTGCGGCACCTGCTGGGCCCGGGGTCGCTGACGGCGGTGCGGGTGTTCTTCCCCGACCCGTGGCCCAAGCGCAAGCACCTGCCGCGGCGGTTGCTGCAACCGGCGATGGTGGGGCTGATGGCCTCGCGGCTGCGCCCGGGCGGGGTGCTGCACGTGGCCACCGACATCGCCGGCTACGCGGAGCAGATCGCGCGCACCGGGGACGCGGAGCCGCTGCTCGCCCGGCACGAGGGTCCCGCACCGGTGTCGCTGGAGCGCCCCGTCACCAAGTTCGAGGGTCGCGCGGTGGACGCGGACGTCGCCATCACCGACCTCGTGTGGGGCAGACTCCAGGCATGACCCCGCCCACCCAGGTCCCGGCCGGCCACCAGCCGGACGTCGCCGAGAAGGTCCTGCTCGTCTGGGACGCACCGAACCTCGACATGGGCCTGGGCTCGATCCTGGGGGGACGCCCGACGGCGGCCTACCGCCCACGCTTCGACGCGCTCGGCCGCTGGCTGCTCACGCGCACCGCCGACCTGCAGCTCACCCACGGCGGTGGGCGCGACCTCGAGCCCGAGGCGACGGTCTTCACCAACATCGCGCACGGCAGCGCCGACACGGTGCGCCCCTGGGTCGAGGCGCTGCGCAACGTCGGGTTCGCCGTCTTCGCCAAGCCGAAGACGCACGAGGACTCCGACGTCGACGGCGACATGCTCGACCACATCGCGCTGCGCCAGCACACCACCGGCCTGGCCGGGATCATCGTCGCCTCGGCCGACGGGCAGTGCTTCCGCGAGCCGCTGGAGGAGATGGCCGCCGAGGGCATCCCCGTGCAGGTGCTGGGCTTCCGCGAGCACGCGGCGTGGGCCGTGGCCTCGGACTACGTGGAGTTCCTCGACCTGGAGGACATCCCCGGGGTGTTCCGCGAGCCGCTGCCGCGCATCAACCTGGACTCGCTGCCCGAGGAGGGCGCCTGGCTGCAGCCGTTCCGCCCGCTCGCGGCCCTGCTGGGGCGGTAGCACCGAGCCACTCAGAGCACGAGGCCCAGCAGGGCGACGGCGACGAGCCCGACGACGATCGTCAGGAACAGGTTCTTCGTCCACCACGCCACCAGCAGCGCGAGCACCCCGGCGAGCAGCTCCGGGGAGAGCAGGTCGAACGCACCCGCCGGCCGGAACAGGGCGGGCGTGACCAGGGCGGCCAGGGATGCGGCCGGGATCATCCGCAGCACCTGGGTCACCCGGGGCGGCACCTCACCCATCTTCTCCGCCAGCACCACCACGCTGCCCCGCAGCGCCACCGTGCCCAGGCCGATGAGGATGGCGGCGACAAGCCCGGCCGTGGTCACGCCGTGCGCCGAGGTAGCAGGGCCAGCGCCGCGCCGGCGGCGATCCCGCACACCGCCGCGAGCGGGAACGCCCCGGTGCCCAGCGGGTACGCGACCACGACCACCACCCCCGACACCACGGCGGCGAGGGCCGTGGGGGTGTCGGTCACGACCGGCACGAGCAGGGCGAGGAAGGCCAGCGGCACCGCGAAGGACAGCGGGACGTCGCTGGGCACGGCGCCGCCGACCAGCGCACCCAGCACGGTGGAGACCTGCCACGTCGCCCACATGACCGTGCTGGCGCCGAGGTAGAACCGCCACCGGCCGGGCGCGTCCACCGGGGAGCGGAAGCGCACCAGGCTGACGGCGTACCCCTGGTCGGTGAGCAGGTAGGAACCCAGCAGGCGGCGGGTGCGGGGCACCTCGCTCAACGACGGAGCCAGCGAGGCGGAGTACAGGACGTAGCGGCTGTTGATCACGAGCGCGGTGAGCACGACCACGAGCACCGACGTCCCCCCGCCGAGCAGGTCGAGCGCGGCGAGCTGGGCCGCCCCGGCGTAGACCACCACCGAGAACACCACCGCCCCGAGCCAGCCCTGCCCGGTCTGCACGGCCGTCAGCCCCGCGACCAGTCCGAACGGCACGACCCCGATGAGCAGGGGCACGATCGCGCGCACCCCGTCCGCGAGGCTGGCCGTGGGTGCGGGGGTGTCCTCGGGTGCGCTCACCGGCGTCATCCTGCCCGGCGGCTGCGCCGGTCGGATCAGTTCCGTCCGACGGCCGCGCGGACGATCGGTGCGACCCCGGTGCCGAGGAGCTCGATGCCGTGCAGCAGGTCCTCGTGCGAGAGCCGCCAGTTGGTCATCTGCAGGGAGATGCGGTCCACCCCACCCACGGCCTCGGACACCGAGAGGACCTTCGCGGCCACCGTCTCCGGCGCACCGATGAAGTAGGCACCCGTCGGACCGCAGGTGGCGTCGAAGCCGGCGCGGGTGGGACGCGAGCCCCCGCGCTCGGACGCGATCCTGGTGAACATCTCCTGCCAGCCCGGGTAGAACAGCTCGCGGGCCTGCTCGTCGGTTTCGCCGACGTAGCCGAAGACGTGCAGGCCCACCTGCAGCTGCTCCGGCGGGTGCCCGGCCCGCCGGCCGGCCTCGCGGTAGAGGTCGATCAGCGGGGCGAACCCGCGCGGCTCGCCCCCGATGATCGCCACCATCAGCGGCAGGCCGAGCACCCCGGCGCGGATGAAGCTCTCCGGGGTGCCGCCGACGCCGAGCCAGATCGGCATGCGCGCCTGGGCCGGGCGCGGGTACACGCCCTGCCCGGTCAGCGGGGCGCGGTGCTGGCCGGACCAGGTCACCTCGGTCTGCTCACGGATCTGCAGCAGCAGGTCAAGCTTCTCGGCGAACAGCGAGTCGTAGTCGCGCAGGCTCAGGCCGAACAGCGGGAACGACTCGGTGAACGAGCCCCGACCGACGACGAGGTCGGTGCGCCCGCCGGAGACGAGGTCCAGCGTCGCGAACTCCTGGAACACCCGCACCGGGTCGGCCGCCGAGAGCACCGCGACCGCGCTGTTGAGGCGGATGTTCGTCGTCCGCGCCGCGGCGGCCGACAGCAGCACGACGGGTGCGGAGTCGTAGTACTCGGCCCGGTGGTGCTCGCCGATGCCGAAGTGGTCCAGGCCCACCTCGTCGGCGCGGGCGATCTCCTCGAGCAGGTGCGCGACCCGCTGCACGGGGCTGTACACCTGCTCGGTGGAGGGGTCGGTGACCTTGGAGACGAAGCTGTCGATGCCGAGTCGCATGCCGTGCAGTGTGCCAGATGATTGAAACTACAACAACATTGTCGTGGGCGCGCCTGGCTCGAGGGCGTCCCGGCTCAGGGGCGCACGAGGCGGTGCAGGGCCCAGCGCGCGACCGGGGCGTAGGCCACCACCACCGGAGCCGGGCCGTGCAGCCGCAACCAGGTGCGCACCCCCAGCTCGTGGTCGTCCACGCCGTGCTCCAGGTGCAGCCGCACCCCCACCAGCAGCACCCGCACCTGCCACGACCAGGTACGGCTCACGGGGTCCAGAGCGAGCACGGTGAAGTCCACGGCCACCCCGGGCGGGCCGTGCACGCGGCCGGTGCTGCCGACCCGGAGCTCCTCGTCGGCGCAGTCCACCCGACGGATCTGCGGCGACCACTCCGACCAGCGGGCGGGGCGGGCGTACCGCTCCCAGACGAGCTCGGGGGTCGCGGGTCCGACGGCATCGAGGCTGAGGTGCACCGGGCCATCCTGCGCGTGCTGCCCGGGCCCGGCGCGGTCAGGCTCCCGGCTGCCCGGGCTTCGCGTTCTCGCTCCGGGCCAGGGCCCCGCGCCAGAGCAGGAGCAGCCCGGTGACCAGGAAGGCGGCCACCCGGGCGACGCCGTTGAGCGCCGAGAGGTCGAACAGCAGGAGCTTGGCCACGGCCGCCGCCACCAGGAGCAGCCCGGCCACCCTCGCCTCGACCGGGCCGCCCCGGGCCAGGCCCCGGGCGAGCAGCACCAGTCCGACGGCGACCCAGACCACCGTGGCGGCGCTGTGGCCGACCACGAAACCGGGACGGTCTAGGACGAGGACCGAGCCCGCGACCAGCGCGGCGGTGGTGCCGTAGAGGGCCACCGCCGCACCGATCCACCACAGCGGCTGCGGGTGGGCGACCACGTGCGACCAGCGGACCTCGGCCGCGAGGGCGACCACGGCGGCGACGAGCAGGACGGCGGCCAGCGTGGTGGCTCCGGTGGCGTCCGAGAGCGCCCCGCCCGCCGTCACCAGGGAGCTCGCCGGCAGCCGCACCGCGAGGGTGACGGTACCGAGCGCCCCGTAGACGACCGCGGTGAGCAGCACCGTCCGGGAGCGGACGCGGTGGGCCAGCGCGGTGAGCAGCAGGCCCTCGACGAGCAGCGCCGCGGCGGCCGAGTCCGCGGACGCGGCGGTGGCGGTGGCCTGGAACAGCGCCACCGCGGCCAGGGCCACCAGCGTGCCGCGGGCCCGGCCGGCCAGCGCACCCCCGGTGACCACCAGCACCACCAGCACGGCCGCGAGCCCGCCGGCGACCGCGACGGCCGCCCAGTGCTCGAGCAGCCCGGCGGCCACCAGCGAGGGGCTGACGGCGAGGGCGAGCGAGCCGGTGGCCACCACGTCGGTCGGCCGTCGGCGCAGGTCCACCAGCGCCAGGCCCAGCCCGGTCGCGGTGACCAGCAGGCAGGTGAGCACCACCAGGAGCCGCCCGGTGGCGTCGGCGGGGGCGGCCGCCACCGCGCCGAGAGCAGCCAGCACGGGCGGGACGATGCCCACCACGGCGAGCACCGGCCAGCGCCGCTCCCGGGCGGCGAGGGCGGCCGCACCGGCCGATCCGACCTGCAGCACGAGCAGGAACGCGACGAGCAGGAGGCTGCCCGGCTCGGCGAGCGCGGGCGAGAGCACGGCCGCTCCCGCCACCACCACCACGGCGAGGCTCTGCGAGCTCCACCGGTGCGCGAGCGCCAGCCCGCCCGTCGCCACCGCGGCGCCGAGCGCGAGACCGACCGGCTCGGGCAGCCACCCGTAGACGGCAGTGGCCGCGACCACGTCGAGGTAGAGCCCGGCCGCCCCGGTCCCGGCCAGCGCGACGGCCCCGGCCTGACCGTTGTCCCGCTGGTGCACCCGCAGCGACAGCCCCACCAGCCCGAGCGCGAGCACGGCCCCACCCACCACGCGCGGCACCGGGCCGAACCAGCCCCCCTGCGCGGCGAGCACCAGCAGCATCACCACGCCGATCAGGGTGACCGCGGAGCCGGCGACGGCCACGGCCCGGCTCGCGGCACCCTCGCGCTGCCACCAGTGCACGCGCGGCAGCGGCGGGGCCGCCCCGGGACCGGGCCCCCACGCGGGTCCCCAGGCCGGTCCGGGTCCGACGGCCGGTCCGGGTCCGACGGCCGGTCCGGCGACCCGGGCCGGACCCACGAGCGCCGGACCCGCGGGTGCGGACGGCGCCGCGCCCGGCAGGCCCAGGGGGTTCCACCACCCCGCGGACGGGTCGGGCGCCAACGGTGGGGTCCACGTCGCGGGGGCGTGCGCGAACGGCGCCGGGACGAACGGCGTCGGGCCGGGCTCGACGGCCGACGGTCGCGAGGTGGCACCCGCGGCCGGCAGCGCCTGCAGCTCGATGCCGATCTCCTGGAGCCGCCCACCGAGCCGGCCCACCTCCTCGGAGAGACGAGCCACCACGTCCTCGCGCCCACCGGTCTGCGTCATGTGCTGAGCGTGGATGATCGGACCCGGCACAACCAGAGCAGAACTACTCGATTCGGACGTCCCGGTTCGGCTCGGCCCGGGCACACCCCGGCTGCCGGCTCAGCGTCACGAGGGACTCAGCGCCACGAGGGACTCAGCGCCACCAGGCGTCGAACGGTGTCACCGGCACCGCCCGCTTGTGGCGGGTGTTGGTGAACAGCCCCTCGATGCGGGCCACGGCCGCCTCGTCGACGTCGCGGCCCTCGAGGTAGTCGTCGACCTGGGCGTAGGTGACCCCGAGGGCCTCCTCGTCGGCCAGGCCCGGACGGTCGTCCTCCAGGTCGGCCGTCGGCACCTTGGACCACGTGCTCGGCGGGGCGCCCAGGTGCTCCAGCAGCGCCGCACCCTGGCGCTTGGTCAGCCCGGTCAGCGGGGTCACGTCCACACCGCCGTCGCCGTACTTGGTGAAGAACCCGGTGACGGCCTCGGCGGCGTGGTCGGTGCCGACGACGAGGTGGCCGAGCTGACCGGCGATCGCGTACTGCGACGCCATCCGCTCGCGCGCCTTGAGGTTGCCGCGCACGAAGTCGCTGGGCGGCTCACCGAGGGCCGCGGTGACCTGCGCGGCCGTGGCGGCGACGGCCGGGGCGATGTCCACGACCACCGAGCGGTCGGGCTGGATGAACCGCAGCGCGACCTGGGCGTCGTCCTCGTCGGCCTGCACCCCGTGCGGCAGGCGCACGGCCACCAGCTCGGCGGTGCCACCCCCGGCGCGCACCCGCTCGGCGGCCAGCTGGCACAGCCGGCCCGCCAGGGTGCTGTCCTGCCCGCCGCTGACCCCGAGCACGAAGCCGCGGGCCGGGGTGGCGGCCAGGTAGTCGACGAGGAACTGCACGCGCTGCTCGACCTCGACGGCGGGGTCGACGGACTCGCGGACCTCGAGCTCGGTGCGCACGGCGTCGCGGAGGCTGCTCATGGCCCTATTGTGCTCGTGCGACCGGCAGGTGGCCTGTCGACCTCGCACCCCGCACGACTACCCGGCGACGAAGGAACGGGCCTCCCGCAGGTACGCGGTCAACGTCCGCTGGTCGACCGGGTCCACCCGGACCCACTCCCGCATCGGCCGGCCCGGCCTCGGTGAGCACGGGGCACCCTCGGCCGAGGCGACCAGCTCCGCCACCCGCGCCGCCGGCAGCTTCAGCACCACGCCATCGGTAGTGGGGCAGAACGCGTAGAAGTGCCCGCCGGTGCGCAGCCCCCGGGAGTGGAACATGCGGCCCTCGTCGTCCTCGGGGTGCTCGGCGAGCAGCACGCCGACAGCGCGGTCGAACCGCTCGGCGAGCATGGTCACGGGGTGGTCCTCCCTCTCGGGCCCCACCATTGTGATCGAAAACTCGCCTCCTGGGTACAGAAATCACACACAGGGCGCTCAGCCCAGACCGTGCTCGATGGCGTACCGGGCGAGCTCCACGCGGTTGGCCAGCTGCAGCTTCCGCAGGGTGGACTGGACGTGGTTCTCCACCGTGCGGTGGCTGATGACGAGCTTGGCGGCAGCCTGCCGCGCGCTCATCCCCTTGGCCACCAGGCGCAGCACCTCGGTCTCCCGCTCGGTCAGCCGGGGCAGCGCCGGGCCCGGGGCGGCGGGTGCGGCCGACATCCGCCGGTACTCGCCGAGCACCAGCCCGGCCAGCCCGGGGGTGAACACCGCCTGGCCGGCCGCGGTGGCCCGCACCGCGGCCACGAGCTCGGTGATGGACGCGCTCTTGACGAGGTAGCCCGACGCCCCGGCCTTCACGGCGTCGAGCACGTCGGACTGCTCCCCGGACGCGGACAGCACGAGCACCCGGCTGCGCGGGGAGACCGCGAGCACCTTGGCGGTGGCGTCCACCCCGGAGCCCGTGCCGAGCTGCATGTCCATGAGCACCACGTCCGGGGTGACGGCGCGGGCGATCCGCTCGGCGGAATCCACCCCGTCGGCCGTGGCCACCACGTCGAACCCGTGCGCGGTGAGGTCCCGGGCCACCCCGTCGCGCCACATCGGGTGGTCGTCCACCACCATCACCCGCACGGCCGCGGCCACCCGCTCGTCAACCACCCGCTCGTCAACCACCCGCTCGTCAACCACCCGCTCGTCAACCACGTCGACCCCTCCTGCTCGTGTCCGGGGCAGCACGGGGCACTCGCACCTCCCACTCGGTCCCCTCACCCGGGGCGGTGTCCAGCACGACCACCCCGCCGAGGTCGGCCACCCGTCCGCGCAGCGAGCGCGCGACCCCCATGCGGCCCTCCTGCTCGGCGCGGTCGAGCCGGCCGGCCTCGATCCCAACGCCGTCGTCGCGGACGCTGAGCACCACCTGGTCCCCCAGGTCCTCCAGGAGCACCCACGCGTGGGCGTCAACCCCGGCGTGCACCGCGGTGTTGGTCAGCGCCGTGCGGGCGACGGCCGCGAGCTCGGTGGCCACCTCGGCCGCCAGGAGCACGGGTGTGGCCGGGACGGACACCTGCACCCGGGGCGCGGCCTGGCTCTGCAGCAGCACCCGCAGGTCCACCTCGCCGGTGAGGACGTCCCCGGCCGGGGCGGCCGCGACGAGCGCGCGCAGGGCCACCTCCTGGTCGCCGGCCAGCCGGGCGAGCTCCGCGGCCTCCCCGCCGAGCACGGTCCCCTCCCGGCGGACGTAGGCCAGCACCTGCAGCACGCTGTCGTGCACCGCGCGGGCGAGGCGCTCGCGCTCGGCCAGGACGGCCTCGGCCCGCAGGGCCTGCTCCAGGGCCTCGTGCGAGCGCCGGGCGGTGTCCGAGACGAGGCCGAGGACGATCCCGGTGAGCAGCAGCAGCACCGTGTCCCGCGCGATCGACGTGGTCACGTGCCCGTTGACCAGCACCGTCGTCACGGACACCAGCAGCCCGACGAGGGTGCCGACCCGGGCACCGCCGAGCACCGCCGCCGTCACCACCGGGGTCGCGGACCAGAGGGTGGTGATGCTGGGGGTGGGTCCGCTGACCTGCGCGGCCGTCTGCACGAGCAGGGTCGAGGCGATCAGCGCGAGCACCACCACCACGTCGGCGGCGACCAGCGGCCAGGTCCGGAACCGGTCCACGCTGAACGCCACCACCGTGACCACGGTCCACCCGGCCACCAGACCCACGAGCACCCAGCTCAGGGCCGGCCGCAGGTAGTCCGGGGAGTACACCACCTGCACCCCGACGACGAAGACGAAGGTGAGCACGCGGAACACGGCCGCTCCCCGCCACAGGGGGGTGAGCGGGTCCAGGTCGGCGGCACGTCCGCGGGGGGCGTCGCGCAACCGCACGGTACGGCTGACGGTCGCCCCGAGTCCCGCGGGCGGCCCCGCCAGCGGGGGCGCGGTGGCGGGCGCACGGCTGCCCGCCCGTGCGCGGAGCTCGGCGTCGGCCACCGCCCCATCCTGCCCGAGCGCACCCCCGGACCGGGCAGGACTCGACGCCACCGGCCCGGTTCGCGCTGCCGAACCCGGGGCCCCGGGCGATGGTGGTCCCATGACGACCTCCATGGAGGGCCGGCTCGCCCTCGTCACCGGCGCCAGCCGCGGCATCGGCGCCGTGGTCGCCCGCGGCCTCGCGACCCGTGGCGCCACCGTGCTCTGCCTGGCCCGCGACGGCGAACCACTGGAGGCCGCCGTGGCTGGTCTCGTCGACGACGGGCTGGACGCGGTGGCCCTGCCCTGCGACCTGGCCGACGACGACGCGCTGGACGCCCTGGCGGGTCGCGTCGAGCGGGTGGGCGAGGTGGACGTGCTGGTGCACTGCGCCGCCGTGATGAGCGACAAGGGGGCCAAGACGCTGCGCACCACCCCGCAGGAGTGGCGGCGCGTGATGGCCGTGGACCTCGACGCGGCCTTCCGGCTTACCACCACCGTCGGCCCGGGCATGGCCGCCCGACGGAGGGGCCGCATCGTGCACTACAGCGCGTGCCTCGGCCGGATGTCGGGCCCGGGCAACGCCGGCGGGCTCGCGCCGTACCGGATCGCCAAGGCCGGGGTGAACGCGATGGTCCGCAACCTCTCCCACGAGCTGGGCCACGGTCGCCGCGGGGTGCTCGTGGACGCGGTGTGCCCCGGGCACTGCCGCACCGACATGGGCGGACCGGAGGCACCGCGCAGTCCCGAGGAGGGTGCGGACACCGGCCTCTGGCTGGTCGAGCGGGACGCGCTCGACCCGGACGGTGCACCGGTGGTCACGGGACGGCTCTGGGAGGACCGGGCGGTCGTGCCCTGGTAGGAGTAGGTCCCGGCCGACACCGGTCTGCTCAGTCGTCCTGGGGGTGCTCGGGGTCGGGCAGCGCGTCATCAGGATCGGTGGCGTCGACCTGCGCGGGGTCCGGGGGAGCCTCGTCGGCCAGCAGGGACCGCACCGCGGCATTCGCGATCGCGACCATCGGGACGGCCAGCAGGGCGCCGATGACGCCGGCGACGACGAGCCCGACGGCGATGGCGAGCACCACGGCCAGCGGGTGGAGCTGGACCGCTCGGCCCAGCAGCACCGGCTGCAGGACGTGCGCCTCGAGCTGCTGCACCGCGACGATGACGCCGAGCACGATGAGTGCGACCACGAAGCCCTGGGTGACCAGGGCGATGAGCACCGCCACGAGCCCGCTGAGGAACGCCCCGATGATGGGGATGAACGCGCCGAGGAACACCAGCGCGGCCAGCGGCAGCGCGAGCGGCACCCGCAGCACGGCGAGGCCGACCCCGATGCCGATCGCGTCCACTGCTGCCACCGCGACGGTGGCCCGCACGTAGCCGACCAGGGACGCGAACCCGCGGTGGCCCGCGACGTCCACGCGGGGGCGCACGTGCCGGGGCACGACGCGGGTGACGAACTCCCACACCCGGGCACCGTCGTAGACGAAGAAGATGGTGGTGAACAGCGCGATGGCCAGGCCGGACAGGATCTGGGTGAGGGTGGCGGCGGTGCTCAGCGCCCCGGAGGTGATGGCGTCGCGGTTGGTCGTGAGCGAGGTCGTGAACGAGGTGAACGCACCGTCGATCTGTGACTGCTTCAGGTTCAGCGGACCGTTCACCAGCCACTGCTGCACCGAGTCGACGCTGGCGGAGACCTCGTCGACCAGGTCGGGCACCCCGTTGATGAAGGCCTGCACCACGAACGTGAGCACCGCTCCGAGCAGGGCGATCCCGCCGACGAGCACCAGCGCGGTGGCGATCCCCCGGGGCACGCCCCTGGCCTGCAGCCACCCGACGGCCGGCGTGAGCAGGGCGGCGAGCAGCAGCGACACCGCCACCGGGATGACGACCTCGCTGAGCCGGGCCAGCACCGTCCCCAGCACCACGAGCGCCCCGACGACCACGACGAACCGCCAGGACCATGCTGCGGCCACGCGGACGCCCCAGCTGACGGAGTCGGCGCTGCGGCGGGGCGCGGGGGTGGCGGGCTGGGTCACGGGCGGAGCGTAGCCAGCGGTGGGGGCGCTGCGCGCGATCGTGCTGGACGGCGAGGGCCGCGGACCGGGCGCCACCCGCTGCCGGCGGACCCTAAGGTGTCCGGGTGGCGCCGCCGTGGACCCCCCTGCGCCGGCTGCGGGGCAGCCCGTGGCCCCGGTACGCCGTGGCCATGGCGCTGTCCAACGTCGTCGGGGCCCTCGTCGTCTTCGTGTTCGTGCGCTTCGTCCTCCCGGTGCCCGACACCGAGGGCCTGGCCCAGGCCGAGGCCCGCAACGTCCTGGTGTTCGGGATCGTGCTGGTGGTCGCCGTGGTCACCGGGACGGCGGCGGCGGCCCTGCTGCTGCGGCCGGTGCTCACCTGGCGCCGGCGGGGTGGTGAACCCACCCGGGCCGAGCAGCGGGCGGCCCTGCGCGCACCGTTGCGCCAGGTGGGCGTGCACGCCGCCATGTGGACCCTGGGCGGCATCATCTTCGTCGGCCTCAACGTCGGTGCCGTGCCCCGGCTGGCCGTGGCCATCGCGGTGACGGTGCTGCTGGGCGCGTCAGCCACCTGCTCGCTGGGCTACCTGCTGGCGGAGCGGCTGCTGCGGCCGGTGGCGGCGGCCGCCCTGGCCCACGACGTGCCCGAGCAGACCACCGCTCCGGGCGTCGTCACCCGGGTGCTCATCGCCGTGGGCGCGGCGGCCGGCATCCCCGCGCTGGGCATCGTGCTGGTGGTGGTCTCCCAGCTCACCGGCCAGCTGTCGACGACGACGGACGAGCTCGCGCTGACCGTGCTGTTCCTGGCCGTGGTGCTGCTGGTGGTGGGGCTGCTCGGGTCCCTGCTGGTCGCACGGTCGGTCGCCGATCCGGTGCAGCAGGTGCGCCGGGCCCTGGCGCAGGTGCAGCGTGGCCGGACCGACGTCTGCGTCGAGGTCTACGACGGCTCCGAGGTCGGCCTGCTGCAGGCCGGTTTCAACCAGATGGTGGGCGGGGTGGCCGAGCGGGAGCGGCTGCGCGACCTGTTCGGGCGCCACGTGGGCGAGGACGTCGCCCGGCGCGCCCTGGAGCACGGGACCGACCTGGGTGGGGAGGTCCGCGAGGTCGCGGTGCTGTTCGTGGACCTCGTGGGCTCCACGCACCTGGCGGCGACCAGGCCACCGGCGGAGGTGGTGGTGCTGCTCAACGACTTCTTCCGGGTGGTCGTGGAGGTGGTCGGGCGCCACGGCGGGTTCGTCAACAAGTTCGAGGGTGACGCTGCGCTGGTGGTGTTCGGGGCCCCCCTGGAGCACCCGGGGGCGTCGGCGGCAGCGCTGCGGGCGGCCCGTGAGCTGCACGCGGAGCTGCGGGCGGTCTCGGAGGTGGACTTCGGGATCGGGGTGTCCTCGGGGGCGGCGGTGGCGGGCAACATCGGTGCGGCCCGGCGCTTCGAGTACACGGTGATCGGGGACCCGGTGAACGAGGCCGCCCGGCTGACCGAGCTGGCGAAGGCCCGGCCGGGGCGGGTGCTGGCCTCCCTCACGTCGTTGGAGCGGGCCGGGGACCCGGAGCGGGGCCGGTGGGAGCAGGGCGCGGAGGTGGAGCTCCGCGGGCGGGCGTCGACCACGCGGCTGGCCGAGCCCAGGACCTGACCGGTCCGGACGCGCGCGGAGCACGACCCGCTGCCCGGCTGGACCGGCTGGACCGGCTGGACCGCGAGGCAGCACTGCCGTGCGGGACGCTCTGCGATCGGGGACCGTTCTGCACGCCGGGGGTGCGTTCCGCGCCCCGACCACCCGTTCTACCGCCCTGGGTGAGAGGTGGGATCGGGGACCGTTCTGCACGCCCGGAGTGCGTTCCGCGCCCCGGTCGCAGAGCGTCCCGGCAGTGCGTGGTCTCGCGGGAGGGACCCGGACCACCGAACCGTGGTCGGGGCGCGCGCTGGTCCGATCCCACGGCCGGTCGGTCCACAGCTCCAGGGCCGCTACAGCTCCAGGGTGGCTGCGGCGACGGGAACCCCGAACGCCCGGCACCAGATGAGCACCGTGACCGGCCCGTCGAGGGGCGAGCCGGCGGGCACCGTGTAGCTCTGGTCGCCCCGCGTCCCCTTCAGCGCACCGAGGAACACCCCGTCCGGGCGCTCCTGACCGGCGCCGGGCACGAGGTGCACCTGGTAGTCGGGTCCGGGTTCGACGTCGAAGGCGCCCAGGTGCACCACCGACGTCCCGTCGCCGAGGTCGACGAGGGTGGCCGTGCCGGTGACGTCGCGGTCGATGCCGGTGAGCACGGCGGACGCGAGCGCCCGGGGCCCGGCGGGAACAGGGGCCGGCGGCGGGGTGGCGGTGGTCGGCCCGTCCGGGACCGGCGTGGCGTCGAGGCGGAGCTCGGGCGTCCCGGCCGGCGGGGACGGCACGGCGGCCACCGCGGCACCGTCAGCACCCGGTGCGAGCGCGACGACGTCGGCCAGCGGGTCCGGCTCGTCGACGGTGGTCGGCACGAAGGTCGGCCACACCACCAGGGCCAGCACCGCGGCCACGGGGACGGCGGCCGCCAGCCCCCCGGCCCACGCCCGCCCGGAGAGCCGCCGCACGAGCAGTCCCAGCCCGACGACCAGGACCAGCACCACCGCGGCGGTGAGCAGCGTCCGGGGACTGGTCAGCACGTTGCGCACCAGGTTCGGCCGGGCCACGGCGACCGCCACCGCGCCGAGCAGCACGCCCCCGCCGAGGACCGCCACCACCGGGCAGCTCCACCGGTGGCGGTCCCGGTGGCTGCTCACGCCGCAGGGCTCGCCAGGGGGCGCCGGGACCGGCGCAGCACCACCGACACCGCCACCGCGGCCCACACCACCGCCAGCGACACCGCGAAACCCGCCGGGTAGTTGCGGTCGAGGATCGTCGGGTTGTCGCTCAAGGCGTTCGAGCGGAACAGCACGGGCGAGGCGATGACCACCAGGGTGAGGGTGCAGATGGCCCCCGCCACGACCGGTGGCCGGGTGTGGTGCGGCAGCGCCCTCCTCGCCGCCATCCCGCCGGCGACGAACAGGGGGGCGAGCACGGCGTCGTGCACGACGATGCAGCCCGCGAACCAGATCGCGATGGACACCAGGTCGGTCGTGGACCCCGTGAGCAGCAGGACGAGACCGAAGAGACCGGCCGCCACCCCGGCGGTGGCGAGGCCCGTGCGCACGCCGGTCACAGGACGTCCATCGTCGAGACCCACTTGGTCTGCGTGACACCGGGTCGGCTGGGCGCGATGAGCCGGGCCGGGTAGCCGTGGTCGAGGGTCAGCACCTCGCCGTTGAGCCGGGTGGCCAGCAGGGTCAGCCGGCTGCGGGCGTGCCGGGCGGGCAGCACGGAGGAGCCGTAGAGGCCCGTGTCGAAGCTCCTGAACGACACGTCGGCGTCGGTCGAGCCGCCGACCGCGGCGACGAGGTCGGCCACCGGCACCCCCGTCCACACCGCGCTGGCGCTCCAGCCCTCGACGCACGCGATGGGCAGGCTCTGGGTGGACTGGGGCATCGCGTTCAGGTCGGCGAGGGTGAACGAGCGCGACCCGTTCGGCCCGGAGACGACGACGGCCCAGCTGGGCGCGGTGGCCTTCTCCCGCACGCCCGCGGCCTGCGCGCTGCGGTTGATCGGCACGCCCAGGGGGCCCTGGCCGCTGCGGGTGGCCAGCACCGACACCTTGCGGAGCAGCGGGACCGTCACGCCCGCCGTGGCCAGCACCGCGACACCGGCCGCGATCCACGTGCCCCGCAGCACCGTGCGCCGGGTGGGCCCGCGCCGCAGCGAAGCGTCGGCGGGATCCTGGGTGGCCGGGGTGACCTCGAGGGTCGCGGCGTCCACGGTGGACTCGACCGGCACCCCGAGCGCGGTGCGGATGACCGGGAGCTTGATCGCGATGTGCACCAGCAGCGCCCCGATGGCCACCCATGCCATGGCGTAGTGGGCCGTGGTGAAGAAGAACGCCCACGGGTAGAACTGGGCGGTGTTGAACAGACCCGTGAGCAGCTGGAACAGCGACGCGCCGACGAGCACCGTGACCGAGCCGCGCTCCACCACCGTGACCAGCGCGGCCCGGGCGGAGCTCAGGTCGAACCGGGCGAACAGCTTCGGGTAGACCGACCACAGCTTGATCCCGAGCAGCGGGATCGAGGCGGTGCCGGTCACGACGTGCAGGCCCTGCGTCCAGCGGTACAGCGACACCGGACGGGTGGGCCAGGTGAAGAAGAACGGGGGGTTCTGCAGGAAGTGGCTGAGCAGCCCCGTGACGAAGGAGATGCCGAAGAAGATGCCGAGCCAGAGCCCGATCCGGGCGGTGACGGTGGGCGTGCGCAGCCGGGAGGTGAAGTGGTGCTCGTGGGGTGCGGGCCCGGGAAGCCGGTCGCGCAACATCGTGGGTTCCTCGGTGCTCATGCGCTGCTCCGTTCCTCGTCCCGCCGCACGCCCAGGACCGCGACGGCCTGCTCGTGCACCACCGTCGCCTCGAGCAGCTCCAGCCCGGCGGCCGCGGCCAGGGCGCCGACACCGGCGAGGCCCACCCGCGCCCAGCGGAACCAGTCGCCGAAACCGTTCTCGGTCTCCAGGCGGAGCCGCTGGACGAGCGTCGGTCCGGTGGCCTCGACCTCCACCACCACCACGCCGTCCGGGGCGAGCAGCTCGGCCGCACGCCGCAGCACCCGCAGCGGGTCTCCGCCGATGCCGATGTTGCCGTCGGCGAGCAGCACGTGCGCCCACCGGCCGTGACCGGGCAGCGGGGCGTACAGGTCGCGCTGCAGGGCCAGTCCACCCCGGGCGACGGTCATCCGGACGGCGAGCGCGGAGCTGTCCACCCCGAGCGCGGCCACCCCGCGGACGGCCAGGGCCGCGGTGAGACGACCGGGGCCGCACCCGAGGTCCATCGTCGGCCCGGTGCAGTGCCGCAGCATGGCGGCGTCCACGGCCCGGTCGAGGTCGCTGGACGAGGCCCCGCCCAACCAGCGGCGCACCGGCAGCTCGGTGCGTCGACCGGTGGCGTCATGCACCCAGCACGGGAGCCCGGCCAGGGCGCGCTCGAAGAGCACGTCGGCGAGCAGCTCGTGCTGGACCTCGGCGTCGTCGACCAGCACGTCGTCGACCAGCACGTCGTCGACCAGCACGTCGGACCGGGCGGGCCCCGCGGTCACCGGTGCACCTCGCCGGCCACGACGATCGGCCCCACGAGCAGCCCGACGTCCGCGACGGCCGAGGCGAAGCGGGAGCCGGGCACCAGGGCAGCGACCGCGGCGGCGTCGGCCGGGGTGTCCACGTCGCCCAGCGGGTCGAGCAGCTCCACCCGGGCGCCCAGCGCACGAAGGGCGGCCAGCGTCCGGTCCCCGGTGTCCGCGCGGGACATCGGGACCTCGACCAGGGCGCGGGCGAGCTCCGGGGTGCGCACGCCCAGTCCCCACCACCCGCCGTCGTGGGCCGGGCCGAGCACGGCGTCCACCCGCGGCTCCGCGAGGCGGGCGGCGGCCTCGGCCAGCAGCGCGGCGGAGACCTGGGGGGTGTCCATGCCCACCTGCAGCACCGGGCCGGGCCCCGCGTCGGTGTGCGCGGCCGCCAGGCGCTCGCCCAGCGCGTCGCCCCGCTGGCCCACCACGGTGAACCGCTCCAGCGAGCGTCGCAGCTCCACCCGACGGGTGGCCGCGTCCAGGTCCCCGGTGAGGGCGACCACGTGCCGGGACGCCGGCGTCGCGGCCACGGCGTCGAGGGTGTCGAGCAGCGAGGCGGCGGCGACCACGGCGGCCTGCTCCGCGGACAGCACCGTCATGAGGCGGGTCTTGGCCAGCCCGGCCACGGGCGCCTTCGCCACGACGAGCAGCGTCAGGGCGGCGCTCACGCCAGCGCCGCCCGGAAGTCGCGGACCGCGTGCACGGTACCGGTGAGCGAGCCGGAGACCTTGGACCGCCCGGCCGTGCGCGGGGAGTAGGTGATGTCGCGCTCGACCACGGTCCAGCCGGCCCGTCCGGCCCGCACCAGCAGCTCGAGGGGGTAGCCGGAGCGACGGTCGGTGACGCCGAGGTCGAGCAGCCCCTGCCGGCGGAAGGCCCGCACGGCGCCGATGTCGTGCACGTCGAGGTGCAGCCGACGCCGCAGCAGCGCGGAGACCAGGACGTTGCCCAGCCGGGCGTGCCAGGGCCACGCCCCGCGCACCACCGGTCGCCGTCGGCCCACGGCGAGGTCGGCCCCGGCGCGCACCAGGGCCACCAGCTCCGGCAGCGCCGCCGGGTCCATGGAACCGTCCCCGTCGAGCACGCAGACGATCTCCGCGTCGGCGGCGAGCACACCCGCGTGGACGGCGGAGCCGTAGCCGGGGCGAGCCTCCTCGACCACGAGGGCACCGTGCTCGCGCGCCACCGACGCGGTGCCGTCGGTGGAGCCGTTGTCCACCACGACGGCCCGGTAGCCCGGCGGGAGCGCGGCCAGGACGCCGGCCAGCGAGCCCGCCTCGTCACGGCACGGGATCACCACGTCCACGCGCTCGGTCGCCATCATGATGGTGAACATAGGGCCGCCACCGGCCACCGCGCCGCGCGGCGCGGTGACGATCGCGTGACGGCGCGTGCCCGGCCGGCTCCGCACCGGTCACCCCGCCTATCGTCGTGGGGTGAGCACCGCAGCCGAGCTCCGCCCGGCGGACCCCGCGGTGGGGACCGCCGGAGACCGCGCTGCCGTGCGCTGGGACCTCGCGCTCGGGGCGGCGGGCGTGCTGCTCGTCATCGCCGCCGCCGTCGCGCCGCACCTGCTGGCCACCGACCCCCGCGGCAACCTCACCTCGACCGTCGCCCCGCTGCTGGCCAACGGGGACCCGCACGTGGGGTGGGGCACCCCGTTCGCGGTGCTGCTCGCCGTGGCCGGGGTGGCGTGGGGGCCGACGGTGGCGCAGCGGCTGTCGTGGCGGCAGCTGCTGGGGGCGACCTACGTGCTGACCCTGGCGTGGTCCATGTCGCTGGCCATGGTCGACGGCTGGCAGCGCGGGTTCGCCGGCAACCTCACCAGCGAGGACGAGTACCTCGCCGAGGTGCCGCGGGTGACCGACGTGCACGGCATGCTCCAGGCGTTCACCAGCCACATCATCGACTACCAGCCCGGACGCTGGACCACGCACGTCGCGGCCCACCCCCCCGGGGCCTTCCTGGTCTACGTGGGCCTGGACCGCATCGGCCTCGGGGGCGGCACCTTCGCCTCGCTGCTCACCTGGGCCGTGGGCTGCAGCGCCGGGGTCGCGGTGCTCGTGGCGGTGCGGGTGCTCGCCGGGCGCGCAGGCGGTCCGGGCGGGGAGCAGCTCGCCCGCCGGGCCGCGCCGTTCCTGGCCCTGGCGCCCACCGCGATCTGGGTCGCGGTCTCGGCCGACGGGATGTTCGCCGGGGTGTCGGCCTGGGGCATCGCGCTGCTGGCCCTGGCCGCGACGCGCACGGTGCGGCGGCCCGTGGTGGCCGCGGTCGGCGCCGGGGTGGTGCTGGGGTTCGGCATCTACCTCTCCTACGGGCTCGTCGTCCTGGGCGTCGTCGCGATCGCCGTGCTGGTGGCGGCCCGCTCGTGGACACCGCTGCTGCCCGCCGTGCTCGGCGCGCTCGCCGTCGTCGCGCTGTTCACCGCGCTGGGCTTCTGGTGGTTGGACGGCTACGACCTGGTGGTGCAGCGCTACTACCAGGGGATCGCGGCCGACCGCACCTACTCGTACTGGATCTGGGCCAACGTGGCTGCCCTGGTCTGCGCCGTCGGCCTCGCCACCCCCGCCGGGGTGCGCCGAGCGCTGGCCCCCGCCAGGCTGCGGCGGCGCGACGGGCTGAGCCTGCTGGTGGTCGGCGCCCTGCTCGCCGTGGTGGCGGCCGACGTCAGCGGGCTCAGCCGCTCGGAGACCGAGCGCATCTGGCTGCCGTTCGGGGTGTGGCTGCTGGCCGCGACCGCGCTGCTGCCGGTGCGCCACCAGCGGGCCTGGCTGGCCGCCGGTGCGGTGGTCGCGCTGGCGATCAACCACCTGCTGCTGACGGCGTGGTGAGCGGGTCGTGAGCGCGCACGTGCTGCTGGCCGCGCGATGAGCGCGCACGTGCTGGTCGCCGACGACGACCCCCTGCTCCGGGACGTGGTGCGCCGCTACCTCGAGCGCGACGGGCTGCGCGTGACGGTGGCGGTGGACGGCGACGCGGCCCTGCTCGTCGCCGCCGCCGGCGGGATCGACCTGGTGGTGCTGGACGTCATGATGCCGGGCACCGACGGCGTGGAGGTGTGCCGGCGGCTGCGCGCGGGCGTCGCCCCGACCGTCCCGGTGATCATGCTGACGGCCCTGGGCGAGGAGGACGACCGGGTCCTGGGCCTGGAGGTCGGCGCGGACGACTACGTGACCAAGCCGTTCAGCCCCCGCGAGCTGGCCCTGCGGGTGGCCTCCGTGCTGCGCCGGGCCGCCGCTCCCGCCCCGCCCGCGCCCGCCGTGCTGCGCGACGGCCTGCTCGAGGTGCAGCCCGGGGCGCACCGCGCGCTCGTCGGACCCACCGAGCTCGCCCTGACCACCCGGGAGTTCGACCTGCTGAGCTTCCTCGTGGGCCACCCGGACGAGGTGTTCACCCGCGAGCAGCTCCTCGAGCACGTGTGGGGCTGGAGCTTCGGCGACCACTCCACCGTGACGGTGCACGTCAAGCGGCTGCGGACCAAGATCGCCGCCGGTCGGCGCACCGGGGCCGAGGACCCCGTCGGCACCGTCTGGGGCGTCGGCTACCGCTGGCGGCCCGGCACCTTCACCGAGCCCCTGGAGCACCCGTGCTGACCGACGTCGCCCACGCCCTGCCGTGGGTGCTGCTGTTCTCGGTGCCCGTCGTCGTCGTCGGCTGGCTCGTGCTGCGGTGGCTGCGGCGCACCTCGCTGACGGGGTCGATGGCCGTGCTCGTGCTCATCCCGACGCTGGCGACGACGGCGGGGATCACCGGGGCCACCGGCCTCATGTTCTCCGAGGACCTCTACCGCACGCTGCTCGTCGCCGCCGTCGTCACCGTGATCACCGTCCCGGCCGCGCTGGCCCTGGGCCGCTGGCAGGCCCGACGCACCGTGTGGGACCGCGAGGCGCGGGACAGCGAGCGCGCCGCCGAGCGGTCCCGGCGCGAGCTGGTCGCCTGGGTCAGCCACGACCTGCGGACCCCGCTGGCGGGCATCCGGGCCATGACCGAGGCGCTGGCCGACGGCGTGGTCAGCGAGCCCGCCGAGGTCGCGCAGTACGCCCGGCAGATCGAGCAGGAGTCGGTCCGGCTGACCGCGATGGTCGACGACCTGTTCGAGATGTCGAAGATCAGCGCCGGGGCCCTCGTCCTGACCATGGGCGAGGTGGCGCTGCCCGAGCTCGCCGAGGAGGCCGTGGCGGCGATCCGGGCCCAGGCCGTCCGCAAGGGCGTGCAGCTGAGCTCCGAGCCCGGTCCGGCGGGGGCCCGGGTGCGGGGCAGCGACCCCGAGCTCACCCGCGTGCTGGTGAACCTGCTCAGCAACGCCGTGCGGCACACCCCGCCGGACGGCAGCGTGCTCGTCTCCAGCGGGGTCGACGAGGGTGGTGCGTGGCTGCGGGTGGACGACGGCTGCGGTGGGATCCCCGCCGACGAGCTGCCGCGCGTGTTCGAGCTCGCCTACCGGGGCAGCGCGGCCCGGACCCCGGTCAGCGACGGGAGCCCCGCCGGAGCGGGACTGGGTCTGGCCATCGCCGCCGGGCTGGTGCGGGCGCACGACGGCGAGATCACGGTGCACAACCAGGGCGCCGGGTGCCGGTTCGAGGTGCGTCTGCCCGTCCTCGGCTGATCCGCCCGCGGGTGGGACGCTCTGCGGCATGAGTGACGAACCGGGCAGCCCCCGACCCGACCGTGCCGCCGTGCTGGGCAGCGGTGGCGCGTGGCTGGCCACCTGGAGCCTGCGCCTGGTGCTCGTGGCCGCGGCGGCGGCGGTGGTCGGCCTCGTCGTCGGCCAGCTGTGGGTCGTGGTGCTGCCCGCCGTGCTCGGGGTGGTGCTGGCCACGGTGCTGGCCCCGCCCACCGCCTGGCTGCGGCGGCACCGGGTGCCGGCCGGCGCCGCGGCCGCGATCACCACGCTCGGGTTCGTCGCCGCGCTCGTGGGGCTCGTCCTCGGCGTCGCGCCCTCGGTGGTCGGGCAGGTGGGCGACATCGCCGACCAGGCCTCCGGCGGGCTCAGCCAGGTGCGGGACTACCTCACGGGCCCGCCGCTGAACCTCGGGTCCGAACAGATCACCGCCGCGGTCGACACCCTCACCAACCGTCTGCAGAGCAGTGCCAGCGTGATCGCCGGCGGCGTGTTCACCGGGGTCAGCGTGGTCACCTCCGCCCTGGTGACCGCCGTGCTCGTGCTGCTGCTGGGGTTCTACTTCGCCAAGGACGGCGACCGCTTCCTGCCGTGGGTGCAGCGGGTGGCGGGTGACCGCGTGGGTGGTCACGTGGCGGAGGTGGGCCGCCGGGGGTGGACGGTGCTCAGCGGGTTCATCCGCACCCAGGCCCTGGTCAGCCTCATCGACGGCACGTTCATCGGGCTCGGGCTGGTGGTCCTGGGGGTGCCGCTGGCCCTGCCGCTGGCCGTGCTCACGTTCATCCTCAGCTTCATCCCCATCATCGGCGCGGTGGTGGCCGGGGCGCTGGCCGTGCTCGTCGCCCTGGTGACCAACGGGTTCACCACGGCCCTGCTGGCGCTCGCGGTGGTGCTGCTCGTCCAGCAGGTCGAGGGCAACGTGCTCCAGCCGGTGCTGCAGAGCCGCAGCCTCCGGCTGCACCCCGCCGTGGTGCTGCTCGCGGTGACCGGGGGTGGCTCGCTGTTCGGGATCGTGGGGGCGTTCCTCGCGGTCCCCGTCGTCGCGGTGGCCGCCGAGGCGCTGCGCTACACGGGTGAGCGGATCGACGACCGCACCGGTGCCGCCCCGCCCGACCGGGCCGCGTGACCGGGGCTCTCAGGCGCGGGCGGGGACGGCGCGCAGCGGGGCGTCGGCGAACGCCGTGATCCCCTCCTCGGGGCCGACGGACGCCCGGAAGCCGAGCACCGATGCCGCGCGGGCGGGGTCGGCCACCACGTGCCGCACGTCCCCGGAGCGGTACTGACCGGTCACCACCGGCTCGGCGCCCCCGTGCGCGCGGGCCAGGGTCGCGGCGACGGCACCGATGGTCACCGGGACGCCCGAGCAGACGTTGAGGGGGGTGAACCCGCCCAGCGCGGCCTCGACCGCGAGCCGGTTGACCCGGGCGACGTCGCGGACGTGCACGAAGTCGCGCACCTGACCGCCGTCCTCGAACACCCGCGGTGCCTGTCCCGCCTCCAGCGATGACCGGAAGATGGCCGCGACCCCGGAGTACGGGGTGTCCCGGGGCATGTGCTCGCCGTACACGTTGTGGTAGCGCAGCGCGGTGACCGAACCGCCGGTGGCCAGGGTCCACGCCAGGGCGTAGTGCTCCTGCGCGAGCTTGCTGGCGGCGTAGGTGCTGCGGGGGCGCAGCGGGGCGTCCTCGTCGACCAGGGCCCACTCCACCCGGCGCTCGCAGTGCGGGCAGGTGGAGTCGAAGACGCCGGCGTCGAGGTCCGCGGTCGTGCGCGGGGCGGGCTCGACGGTGCCGTGGGTGGGGCAGGTGTAGCGGCCGGAGCCGTAGACGACCATCGAGCTGGCCAGCACCAGCCGCCGTACTCGAGCCTCCGCCATCGCGGCCAGCAGCACGGCGGTGCCGAGGTCGTTGTGACCCGCGAACAGCGGCGCGTCCGCGGCGTCCACCCCCGCCCCGACCATGGCCGCCTGGTGGCACACGACGTCCACGCCCGCGAGCACCGCGGTCAGCGCGTCCGCGTCGCGCACGTCCACCCGCTCGATCCCGGCGGGCGTGGGCGCGTCCACCCCGTGGGCCACCGGGAGCATGACGTCCAGCCCCACCACCTCGTGGCCGGCGTCGTGCAGGGCGGTGCTGACGTGGCCGGCGATGAACCCGGCCGCTCCGGTGAGCAGGACTCGCATGCCGCTGACGCTAGCGGCCCGCGGTGCGGGAAGCAGGGGCCGCACGCCGCGGTTGTGCCGGGCACGCCCCCCATCGCCGTCACCGGGTCCACGGGCCGCATCGGCTCCCGCGTCGCCCGCGCGCTGTCCGCCGCCGTCGCGGCCGGGGTGCAGCGCGTCGTCTACACGTCGTTCCTGGGTGCGCCCGCGGACTGCACGTTCACCTTCGGCCGCGACCACTTCCACACCGAGGCGGCCCTGGCGGCCTCGGGGCTGCGCTGGACCGCGCTGCGCGACGCGTTCTACCAGGACGTGCTGCCGTCCTTCGTCGTCGAGCCCGGCGTGCTCCGCGGTCCGGCCGGCGACGGTGCGGTCGCCGCGGTGGCGGTGGACGACGTGGCCGAGGTGGCGGCCACCGTGCTGCTCGACGGGACGACCGCCCACGACGGGCAGCGCCACGACCTGTCCGGACCGGCGGCGCTCACCCTCGACGAGGTGGCCGCCACGCTGACCGAGCTCTCCGGCCACAGCGTCCGCTACGAGCGGGAGACCCCTGCGCAGGCCTACGCCTCCCGGGCCCACCTCGACGCCACCCCGTTCGAGGTGGACGGCTGGGTCTCGACGTACACCGCGGTGGCCTCCGGGGAGATGGCGCCCGTGACCGACACCGTCCAGCGGCTCACGGGCCACCCGGCGACGTCGCTGCGCACCACCCTGGAGCGCTACCCCGAGCTGCTCGACGGGCTGCGCGGGTAGTCCTCGCGCCGGCGCCCGGCTCAGACCGCGAGCGAGCCGGCGAAGATCTGCCAGGCCAGCGCGGACTTCGCGAGCAGGCTGAGCACCAGGTAGACCTTCTCGCCGTGGGCGTAGCTGGCCCACCGGCCGACCTGTCGGTACTGCAGCCACTGGTTGACCGCGAAGCTGGAGAAGAAGATGAACAGCGTCACGAAGATGCCGTAGACGAAGCCCGGGATCTGCGCCGCGCCCAGGAAGTTCACGATCAGCACCACCCACGGTGTCGCGCCGGCCACGCACCCGAACCAGAACGGCAGCATCGTCGTGGTGGTGCGCCCCGGGGGGTTCGCCACCTCCTGCAGCCAGCCGAACAGGACCATCGCGATGTTGGCCCCCGCCACGGCGATGACGGCGGAGATGCCGGTGATGCCGGCGTAGAAGCAGATCAGCAGCACCATGATCGTGGCGCTCACGGAGTACTCGACCCAGCGGAAGATGTTGCGGCCGTTGCAGAGTCCGGCCTCGTACCGACTGCGACCGACGGTCGCCGTGATCAGGTGGTCCAGGGCGGCCAGGGTCAGGAACACCGCGATCGCCACCCCGACGCGGACGTCGAACAACGGCGCCGCCGCGGGGACCTCGGTTCCCGGGGGGCCCGCGGGGTAGGACGAGGTCACGGTGATCGCGAAGCTGCTGGCGAGCACGAGGACGGCGACGGCCTGCGCGGCGTGCAGCACGGTCAGGCCGGTGTTCCACCGCCTCAGCCCGGCCAGGCGGGCGTCGTCGACACCGGTGGCGACGGTGGTCGCAGGTGCGGTGGTGGTCATCGGTGGCCTCTCGGTGGGGCGGTCTGGGGCTGGGGAGCGTGGTGGGCGTGGCTCACTGGTCGTCCGCGAACGCCTGCATCCGCTCGGCGACGTCGCGGAGGTAGGCGGCGATGACGGAGCGCTCGGCGGGCGAGCGCGCCTCGGCCACCTCGGTGAGCCCGGCGACCACCGGTCCCAGCGCGCCGAGCACCTCCCCGACGGCGGACTCGGTCGCGTGCAGGCCGATCCGGCGGCGGTCGCCGGGGTGCCGCTCCCGTCGCAGGTGCCCGGCGTGCTCCAACCGGTCCACGAGCTCGGTGGCCGAGCCGCTGGAGATGCCGAGCCGCACCCCGAGCTCGGCGGGGCCCAGCGGCTGCACGGCGGACATCACGTGACCCAGGGCGGCGTAGTCCAGCGGGCGCAGGTGCAGCGCTCGGGTGAGCGCGTGGTCGATAGCGGAGGCGGCGCGGGTGACCTCGCGCAGCGCACGGGACACCTCGGCCGCGTCCGTCTCCGCCGTCGTCACCGGACGACCGTACCGATCACTCGGTAGTCGAGCCACTCGGCAGCGGAGGCACCTCTCGTCCGACCGGGCGCACCCGGGCCACCGCGCGCACGGTGTCGCCGACCAGGAACCACACCAGGGTGGCCCCGGCCGCCGGCTCCACGAGAACCTCCAGCTGGTCGTCCGCCGCGATGGGGCCGGCGTGCTCCAGGACGGCCTCCACCGGCGTGGCCCGCAGCCCCGGCAGCACCTGCTCGACCACCGACCAGCACGTCGCGTTGTTGACGTGACCCATCCAGTCGACGTCGGTGGAGCGCAGCGGGACCGGTCGGCGCACAGCACCGCTCGTGCCACCGGGGCGGGCGGGCAGCAGGCGCCGCCAGCGCAGCGGCTCCGGGGCGGCCGACGGGGCGAAGATCGCGACCATCCGTGGTGAGAGCGGGGCCGGGCGGCCGGTCCCGGCGTCCACGGTGACCCAGAAGCCCTCCACCTCCACCCGTGCGCCCCCGGCCGAGCTCACGGTGGTCCGCTTGGTGCACCACCGCGCGCCGATGCCCGAGCACCAGGTGCGCACCTGCACCGGGTCGTGGAACACCGGCAGCCGGTGCACCACGATCACGGTGCGCCGCAGCACCCACAGGCCCTCGTCGCCACCCGCGGCCGCGTCGTGCACGTCGTCGAAGGCGATGTCCTGCGCGTACCGGGCCACCCCGTCCAGGCGGAGCACGCGGTCGGCGTCGGCGTCGCCCGAGCGGACCCGGCGCTGCTCGGTGCGCAGCCGCCCCCGGCCGGGCGGGTCCACCATCACGACCGGCTCGTCCACGGCGCCGACCCTACGGCCGGGCCGCCGCGCTACAGATCCAGGTCGACGACCACCGGCGCGTGGTCCGAGGGGCCCGTCCCCTTGCGGGCGTCCCGGTCCACGTAGGCGTCGGTCACGGCGGCGGCGGCGGGCGCGCTCGCGTAGACCAGGTCGATCCGCATGCCCAGGTTCTTGTGGAACGCCCCGCCCCGGTAGTCCCAGTAGGTGTAGGGGACGTCGTTCTTCAGCGCCCGGGCCGGCACGTCGCTCAGTCCCAGCTCGCGCAGCGCGGCCAGGGCGTCACGCTCGGCCGGCGTCACGTGGGTGGAGCCGGCGAACGCCGCGACGTCCCAGACGTCGGCGTCGGTGGGGGCGACGTTGTAGTCCCCGACCGCGACGAACGGGCCGGCGGTCACCTCGTCGGCGATCGCGGCGCGGTAGGCCTCCAGCCACGCGAGCTTGTAGGCGTAGTGCGGGTGCGTGGGCTCGCGGCCGTTGGGCACGTACAGCGACCACACCCGCAGCGGGCCGCAGGTGGCACCTACCGCACGGGCCTCGACGATGCCCGCGCCGTCGGTGAACAGGGTGTCGGCCGCGGTGTCGGCGTCCCAGCTCGGCGCCCCGGCGAAGGTCGTGGCGATGTCGGCGAGGCCGATCCGGGAGAGCACGGCCACCCCGTTCCACCGACCCTGCCCGGCGACGGCCGACTCGTAGCCCAGGGCCGCGACCTCGGCGGTGGGGAAGGCCACTACCGAGGTCTTGGTCTCCTGCAGGCAGAGCACGTCCGGCTGCGCGGTCGCCAGCCAGTCCAGCAGCCGGGGCAGGCGGGCGGTCACGGAGTTCACGTTCCAGGTGGCCAGGCGCATGCGCCCATCATGCCCAGCGGGTCAGGCCTCCGGGCCGCCACGGCGGAGCGCGCCGGATCGACGCGGGAGAACCCCTGCACGGGATACCGTCGTCCGAGTGACCGCACCCGGCCAGCACCACTCCCGTCGCCCGCACCCGCCCCGCCGTGGTCCGGGCGCTCTCGACCGCCGCCGCCTCCTGCTCGGTCTCGCTGCCGGCGTGGTCGCCCTCGGGGCGGGCCTCGAGCTGGTCGACCGTCCGGTTGACGTGGCCGCGGACGCGAGCGCAGGCACCGGCCCGACCGGCCCGGCCCCCACCCCTGCCCCGACCTCCACCACCGCGACGACCACCACCTCTGCCCCGACCTCCCCCACCCCGCCCCTGCCCGCGGCGGTGCCCGCACCGACGGGCGTCATCACCGCCCTGCCCGGGCAGGGCAACCTCCTGGCGCTCACCATTGACGACGGCACCAGCAGCGAGGTCGTCGCCGCCTACACCCAGTTCTGCGCGGACAGCGGGGTCCGGCTGACGTTCTTCGTCAACGGCGTCTACCGGTCGTGGACCGACAACGCCCCCGCGCTGCGCCCGCTCGTCGACTCCGGGCAGGTCCTGCTGGCCAACCACACCTGGTCCCACCCCGACGTCACCACCATCAGCAGCTCGGCCCTGACCGACCAGATCACCCGCAACGACGCCTTCCTGCGCTCCACCTACGGCGCTGCGCCCGAGCCCTTCTTCCGCCCGCCCTACGGCCACCACAACGCCCGCACCGACCGGGTCGCCGCCGATCTCGGCCACCCCACCATCACCCTGTGGGAGGGCAGCCTGAGCGACTCCTCGGTGATCACCGAGGACTTCCTCCTCGGGCAGGCCCGGCTGTGGTTCAAGCCGCAGCACATCGTCATCGGGCACGCGAACCACCCCGCGGTGACCCACACCTACCCGCAGCTGCTCGACATCATCCACGAGCGCGCGCTGCGCACGGTCACCCTGGCCGACGTCTTCCGCGCTGCGCCCTGACCGCGCGTGGCCCCGGGGTCGGGCGTGGCGATTGTCGGGACCTTCATCCCTGTCCGTCACCCTCCCCGCCACGCAACCCTGGGGTGCCCGACCACCGAGCAGCAACGAGGAGACCCCTGACGATGACGACGACCCTGCCCGCCCGCCCGGCCCCGACCGGCCTGCTGTCCGCCCGCTCCGCCGCGGTGATCGCGGCGACCGCCGCTGTCGTCGCGGAGCACGCCGAGCAGGTCACCGCCCGGTTCTACCCGCGCATGCTGGCCGAGCACCCGGAGCTGCTGCGGGTGTTCAACCTGGCCAACCAGGCCACCGGTGAGCAGAACCGCGCCCTGGCCGCCTCCGTGGTGGCCTACGCCGTCCAGCTCATCGACCCCGACGCACCCTCCTTCGACCACGTCATGACCCGCATCGCCGGCAAGCACGTGTCCCTGGGCATCCGCCCCGAGCAGTACACGATCGTGGGCCACCACCTCCTCGCGGCGGTCGCCGAGGTCCTCGGTGACGCGGTCACCCCCGCCGTGGCCGATGCCTGGGCCGAGGTCTACTGGTTGTTCGCGACACAGCTCATCGCCGAGGAGGCCCGCCTCTACGCCCGCGCCGGCGTCGACCCCTCCACCCCGACCCGGCCCTACCGGGTGGTGCGCCGGATCGAGGAGACCGACGACGTCGTGTCCCTGGTCCTCGAGCCGGCCGACGATGCCTCGGTGCCGGAGATCGAGCCGGGGCAGTACGTGTCGCTGTTCGTGGACCTGCCCGGCGGCGACCGCCAGCCCCGCCAGTACACCGTCTCCTCGACCGCTGTCGGCACCCGTCTGCAGGTCACCGTCCGCAAGGTCCGCGGGACGGGAGGGAACCCGGACGGCCGGGTCTCGTCGTTCCTGCACGACCAGGTCGGGGTCGGGGACCTGGTCGACGTCAGCGCGCCGGCCGGTGACCTGGTCGTGCCGTCCTCGGACTCGCCGCTGCTGCTGGCCACCGCCGGCGCCGGCATCACCACGGTGCTCCCGATCGTCGAGCACATCGCGCGCACCCAGCCCCAGCGCCCGGTCATCGTGGCCCACGCCGACCGCACCGCGGCCGACCACGCGCTGCGCGAGACGGTGCTGCACGCCGGCCGGCAGATCGACGACTTCACCCGCTACACCTGGTACGAGAGCGTGGACCGCGACGACCACCGTGCCCGGACCGGGCTGATGGACCTCACCGACGTGCCGCTGCCCGACGGGGTCCACGTGTTCACCTGCGGCCCGCTGCCGTTCATGCGCCAGGTCCGCGGCGCGCTGCTCGCCCGGGGCGTCCCCGCGGACCACATCCGCTACGAGGTCTTCGGCCCCGACCTCTGGGCCGCCCCGGCCGCCGCCGGGGGCTGACCCACCACGCCCACCCGAGCACGCCGCTGTCCGGCGGGGGGTGCCGGTGCGGCGGCGTCTCACCCGGTGGCGATCACCCGGAAGACCTCGGCCAGCCGCCCCGGCGCCATCCCGGCGTCCTCCGCAACCTTCCTGCCCCACGAGTGGAGCCTCTCCTCCAGGTCGTCGCCGAGGTGGGCGGTCTGGCTGGCGTGGGCGCGCAGGGCGGCGAGCTTGGCGTCGAAGGTGTCGGTGATGTCGACGGCGTGGTCGGCGCGCTCGTCGGCCATGAGCCAGGCCTCCTCCACCGTCCAGGGCTCCAGGCCCTCGTCCGTGAGGAGCTCGGGGTAGGCGAACGGGTTGCGGGCGGCGGGGTAGAGCGCACGGATCGTGGCCTCCCCGGCGGCGAGGTGGTCGGGGTGGGAGGCACCGATGCGGTCCCACCAGCGTTCCGGGCTCTGCGTCAGCACCCGGCGCGGGCGCACCTGGCGCATGACCCGGACGATGTCGCGCTGCAGCTCGCGGGTGGGGTCCAACGACCCGTCGTGGTACCCGGTGAGGAAGCGGACGTCGGACACTCCCACCGCGGCGGCGGCCGCACGCTGCTCGGCCTCCCGGATGGCGGGCACCTGCTCGCGCGGGGTGTCGTCGAAGCCACCCTGGTCGCCGTAGGTGCACAGCAGGTAGGTCACCTCCACCCCCGCCCGCGTCCAGGTGGCCGTGGTGCCCGCGGCGCCGAAGTCGGCGTCGTCGGGATGGGCGACCACGACGAGGACGCGGTCGACCTCGGCGGTGGGCAGGGGCTCCGGCATGGGACGGCTCCAGCACGTGCGACGGCGGGAGACCCGACGCTACGGCCTCCACCCGCGCGGTGATCGCGCAGCGCGACGAGCTCGACGCTCGGTGGCTCGTTCTGTGAGGTCCTACCCACTGTGGCGAGGGCGGGAGCGCTCGTCGGTGGACACCTGGGCGTGCTCGCCGTGGTGCGGGTGGCCGGGGCGGTCGAGCTGATCGGCTACGCGGCCCTTGCCGCCCGCCGCACGGTGCGCCCCGGTGTGCTGACCCCGGCTGCCGGACCGGGCGCGGGGCTGCGGGCGACGCTGGGCACGGCTGCGGCGCTGACCTGGCTCAACCCCCACGTCTACCTCGACACGGTCGTGCTGCTCGGCACGGTCGCCGCCACCCACGGGGCGCAGCGGTGGCCGTTCGGCGCCGGTGCCGCGATCGGTAGCCTGCTCCGGTTCACCGCCCTGGGCCTCGGCGCCCGGCTTGCCCGCCCCCTGTTCGCCCGCCCCGGCGCCTGGCGGGTGCTCGACGCGCTCGTCGCCGTCGTCATGGGTCGCGGCCGCGGCATCGCTGCTGCGCAGCACCTGAGCCGGGACCAGGTTCGGTGCCGGCGAACCTGCTCATCGTCGTGCGCACCGTCCTGGCCGTGCTCCGCCGCCGCGGCGCCCGCTGAGACTCAGCCCGGTCCACAGTGAGGGGTCCACCGGTAGCATCGCGGTGCGTCGGCCCGGGTGGGGCCACACCTCGAGATCCGGGGCTGCCTTCGTGGAACTGCGTGACTACGTCCAGGTGCTGCGGCGCCGCTGGCGCACCGTGCTGATCGTGGTCGTGGCGGCTCTCGCGGCTTCCGCGGTGGTGACCGCGTTGCAGCCAACGGTGTACCGAGCCTCCACCGACCTCCTCGTGGCGCTCACATCCTTCGGACCTGATCCGGCCGGACCGAGCTCAAAGGCGTACACCACCACCTTGCCGGACATCGCGGCCTTTTACTCGGAGATCGCGGTGACGCCGCCGGCGGTCCAGGCGGCGATTGGCGCCGCCGCACTCACCACGTCCCCGTCGGTCGCCGTGAGCGCCGCAACGGCCCCGGGTTCGGCGACGATCACCATCACCGTCACCTCGTCGTCCGCGGCCGCAGCTCAGGCGGTCGCGAACGCGTACCCGGACACCCTCCCCGACACCTTGATCCAGCTCAAGCAGCTCTCGTCGCGCGCCCCGCTCGCGTTCAAGGTCCTACGCGCTGCTGCGCTTCCCGCGACCCCTGTCTCGCCGGACCCGGTGGTGAACACCGCGATCGGGCTGGCGCTCGGGCTCGTGCTCGGCCTGCTGCTGGCTGTTCTGCGCGAGCGCCTCGACCAGCGCATTCGTGACTCGAGGGGACTGGAGGACCGGCTGGAGGTCACGGTTCTCGGTGTCGTGCCCAACCAGCTGCAGGGAGCTCACCTGCCCGCGGTGAGCCATCCGGACTCCCCTCGGACCGAGGCCTACCGCAAGATCCGTACCAGCTTGCTGTTCTCGGGGCTGGACGGGTTCCCGTCGACGCTCGCCATCACCAGCTCGCTGGCGGGGGAGGGCAAGTCGACCCTGGCCATGAATCTGGCGGTGGTCTGCTCGCAGGCCGGCCATCAGGTGGCGGTGGTCGATGCAGACCTCCGTCGACCCACGCTGCACGAGCACTTCGAGCTGCACAACGACACGGGGCTCTCGAACGTGCTCGCCGGTGAGCTCAGCCTCGGAGAGGTGGCCCGTACTCACCCCACGGGTGTCACGGTGGTGACGTCGGGGCCCAGCCCCCGTGACCCCAGCGCCTTGCTCGAGGGGCAGCGGCTGCGCGCCGTCATCGCCGAGCTCGCCGCGTCCTACGACGTCGTCATCGTCGACACCACACCGACGCTGGCGGTCAGCGACGCGGGTCAGGTGTGCGTGGCGGTCAAAGGCACCGTGGTGGTGACCCGGCTCGGGACGACCACGTTCGACAGCCTGCGCACGACCCTGAGCACGCTTCAGCGGGTGCAGGCGAACGTGGTGGGCGTGGTCGCGGTCGGTGACGACGACACTGATGCCGGGTACCACAACCATGACACCAGCCAGGAGTCGTTGGCTGGTTCACACCGCAGGCAGGTCCGCAGCGCCAGGCCGGAGTCACGAGGCAGGCGACGGCCCGGAAGCGCCTGATGGCAGCGCTGCGTCCACCCAGCCGGGGGAGGGTCGCCACGACGGGAGCCCGGCCCGGGCCGCCGACATCCGGGTCGGTCCGCCCAGATTGTGCCGCCGCGGTGCGCCGAGCGCTGTCGAGGGGGCCCCTCCGGAGGTCTGATCGCCTACGAGGGGTGGCTGCGGTTCATCCGACCGCGACCGCCACGCGGTTCAGCAGTGCGATCACCGCAGGTCCCCCGACGGCCGGCGGCTCGCTGACCACGCCCGCGCGCACCCGCACCGCCGTCGGGGTGCCGGGCACCTGAACTGCCGCCCCCACCTCGCCGCCGGGGTCCCGGGCGATCGGGGCCACGATGCCGACCCCTCGCACGGCGGCGGCATCGCTGGCACTGACCAGCACCAGCGGGCCGTCCTCCCCGTGGGCGGCCAGGTCGCCGGCAATCTGCAGGCAGAACCCGCAGGTGCTCTCCCAGAACACCAGCACGGCGTCGTCCTCGGCCCCGACCGGACCGTCCCCGTCACCGGACTCGTCGCGCAGCGCGGTCAGGGGAACGGTGTCGCCCACCCGTACGGGACGCGGCTCGATCTGCAGCAACCCGTCGCCGTGGCCGTGGCCGTGGCCGTGACCGGTGCCGTCCCCGGTCAGCTCAGCGAGCACGAAGTCGTGGTTCTGCCGGATGGCGTCGACGCCGTAGACCGCGGGGCCGACGAGGGAGCCGTCCGGTCCGACCAGCACCGCCCCGGGGGTTCCCTTGATGCCGTAGGCCTCGGTGACCTCCCGCTCGGCCTGAAGCAGGATCTGCAGCCCCGGCGAGCCCACTGCCTTGCTCTGGTTCGCCTCAGCGGTTCCCTCGGAGACCACGAGGGTTCGCACGGGGCCGTCGGCGGACTGCCAGCGGGCGAGGTCGGGCATCAGCTCCCCACAGTGCGCGCAGCCGGGGCTGATGAAGACGACCAGCGTCGAGGTGCCGTCGTCGACCACTCCCTCGAGGCTCACCGGGCGGCCCTCCAGGTCCGGAAGCTCGAACCCGGGCGCCGTACGTGGTGTCCCGTCGTCGGCCAGGGCGTCCTCTACGGCGTCCAGCCTCAGCAGCACCCGACCGTAGCGTGTGGTCAGCGCCTGCAGCAGCACGCCCAGCACCACCACGGCGAGGGCGAGGGCGGCGACGAGCAGGCCGAGCACGAGCTGATCGCCCCGGTAGCCGGCGACGACCGCCCCGACCCACGGCGGCCGACCAGCGCCGGGGAGCAGCACGACCACCGCGACCACGGCCAGGGCGAGGTTGCGGGCCACCGAGGACCACCCCGTGGGCCCGGAGTTGACCTGGCCGAAGCAGTGGCACTCCGGGTGCCGGCCCCGCGCCAGGTTCGCCACGATCGCGGTGGTGAACGCGGCCAGCATGAGCAGGACCAGCACCGCACCGATGAGGGCGGCGGGGTCCGCGGCCAGCAGCAGCACGGCAGCCAGCAGCTCCACGACGGGCAGCGCGACCGTCACCAGCGGCACGAGCGCTGCCGGGACGCCGAAGTCCGCGACCGCGGTCCGGGACCCGGCCTGGTCGCGCAGCTTGGCCACGCCGGAGGTGACGAAGACGGCGGCGAGGACCAGCCGCGCGACGAGGACCAACAGTGTCATGGGCTCCATTGTGTCTCAGGTACGGGCTCGCCGTGCCACCAGCTACCGGCGCCGGACGCGTCGGAGCTCCCCGAGCGCGGTCGGCAGCTCCCTGGCGCCCTGCCCGAGGCGCCGCAGGTACCCCGCCAGCAGCGCGCCACGGCCGCGCACGGTGCGCGGGTCGCGCATGCGCATCACGGCCGGGTGCGGCACCACCCAGCGGACCAACCGACGTGCTCGCTCGCGGGGCGGTACCCGTCGCAGCTCGGCGAGGCGCACCGCCGTCCGGGACGCCCCGGACGACCGCAACGACCACTCTCGCGACGCAGTCGCCGCGC
Organism: Rhodococcus antarcticus; assembly: GCF_026153295.1. NCBI lineage: Bacteria > Bacillati > Actinomycetota > Actinomycetes > Mycobacteriales > Nocardiaceae > Rhodococcus > Rhodococcus antarcticus. Next base: position 3,510,217 of record NZ_CP110615.1, on the reverse strand, counting down.
CGAGCCTGGGGATCGAGGCCACCACCCGCGCGCCGCCGGGGTCGAGGTCCAGCCCGGCGCGCAGCGCGGGGAGCGCCCCCACCCGCACCGCGAGGTCGACGACGTCCTCCCAGTCCACCCCGGGCAGTCCACCGGGGTCGTCCGGCGCGACCACCCGGCGGAGGTCCTCCTCGGCCTGGGCGACTCCGGTGGTGCGGGCCGAGTTGAGCACCACCAGCAGCGCCCGCGTGCTCCGGTCGGGCACCCACACCGGGGTGTGCCCGAGGGCGGTCCGCTCCCGACGCCCCCACAGCACGGCGAAGACCCGTTCGGGATCGGCGTCGGCACCGGGGAAGCGGTGGTGCAGGTCGACCTCGCCGCCCCCCGTGGTCGCCACCGGGCGCTGCAGCACCACGGCGTGGTCCTCGCTGGTGTGGTGGTCGACTCCGGGGTGCACCTCGGTGAACCCGTGGCCCCCCAGCGCGGCCACCGCGTCGTCCATCCGGTGCGGGGGGAGCCAGACGTCGGCGTCACCCCAGCTGCGCGTGTCGTCGGGGTAGAGCCACAGGGCGACGGTGGGGCCCTTGATGGCCAGCGTCGGCACGCCCGCCAGGGCGAGCAGGTGCGCGATCTCGGCGTGGGCCAACTCGGCCGAGGTCCGGGGGTCGAGCACCGGTGGTTCGTCGTTCATCAGCGCGACCGTAGATCACCGCGGCGGACACCGTCGATCACCGCGGTGGACAGGGAGTGCCGTGGTCGGGTGCCGAACCCACGAGGTCGGCCGGGCCTCTCCCGGTCGCTACCGTGGCGCAGGGTTTGAGGGAGATGTAGCAGGGGTGGTCCACGACGGGGCTCACTGCGTCCCCGTCCGTCGCAGGTACCCGCCCGCCTCGAGCTGGGCCAGCAGCGCGGTCACGGCGTCCTCGAGGTGGGGTGGGGCGTCGCGGAACTCCGCCGCCACGGTGTCCACGAGGTCCCCGAGCCCAAGTCCTGACCAGGCGAGCTCGAAGATGCGGGCGGCGGTGGGTGACAGGGCATCCCGCGCACCGGACCCGTGCCGGGACACTACGACGACGTCTCCGTCGCGTACCCACCCGGTCCCGGGGGGCACGGTCCACCGCGGACCGGGCGATCCGGGGTGCTCCTCGACCAGTCCGGCACGCTGCAGCCGGTCGATGACGTCGACGGTCTCCGGTTCGACCACCGCGCGGTCGACCCCTGCCGAGTTCGCCGTTGCGGTGATGATCTCGTCGAGCGTGCTCACCCCGTCGGTCGCACGCCAGACCGGGGCCGCGCCCCCGGAGAGCAGGTGCAGCTCGGTGCCGCTCCACAGCAGCACCTCGTCGTCGAGCTCCACGTCGTCCACCCCCTCGGCGCGCACGAGGTGCCGGCGTCCGGTCACCGCGCCACCTCGCTCCACAGGTCGTGCACCGCGGCGGCCGCGGAGTCGGAGTCGTGGTGGTGCATCCGAAACCCCGGAACCTGGTGCCCCAGCCGGGCCAGCGCAGTCAGTGGACCGCCCTTGGTGACCGCGAGGCGTGAGCTGTTCCGGCCGGCCAGGAATGCGGTCTCACCGGTAGTGAGGTCACGGACGCCCGGGGGGTGCGCGGTGGACCAAGTGAGGAAGACGACGAGGTCCGGGTGCAGCCGCTCCGGGGGATCTGGGTAGGGGCCGAGCCGGCTCGGAGCCACGAGCCAGGCGCTGCCCTCCTCGTGAGGTACGGGCAGCTCGGCGCTGGGCGCCAGGTGCGGGAGGTGCTGCTGCGCACCGACCTTGAGCGAGAGCGGCTTGCGGTACGGGGTGATGCGCAGCGAGACCGGGTCGAGGCACACCGTCTCGTCGGTGACGTAGCCCAGGCCCCCCGCGACCAGGGCTGCGGTCAGCGTGCTCTTACCGCTACCGGACGCGCCGCAGAGGACCAGGCATCCCCCGTCGGGTCGTGCGACGGCGGCCGCGTGCAGAAGCAGGTTGCCCTCGCCGCCGTCCAGCGCTGCGTGGTTGATCGACCCCACCAAGCCGGTGAGGACGTCGGTGACGGGCAACCCGGTATCAATCGCGACCGTCTCCGCGCGGGTGAGCTCGAAGCGCTCGTCTCCCTCCGTCGCAGGGGAGGGGTCGAGACCGCCGAGGAGCAGGGCGAGCGAGTCGTCCGCAGCAGGGGTGCCGCCTGAGACGGTGAAGCGTTGACCGAGTGCGCTCCACGCCGACGATGACACCACGCGCTCCCCGCCTCCGCGTCTGCTTACGGGCGCCGAGGAGCCTGTGGGCGGGGTCGGGCTCATGCGCACATCATTTGCGACTCGGAGCCCGAAGAGCAATCCCTAACTTTCCCGGCTAGGCGGCGGCGCAGGTCCTCTGTCCCACCGGTACTACCGGTGGGTGCTGTGCATCGCCGTTGCAGATATTGGAAACGCAATCGCTATCACCGGTACAACTTGCCCCGGTACCGCCGCAGATGCCTCTTTGCTGTGGTCCTGGATTGTTGCAGTGCTGGGAACCGGTAAAGCACCCCCCACTCCCTTGGCCACTGTTCAAGCAAAATCCTCCCAACGTACCAGGGCACGCTCCGGAGCTGCTACACGAAATCTGAGGTGATCCAGAACCACCCGAAGGGGCATCTTGACAGCACGTAGTGGGAGTATTGGGGCAATATTGCGTATTGCAGCACGTCGGGGCGCCTAAAGTCGTGTCACAAGGAAGTGCTGTAGTGCAACACGTCACGCCGCAGTACGTGACGCCGGGCGGGCACATCGAGATGCCCGCCCAGGCCGGCGAGGCGGACAAGATCGTGGGAGCCGTCCAGGCCACACCGCCGACGACCGCGGTCCGGGCGAGGAAGCGCCGACGGTTGAGGGTGGAGGGGGCCACTTCGCCCACTCGGGTGGAAGCGCGCTTGGCGTGAGAGTCGAACCAGGTGTCCACGGCGAGTCCTCAGTGTCTTGGCGCGACATCGGTGTGTGCCTTGGCGCGGAGTCGGTAACTTAGGGTGATGTAGATGCTGACCATAACCCATCGTGACCCAACGCGGTAGGGCAACTGGACACCCAGAGTGGGTAGAGGAGGAGGAGATGCAGCTGGTGTGCGCGTTCGTCCCCTCGGAGGAGCTGCCCGAGGACAACGTCGGCGTAGCGAAGCCCGAGCCCGTGACGTCCACGGTCCCAGCACGACCCACGGCAGCATGCTGCGGCGAAGGTCGTCCTGGACACGTCCGTGCGCGCTACCGCGGCTGGCTGTCCGCTTGTGGTCCGGCCCCCGTGGTGAGCAGGGGGCGCAGCCGGGTCGTGCTGAGCCTGTCGACCAGCGGGGTGGCGTATCGGCGCGCGGCCACCGCGACGACGTAGCCGACGACCGCGCCGATGAGCAGTCCGGCGAGGACGTCGTGGGGGTAGTGGGCGCCGACGTAGACGCGGGAGAACCCCATGACCGCGGCCGCCACGGCCGCGACCAGGGCCAGGCGGCGGCTGACGAGGACGAGGGCGACGGTCATGGCAGCGACCACCACGGAGTGGTTGCTGGGGAACGCGTAGTCGCTGGGTGCGGGGCAGTCCTCCAGGACGAAGGCGGTGGGGTAGGCGAAGCAGGGGCGGGGTTCGGCGACGGCGACCTTGACGAGGGCGTCGACCACGTAGGAGAGGACGGCGGCGACGGGGACGGCCAGGGCGGCGGTCATCGTGGTGGTGCTCGCGCGGCGCGCCATCCACCAGGCCGCCGCGATGAGCAGCACGAACACGCCGATCCCGTAGCTGGAGTAGGCGTTGAGGGTGCCGTTGAGCCAGGGGGTGTCGCGGGCGAAGGTGGTGACCTGGAGGTAGAGGGATCCGTCGATCTGGGACCCGTCGAGGGCCAGGGCCGCGGTGGTGTGCGGGACGCTCATCGAGACGGTCTCCAGGGGGGTGAGGGAGCTCCAAGGGGGAGCTGGAGACGAAGGCTTGCTCGTCACTGTGCCTCGCCGAGGCTGAAGGTCCGCTGAGGGCCCGGGGAGCCGGGCGATCGTCAGCGCGAGCCGACCGGGGGTCGGGGGTACTCACCCGGCATGCTCTCGGTGCGGAGCCCCGGGTGTCCCTTCGCCGGTGAACGTCCCCTTCTCGCACCTGGTCAGGTCGGTGCGCCCCGGGGGAGGACCGCGGCATGGAGTTCCGCACCGTGCTGCTGCTCGCCCGCACGACCGCCACCGGCATCGAGGTGCCCCCGGATGTGGTCGAGGCCCTCGGTTCGAGCCGCAAGCCTGCAGTGACGGTCACGCTCAACGGCGGGCACAGCTACCCCAGCACGGTGGCGAGCATGAACGGGAAGTTCATGGTGCCCGTCAGCGCCGAGCACCGGGCCGCGGCCGGGATCGAGGCGGGGCAGGAGGTCCTGGTGGACCTCGTCGTGGACACCGCGCCCCGGGTCCTCGTGGTGCCCGGTGACCTCGCCGCGGCCCTGGACGCCGCTCCAGCGGCCCGGACCGCCTTCGACGCCCTGTCCTACAGCAACCGGCGTCGGCACACCCTCGCAGTGGAGGGGGCGAAGGCCGCCGGCACCCGAGCGCGCCGGATCACCAAGGTCGTCGACGACCTGGTGGACGGGAGAGGGTGAAGCCCGCAAGCCCCCTGCTCCACCCCCGAGGTGCGCCAACGCCCCGCCAGCGGCCAAGGCATTCCGTCGTCTCACCCAGGGTGGAGCAGCAGTCAGGTTGCTTGTTGGTCACCTGGGCACTGGGGCCGTTGGAAGCTGTCAGCAACGTGTCCGTGGAGAGCGAGACAGCAGCACGAGCGCCGACCGTTGGATCAACAGCCACCAGGACGAGGCTGGTGGCGTAGAGACACGTCTCGTCCGTTGTGCTGCTGTGGTGCTGCTGGACGATGCGCAATCCGCTCCGATGCCTCATGAATGGGGACGTCCGGCGCGGAGTGGTCAGACGATCGCCATCCGTCCGGAAGGTTCGGACGAGGAATCGAGACCAGTCGCCACGAGAACTGTTGCGCACCTCGAGAGGGATGGGGCCCGTGCCGGCGTCGGCGACCTGACCCGCTGCTCGGTTCTCGTTGGCACACCGCCAGCGTCCGCGCGGCGACGGGTATGAGCGGTCAGTCGAGGTTTCGATGATCATGATTGGTTCGGGGGGTGGGGTCCACAGCTGCCGACCGCTGGTCGTCACCCTGCCTTCTCCGGTGGCCATCGGTAACCATTTGTAACCGGAGGGCCTGACCGGGTGCTGACCCTGTGGGGCTACCCGTGGGTAGACGGTGCTCTCCGCGATGGTCGGCGAGGGGTCGGTTCGGCCACCCTGCTGATGTGTTGACCCCGACGGGTGGTACCTGCCGTTTCGCGTAGTACGCAAACCGACCGGTATTACAGTCCGCGATGAGTCAATTACTCACTGATGTGAGCTCGAGCCCGTCCCGCCGGGGCGCTTCACACCTGTCGCCGACCACCCCGCGTCCCCGACTCCGATCCGGCCAGTGGCCCCCTTTGATGTCCCTGCAGTGCCCCCGTTGCGAGGGGGTGGCCGCCGGGGGAAAGCGCACTCTCATGGCACGTCACGCGTTGTTGATCGCCCCCCGCACACCCCGACGGTCCCCGTGGATGGCGGTCTCCGGGCTGGGGGTGGCGCTGTCCAGCGCCCTGCTGGTCGTGGGCCTGGCCTCAGGAGCCGGCGAGGCGTTCGCGGCGCAGCCCACCGTGGGTCTGCTGACCGCGAAATCGTTCGCGGTCCTCGCCGGGTCCACCGTGACCAACACAGGCCCGACGAAGGTCTCGGGCGATCTGGGTGTGTACCCCGGGGCTGCGGTCACCGGTTCCCCTGAGGTGTCCAACGGTTCGATCCACGCGGCTGACGACGTCGCAAGGCAGGCCCAGATCGACCTGACCATCGGCTACAACGACGCCGCCGGGCGCGCCCCAACCGAAACATTGTCGTCGGCAGAGTTGGGAGGGCGGACCCTCGCGCCCGGGGTCTACAAGGAGTCCTCCGCGCTGGGCCTGACCGGCACCGTCACCCTCGACGGGGAGAACAACCCCGATGCGGTGTTCATCTTCCAGGTGGGCTCCACCCTGATCACCGGGTCCAGCAGCAACGTCGCCCTCGTCAGGGGGGCCCAGGCGTGCAACGTGTTCTGGCAGGTCGGCAGCTCCGCCACCCTCGGCACCAGCACCACCTTCGTCGGCTCCGTCCTCGCCCTGACCAGCATCTCCCTCAAAACCGGGGCCACCGTGCAGGGCCGGGTGCTGGCCCGCAACGGGGCCGTCACCCTGGACACCAACACCATCACCCGACCCACCTGCGAGACACAGTCCACGACGACCACCGCAGGCGCCACCACCACCACCGCGGGCGCCACCACCACCACCGCGGGCGCCACCACCACCACCGCGGGCGCCACCACCACCACCGCGGGCGCCACGACGACCACCGCGGGCGCCACCACCACCACCGCGGGTGCCACCACCACCACAGCAGGCGCCACCACCACCACAGCAGGCGCCACCACCACCACAGCAGGCGCCACCACCACCACCGCGACGGCGCCCCCGGTGGTGGGCGGTACGGGCGGTGCCGGTGCGGGCGGTGGCACGGGTACCGGGGCCCCCGTCGGTGGCGGGGGCGCACCGGCGGGCGCAGGTGGCACTGCCGGGTCCGGTGATACCGCCGGGACCGGTGGGGCCGGGGCAGGGGCCGGGTCCGGTGATACCGCCGGGACCGGTGGGGCCGGGGCAGGGGCCGGGTCCGGTGATACCGCCGGGACCGGTGGCGCCGGGGCTGGGGCCGGTGGCGCTGGGGCCGGTGATACCGCTGGGGCCGGTGTCGCTGGCACTGGGGCTGCCAGTGCTGGTGTGCTGGGTGCAAGGGTCAGCCGCGGCAGCGTTGTTGCGGGCTCCGCCGAGGTGGCGGGGGCTGCTGGTGGCAGCTCGGGGGTCGCGGGTGCGCGGACGGCCCGCGCCGTGGTGCCGCTGGGTCACCCGGAGACGGGTGCCGGCGGGGCAGCGAACCGCACCAACACGATGTTGGTCGAGCTGGGCCTGGTGATGTTGGCGGGTTCGGTCCTCGCGATGGGGCTGGCCGTGCGCCAGCGCCGTGAGGTGCTCGCCGCCGAGGACGGGGTGGGCGCGCACCGGGCTCGGCCGTGATCTCGCACCGGGTGCGGCGGTGACGAGGTGAGTCGTCACGCCGCCCCAGTGCCCCGGCGGGGACCACGCCGGTGGTGGGTGACCGGTGTGGTGCTGCTGCTCGCCGCAACGGCGTGTCTGACGGTGGGGCTGCGCGGTGGTGACGCCGCCCTGGCCGCCGTCACCGCCACGACCTCGGGGCAGGTCACCGGCCCGCAGGTCCTCACACCAGCAGCGACGCCACCGTCGGGAGACGCGGCCGCGAGCGCGGTGGGCGCGACGGGTGCCGGGGCTCCGGGGGGGGACGCAGCGGTCCCGGTGACGCTGCGGATCCCAGCGATCGGGGTGGCCACGTCCTTGGGTCGCTTGGGGTTGAACCCCGACCGCACGGTGGAGGTTCCGACCGACTTCGCCCAGGCCGGGTGGTACGGGCTGGGCCCGGTCCCGGGACAGCTGGGGTCCGCGGTCATCCTCGGCCACGTCGACTCCTACCAAGGCCCGGCGGTGTTCTACCGGCTCGGCTCCCTGCGCCCTGGTGACCAGGTCGAGGTCGTCCTGGACGACAGCACGGTCGCCCACTTCGGGGTCACGTCCGTGACGACCTACCCGAAGAGCGAGTTCCCGGCCCAGCTCGTCTACACCCCCCACGGGGGCAGTGCCCTGAACCTGGTCACCTGTGGCGGCGAGTTCGACACCCGCACCCGCAGCTACCTCTCCAACGTCGTCGTCACCACCACCCTCACCGGCCTGACCACCCGCCCCTGACCCCACACCACCCCCTCCCCGAGGTGGGGGAGCTCCGGGGCCGCATCGGGTGACGCACCGCACGCCGAGAGGTACTCGGAGTCACGTTCCACTCGAATGGGAGGGTTGTTCACCCCAACGGGGAACCATTGAGGCGGGTTTGATCACGATGCGCGTGTGACGGTGGGGCCATGAGCACCACAGCACGACCCCGCACCCGGCTTAGAGCACTGCACGTCACGGTCATGGTCAGCCTGGTGGGCCTCGCCGCGGTGGCCTGCGCCCCCGCGGGCACTCCCGCCGCCACCGGCGCACGCGATGCCGCGGTCACCGCCGTGACAGCGCCCAGCACCACCGCGCCCACCGCCGCAGCTCCCGGTCCCAGCGCCCCGACGACGGCCACACCCCTCGTCGCGCCGGAGACCAGCGCCCCGCCGACGGCCACACCCCTCGTCGCACCCGGGCCCACCCCGCCAGTGGCTGCCGCGGCCATCCCCTCAGCCCCCTCAGCCCCCGCCAGCACTCCACCGGCACCGATGGCGGTGGTGCTCCCCGCGGCTGCTCCCGCCGTCACCGCCTCGCCGGGTGACGGCGTCCAGGCGCAGGCCGCCCGCGCACTGTTCGACGCCACCAACAGCTTCCGCCAGCAGAACGGGGTACCCGCCGTGGTCTGGAGCGACGCCCTGCAACGCTCCGCCCACCAGCACAACCTCGCCATGGCCGCGGCCAACCAGATGACGCACCAGGCGCCCGGTGAAGCGAGCTTCGACACCCGCATCAGCGACCAGGGGGTGCCCTGGCTCTCGGTCGGGGAGAACGTCGGGTTCAACACCGATCGAACGGTGGCCGGTGCCCTGGCCCTGCACACCACGATGATCAACGAGGTCGCCCCGAACGACGACCACAAGGTCAACAAGCTCGACCCCTTGTTCACGACCCTCGGCGTTGACGTCTACCTCGACGCCGCGACCGGCAAGCTGTGGTTCACCGAGGACTACGCCCAGATCTAGCCTCGAACCTGCACCCACTGAGTACCCTCCGACGCGGGCCCCGTGCCCTTGACCCACGGTGCTCCTGCGTGGGACCACGACGTTCCCCGGGCTGCTCAGCTCGCGAGTCGGGCGAGCACGGCGGGCAGGGTCTGCCGCGGTGGACCGAGTGGGCCGGGGGTGGGGGCCGGTCCGGTGAGGATCCCCGCGTCCATGGCGAGTGCGGTCCTGTTCTGGCGGGCGAGGGCGGGGCTGATCGGGCGGGCGAGCACAGCCAGGGACCGCAGCAGCAGTCGTGGCAGGTGGCGGGGTGTGCCGTGCCAGCCCTGCGCGGCCTGCAGGGCTCGGGCCAGCTCGGTCATGGTCATCGGCTCACCCGCGATCTCCAGGACGTGCCCGCGAAGGGTCGTGTCGGTGGCTGCGCGGCTGATCGCTGCGGCGACGTCGAGAGCGGAGACGAAGGGGATCGGTTGCTGTCCGCGGCCGAAGATCAGGGGTCGGCCTGACGTGTGGGCTGTCCTGGTGAGGATGTCCAGCCAGGTCTCGAGGAACGCCGACGCGCGCACGATCGTCCACGGTGTCCCGCTGCCGCGCAGGTGCTGCTCGGCACTGTGCTTGGCGCGGAAGAGGTCGAGCGGGCTGTCTGCCGAGGCACCGAGAACTGACACGAGGACGACGCCGACGCCGTTTGCGGTCGCGGCGTCGACGAGGTGGGCGTTGCCCCGCTCGTCGACCTCGACCGGTCCGGCGCCGCGACCGCCGAGGAAGCCGTGCACTGCCGAGACGACGACGGATGCACCTGCCGTGAGCTCGTCGAGGCCCTCCCCGCGACGGACGTCGACACCGACCACCTCGACGGTGTCGCCGAACAGTGCTCGTGCCCGGGTGGTGTCGCGGACCAGGACCCGCACCGTCTCACCCTGGGCGAGGAGGTTGGCGACGACGTGGTGACCCAGCAGGCCGCTGCCACCCGCCACGACGATCACGGCGACGTGCCTGCGCGAACCTGGGCCCGAACGGCGTCATCGGCTGTCGTGCGGGCCTCGTCGACCGGTTCGAGGTAGAAGCGGGCCGAGAGGGCTCGGTCGCCCCGAACACCGAAGACGATGACCCCGCGCATGAGGTGCGGGGTGCCGTCCGCGCGGGTGCCGCTCATCTCCCACTCCGACCACACGTCGGACCCGTCGACGACGTGGCTCAGGACGCGGGCCTGGACGTCGGGAACGAACGTGAAGATCTGCTGCCAGTTGCTGCGGACCTGGTCGGTGCCCTCGAACGCGCGGCTGGGATGGGCGGGCGCGTCGTTGCGGTACTCGGGGTCGAAGCAGTCGACAAGAGCGTCGAGGTCGTGGTCGTTCGTGGCCTGCTGCAGTCGCAGGAGAAATGGAAGCGAGTCGCTGGGCATCTGGCTCTCCGATTTCCGTTACACTGCCCTGTATCGAACATTGCAAGCATGGGACGTGCAGTGACGGACGTCAAGAGGCAGTACGACGGGGCTGCCCGTCGAGCACGGGCCGAGCGGGTGCGGGCGGCGTTGATCGAGGCGGCCCGCGACCTGTTGCTGGGCGAGGGGTACGCAGCCCTGACCATCCCGAAGGTCGCGGTGGCCTGCGGGGTCTCTGCGGAGTCGGTCTACAAGCGCTTCCGGGGCAGGCCGGGCCTGCTCCGCGCTGTGGTGGAGCAGGCGCTGGGAGGTTCCGGCCCGGTCGCCGCCGAGACCCGCTCCGACGCCCTGGACGCCGAGGACCTCCCGGAGCTGCTGCAGGGCTGGGGCCGGCTGGCCACCGAGGTCGCACCGCGGGTGGCCCCGATCCTGCTCCTCGTCCGGGTCGCGGCCGAACACGACCCGGAGCTCGCGGACCTCGCACGGGAGCTCGATGACACGCGGCGGGCCCGGATGGCGGACAACGCGCGCCGCCTCGCCGATGCCGGGCACCTCCCGCCCGGCCTGACCCTCGGGCGGGCCACGGACGTCCTGTGGACCTACAGCTCGCCCGAGGTGTACGACCTGCTCGTGGTGCGCAGCGGGTGGAACCTCGAGCAGTACGCCGCCTTCGTCACAGCCGGACTGGCCGCCCACCTCGGCACCTGAGCTCGACGGCGGCTGGAGCCGTCACTGCGTCGCTGCGCAGGGCGGATGCCTTTCCGGACGGGTGCACGCGTGGGAACATCCGGGGGTGGTTCCACGATCTGTCGGACATGCTCCTCACCACAGGGTGGCGGGGGGTGCGTCGGCGTGAGCGGGGCCACCGTCAGCTTCCGCGTGCTGGGGCCGCTGGAGGTCACGGCCGGGGGGGCGGACCTCTCCCTGGGTGGCCCGAAGCCGCGCGCCGTGCTGGGCGCACTGGTGTTGCAGCGGGGTGTCGTGGTCTCGGTGGAACGGCTGGTGACGGCGGCCTGGGGTCATCAGGCCCCGCCTGACGCGGTGGGGTCCTTGCGGGCGTACGTCTCGCGACTGCGCTCGACGCTGGACAGCGACGCGGCCTGCGGGCCGCGGTACCGGGCGCCGGGGTACGTGCTGGAGGTGCAGGACGACCAGCTCGACTCCGCACAGTTCACGAGCCTGGTGGGACAGGCGCGCACCCTGGCCTCGATCGGGGACCACGCTGCCGCCCTGCGCAGCTGGGACGGGGCCCTGGGTCTGTGGCGGGGGGAGGCACTGGCGGAGTTCGACCCCCTGCTGGTGGACCCCGGTGCGGAGCTGGCCCGGCTGAGCGAGCTGCGGCTCGTCGCGACCGAGGAACGCGCTGAGTCCCTGCTGCGTCTGGGCCGGTCCCGGGCGGCCGTCGTGGAGCTCGAGGCGCTGCTGCGGCGCTGCCCGGGACGCGAGACCGTGGCGGTGCTGCTGATGCGGGCTCTCTACGCGTGCGGACGCCAGGGCGATGCGCTGGCCACCTACGCCGGGTTGCGGCTCCACCTGGTGTCCGAGCTCGGGGTCGAACCCTGCGCGCCGACCCGAGCGGTCCATCGCCAGCTGCTCAACCACGACCCGGACCTGGTTCCGGAACGAGCCTGGGCGGGGTCGATCCTCCCCCGGCGCGGGGCTGACCTCGTGGGCCGCGCGGCGGACTTCTCCGGGGTTGCCGCGGCGCTGTGTCGAGGTCGCCTGGTCACCATCACGGGGGTCGGCGGGGTCGGGAAGTCGAGGCTGGCGGTGGAGGTGGCCCGCCGGGAACGTCCCCGGTTCGCTGACGGGGTGTGGTTGTGCGAGCTGGCGTCCCTCACGACTGGTGTTGGTGTGAGCCTGGCGGTGGCCGCCGAGCTCGGGGTGCACCCGCGGGCCGGCCTCACCGTGGAGGCGGCGCTGGCCGAGTACCTGTCCGACCGGCAGGTGCTGCTGGTCCTGGACAACTGCGAGCACGTGCTGGCCGAGACGGCTGCGCTGCTCGAGCTGCTCATGTCGAGGTGCGGTCGAGCAGTGTTTCTCACGACCAGCCGGGAGGCACTGTCGGTGGGCGGGGAGCAGCTCTGGCCGTTGGTGCCGCTGGACGCGCAGGATGCGGCGGCCCTGTTCGTCCAGCGAGCCCGGGCGAGCCGCCCGCAGCTCCTTCTCGACCCGCGGTCCATGGTGGCGGTGACCGGGATCTGTCGACGCCTCGACGGGCTCCCGCTGGCCATCGAGCTGGCCGCGGCGCGGATGCCGGTGATGAGCGCCGAGGAGGTCCTGGACCGGCTCGGCGACGCGGGGCTGCTCACCGAGGTGTCCAGGACCAGGGAGCGCCGCCACCAGAGCCTCGCGACCACCATCGACTGGTCCTACCAGCTGTTGGACGCGGCGGAACGACGGTTGTTCGTCGGGATGTCGGTCTTCGCCGGGGGCGCCGATCTCGCCGCGGTGCACGCGGTGTGCGGGGAGGCCGGGTCCACCGTGCTGGAGTGCCTCGACCTCGTCACGGCCCTGGTCAGCAAGTCGATGGTCGTGGCCCGGACGGGGCCGGGTCCGACCCGCTTCCGAGTCCTGGAGACGCTGCGGTCCTACGGCATCGACCGGCGGACAGCAGATGACGATCTCGCGCACCGGCACGCGCTGTACTTCGTGAACTTGGCCGAGGCCGCCGCCGGTGGGGTGCAAGGTCGTGACGAGGCCGCGTGGATCGAGCGCACCCTGCCCGACGGGGACAACTTCCGGGTCGCCTTCGAGCACGCGGTCGCCGGCGACGTGGACCTGGCGCTGCGTCTGGTCAGCTCTCTCGCCGAGGTGTCTCAGCTGAGGCTGGGGTTCGAGTCGGCAGGGTGGGCTGAGCGTGCCGTCAGCCTCGCCCCGGCCGACCACCCGTTGTTCGTGGCGGCGTCGGGCGCGGCGGCACGTGGTGCATGGAACGTCGGGGACTTCGACCGGGCCCGAACCCTCGCCCTCCGCGCTGCCGGGCGAGACCCGGCCCGGGGCTCCGCACGGACCGCGTATCCCGCAGACGTGCTGGCCGACATCGCCCTGTACCAGGGAGAGGTCGACCAGGCCCTCGCGCACTACGCGGCGTCGGTGGAGGTCGCACGGGGCGATGGCGATCCCATCCGGCTCGTCTGGACCCTGTACTACGTCGCGGTGTGCCAGGCCGTCCGCCGCGAGCCGACGCGCGGGCTCGCGGCGGCCCAGGAGTGCCTCTCGGTCGCCGACGGCACCGGCAACCCCACGGCCCGCTCCATGGCCCGCTACGCCCTCGGACTCGTTCTCAAGAAGTCCCAACCGCTGCAGGCACTGACCCTGCTCGACGAAGCGGCCGGGCTCGCGGCGTCGGTGCACAACCGGTGGTGGCAGGGCGTCGCTCTGATGGAGGCGGCCGCGACCCGCGCGGTACGGGGAGATCCTCTCCTCGCCGCCCACGACTTCCTCGAGGTGCTCGATCACTGGCAGCGGGTGGGGGATCTGACGCAGCAGTGGCTGAACCTGCGTTACGTCACCCGGCTTCTCGTCCGTCTGGGCGCGCGGGAGGAAGCCCTCGTGCTGCACCACTGCATCACCGCGGCGGGCAAGTCCTCGCCGTTGGACGCCACGAGCGCAGACCGGCTCCTCGCCTCCGGTAGTCCATCGGTGGTCGCGGCAGCCCACGGCCGGGCTCTGCGCGTCACCGACGCGGTGGCCTACGCCAGGGACTCCCTCGTGCGCGCCGTCTGACCCGGTGGCGCGGAGCGTGAGCGGCCGGTGCAACCCGAATGCAACAGCCTCCCCGGACGATGGCGATCCTCACCAGCTCGACCCAACGAGAGGACCGGCCATGCCCTTCATCAACGTCAAGATCATCGAGGGGGTCTTCGACTCCGACCAGAAGCAGCAGATCGTGCGCACCCTGACCGACGCCCTGGTCAGCATCGAGGGCGAGAACATGCGCGGCGTGACCTGGTGCGTGGTCGAGGAGGTGGCCAGCGGAGACTGGGGGATCGGTGGCCAACCGCTCACCACGGCCGACGTCAAGGCGCTGGCCGCCGGGGTGGGAGTCGGGTGAACGACCGCACCCACCGGTAGCAGCACCGGTCGAGGGACAGCCGGCGCGCGAGCGAGGACCGCGAGCTCCTCCTTGCGCAGCCCCGGCACCCGGCGCGGTCCGGGGAACGCATCGATCCCGGCCTGGGCTGGGGTCGGTGCGTCGCGCCGGGAGCGGAGGAACGCCCCGACCGGGCACCACCGGGCCCGATGTGACCGTGCGGGCGGCGGAAGACGCTGATGCCCACCCGTTGGCCGAGGCGCGGCGTGGACGTGCTGGATCCTCGTGTGGGGCGACGACGAGGTGGATGCCTTCGCCGCGGCGTTGCAGCGATCGGGGGAGATGGTGTCCGTCGACGGGGTCGACACCGCGCCCCGGGCGGTGCGCAGCACGGGCGGCGTCCCGGTCGTCACGGACGGGCCGTACCTCGACGCCGAGGAGAACGTCGGCTCCTTCTCCGTCCTCGACCCGGTGGACGAGGCGCGGGCGCTGGAGGTCGTCCAGGACTACCCGTGCCTGCGGCTGTTCCACGGCGGTGGCCTCGAGGTCTGGCCGCTGGCGGGGTCGGGCCGGGTCGGATCGTTCTGCTCGGCCGGGCCATCGTGGGGCACGATCACGCGGCGGGGTCACGGTGGTCACCGGTTCGACGGACCCCCCAGGTCTCCGTCCTCCAGCGGGAGCGGTGGACGTCACGGGTGCGGGACGGCTCCGGAGCCGGTGCAGACGACACGAGGAGTGGTTGACGTGAGCGAACCGGGCGGGACCCCCGTGGGGGTCGGGACGCTGGTCGGTGCCCGCTACCGCCTCGAGGAGAGGATCGGTGGCGGTGCGATGGGCACCGTGTGGACGGCCACGGACGAACGGCTGAAGCGGGTGGTCGCAGTCAAGCAGGTGCTGACACCGCCGGGGGCCACCGCGGAGCAGGTCGTGGAGCAGCGCGAGCTCGCCCTGAGGGAGGGTCGCATCGCCGCACGCGTGAACAACGTGCACGCCATCGCCGTCTACGACGTCGCGGTGGATGCCGGGGAGCCGTGGCTGGTGATGGAGCACCTGCCCTCGAGCGACCTGGCTGCGGTGATCGCCGCCGAGATGGTCCTGCCCGTCACCCAGGCCGCACAGATCGGTGCCCAGGTCGCCGACGCCATGGTCGACGTCCACGCCGCCGGGATCCTGCACCGCGACATCAAGCCGGCCAACGTGCTCGTCGGAGAGGGCGGCGACGGCGACGGGATCGTCAAGCTCACCGACTTCGGCATCGCCCACGCCGACGGCGACCCGCGCCTCACCGACGACGGCACGCTCACCGGGACCCCCGCCTACTTCGCCCCCGAGGTCGCCCGCGGAGCGCCCTCCACCACCGCCAGCGACGTGTTCTCCCTCGGCGCCACCCTGTTCGCCTGCCTGGAGGGTGCACCACCGTTCGGGCGCGACGACGACCACTACGTGATGCTGCGCCGGGTGGCCGCCGGTGTCACCGACCCGATGACCCGCGCAGGGGCCGCCGAGCCGCTCCTGGCCCGCATGCTCGCTCCCGACCCCGCCGACCGCCCCACGATGGCCCAGGTGCGCGACGAGCTCGCCGGGCTCGCCGCCGGGCGCCCCGACGCCGTGCCCGAGGTGCTCGCCGCCCGCACCAGGCTGGTTCCCCTGAGCCACGTCGCCGCCGGTCTCGGCGCCGCGGCCGCCGTCGGCGCCGCTGTCGGGGCCGCGTCGTCGGTGGGGTCCGCCAGCAGCACCATCGCCGCCGCCGGGGCGGACGCGGCAGTAGTCGGTGGGGCGGACGCGGCAGTGGTCGGTGGGGCCGACGCGGCAGTGGTCGGTGGGGCCGACGCGGCAGTGGTCGGTGGGGCCGACGCTGCTGCTGCCCCCGCCGCGGCCGCGGCTGCCGCACCCGAGGTGGCACCTGCCGGTGCTGCCACCACCGCGCTGACCACCACCACCGCCGCGAAGGCCGGGGGTTTCGCGGTGCTGCTGTCCAAGCCGGTGCTCATCGCGGCGAGCGTCGGCGCGGTGGTCCTGGCCGGCGGTGGGGCCGTCGCGGTGCTCAGTGGCTCCTCGGGCACCGCACCGTCCGCGGCGGCCCCGACCAGCTCCACGCAGCCGGCCCCGACCTCGTCCGTCGTGACGACCCCGGCCGGTGCCGAACAGGCAGTGCGCGCCCTGCTGGCACGCCTGCCCACCGACCCCGCCGGAGCACTCACCTCCGCCGGACCCTCGCTGCAGGGGGTCGGACCCGCCACGGTCGCCGCCTACTTCCAGAAGGGCACCTCCTGGGAGGTCGTGAACCTCAGCGTGCAGGACGGGGGCACCGTCACCACCGAGCTGCTCACCACCCTGCGCGACGGGTCCACCACGACCAGGCAGGTGGTGTTCACGGTGACCACGACCGCCGCCCCGACGGCCGGTGCGGCCACCGGCACCGTCTCCACCCCGCCGTCACCAACACCAGGAACCGCCTCCGTTCGACCCGGTCAAAGTCCACCCGCGGGCACCCCCACCCCCGCCGCACTCGTCGTCGACTCCACCCAGCTCGCCGCCCTGCTGACCGCCGGACCCCCCACGACAGCGCCATCCAGCTCGAGCACCGCCGCACCACCAGCCACGGGAGCCGCCACCGGCACTGCTCCCGGCTCGGCGAGCCCGAGCCCTGCGATCACGCCGACGACCATCCCCAGCTCGGCTCCAGCACCGTCCACCCAGACCGCGACGACCACGCCCGCCGCCACGACGCAGCCATAGCTGTGGCCGTGGCCGTCAGGCCTCGCCGACCTCGGGTGGTTCACCGCCGGCTCGGGCGAGCAGCAGGACGAGAGCCACCGCGGTGAGGGCCGCGCCGGTGAGCGCGAGGCCGGGTGGGGTGGTGACGAGCAGCTCACGGGCGCCGAGGAGGGCGCCACCGGCGATCCCTATGTTGAAGGCCGTGTTGACGACGGCAGGGGCGGCGTCGGGGGCCTGCGCCGCGGCGCGCAGTGCGACCGCCTGGATGAGGGTGGGTAGCGTGCCGAAGGCGAAGCCCCAGGCCAGGACGGCGACGGTGCCGGGGGCACCGTGGGGGGCCAGACCGAGGATGAGCAGGCAGGTGGTGGTGAGCGCGGTCGCGGCCTGCAGCCCTCGCCGCGGGTGGCGGTCGACGACGGCTCCGGACACGACGAGGCCGAGGATGCCGGCGGCTCCGTAGCCGAGCAGGACCAGGCTCACGCCGGTGACGCTGACCCCGGCGTGGCGCAGCAGGGGACTGACGTAGGTGAAGGGTGTGTAGTGGCCCAGGGTGAGCACCACGGTCACGGCCGCGGCGGCGAGCAGGGGGCGGGTACGGACCGCCGCGAGGACCGGCTGCTGCGCGGACCGGGCGGGCGGCGGCTGCGTCGGCAGGACCAGCGCGGTGAGCACCGCGAACACGACCATGGCGATCGCGCAGGCGGCGAAGGCCCAGCGCCAGCCGATCGCGGTGCCGACGGCGGTGCCGAGCGGGACGCCGAGAGCCAGGGCGGCGGCGGTGCCCGCGCCGACGAGCGCGATCGCCCGACCCTGCCTGCCGGCCGGTGCGACGCTGACGGCCGCGGCGAACACCACGGAGAAGAACCCGGCGTGGGCCAGGCCGCCCAGCAGCCTGGCGACGAGGGCGATCCAGTAGGCACCGGCGGTGGCCATGACGGCGTTGCTCAGCGCGTACGTCACCAGCAGGGTGCAGAGCACGGTGCGCCGGGGCCAGCGGACGACGACCGCGGCCAGCGGGATGGACCCGAGCACCACGACGCCGGCGTAGGCCGACACGAGCAGCCCCACGCGGGACTCGCTGGTGTGCAGGCCCGCGCTGATCACCGGGAGCAGCCCGACCGGCAGCACCTCCGTGGTGATCGCGGTGAACACCGCCGCGGCCAGCACCACCAGCACGGTCACCGGGAGGGCCTCGGCCCCCGTGCCTGACGTCGGGGCGGCCACCGCCGGTCCGAGCGGGCCCGTGCGGGCCGGTTGGCCGTCCATCCGTCCCGGCATGGCCCAGACCGTAGGCCACGAGCCGTGCAGCTCGTGGCCCGTGGCTCACCAGTCGAGGCCTCGGCGGGTGACCAGGGTCAGGCGTGCGCAGAGCAGGGCTGACAGGGCGGCGAACGCGGCGAGAGGGACCTGGACGGTGGTGGCTGCGGAGGTCGTCGCGGTCACGTAGGGGGCGGCGAAGCCGAGGTAGGCGCTGCCCAGGAAGACCGCGCTCAGGGCGCCGCGGCGACCGGGCTGGGCCAGGCGCGCGGTGAGGGCGAGCCCGCTGGACAGGGCGAGCCCGCCGCCGGCACCGAGCAGCAGGGCGGCGACGAGCAGCAGCAACGCTGACCCGGAGCCGGCGCCGAGGATGGTCAGAACGAAGCCGACGGCGCCGAGGCCGGCCGCGATCGGGGCGGTGCGGCGGGCGAGGCGTCGTTGCAGGGGGACGGCGAGTGCGCCGGCTCCCGAGGTGATTCCGGCCAGTACCCCGATGAACAGCACGGGCGGCGCGCTGGTGGTGACCAGCAGCGGCACGGCGGTGATCACCACGGACGGGAACGCGTAGACGCAGATGGCCAGCGGGGCGAGGACGGTGAGCACCGTGCCCCGGTCGCCGGGCTCCAGCAGTGGCCCGCGGGTGGTGGGGCCACGGCTGGGGACGACGGTCTCGGGCAGGGTGAGGACAGCAGCGAGGCCCACGAGGACCAGGGCCACGTGGACCAGGTAGGGCAGCGTGGTCGGGGCGGACACGTACTGCGCGAGCAGGCCCGCCACGAGCGGGCCGAGGGAGAACCCGGCGGTCATCGCGACCGCGGCCCGACGGCCCGCGGTGGAGGCGTCGGTCGACAGCTCGGCGACCCAGGCGCTACCGACCCCGAACACGGCGCCGCTGACCGCGCCCTGCAGGAACCGGCCGGCGAACAGCACGAACAGCGAGCTGCCGGCGGCAACTAGCAGCAGCGACGTGAGGCCGCTGAGCACCATCAGGGGCAGCACGATCCTGCGGCGCCCGAGCCGGTCGGAGGCGGGCCCGGCCAGGAACAGCGCCGGGACCAGGCCCGCGGCGTAGATGCCGAACACCGCGGTCAGCACGGCCGGGGACAGGTGCAGCGTGTCGCGGTAGATCAGCAGCAGCGGCGTCGGCACGTTGGTCCCGGCGGCCACGGCGAACAGCGCGAACGCGGCCCGCCGCCACGTGCGCCCGTCGATCGCGCGAGGTGGCCGGCGAGGCCGCGGGGCGCCGGGTGTCGGTACGTCGGCGTCAGCCACCGCACCTAGCCTGCCTCACCACCACCGCCCGCACCACGACGACCGGCTCCCAGCGTCAGCTGTCCCCTCCGCCCAGTCGCATCTGCTGGAGGTCGATCTCCCGGCGCAGGGTGCGGGCGACCTCGGGCGCGATCTCGTCGGTGGCGCTGAGTCGGTCGAGCTCGCGGCTCTGGCGCTCGGCGAGGTCCAGGCGCAGCGTGGTGAGGTCGACCTCGACACCGCCCTCGCCGGCGTCGTCGGGGTCCGTCCCGGAGGCCTGGAGCTTGCTTCGGGTCTGCTCCCACACCTGCCGCAGGGGCGAGGCGCCGCCCGCGGGCAGCTCGCCGCTGTCCTCGAGCTCGTCGAGGCGGGCGAGGGCGACCTCGGCGAGGGCGAGGCGGGCGTCGCGCTCCTGCTCGGCCTCGCTCTCGTCGTTGGCGAGCCCGGCGCGACGCAGCACGAACGGCAGGGTGGTGCCCTGGGCGAGGAGGGTGAACAGCACGACGGCGACGGTGAGGAACAGCAGCAGGGCACGCGCGGGGAACGGTGCCCCGTCGGCGGTGAGCGGGATGGCCAGGGCGGCGGCGAGGCTGATGGCGCCCCGCATCCCCGTCCAGCCGATGACGACCCGCTCGGCGACGGAGCTGTCGGAGCGGGGACGGCCCAGCACCTGACGGAGCCAGTAGACCGGGGGTGGCACGAGCAGCTGCCACGCCATGCGCAGCGACACGACGGTGGCGACGACCGCCACGGTGTAGCCGGTCAGCCGCCACATCCCGTCCGGGGGGAGGTCTCCGAGGACGGTGCGGATCTCCAGGCCGAGCAGCACGAACAGCACGGAGTTCAGGACGACGTCGAGCAGCGACCAGAACGCCGTGGTCTGCAGGCGGGCGGTCGAGCCGAAGATGCCGCCGCTGCGGCTGCCGATCAGGACCCCGGCGGTGACGACGGCCAGCACCCCCGACGCCGTCGCCTTCTCCGCGAGGACGTAGGCGGCGTAGGGGGTGAACAGCGACAGCAGCAGCTGCAGGCCGACGTCGCGGATCCGGGTGCGGACCACGACGACCAGGAGCCCGGTCACCAGGCCGATGGCGACACCGCCGAGGACGGCCACGGCCAGTCCGCCGGCCGCGCCGAGCACGGTGGGGGGCCCGCTGACGACCGCCTGGACCGCGACGGCGTAGAGGACCAGGGCGGTGGCATCGTTGACGAGGCTCTCGCCCTCGACGATGTCGACGACGGTGCGGGGTGCCCCGAGCCGGCCGAAGATCCCGGACGCGGCGACCGGGTCGGTGGGCGCGACCACCGCCCCGAGCACCAACCCCTGGGCGAACCCAACCCCGGGCACGAGGTGGGAGACCAGGAGCGCGACGGTCAGCGCGGTGGTCAGGACCAGTCCCACCGAGAGCAGTGCCAGCGGGGTGGCGTGACGGCGCAGCGTCCTGGGGTGGGTCAGGAAGGAGGCCCGGTAGACCAGCGGCGGCAGGAACACCAGGAACACCAGGTCGGGCGGCAGGTTCAGCGAGGGGACCCCGGGTACCAGGCTCGCGAGCAGACCGAACACCACGAGCACGACGGGGGCCGGGAGCCCGGTGCGGCTCGCGACGGCCGAGCCGGCGATCACCACGACACCCAGCGCGAGGCCCAGCAGGGCGAGGGTCTCAGCGCTCACCTCACCAGCATCCCAGCATCAGGGTTCCCTCGCCGCCGACCGGTCTGCAGCCCTGGAGTGCCGAGTCTGAGGTGGTGCCCCAGCTGTTCTCGGCCCGCCACCCGGTGCCGGCCCGGCGGGTCGGGGTGCGGGGTAACCCGCCCCCGACCGTCATCCACCTAGGGTGATGGCCGTTGGGGGCGGCGGAGCACCCGTGGAGGGGGACGACGCGGTGTCGATGATCTCCCGGCGCACGCTCCTGGCCGCCGCGGTCGGGACGGCGGTTGCCGCCTGCACCGAGTCCACGCCGACGGTCGCGGCCGGGTCGGCCAGCAGCACCGTCGACCAGACGTCGGCCTCCGCGGCGAGCACCACGACCCCCGCGGCCGCCACCACCACGGCCTCCGGTCGACCGGTGCTGCGGCTCATCGGCGACGGCTCGACCTCCGACACCGGACCGCAGCCCCACCAGCCCACGCCCCGACCGCTCGCGCCCGGTGAGACCCCGCCCCAGTTCGTGGTGTTCTCCTGGGACGGCGCCGGCAACCTGGCGACCGGGCAGTTCCCGCGCTTCCGCTCGCTGGCCGCCGACCTGGGCGCGAGCATGACCTTCTTCCTCACCGGCACCTACGCACTGCCCGTGGACCGGCGCGAGCTGTACCACCCGCCCCAGCACCGCGTCGGCGCCTCGGCGATCGGGTTGTTCAACCGCGACGAGGTGCTGGCCACGATGTCGGAGATCGGGCTCGCCTGGATCGACGGCCACGAGATCGGCACCCACTTCAACGGGCACTTCTGCGGGACGAACGGCGCGGGGCGCTGGTCCCCGCAGGAGTGGCGCAGCGAGATCGACCAGGCCGTGGGGTTCGTCCAGACCTGGCGGACGAACGCCGCCGCCCCCGACGCCCCGCCGCTTCCCTTCGACTACGCCACCGAGCTGGTGGGCGGCCGCGCACCCTGCCTGGAGGGGCAGAAGAACCTGCTGCCCGCCGCCGCCGAGCTCGGCTGGCGCTACGACGCGAGCTCGCCCGGCGGCAGCCAGGTGTGGCCGACGAAGAAGTCCGGCCTGTGGGACCTGCCGCTGCAGTCCATCCCGTTCGCCGGGGACGGGGCCCACCAGACGCTGTCGATGGACTACAACCTCATGTACAAGCAGAACGGCGGCGACCCGGACGGTGACCCCGCACGCTTCGCGGAGTGGCGCACGCAGGCCTACCAGTCCTACCTCGCCGGCTTCACCCGCGCGCTGACCAGCAACCGGGCCCCCATGTTCATCGGCAACCACTTCGAGCAGTGGAACGGCGGCATCTACATGGACGCCGTCGAGCAGGTGCTGACGACCATCGCCGCCCACGAGGACGTCCGGCTGGTGTCCTTCCGGCAGCTGGTGGACTGGCTCGACGTCCAGGACCCCGCCGTCATCGCCCGCCTGCGCACGCTGAGCCCCGGGGTCGCCCCGACCGGGGGCTGGAGAACCTTCCTGGCCTGAGCCCGCACAGGGCTGGCGCCCCACGTGCCGCCACCTACCCGTGCCGCGGTCGCCGATCCGCCTGTGGACCGGCAGAGCCCGTTGCCACCAGCTACCTACGGCGTCCGTAGCGGAAGTAGATGACGGGTACGACGCCTGCTGAGCTCACAAGTGTGATCGCCGTTGCCCATCGCCTCTTCGAACCCCTGACCCCACCAGAAGGGCGCCGGTACAGATCGACCAGGGCGGCAACCTTCAGCACACCGTCGACGGCTCCCCCCACGACGATCAGCCGGCGAACGTGAGGATCAAGCTCGGTCCATCTCTTCCTGGCCACGGAAGTACCCTCCGCCTCAGTTCCTTCGACAGCAAGGGCCGCACGCGGATCGCTCAACGGACGTCGACGACGCCCATCATCCCGGCATCCTCGTGGTCGAGGATGTGGCAGTGGTAGACGGTGCGACCCACCGGTCCGGTGAACGCGATGCGCACCGTGACGCTGGCGCCGGCCGGGACGTCGACGACGTCCCGGACGACGACGCCCGCCACCAGGGTGCCGTCCTGGCTGACGACCTGCATCGGCCAGACGTGCAGGTGCACCGGGTGGCTCAGGGTCGAGGTGTTGCGCAGCACCCACTCCTCCACGGTGCCCGAGCGGGGATCCTGATCGACCCGCTGCGGGTCGAACGTCGCCCCGTCGATGGTGGCCGTCATACCGCCACCCATCCCCATGCCCATGCCCATGGCGAACGTCAGGGTGCGTCGCCCGGAGATCGGAGCACCCCGCAGGTCGGTGGGCACCGGCTGCACGGGCACCGGCGACGGTGCGGCGGCCTGCTCACCGGTCACCTCCAGGGTGGCCAGCGTCGTCGCCTGCCCGGTGCTCGTGCCCCCCATCATCGACCCGCCCCGGTCGTGGGGAAGGGCGCGCAGCACGCTGCGCCCGGCGCCGGCGGTGATCAGGAGGTCGGCCCGGTTGCCCGGGGCGAGGGTCACCTGCTCGGTGTCCTGCGGCGCCGCGGTGCGCCCGGAGTCGACCCCGAGCACGCCGAACCGGTGACCCTCGAGCTGCAGGGTCACGTAGCGGGACGCGCACGCGTTGACCACCCGCCACCGCACCCGCTCCCCGGGGCGCGCAGCGATCGTCGGGCTGGCCTGTCCGTTGAGCAGCAGCAGCTCACCCTCCCGCCCACGCATCCGCTGCATCGCCGACACCGACCCGGAGACCTCGCCGCCGTCGATGGTGGTGTCGGAGATGACCATCACCTCGTCCCGGGCCGCGATCGCGCTGGCGGCGGGGTCCTCGACGATGATCGCGCCGTAGAGGCCACCGAAGACCTGGTCGGCGACCGCCCCGTGCACGTGCGGGTGGTACCAGAAGACCCCCGGTGGGTGATCCGCCGGCAGCCGGTACTCGTACTGCCCGGTCTCCCCCGGGGCCACCCGTCGGAACACGTTGTCCCCGTTGCGCTCGGGTGACACGGTCAGGCCGTGCACGTGCAGGTTCGTCGGCACGTCCAACCGGTTGACCAGGCTCACCCGCACCAGGTCACCGGGGTGCACCCGGAGCGTCGGGCCCGGCAGCCCACCGTTGTACCCCAGTGCGGTCACCACCCGACCGGCCACCGGTAGCTGGGACCGCGCCGCCTCCAACGTGGCCACCAGCACCCCACCCGAGCTGGCCAGCACCGGGGGCGACCGAAGCGGCCCACCGACGACCGGGTCGAAGCCCGACCCGGACGAGCGGACCAGTCCGATGCCGCCGACCGCGGTGGCCACGACTCCGGCGCCACCAACGAGAATGAAGCTCCGGCGGCTGATGGCCCCGGTCACGAGCCGCCGCCGAGGGTCTCGCGTCGTTCCTGGTACTCCTCGGTGCTGAGCTCACCCCGGGCGTACCGCTCCTCCAGGATCTGCCGTGCTCCCGCCGATCGGTCGGCGGGCGTCGACCGGATGGGTCCACCCCCGATCCCGCCGCGCGCTGCGCGCACCCCGACCACCACCAACGCCACCACCCCGGCCAGCATCAGCAGCCCGAACAGCCACCCGACACCCATCCCGAACCCACCCATCACGACGACCCACCCCTCCGCACGTCTCGCTGGTCGAGCTCAGCCACTCCGGTGCCGCGGCCGCGACCACGGCGGCGGGAGGTCGTCAACCGGGCCACCACCGCCAGCAGAGCGACCACCGCGAACACCACCAGCAGAGCAGTGATGCTGCCGAACCCGCCCCCCACGCCCACCAGGCCTCCCGGACCCCCCGGGCCTGCGAGCACCGTCACCGGACCATCCGGCCCATCGAGCGCGAACGGATGCACTGAGTCGATCACGAGCTGGGTCACGTCACTCCTTCTGTGTCGTGCAGGGTGCGCGCCCGGACGAGCGCGGAGATGCTGGCACCGGGTCGGTCACAGCGATGTCCCGGCCCGCACCGCGACGTAGGCGGAGACGAGGACGAGCAGCGCGATGAAACCGCGGGTGAGCAGCCGGGCCGGGACGTGCTGGGCGACCTGGCCGCCGAGCAGGGAGGTCAGCACGGCGGCGGCGGTGAACGGGAGCACGACGTGCCACGGAATGTCGAGGTGACCCCACCGGGCGAGCAGTCCTGCCCCGCTGTTCAGGGCGATGACCACGAGCGAGGTGGCGGCGGCGACCGGCATCGGCAGCTGCAGGGCGAGCACGAGGGCGGGCACGATGACGAAACCCCCGCCCACCCCGAAGAACCCGGTGAGCAGTCCGACCCCGAGTGCGGCGGAGACCAGGAGCACCCGCCGACCGGTGGCGGTGCGGGTCCGGGTGGCGACCCGGGTGTCGCGGCCGGCCTCGGCGGGCGCGTCGTCGCGGGCCTGGACGTGCCGGTCTCGGCGAACCATCCCTGCTGCGGCCAGCAGCATCAGGACCGCGAAGCCGAGCAGCAGCACGGCCGGGGCCACGTGCCTGGCCGCCAGGGTCCCGAGCAGCGCGGTGACCGACCCGAGCAGGCCGAAGACCAAGCCTGGGGCCCACCGCACCCGGCCGCCGCGGTGGTGCCCGGCCGCGGCGACGACCGAGGTGATCCCGACGATGACCAGCGAGGCCGTGGTGGCCGCCCCCGTGCCCTGTCCCAGGCCGTAGACCAGCACCGGGACGGTGAGGATCGAACCGCCGCCACCGAGTGCGCCGAGGAGAACGCCGATGACCGCTCCGGCGAGCAGGGCGACGACGGTGGTCACGTATCAGACCACCGTGCCGGGCCGACCCCGGGCGTCGGTGGTGACGGTGAGCCCGGCGCCGACCGCCTCGTCGAACGCGGCGTCGACGTGGACGGCGTCACGCCCGGCCCGGTCCAGGACGCTCGCCGCGACCCCGGCGCGGTAGCCGGATCCGCAGTGCACCCACACCTGCCCGTCCGGGACCTCCTCGGTCCGGGAGAGCAGCTCGTGCAACGGGATGTTCAGCGCACCCGGCAGGTGCCCCGCGGCGTACTCGTCGGTGCGGCGCACGTCGAGGACCAGGGCAGGCTCCTCGGTGAGAACCTCCGACCACCCGGCGCGCCGGTAGGAGTGCACGGGGTGCCCGGGCAGGGCTTGGAGGGGGTCGCCGAGCACGGCGTCGGGGTGGTCCCAGCCGATGCGGGCCAGCTCGCGGACCGCGGTGGCGACGTCGTCCTCGGAGCCGAGCAGGGTCAGCGGCTCACCCCAGGGCACGGTCCAGCCGAGGTAGGTGACGAAGCTCGCCCCGGGCTCGAAGGACAAGGTGCCCGCGAGGTGCCCGTCGGCGAAGGCCCGCCGCGTCCGCAGGTCCACCACCCACCCACCACCGGCGAGTCGGTCGCGCAGCTCGTCGGCGCTCAGCGGGGCCGGCACGGCGAGGTCCGGCGCGGACGGACCGTGGGCGTTGGCCGGGCCCATGTGCACGTAGTAGGTGGGGTAGGCAGCCAGGCCCGCGATGAGCTCGGCGACGAAGCGGTCCTCGTCGGTGGTGGTCAGGGCGTGGTTGCTGCGCCGCTGCTCCCCCACCGTGGAGCTGTCCGCACCGGTTGCCGGGCCCGAGGAGCAGAAGGACCCGAAACCGTGCGTCGGGAACAGCGCGGCCTCGTCGGTGGCCACCGAGACCAGGGCACGCACCGAGTGGAACTGGTCGTGGGTCAGCCCGTCGGTGTCCGCCGGCGACACCAGGTCGGTGCGCCCCACGGAGCCGAACAGCAGGCTGCCGCCGGAGAACACCGCCTCCCCCGGCCCGGCGGAATCCCCAGGCCCCCCGGTGTCGGTGACGACGTAGGACAGGTGGGTGTGGGTGTGCCCGGGAGTCGCCACGACCCGAACCCGCAGGCGGCCGACCTCGACCACCTCGCCGTCGGCGACCGGGCGACGGGTGAAGTCGACGGTGTCGGCGGCGTTGACCAGGTAGTCCACCCCCAGCTCCTGGGCCAGGTGAACACCACCGGTGACGTAGTCGTTGTGCAGGTGGGTCTCGGCCACCGCTGCGATCCGCACACCCAGCCTGGCCGCCGCAGCAGTCACCCGGTCGGTGTCCCGCTGCGGATCCACGACCAGCGCCACCACGCCGTCGTGCACCAGGTAGCTCCGGTCCCCCAGCGACGGGGTCTCGATCGTCTCGACCTGCATGGTCGCCCTCTCCTCCAGATAAGTACGTACATCCGTACCGTACCGGGTTGTGGCACGACGGTCCAGCCCCACCCCTGTGCACCTCGCACCCGGGAGGCCCACGTGCCCACGTCGCCGGCCCGTCGACCGACGGAGACCGAGCTGGTTGCCGACCACGGGGTCTCCCGGCACACGGTGCGAGAAGCGCTGCGACGGCTACGGACGAGCGGCACCCCCTCCAGCATCCTGATCGGAGCGGGTGGGGCGTTGACCCCGTGAGCGGCTGGCGCTCAGCCCTTCGCGGTCGTGGCGGCCTTCTTCTGCTCCTGCTTGAAGTCCCGCACGCGTCGCAGCGACGCGGGGTCCACCACGTCGGCCACCGAGCGGTACCCCTCCAGCGCGTAGTCCCCCACGGCCTTCTCCCACCCGGCGGGCCCCGCCCCGAGCTGCTTGGCCACCAGGGCGGTAAAGATCTTCGCCTTCTGCTTCCCGAACCCGGGCAGGGCCTCGATCCGCTTCACCAGGTCCGCGCCGTCGGCCGCCTCGGTCCAGATCCGCTCGGCGTGGCCCGCGTAGTCGTCCACGACGATCCGGGCGACCGCCTGGATCTTGGTGGCCATCGACCCGGGATAGCGGTGCACGGCCGGGGTGGTCGCGCACATCGTCGCGAACTCCTCCGGGTCGGCCTCGGCGATCGCCACCGGGTCCACACCGCCGAAGCGGTCGGTGATCTTCGCCGGGCCGCGGAAGGCGTGCTCCATGGGGTACTGCTGGTCCAGGAGCATCCCGAGCAGCAACGCGAAGGGGTCGGCCAGGATCTCGTCGGCCGCCGCGTCGCCGGTGATGTGGATGCTCATGGGCCCCAGCATGCCGCACCTCCTGCCTGGTCGATCTGCTCGGCGCCGAGCCGGTGCCGCGGCCGCCGAAGGGGACGGTGGACCCGGAGGTGTGCGTGGCGGCGGAGCCCCATACCGTGCCGTTGACGGCCTGCCACACGTCGGGGAGCTGTTGAGTCGGATCGACCCCCTAGCGCCCCCAACGCGTGGGGGCGGCGGTGACGTGGTGGTGGAGGTGTCGGGCAGGTGCGGCTGGGCGTCGACGGTCCCGTGGTGCACCGGTGAGCGGGAAGGTCCGGGCGACCGGTGCCGGACCGGGTCCGACCGTCCGCCTGGTGGCGTGGGCGGACCACCACCAGATCGGGGTCTACCTGCTGGCGCTGGCCGCGGGCGCCGTGCTGGGCCTGGTCGTCCCGGGCACTGCGCCGCCGCTGGAGCACGCCATCGAGCCGGTGCTGGCGGCGCTGCTGTTCGCCACGTTCCTGCAGGTGCCGTTCACCGCCCTGACCCGGGCCTTCCGGGACGCCCGGTTCCTGGCGGTGGTGCTGGTGGTCGACTTCGCGGTCGTCCCCCTGGTGGTGTGGGCCCTGATGCCCCTGGTGCCCGGCGGGCAGGCGGTGCTGCTCGGGGTGCTGCTGGTCCTGCTGACCCCGTGCGTCGACTACGTCATCGTCTTCTCCGGCCTGGCCGGAGGGTCGTCGTACCGCCTGCTCGCCGCCACACCTCTGCTCATGCTCGCCCAGCTGCTCCTGCTGCCGCTGTACCTGCTGGTCCTGCTCGGCCCCGAGGTCGCCGACGTGGTGGACCCGGGCCCCTTCGTGCGGGCGTTCACCGTGCTCATCGCGATCCCGCTGCTGCTCGCCCTGGCCACCGAGCTCCTCGCCCGCCGACACCGTGCCGGCGTCACCGTCACCGAGGTCATGACCTCGCTGATGGTGCCCCTGCTGGCGGTGACCCTGCTGGTCGTCGTCGCCTCGCAGGTCCCGGCGGTGCGGGGTGCGATGGGCACCGTCGCCCAGGTGGTCCCCGTCTTCGCGCTCTTCGCCCTCGTCATGGTCGGCGTCGGGGTGGCGGCGGCGCGGGCCGGTCACCTCGACCCTGCGGGTGGCCGTGCGGTGGTCTTCAGCGGGGTGACCCGCAACAGCCTGGTCGTCCTCCCGCTCGCCCTCGCACTGCCCGCCGGGTTCGAGCTCACGCCCGTCGTGGTCGTCACCCAGACCCTGGTGGAGCTGGTCGCCATGCTCGCCCTCGTCCGGTTGAGCCCTCGGCTGGTCCCCGCGCACCACGAGCGACGGGACCGGCCGCCGTCGCGCCGGTGACGTGGGTGCTGGTGCCGTACTCCGGCCTGGCCTACCGCCACGCCGCGACGACGAGCGCGAGGCCCACCGCGAACCCGGCCCCACCACCACCAGGTACGGCGGCGCGAGCCACGCCGCGAGGGGGTAGCCGACGGGGGCAGCCCCGCGTCCCCGGCCGCCGCGAGGGAGGCGGTGGGCGGCAGGGTGGCCGCCCGACTCCGCGGCCCGGGCCACGGCCCCGTCGAGGTTCGCTGAAGAAGCCCTCACGGACGTCCCCCTCACGGGCTGGCTACCGGTACGGACTGGGCTCGTAATTGGCGGTAAAAAAGTTTCGCGTCCCGGGATCTCTAGATGAACCATCTGGGTCGTGGTCGGTAGCCCCGTCAGGTCTGCCCCCCAGCAGTAATTTTATGACAAGTGTGGAGCCTTGGCCGGCTAGGTAGCCCAGTCCCCCACGGTGGTGCACCTGCTGGCGACCTGGCGCTGGCGGCTCAGGCGATGGCTTCGAAGTGCAGCCGCAGCCCCAGTGCGCGGGACACCTTGACGACGGTCGCGAGGCTGGGGTTGCCGTCGGCGGACAGTGCCTTGTAGAGCCCTTCGCGGCTCATGCCTGCCTGCCGGGCGATCTGACTGAAGTTCCTTGAGCGGGCTATCGACCCCAGCGCTTGGGCGATGACCGTGGGGTCGTCGTCGGCCTGCTCGATGATCGCCTCCAGGTAGGCCGCCGCGTCCTCGACGGTGTCAAGGTAGCTGGCCGTGTCGAAGGGGGTGAAGGTCTCGGCGTCGGTGCTCATCGGGCTTCTCCTTGGCTGCGGTGCCAGCTTCGAGCTATGTCATGGGCGGTCCTGATGTCCGCGGCCTGGGTCGACTTCTCCCCTCCGGTGAGCAGCAGGACCAGTTAATCCCCGGAGCGCAGCCACTGGTCGAACGTCGATCACGTGACGACCTCAACCACATGTCAACTATAGTTCACAGTGCGCGCGTGGGGCACGCTTCCCGTCGGCGGCACTCGCGATCACGCGACGGCACGCCGCTCCTCCTGACGGACCTCGCAGCTGCACCCAGGTCGCCCACACCGGGCCGCCCGCTCGCCGGAATCTGGGGCTTGAACTGCACCTCTAATGCGATTGCTCGCCCCATGCGGCGGTGGGATGTCGGTGCAGGTCGGGCTACAGACGTGGGCTCGTTCGGGTGTCGTGCCCCTGGGGGCCTCGGCGTCGCTCAGTTCTGCGTGATCTGCTCGAAGATCTCGACGGAGTCGATTGACCATGCTGGTGCCGGGAGTGATGTGCGTGGTCCCGCCGCCGCCGCGGTCGCCGTCTGGTTCGACGCGAAGCTGACCACGCCGAGACCCTTGGTGCCGTCGTCGCTGCGAAGCCACTGGCCGGTCACGAAGCCGGGCTGGGCCTTCGCCCACACCGACACCTGGTCCCGGAAGTGCCGGTCCACCTCGTCGCGGTGGGCGGGATCCAAGGTCATGGTCACGATCATGGTGTGCACGGTGGTCTCCTCCGGGTCGGATCGCTGATCGGTATCGTGTGTTCCGACGCTAGCCAGCGCGGCATCGTCGTCGGCATCCCGAGTTGTTGGGGTTGACGAGCAACCACCTCCGCGGGCTGGGGCGATGCCATGATCGGGTGTGCCCGGTGAGCGTCAGCAGGACAGTGCGCGACGGCGAATCGCGCGCATCTGCGCCGTGCCGGGTGACGACCGGGCGGTGCGCGCGGCGGTGCTCGCCGAGATCCGGCAGGTGGTGCCCTGCGACGCCTACGTCTGGGTGCTCACCGACCCGACCACCACGGTAGGTGCGTCCCCACTCGCCGAGGTGCCGTCGCTGCAGGACCTACCCACCCTGATCCGGCTCAAGTACCTGACACCGACGAACAGATGGACAACCCTGGCCGGAGACGAGGTCGCGACGCTCGTCGGAGCTACCGGTGGCCACCTGGACCAGAGCCTCGTGTGGCGTGAGCTCCTGCGCAGCTACGGCGTCCACGACGTCGCCTCGATGGTCCTGCGCGACACCCAGGGCTGCTGGGGGTTCCTCGACCTCTGGCGCAGCGCACCCACTTCGCGCGCGTTCTCCCGGTCGGACCGAGCGTTCCTCGCCAGCGTCCTACCGGAGCTGACCCAGAGCCTGCGTGCAAGTCTGGCCGGCACGTTCGCGGTGCCCGCCGAGAAGGCCCCGTCCGACGGTCCCGCGGTGCTGCTGCTGAACGACACGCTCAAGCTCGCTACGCAGACCGCCCAGGCGGACACCCAGCTCCGCGCGCTGCTCCCAACCCTGCCGGGGCAGTCCCCGGTTCCCGCCGTGGCCCTCAACGTCGCCGCCCAGCTCCTCGCCCTCGAGAGCGGCATCGACACCCACGCGCCCACCGCCCGGCTGCACCGGGGTGGCGGGAGGTGGCTCCAGGTCCGGGCCGCCCGGCTCGATCCCGAACCGGAAACCGGGGCGATGATCGCGGTCACGATCGAACACGCCCCACCCGCACAGCGGCTCGAGGTCTACTGCCGCGTGATCGGCCTGACGGCCCGAGAACGAGAACTCGTCGGGCACCTCGTTGGTGGCGCCGACACCAGAGGTGTGGCCGCCGTGCTGGGCATCGGCGAGTACACGGTCAACGACCACCTGCGGTCCATCTTCGCCAAAGCCGGCGTCAACAGCAGACGCCAGCTCATCACGAACGCCCACGGCTGAGTGGCGCCACACGGTGGCGGGGACACTGTTGGGGGCTTCGCGGCCACATCGGTCGGCGTCCCCTTACCCCGGTGGGGAGCACCCCTGTGATGAACCACGCCACGCCCCGCCCCGTCACGGCGGGTGGGTGGGTGGGTGGGTGGGTGGGTGGGTGGGTGCGGTTTCGGGGTTACTCGCGGTCGGGTGTCGGTGGGCGTCGACCCCACGTGGACGCCAGCGGTGCGGTGGCGAGGTCGAGCCTGCGCTCGACTGTCGGGTTCTCCAGTTCGGCCCCGGACTCAGGCCATGTACCGGCGGACCGCACCGGCGCCCGGCTGGCAGCTCCGCCCGGGTTCGCCGCCTTGGTGGCTCGCACGCGGAGGATATTGCAGCCGTGGAGCCTGATGAGCGGTTGGTGACCGTGCTGGTGACGTTGTCGGTCCCCGACACCGCCGATGCCGACGACGCCGCCACCCTCATCGCCGTGGCCGCCGACAGCACCGCCCTCCCTGGGGTCATCCAGGTCGCGTTGACCGCCCTGCACCCCGACCAGGCCGACTCCCCACCGAGCCCACCGCGGACGCAACGGACCGCCCGGCCGCCGACCACCGCACTGACCTCGCCTGAGCTCCGGGTGACCGCAGCCGCATCAAGCGCCCGGACCCCACGTTGACGTTTCACAACCGATCGTCTGCGGCACTGCTTGCTCATCACCGCATCCTGCTAGCAGCCCCCTCTCGGAAAAGCTGGCCCTCGGGTCAACACTGGCAGTGCAGCCGCTGAGCTCACGCCGTCGACGGCACCACCGAGCCGACCGTGGTTGCGCAGAGATGCTTGATCGGGGATGGCGCATGAACGGACTGCACACAGAGGGCAGGCTCGGCCACACGATCTCGGCAGCGGTGTGGGCGAGATGGGGGATCGCGGTCCTGGCCGGGACCCTGACCGGTGGCGCCGCCGCGTGGGCCTACTACGACGCCGTCTACCGGCGGCTGTCGCACACCTTCGGACTCTGGATCCTCACCGTCGCCCTGCTCAGCGCCCGCCAACCACGCATCTCTGCGATCGGGGCATCGTGTCTCGCGCTGCTGGCCGCCGTGGTCGCCTTCTACGTCGGGAAGAAGCTCATGTACGGCATCCGCTACCCCGGGATGCCCTACGAGCTCAACACCACCCAGCTCACCGAGTGGGGTGTGCTCGCGGTCATCGCCGGCATCGCCCTCGGCGCTGCCTTCGCCGGCATCGGCACCACCGGCCACCGCAGCACCGCCGCCGCAATCGGCCTCCTCGCCGCCGACGCCTACCGGCGCGCCAGCAGCTACCCCTCCGACGGGGTCGTGGTGATCAGCTTCGGTGTTCTGGCAGTGGTCGCGGTCCTCGCCGTGGCCATCCGTACACCCCGCCAGCTCCTGCAGACCGCAGCCTGGACCCTGCCCGCGATCGCGCTCGGCTACCTGCTGATCTCGGCCCCGGACCTACTCGAGTCCCTGCGGCGGTAACGACAGTCGGTAGACCAGGCCGTTCTCACGTTCCACAACCGGCCGAATACGGCGCACCGTCATGTCGGTCACGGTGAGCAACATGCCGGTGCTGACGATGGGTGGGGAGACCTCCTGGGTTCAGGTGAGCAGGTCCCAGTACTGCTTGCGTGCCGGCATCGCGTGGATCACCAGCCGCTCACCGCTCTCGAAGACCGGCACCACGGTCTCCAGCAACCGGGCCTGGGCGTCGAAGCCCAGGCGCAGCTCACGGTGCGGCCAGTCGTCCTCCTCGAGAGGCTCGACCCAGTGCGACCAGTCGGCGGCCTGCACCGCGTCCTCGCTCGACACCCCATGCTTCAGCGCGCTGCGGTGAACCTTCACGCGGCGAAGTCAGCCAGCGCCCGTCGGATCGCCTCGGACCGAGACAAGTGCTCCCGCCCGGCCACCGCATCCAGCGCCGCGATCTCCTCCGCCGTCAACCTCACTGCCACCACCTGCATCGGCTCGGCCCCCCGCCCCGGACGGCCACGCCCACGCCGCTTCAACTCCTCGACGTCATACCCGGCCTCCGCCTCGGCGGCCCATCCCTGGATCTGCTCGTCACTCGCCATCGGAATATCGTATGACACAATCATGTGTCTGGGAGTGCAACCCGCCGCTCAGCAGAACTCGCGCCCGCGACGTGTTCCACAACCGCTCGTATTCGTGCTCATGAAGCGCCACCGCATGAACATGCGGCCGGGGCGGGGTGACGATCGCTCGGGTGGCTGGCTGCCCTCACACGGTGCCCGCGGTGGACACCCAACGAAGGGGCTGCTGCACGCCCACCCCAACACCTCACCTGCAGTAGACGCGAAGGCGGGGCCTCGCGGGTGTTGACGCGTGTGGGGGCCGGTGCTAAAAAATCGGCAGACACAGAGGGATCACCTGAGGCGCTGCACGGGGCAGCGCATGAGTGCGCACAACACAGTCCAGACTCAACACGACGGAGGTGGTCGCTGCGAGGCACATCATCTGGTTGCAGTCCTGACGTCTCCCCCACGTCGAAGGGCCCGGTTGCTTTGGCAACCGGGCCCTTCGCGCAGCGCGGGGTCCGCGCGGTGGTTCGCGGTCCGGTCGTGGTGTCCCGGGATCTGGCACTGAGATGCGCCGGTCGGGACGTAGGCGCACGTGCGCTGCCGGGGTCCGCGGGGCGGCAAGGGCATGGGGCGGTTTAGGGGCGGCGGGCGCCCGCGAAGGGCATGTACTGCATCGGGGCGACCTTGACGACGTCGCCCTCGGTGGGAGCGTGGACGACCATGCCGTTGCCCACGTAGAGGCCGTCATGCCCACCGTTGTAGAAGATCACGATGTCACCGGGCTGCAGGTCGGCCTGCGAGACGGCGGTGCCGACCCCAGCCTGGCCGCCGGTGGTGCGCGGCAAGCTCATCCCGGCCTGCGCGTAGGACCACTGCACCAGCCCGGAGCAGTCGAACGCGCTCGGGCCGTTGGCACCGTAGGCGTAGGGGCTGCCAACCTTGCTCAACGCCGCCTGCAGAGCGGCGCCACCGACGCCCGAACCCGCGGGGGTGAGGGCACCGACGCCGGAAACCGCGACGGCGACCTGGCCAGCGGGGACCGCAGGGGCGACGTGACCGGTGGGGGCCGCAGGGGCGACATAGCCGGCGGGGGCTGTGGGGCCGAAATAGCTGACGCGCTGCGCCGCGGTCAACGACGCCAGCGTGACGCGCACCTGGGTGGCTTCCCGGTCCAGGTCGACCTTCTTGGCGGCCAGGTCCCGTGTGGTGACCTGCGCTGCGGCGGAGGCGTCCGAGGCGGCCCGCGCAGCGGTCGCCGCGTCGGACTGGGCCTGGGTGGCCTGCTGCGCGGCGGCGTTGTACGCGGCGACCCGAATGGTGGTGTCCGCAGCCAGCATGTCCAGGGCCGCCATCTGGTCGAGCAGCTCCTGCGGGGACCTGCTCAGCATCAGTGCGGTCATCGAGTCCAGCCGGGCACCCCGGTAGCGGGCGGCGGTGAGGCTGTCCACGGTGCCCTGAAACTCCGACTGGGTGGCGCGAGCGTGATCCAGGGCCACACCGGCGACGGTGACCTGGTCCTGGGCGGCGCGTTCAGCACCGTGCTTGGCGGCGAGGTCCTCCTGGGCCACGAGCACCTGCTCGTTCACAGCCTCCGCCTGGTGGCTGATCTCCCGAAGCTGCTGCTCGGCATCGGAGGTGGAGGAGGGGGGCGGGACCGTGGGGTCGGCCAACGCCGCCGGTGACGTCCCCAGCAGGGTCGTGCCAGCGACGACGAGGCCCACCGCGAGGCAGCGGCGCAGGACGCGGGCACGCAACAGTGACGGAATGAGAGGTGTTCTCCTTCTTCCTCAACCTCCGCCTACCGGGTCAGCTGACGGGTTCGGGCCGGGAAGCGCGGCCCTACCACCACAGCCCCGCTCAGGGCAGCAGTCGATTCACCCCACATACCTGGGTCCCCGGTTCGGCACCCCGCAGGGCCCGACTCGGCGGTACCTCGCGTCGTCGTCCCGTCCAGGACAACTGACTCCCGCCAGGTCACGTCAAGGTAACGGCTCCACCCGGGCCCGTCCACCACATCGCGGGCTTGCTCGACGCCGAATCTTGTTAGCACCCGCAGGTGATGGGGTGGCGAAGGCAGCGCTGGGGCGGGGGCGTGGGGTCGCGGCGCACGACGGCGGAGACGAAGACGGCCCCCAGGTCATGAACCTGGGGGTCGTCTCGGTGTGCACGGACGTGGATGACCACTGGTGTGGGCGGCGCACGTGGTGTTGCGTTGCCCGGGGGTCAGCTGATGGCGGTGAGGGTCGCTCGTGCCATGGCGGCTTCGCCGTCGGCGTTGGGGTGCACCGGGTCAGCGTTGACCGGGTTGGTCACGGGCTCCATCCACCGGGTCCCGGGCGCGGCGCAGGCGTCGTGTCCGGCGGAGGGGGTGGAGGTGTCCACGTAGTGGGCGCCGGTCGCCTCGGCGGCGCGGCGCACCGCGTCGTTGGCGACCTGCTGCTGGTTGACCAGCCAGGGCACGTCACCCATCGAGTAGGGCATGGACGGGTAGCACGACGGGTCTCCGACGGGCGGCAGGATCTGCGGGTAGCCCAGGATGACCACCTTCGCGTGCGGGGCCTTCGCGCGGACCGCGGACAACGTGTTGACCAGGGCGGGGTAGGTCTGGTTGTTGATGGTGTCGACGAACGTCGTGCCGTACTTCTGCTGGCACGGGTTGCCATAGACCTGGCCGGCATCAACCGTGACGCAGCCGAAGAAGGAGTTCACGAAGACACCTCCGTCGTTGCCGCTGATGGTCATGGTGATCAGGCGGGTGTCCGCGTTCACCGCGTCGAGCTGCGGCGGCACCCCGGCGCTCTGCGAGGTGAAGAAGTCCGAGGTCTTGGCGCCACTGCACGTCACATCGGTGAACGCCGCCGGCTGGGTGACCGCCGCGACGTCATGGGGGTAGTTCACCTGGGAGCGGCTGCACGCCGGGGGGGACCCGAGAACCTGCGGGAGGATCCCGGCACCGGAGGAGTAGCTGTCCCCGAGCGCCACGTACGGCGACGTCACGAAAGACTTCGCGACCGCGGGGGTCGTGGCGCTGACCATGCCCGCGCCGGCGAGGGCGGCACAGGCAACGATGGAAGCGATTCGGCGCATGACAACTCCAGGGAGGGAAGCGGGAACCGGATGGCCCGCGTTAAGCCCGAGCATGCCCGGGGACCGTCACCCTGCACCCCCGAACACGTGATCTGGGTCACCACAGCACCGCACAACGCGTCGGCGGGTGTGCGCCGCGCACATCCGAGCGCTGCTCGTGGCTGGTCAGTGCCCGGGGTGCTTGCCCACCGGTGGCGGGGTGTGGTGCCCGCTGCGGACAGCGAGCAGGGCTAGGTGCAGGTGCAGCCGGTCGGTGGGAGAGGACAAGCTATACCCGGTCAGTGACTGCAGTCGCTTGGCCCGCTGCAACACGGTGTTGCGGTGACAAAACAGCTCACGTGCCGCAGCGACGTAGGACCCGTCGCAGTCGAGCAACACCTGCAAGGTGTTGAGGTAGGTCCTCTGCTCTACCTCGCCCAGCTCCAGGACCGCGCCGAGGGTCTGCTGGACCAGCACCGTGGTCACGTCGCTGGCCGCGGCCAGCAAGGCCTGCGGCAGGTGTTCGGTGACGAGGGCAACCCCGACGTATCCCGCAGGCAAGGTCTGCAGCGTCAGCTCCGCCAGCCGGTAGGCGGCGGCGACCTCATCGAACCGGTCGACCACCCCGGAGACCGCGACCGCCCCCACCGCGGCGCCAGTCAGGACCGCGACGGCGTCGTCGAGGCTCTGCTCAGGGGTCAAACACACGAGGCCCGACTCCTGCCGGGCCTGAACGGCCCACGCCGCGGAGAAGCCCGCCGCGTCCAGGACCCGGTCCGCTGAGGGCGCCGGGTCCGTCTGTGCCTGGTCCATGGCGGCCACGACCACAAACCTCGGCCCGCGCAGCGGCATGTCCAGCACCGAGGCCGCGTCCTGCGCCAGTTCAGCGTCGACACCGTGCCCCTCGAGCAGGGCGATCAGCAGCGCGGAGCGGCGGCGTTGGGTCCGCTGCTGCAACCGGCCCTGCTCCTCACGGTAGGCACGGGCCACGATGAAGGAGTGCCGGTCGATGACCTCCCACAAGATCCACGCCTCATCAAGAAGCTGCCGGTGCTCACGCGGTGAACCACCCTGAGCAGCCCGGCGCACAAGTCCCTGCCACAGCACCCGACCACCGAGCCGATAGCTGTGCAGCAACGACTCCAACGGCAACCGCTGACGAGCCCGACGTTGCCCCGTCTCATGCTGAGGAGTGGCCAAGGAATCAACCAGCGGCGCAGTGCCAGCCAACTCCGCCAGCGCCACCCCCAAGTTCAGCTGACACGACAAACGCAGCTCCGCCTCGCTGACCGCACTCAAATCCGCGTAGTCCGGGACCGCGGCGCCGATCAAGCTCACCAGTTCCTCGGTCAACGCGACGAGCTCATGGCGAAGCAAATACGAGGCATAGGAACCCACCAACGAGCCAACGCCATCACCAGGCATCTCACGACACTAGAACCAAGCCCAACCACCGCCACGACCCCGCCGTCGCCCAAACCACCACCAAGCTCGACACCCGCTCCTACGGGTCAAGCTCCAACAGCAGGGTCTGCTGCCAGTTTCCCGACCCACCGCCGCAGTGACACACCCGCAGCAGTGCGTCAAAAATCAGGGCGCCGTCGCGAGCAGCTGCTCCGTCGCGAGCCGACCACATCGCAGCCGGCGGCCCGTGCCGGATGCGCCGCTCAGGGTCTCTTATGGCACAGGCGCGAGTGTGTATTGGAGCTGCGGCGGGTTCGGGAACGCGGTGCGTTCACCGGGTAGCGGCGGGCTGCTGCGGGTCGGCTGGTCTCAAGCGGGGATGGGGGGTCCCACGACCTCGAGGCCGTAGCGGGGTCCGACTTCGACCCACTTGGGTATCTCCTGCTCGGGGGTCTGCGCGTCGGCGCCGGGCAGCCGACGTTCGGTAGCGGGGATCCCGACCTCGTCGTAGAGGTGGAGGAGGCCGGCGGGGGCGGTGAGGGCGAGGAACCGGGCGGGGGTGTCGCCGCGGATGCGGAACGCGTGGGGGAGCCCGCGGGGCAGGTGCAGGAAGCAGCCGGCGGTGAGGGTGTAGAGGTCGTCCCCGGCGAGGTAGTCCATTCGGCCGTCGAGGAGGTAGAACGCTTCGGTCTCCTGGGTGTGGCGGTGCAGGGGGGTGGCGACGCCCGGTGGCTGCGTGACGAGGGCGACCCCGACGTGCACGCCTTCCTCGGGTTCGAGGAGGTGCTCGAAGAGGGACTGCATTGCCCAGGTCGCCCGGGCTGTCCCGGGCTCGCGGAAGACGACCCGGCCGACCCCACCGTCGTCGGGCTTCATCACCTTGGGTTCGGACATTGCCGCCACCACCTATGATCGGCCCGGCACACTGTCGGACGAATACTGGTGAAGGTAGGCCTCGTGTCGGAGCAGGTCAACGCCCCGTCGGGGGACAGGCGTCGCTACGACAGCTCGACGCGTCGTGGCGCTGCGGCGGCGAACCGGCAGCGGATTCTGGTCGCGGCCCGGGAGCTGTTCCTGGCCCGGGGCTACCGGGCCACGACCGTCGCGGCGATCGCCCGCCGCGCGGCGGTGTCCTCTGACACCGTCTACGCGGCGGTCGGAAGGAAGCCGGAGCTGTTCCGTGAGCTGGTCGAGACCGCGCTGTCGGGCGGTCCCTCGCCGGTCCCGGGTCGGGACCGCGACTATGCCGTCACGATGCGGGCTGCCCCGACGCTGGCGGCGAAGCTGGCGGTGTACGCGGCGGCGGTGACCGCGATCCAGGCGCGGCTCGCCCCCTTGTTTCTGGTGCTTCGGGAAGCGGCGGCCGGCGAGGAGGACTTGGCGGTGCTCTGGCGGGAGGTGTCCGAACGGCGGGCCCGCAATATGCGGGAGCTGGCGGGGGACCTCGCGACGACCGGGACACTCAGAGCCGACCTCAGCCTCGAGGATGTCGCTGACGTCATCTGGTCGATGAACAGCTCGGAGTACTACGCGCTGTTGGTCCTGGACCGCGGGTGGACACCCGACCGATTCCGCACCTGGCTCATCGACGCCTGGCTTCGGCTACTCACCGGTTAGCTGCGACGCAGTCGCCACAGGCAGCAGCGGCCACGACG
This sequence comes from Rhodococcus antarcticus, assembly GCF_026153295.1. NCBI lineage: Bacteria > Bacillati > Actinomycetota > Actinomycetes > Mycobacteriales > Nocardiaceae > Rhodococcus > Rhodococcus antarcticus. Next base: position 3,470,067 of record NZ_CP110615.1, on the reverse strand, counting down.
AAAGGCGCCGACGTGCTCGGGCCGCTGGTGTTAGCTGCCACGTCATTACCAAGCAGGTGTCTCATACGCTCGTATTCGTGCGCATGAAGCCGACCGCATGAACATGCGGCCGGTCAAGCACCGGCCGACGTGGCCTCTCGGGTGACTGACTGCCGCCAGACGGTGGCCGCGGTACGGGCCCCGGGAAGATCTCCCCGACACGCCCGGGTCCACTGCAGGTTCGGTTGACGTTCGATCCGTGGGATGTGTTCCCGCAGAAAGGATGTCTCTCGTACCGGAAGTGTTCCTGAGGAGTTCGAGCGTGACGTCGTGCGGGTCGCCCGCCGTGCAACTTGGCCCTCGCCGAGTAGCCGCCGACTCGGTATCAGCGTCGAGTCGGTGCGCCGCTGGTCTCGGCAGGCTGACGTTCGAGCTGCTTCGTTTCGCAACGGCGACCACTGGAAGGTAGTAGTTGTCGTGCCGCATCTCCGTACTGCACCGCACCCCCGTGGTACCGGGCGCATCAGGACGGCACGCCTGGTGGGTGACCGGCACCGCGGCACGCCCGTGCGCAGCGCCTGACCGACCATCCCGACACCCACCCAACACCCCTCCTGACCAGAAGGAGCTGACGCCATGAGCCACGGTGACGACGGACGGTACGACCGGTGAACATCCTGCCGGCCCTGCCGTTCTGGGCGGACCTGCTCGTGTTCGTCGGGTGCGCGGCCACCATCTGGGTGGCCGGGATCTTCCTGTCCAACAACACCGACATCCTCTCCGAGCGGCTGCACCTCGGGCAGGCCCTGGGCGGTCTCATCCTGCTCGCGGTGGCCACGAACCTCCCCGAGATCGCCATCACCTACAGCGCCGCGGCCAGCGGACAGCTCGACGTCGCGGTGAGCAACGTCCTCGGTGGGATCGCCATCCAGACGGTGGTGCTGGTGGCCCTGGACGCCTTCGGGGTCCGGGAGCGCCGACCCCTGACCTACCAGGCCGCCAGCCTCACCCTGGTCATCGAAGGGGCCGTCGTCGTCGCCGTCCTGGTCGCCGTGATCATGGGCACCCAGCTCCCGGCCACCCTGGTCGCGTTCCGTCTCACCCCCGACGTCCTGCTCATCACCCTCATCTGGGTCGTCGGGCTCGTCCTCACCCAACGGGCGGTACGGGCCCTGCCCTGGGCCAACAGCGGCGAAGCCCCTGACAGCCAGTCGAAGCCACGAGGACACTCCCGCACCAGCCGTGAGCAGGACGCCACCCGCCACCACGTCAGCACGCTGAAGGCCGCCGCGGTCTTCGGTGCCGCCGCCCTGGCCACCCTCGTCGCCGGTGCCCTCGCCGAGGAGAGTGGCACCGCCGCCGCCACCCACATCGGGCTGTCCGGGGCCCTGTTCGGGGCCACCGTCCTCGCCGCCGCCACCTCGCTGCCCGAGCTCAGCACCGGGCTCACCGCCACCCGCCAGGGCGACTACAAGCTCGCCTTCGGTGACATCTTCGGAGGCAACGCGTTCCTGCCGGTGCTGTTCCTGCTCGCCGTGCTGGTCTCCGGAAAGCCCGTGCTCCCTAACGCCCACCCGGCCGACCTCTACCTCACCGGGCTCGGTGGCCTGCTCACCATCGTCTACATCGGCGGGCTGCTGTTCCGGCCCAAGAAGGAACACGCCCGCCTGGGCATCGACAGCATCGCCGTCCTGACCCTCTACGTCATTGGGGTCATCGGACTCATCGCCCTCCCCAGCTGAACGTTCTCCGACGGTCACGTCTTGATCCAGTCAGGGCAAGTCGTAGGCCCATCGGCGGATGAAGGCACACCGGGCGGCACCCCCCGTGCGATGCCCTCCGCTGAGGGCCGCATCATGTTCCACACCCGCTCGTAACAGCACCGTCGGCCACGCACGGAGCTCGAGCAATCGGGTCCGACGCCGGAGGACGTCGCCGGGGTCCGGCGGGTGTTTCACAACCGGTCGAATGTGAACTCATGCAATTTTGTGCATGAAGATGCAGCGACAACAATTGAGGCCGCAGGCTCTCCCAAACTGACCTCGGCCGGCGACGACCAGCGAGCGGTCACCTCCACTGGGGCCTGGAAGACTTCCCCACCGCGGTAAGACAGGCCTACAACACCGCCCACTGACCCCTCCCCCGCCCGGTAGACCGCGGCCGGCCGAGGGCAGGGGCCACGCGCACCTGGCCCGGTTCACCCACCGACAGGGCACCACCTCAGCGAGCGAGAGCCGCAAACGTGGTGGACAGGCGCTACCCGCCCGATGCGTTCCCTGCATCCTTCGGCGCAAGGAGCCAAACCGCGGGCACGCTGACACGCAACAAGCGAGAGGGAGTCAGGATGAGCAAGCCGGGAGCGGCGCACACGAACAGGCTTAGCGCCGACCCCGGTGAGCGTCCCGAACCGGAGGTGGAAGATGCCTTCGACCGGCTCGTCGGACAAGGCCGCGAGCGGCTCGCACGCCCGCTGCTGCCCCTGGTCGCCACCGGGATGCTCGGCGGGATCGACGTCGGCGTCGGAGTACTCGCCTACCTCGTCGTCGAGCACGACACCGGCAGCGCACTGCTGGGTGCGCTCGCCTTCACCGTGGGGTTCGTGGCCCTCCTCATGGCAGGCAGCGAGCTGTTCACCGAGAACTTCCTCGTCCCGGTCGTCGCCGTGGTCGCCAAAGACGGCACGATCAGCCAGCTGCTACGGCTATGGGTAGTCAGCCTGGCCGCGAACCTGCTCACCGGCCTCGGGATGGCCGCGATGATCGTCTACGCCCTGCCCGACGTGCAGGACACCGCGATCGCCGCCGGCACCCACTACGCCGAGCTCGGAATCACCGTCCGCTCGTTCCTGCTCGCCGTCCTCGCAGGTGCCGTCATCACCCTGCTCACCCGCATGCAGAACGCCACCGACAACCTCGGTATCAAGATCGTCCCCGCCATCATGCTGTCGTTCGTGCTCGTCGCGGCGAAGCTGTTCCACTGCGTGCTCGACTCCATCCTCATGTTCGCCGGCCTGCTCACCGGCCGCGCCCCCTACAGCTGGGCCAACTGGGCCAGCGCCCTCGGATGGTCAGCCACCGGCAACATCATGGGCGGGCTCATCCTCGTCACCGGCATCCGACTCCTCCGGGTCCAACACCGCGTCGCCGAAGAACGCCACCAAAGCTAAGACACACCACGCCCATGTTTCACAACCGAGCGAATACGACCCCACCCGGCCGGCTGCATGAACATGCAACCGGTTCCGTCCAGACGGGACCGCACCACGACGACACCGGCGTCGGCACGTGCGTACGAGTTCGCCCGCACAGGCAAGACCAGGTTCAAGTGCCTACCAGACTGGACTGGAAATCGTCTACATAGATAGACTACTCTGGTGGTCGGTGAGGTAGCGACGCGCGTTCTGCTGAAACGACTCCGGGCCGCCGGATGGCTGCAAGCACGGACAGTCGGCAGCCACACCCTCTGGAAGTGCTCCACCGGCCGGCACCAGATGCCCGTACCCGACGGGCACCGCATGATCTCACCGGGCGTGCACGGACAGGTCAACAAGATCATGAACACCTGCAGCTGCGACAAGGACGGCCAACGATGAACACCACCTACCAGGTTGAGGTGACCCGCGAGGGAAAGTGGTGGATGGTCGCGGTCCCCGCACTCGACGTCATCACCCAGGCCCGCCGCTACGCCGACATCGGGACCACCGCCCGCGAGCTCGTCGCCGTCGTGACCGACGAACCCCTCTCCCACGTCACCGTCCACATCCACCTCCGCGACGTCGACGGCATCCCCAACCTCGACGACACCGTCACCGAGCTCACCACCCGAGCAGCAGCAGCCGAACAAGAACGCAAAGACCTGCAAGCCCGCAAAGCCGCCCTCGCGCAAAGCCTCGTCAAGGCGAACGTGCCCGTCCGCGACGTCGGCAGCCTCCTCGGCGTCTCCTACCAACGCGCACAACAGCTCGCCACACCCGCCTGACCACCACCGCGAACCAGGCCACGCGCGCAACCCCCACCACGACGTTCCACAACCGACCCTGAGCGGCGCATCCACGGCGAGGTGCGCGGCCGGCCACGGGCTCAGCGGCGCGGGGGTGCCGTCGGGGCTCGCATGACGTTCCACAACCGAGCGAATACGCCCCCGCTTGCTCAACGGTTGGCTCAGCTAGCAGTCGCCCAGTCGTGTCGGGCCGGGGCGCACGGTCGCCGACCACATCTGCTGCTGCGAGCACAGCCGCCACACCCGCCGCGCCCCAACGGTCTCGCCGGGGCGGGCGACCTCGTCGGCGAGCAGTCGGTGGCCACACTCCGGGGTGTCGGCATGGGCGTTGATCACCGCGTTCGTCAGGTCGACGTCCCAGGTCGCCCCGGCTCAGGGGTTGCCGCACCCAGGCGTAGTAGGCCTGAGTCGAGTGGCGCGCATCCCGTAGGTCAGCCGCATCGAGATGCCCTCGGCGGCCGGGTCACCAACCACCCCGCAGTGCCCGGCTTGGCGCAGGGCAACCCTCGCCGCAGTACTGCTGCCCTGACGAACCGTCGACCAACGCCCCGATCAACCGGTCGGTCAGGCGCGGGTGCCTAGCACCTGAAGGTAGGTCACCTCGGCGGCGAAGGTCCCGTCGTCGGTGGTGTTGTGCTCGTCGAAGACCGCCACGAGGTCGGTCTCCAGTCCCTCGCGGCCCTCATCGCCGACCGCGGCGAAGGCCGCCACGGTCGGGCCGTACCAGGTGCGGAAGTACTCCAGGCAGGCCCGGGTCGAGGGGAAGCGCCACGAGCAGGTGCGGCGGTCCAGGCGCAGGTCGCTGCACCCGGGCCGGAGCAGCTCGCCAACCCGCTGCTCCGATCCCCAGGCGGCTGCCGGCGGTACGCCCTGTGGGGGCGGCACCCGCTTGCCCACCGCCCGGAACATGTCACCGACCATGCTGTCCGGCGTCCAGTTCGCCATACCGATGCGGCCGCCCCGGCGACACACCCGCACCAGCTCACCGGCCACTGCCTCCTGGTCGGGTGCGAACATGGCCCCGATCGTCGACATCACGACGTCGTAGGACGCATCCGGGTAGGGCAGCGACTGGGCGTCAGCTACCTCCGTCCGCAGGGACACCCCTTCGGCCCGGGCCCGGGCGGCCGCCTGCTCCAACAGCTCCGGCACGTAGTCGGTGGCGAGCACGTCGGCGAAGCGGCGGGCGGCGGGCAGGGCGGCGTTACCGTTTCCCGCGGCAACGTCGAGGACCCGCTCGCCGGAGTGGATGTCGAGGTCACGCACGAGCGCCTCGCCGATCCAGCTGAGCAGGCTCCCGACCCGGCCGTAGTCGCCGAGGCCCCAGACCTTCTGCTGCTTCGTGGTGATAGCGGCGTAATCGACGGTCACGACCTCCTCCGTCCGGGCCGGGACGGATCCCCGTGTGTGGGGTCGGCAGTGGCCGCGGTGCGGGTGGTCACCCGACACCGACCCCGGCGGCGAGGGCCTTGACGTCGGTGGTGGTGAGCGGCTGCCCGCCGATCCCCCAGTCACCGCTGGCCACTTCCTCGACCACGCACCAGGTCACGCCGCGCATGTTCTCGCCCTCGATGCTGACCAAGGCATCGGTCAGGGTGCGCACGATCTGCTGCTTCTGGTCGGAGTCGAAGACCCCCTTGATGATCTTCACGTTGATGAACGGCATGACCGGTCCTCTCGTTGGTGGGCGCTGTGAGGACTGCCATCGTCTGGGGAGGCTGTTGCATCTGGGTTGCACCGGCCGCTCACGCACCGGGTGGGCGGGTCAGCCGGCGTGCAGGAGGGATTCCTTGGCGTAGGCCACCGCGTCGGCGACGCGCAGGGCCCCGCCGTGGGCGGCCGCGACCACCGACCCGCTGCTGCCGAAGGCGAGGAGCCGGTGTGCGCCCGCGGCGTCCAACGGCGAGGGCGGTGTTTCACAACCGAGCGATTTTGTACTCTGGCAGCGTGATGCGCGAACGTGCGCGGCGATCGGGGTAAATAGCTCGGAGCCCAGGAGGGACGCACCAGTCGGCCGGACCGAGTGCGGGGACATTCGTCAACCTGAGACCCTTGGACCATGGATACCTTTTTGAGCTCACGGCGACGGGGTGGACCGCGATCTACACCTTGATCACCGCCAGTTTGCTCACCACCGCCCTGATCGCAGCCTTCTACGCGAAAAAAGGCTCTTCGTACTTGCGGTGGGTCATGCGAGGTTGGGGTGGGTGAGACCGCCGCCGATGAGGAGCATGCGGAGTCGGTAGTTGTCGCGGTTGCGGAAGCCGCGGGCGATGCGGCGGTGGAGCTCGATGAGTCCGTTGACGGCTTCGGTGCCGCCGTTGTTCGCGCCGCCGGTGTCGAAGTAGGCCAGCAGCTGGGTGGACCACTGGCCCACGGTGCGTCCGAGGCGGGCGATCTCGGGGATCGGGCAGGTGGGGAAGGAGGCGAGGACCTTCTCGGCGAGGGCCCGGCCCTGGGCGGGGGTGTCCTGGTGGTAGACCGCCCGGAGCTGTTGGGCGCGCTGCCAGGCCACGAACACCGCCTCGTGGGCGTCGTGGGCGTTGATCGCGGCCTGCAGTCGGGTGTGTTGGCGGTCGGTGAGGTTCTCGGCTGCGGCTCGCAGCAGGGTGCGGATGCCGTAGAGGGGGTCACCGCTGCGGCCGCGGTGCCCGGTGGTGTCCTGCTGGACCCGGCGGCGGACGTCGTCCAGGGCTGTGGTCCCGAGCGTGACGACGTGAAAGGCGTCCAGGACGGCGGTGGCGTCCTCGAGCTGGTCGCCGATGGCGTTGTTGTAGCCGTGGAACGGGTGCAGGGTCGCGACCTTGATGCCGGTGCGGAACGCCGTCGTTCGGGCGGCGAGCCAGTCGGCGGAGGCCCGGCCCGAACGGCCGGGCACCAGGTCGAGCAACCGGGCGTGGACCTTGCCCTGGGCGTCGCGGGTGAGGTCCACCATCCCGGTGAGCTCGGTGGGTCCGCGCCCACCGGCCTCGACGGGCTTGGACGACACGTGGTGGGAAGATGTGTTCATCGACCCCGAGGTCGCGGACCCCGGTGAAGCGGGCCTTCTCGGCGGCCACACCCTCCAACAACTGGGCCTCCAGCAGCGGGGCCACCGCGCTCCACAGGGTGCGCCAGCTCGTGCCGAGCTGGCGGGCCAGTCCCGCGATGCTGGCGTGCTCCCGTCGCAGCTGGCCCACCGCCCACCACCGAGCCCGGACACTGAGCAACCCCCGTGGTGGGGCGAGGCGTGCGTCCTGCTCGGTGAACACCCCCACAGGACACGCCGGCACCGGGCTGCACCAGCTGCGCTTGCGCCACACCACGCGCACCGGGCGCCCGAAGGACGGGGCATCGATGAGGGTGCGCCCTGCGGCCGTGACTGGTCGCCACCGCCCCGCCCTCCGGGCACCCCACCGGCCCCGGGGCGGACTCCACCGTCACCGTCAACCGCGACCGGGCCAGCTCGACGGCCACCACGTGCAACCCGGGAAGCCCGACGAGCAGGTCACAACACGAGCAGTACAACCCCGAGACATCCTCACCGGACGCCCGGGAACACGACATAGAGTCATTCACGGTCGAGGTCCTTGCTGGAGCAGGGTGCTTGGTCGCTCCTGATCCTCAGGACCTCGACCCCAACCTCAACCCACCACCCCCGGCGTGTCGCCCACCCCACCGCAAGTACGAAGAGCCAGGTAATGCCAGCGACGCGGGCGAATTCAATCTTGGCATTGCTGTCGGGTATGACTACTACAAGCCCTACCCAAAGCTCGCGCGCGCGGTCGCGTAGGGCCCGGCGGCGGCGAGCATGGCCTGCGGGTCCCGGGTTTTACGAGCGACACGGCTACATCGAGACCGGCCGCACCGACGGGATCCCCCGCGCCGGCAGCGCCGACGTCCACCTCCGCAAGCGGCTCACCACGCCCCCAAGCACCAGTCGATAACGCCCAGAGCCCCGCCTGCACGGTGCACCAGCTGCGGTTCAGCGAGCCGCAGCCCAAGGGGTCCCGTGGAAGCCCCCCGCGGTTTTTCACAACCGACCGAATGTGCCACCGCTTGCTGGAAGCTCGATCCTGCCAGCACTTGCCCAAACCCGACAAGCCCGACCGCCGACAGTCACCGCGATCACCGCACTCGACGTCTGTAGCCCGCGCACGCGACTACCGCTGTGCCACGACCCGACATGGCAACCGAAGTCGACTATCCGGTTGTCCGGCTCCCCGCCGAGCTCGTGACCCGGTACCGCGCCGTCGACCGTGGCCACCACGCCGTGCAGTCGCACAGTGCACCAAGGCTTCAGCGCGTACAGACCGTTCACGGGTCGACGACAGCCGGTCCGCCGCGCCCGGGGATCCGCCCGACTCCTCAGCCGGGGCGGGTGGTCCTATTCAGTGATCTGCACGCCCTTCCAGAACGCGACGTGGTCCTTGATGTTCGAGGCGGCGTCCTTGGGTGTCGGGTAGTACCAGGCCGCGTCGACGTTCTCCTGGCCGTCCACGGTGATCGTGTAGTAGCTCGAGGTGCCCTTCCACGGGCAGACGGAGGTGGTGGCCGACGGGGTGAGCAGCTCGGAGCTGACCGACGAGGCGGGGAAGTAGTGGTTGCCCTCGACGATCTCGGTGGTGTCGCTCTGCGCGATGACGGTGCCGTTCCAGGTTGCTGTGGTCATGGCCCCATCGTCCTCCGTGTGCGGCCCGTGCGCAGGTGGGGCGTCTGCACGCACCACCGGCACCCGCCGCAGGGGTCTGCCACCGTGACCGGCTGCTGCTCGGTCGGCGGCCCGGGGTCGGCACGGTCGTCGGGATCAGGCCGGCGGGGTGCACGATGGAGCCGTGACCGCCGACCGTCCGGACGTGCTGGTGGTCGGCGCCGGCTCGGCGGGCTGCGTGCTCGCCGCACGCCTCAGCGAGGACCCCGCGCGCACCGTCCTGGTGCTCGAGCCCGGGGCGCTGCACACCACGAGCTGGCCCCCCGAGCTCCTCGATGCCGGGCTCGTCCCCGCCGGGCACGCCGAGACCTGGCATTACGCGACCGCCCTCACGCCCGACCGCACCGGGCTCCTGCACCGCGGTCGCGTCGTCGGCGGGTCGGGCGCGGTCAACGGGGCGTACTTCGTCCGCGCCACTCCGGCCGACGTGGACGCCTGGCCCGGGCTCACCTTCGACGAGCTGCTGCCGTCGTTCCTCCGCTCGGAGTCCGACCCGCTGGGCGGCCCCCGGCACGGCACCGACGGACCGGTCCCCGTCACCAGGTCCACCGATCTGCACCCGCGCAGCGCGCAGCTCGTCCAGGCCGCCCGCGCAGCCGGGTTCGCCGACGAGCCGGACAAGAACGCCGGCGCCGCCCCCGGGGTGGGGCCGCTCCCGCGCAACGTGCGCGACGGGGTGCGGGTGAACACCGCGCTGGCCTACCTGGTGCCCGCGCTCGGACGGCCGAACCTGCAGGTGCGCACCGGGGTCCGGGTCGCCCGGGTGCTCGTGGTCGACGGACGGGCCACCGGGGTGGAGCTCACGACCGGTGCACGCGTGCACGCAGAGCAGGTGGTGCTGTGCGCCGGCGCGATCGCCTCCGCGGCGGTGCTGCTGCGCTCGGGCATCGGACCGGCGCAGGACCTCCGCACCGTCGGGCTCACCGTGCACGCCGACCTGCCCGTGGGCCGCGGGTTCTCCGACCACCCGGACGTGGCCGTTGCTGACGTGCACGCAGAGGAGAGGATGCGCACCCCCGGCACCCCCGCCCTCGAGGTCACCCTCAACACCCCCACCGTGGAGCTCCGCCCGTACACCGCCGGCTTCGACCAGCTCGTGCCCGGCAGCGGCGCCGGGCCGCAGCCGTGCCTCGGGGTGGCCCTGGTCGTGCCGGACTCCCGCGGCACCCTGCGGCTGCGCAGCACCGACCCGGACGCCGCCCCCGACATCGCCCACCACTACCTCGCCACCGCGCACGACCGCGACCTGCTCGCCGACGGCGTCCGGCTCGCGCACCACCTGCTCGCCCAGCCCCCGCCCGCCGACGTCGACCGCTGGGTGCGGGAGAACCTGGGCACCTCCCAGCACCTGGTGGGCACCTGTGCGCTCGGGACGGTGGTCGACGCAGGGTTCCGGGTGCAGGGCGTGGAGGGACTGCGGGTGGTCGACGCCGCTGTCGTCCCCGTGGTTCCCACCCGTGGGCCGCACGCCACGGTGGTCGCCCTCGCCGAGCACGCCGCCGCGCACTGGTCCCACCCGTAGGTTCGACCTCCAGCACGACGATCGAGAGGCAGGAGCACCACGGTGTCCGCACCGCAGACCCTGGGCAAGGGCCAGAACGCGCCCCTGACGACGCCGTCGGTGGTGCTGACCGTCGAGGTCGCGGCCCCCGCCGACCTCTCCGCCCTGCTCGTGACGAGCGCCGGCACCGTCCGGTCCGACGCCGACTTCGTCTTCTACAACCAGCCCACCGGTCCCGGGGTGCGCCTGCTCCACGGTCCCTGGCGCCTGGAGGTGGACCTCGCGGACGTCCCCACCGACATCGAGCAGATCCGGGCCGTGGTCACCCTCGACGACGCGACCGCCCGGTTCGGCGCGCTGCTGCCCCCGCTGGCCCGGGTGCTCGACGGCACGGGCACCGAGCTGTTCCGCTACGCCGTCGAGGGGCTCAGCACCGAGTCCGTCGTCATCGTCCTCGAGCTGTACCGCCGCGCCGGGGCCTGGAAGATCCGCGCCGTGGGTCAGGGCTACGCGGGCGGTTTCGCCGACCTCGTCACCGACCACGGCGTCAGCGTCGACCCCCCCGACGCGCCGACCGCCACCCCCCTGGCCAGCACCCCGCCGCCGCCGGCCCCCGTGCCACCCACCCCGCCCGCGCGTCCGCCGGCCTCCCCGCTGCCCGCGCCCCCCGGCGCCCCGTTCGCCCCGCCCGAGGTGCAGCTGACCAAGGCCCGGCCGGTCAGCCTCAGCAAGGGTCAGAAGGTGACGCTGCGCAAGGACGGCGGCACCGCGCTGACCCTGGTGCAGATGGGTCTGGGCTGGGACCCGCTGCGCAAGCGCAGCCTGTTCGGCAACCGCGAGGCGGAGATCGACCTCGACGCCTCGGCCGTCCTGTTCGCCGACCGGACCGCCGTCGACATCGCCTTCTTCAACCAGCTCTCCAGCAAGGACGGCTCCGTCGTCCACCAGGGCGACAACCGCACCGGCGCCGGGGACGGTGACGACGAGGTGCTCGTGGTCGACCTCACCCGCGTCCCCGTCCACGTCACCAGCATCGTGTTCCTGGTGACCTCCTACGAGGGTCAGACCTTCCAGCAGGTCGACAACGCGTTCTGCCGCCTCGTCGACCACACCACCGGCGCGGAGCTGGCCCGCTACACCCTCACCGGGGGCGAGGCGGCCACCGGGATGATCATGGCGCGCGTCTACCGGGAGGGTCGCGACTGGAAGCTCGAGGCCGTCGGGCAGTCCATCCAGGCCCGCAACCCCGTCCAGGCCCTTGACCAGCTCGGCGACGTGGTCCGGTGACCGGCGCCGTGCTGGTCAAGGGGCAGAACATCGCGGTCGACGCACTGCGCGTGGTCGTCACCGTGGCCCCTCGGCTCGCGCTCGCGGCCCTGCTCGTGGACGCCGACGGCCGGGCCCGCACCTCGGCGCACCTGCTCACCGTCGACCACCAGGACGCCGACGGGGTGCGCTGGTCACCGTTCGCGCTGGAGGTGGACACCCGGGCCGTCGCCCCGGCGGTGCACGCCGTGCTCTGCGTGGTCACCGTCGACCCCGACCAGTCCCCCGTCACCACGGTCCGCGACGCCCGGGGCGCCGAGCTCGCGACGTTCACCGCGGACGACCTCACCACCGAGCGGGCCGTGGTCGTCGTCGAGCTCTACCGCCGCGCCGGCGGGTGGCGCCTGCGCGCGGTCGGCCAGGGCTACGACGGCGGGCTCGTGGCCGCGGCCGCCGACCACGGGATCACGACGAGCGCACCCGCCGCCCCGCCGCCGACCGACCTCGACGACGAGCGGGTGCCGCAGCGGGTCCGCGCCGTGTGGGAGGACGCGGCGCGCAGCACCGTCGCCTACGTCTCCGCGTGCACCTACGCCGAGCACCGCCGCGACGCCGAGGTCTCCGCCGCCCTCGCCGACCCCGCCCGGCGGACCAGCCCGGCCACCGACGCCGCCCGGGCCCGGGCCGAGAGCAGGCACGACGAGCTGGTGGCCCGGGCGGACGCGGAGCACGACCGGGACGTGGACACCCTCACCGGCGAGCTGGCGGCGCTGCAGGCGGTGCTGCCCGCGGCCGTCGCGGACTGGGCGAGCCCGGCGTGGGGCGGGTGGTCCGCACCGCCGCGGCTGGGCTCCGCGGTGCGGCTGGGGACGGTGCACGCCGACCTCGCCCCCCAGCTCCGGATCCCCCTGCTGACCGGGCTCCCGCTGCGCGCTCCGCTCTGGGTGGACACCGCTGGAGCCGATCCCCCGACCACGGCCCGCGCGGTGCGGGCGCTCGTGCTCCGGCTGCTCGCCGCGCACCCCGCCGGGGGGCTGCGCCTGCGCCTGGTGGACCTCGTCGGCGGCCTCGCGGGGGCGGTGGGCTCGACGGCGGTGACCGCGGGCGCGGCCGAGCTCGGGGCGGAGCTCGACGCGCTGGTGGACCGGGTGGAGATGGTGCAGCTCGCCCGGCGGGCCGGGGGCGGGCTCGAGGACACCGCCGGACGGCTGCTGGTGGTGCACGGGCTGCCGCACGGGCTCGGCGACCACACGCTGGAGCAGCTGCTCGTGCTGGCCAGGACCGGAGCCCCGTCCGGGGTGCACCTGCTGCTGACCGGTGACCGCGACGACCTGCTCGGCCGTGACGCCACCCGCACCCTGGCGCAGCTGGCCGAGAGCGCGCAGCGACTGCCCGTGGCCGGTGACGGCACCCTGGACGACCCGTGGGTGGGCCTGGAGTGGGTGTTCGCGCCGGACCTCGGGCCGGACGACGCGCGGGCGGCTGAGCTGCTGCGCGCGGTGGCCGGGAGCGCCTGAGCCATCCACCCGGCACCCCGCTCAGGGCAGGGTGACGCCGGCCACGGCCCGCTCAGGGCAGGGTGATCGGCAGGCTCACCCCGTCGTGCACGTGCACGCACGTGCAGTCCCGCTGGCGGGGGGCGGCGGCCACGGCCGAGCGCACCAGCTCCTTGAGCTTCTCCACGTTGCGGCCGAACTCGGCGAACACGTCCACCGCGCGCACGCCCGCGCCGGCCTCCACCCCCGCGTCCAGGTCGGTCACCAGAGCCACTGCGGCGTAACACATCTCGAGCTCACGGGCCAGGACGGCCTCGGGGTGACCGGTCATGTTCACCAGGCTCCAGCCCTGCGCGGCGAACCACCGGCTCTCCGCGCGGGTGGAGAACCGCGGTCCCTCGACGACCACCATCGTCCCGCCGTCGACCGTCCCGGGCTGCAGGGCCGCGGCGCGGAGGTCGGGGCAGTAGGGGTCCGCGAAATCCACGTGGACGCCGCCGGTGTCGAAGAACGTCTGGGCGCGGCCGGAGGAGGTGCGGTCCACGAGCTGGTCGGGCACGACGACCGTGCCGGGCCCGAGCTCGGGGAGCAGGCCACCCACCGCGCACGGGGCGATCACCTGCCGCACACCCAGGCTGCGCAGCGCCCAGAGGTTCGCCCGGTACGGCACCTGGTGCGGCGGGTGCTCGTGGTGGCGGCCGTGCCGGGGCACGAAGGCGACGGTACGACCGGCCACCTCGCCCACGGTCACGGGTCCGCTCGGGGCGCCGTAGGGGGTGTCGACCACGTGCTCGGCCGCGTCCTCGAAGAACGAGTAGAACCCGCTCCCCCCGATCACGCCCACCAGGTCCTGCTGCTGCTCGCTCACCGTGTCATCGTCGCGCAGCCGCCGCGGGTGCCGCCCCCCGGGGCGACGTGGAACCCTGTGGCCGCCCCGGGCGCTCCCCCGGGGGCGACGTGGAACCCTGTGGCCGCCCCGGCCGCCCCCGCGGCCGCTCCCTCGAGGGCGACGTGGAACCGTGTGGCCGCCCCGGCCGCTCCCCCGGGGGCGACGTGGAACCCTGTGGCCGCCCCGGGGCGCCCCCGGGGCTCACACCTCCGGGTAGCGGTTGTGGCCGGGGAAGTTGCCGTAGAGCTCCTCGCCCGGCGCGCCCTGGGTCACGGCGTGAACCAGGAGCTCGCCCCCGACGAACGCGCCCTTCCAGGAGGCGCCGCGTCCACCGAACGGCTCGGCCTTGTCGCCACGGGAGCGGGGCTTGTTCACCCCGACCTTGAAGGCCTGCACGTGCTCGGCGAGCTCGGTGGCCTTCTCCTCGTCGTCGCAGGCGATCGAGGCGACGAGCGCGCCGTTCGAGGCGTTCATCTGGGCCAGCAGCTCGGCCTCGGTGTCCACCACCACGATGGTGTCCACCGGGCCGAAGGGCTCCTCGTGCATCAGCCGTGAGGCGCCGGGCGGGGCCAGCAGGGTGGTCGGCGCGGCGTAGGCAGAGGTGTCCTGGCCGTCGAGGAACCGGGCCGGGTCCAGCTGCCCGCGGTACAGCGGTACCGCCCCGTAGCGCAGGGCGGAGTCCACCTTCTCCTTCAGCTCACCCGCCTTGGCCGCCGTGATGAGCGGACCGAACTCCAGCGCTGGCAGGTCGGCCGTCGTCGGGTCGACGACGTCTGCGGCCACGGCCAGCGGGTGGCCGACGCGCAGGCTCGCCACCACCGGCAGGTAGGCGGCGAGGAAGGAGTCGACCAGCTCGCGCTGCACCACGAAGCGCGGGTAGGCCGTGCACCGCTGCTTGCCGTACTCGAAGCCCTTGCGCACGTGTGCGGCGAGCCCGGACCAGTCGCTGAACTCCCAGATGCCCCAGGTGTTCAGCCCTTCCTGCTCCAGCATGTGCCGCTTGCCCGTGTCGACCAGCTTGGCCGCGATCTTGCCGCCGTTGGAGCGCCCGCCGACGAAGGCCAGCGCCCCCAGCTCGGAGCTGCGCACCAGGGCGTCGGAGAGCTCGCCGCCGTCCCCGGAGACCAAGGTGACCGGCAGGCCCGCCTCGCGCATGATCGCGTGCGCGACGGTGAGGCACACGGCCCCGCCCTGGGTCGGCGTCTTGGCGATCACGGCGTTGCCGGCCAGCAGCTGCACCAGCTCGGAGTGCACGAGCACGCTCATGGGGTAGTTCCAGCTGGCGATGTTGCTCACCGGGCCGGGCAGCGGGGTGCGTTCCACGCTCGACCCGTCCGGAGCGCGGTGGAGCATCCCCTCGATCTCGCCGAGGTACCAGCGCACCCCGTCCAGGGCGCGGTCCACGTCCGCACAGGCCAGCGCCCACGGCTTGCCGATCTCCCACGCCAGCAGCAGCGCGAGCGTGTCGCGGGCCTCGGTCATGGCCGCCACCGCCGCCGTGACCCGGACCGAGCGCTCGGCCAGCGGGACCTTCCCCCACTCGGCGTGCTCCAGGGCCGCGGAGTGCACGGCGGAGAGCGCCACCTGGCCGTCGAGCTTGGGCAGCCGCGCCAGCACCGTGCCGTCGACGGGGCTGGTGACCGGGCTCGGGGTGCCGGTGGGCTGCCAGCGACCCTCGTGCAGGTTGCGCAGGCGGTTGCCGTCGAAGGCACCCGGTGCGAGGGCGGACGAGGCGGCCAGGACGGCCTCCCAGCTGGCGAAGGCGGGGACGTGCAGGGCAGCAGCCACGGGAGCCTCTTCTCGGGTCGGGATCCGGCATCGGTACCGGACCCCGGTGCGGCTGAGCGTTCCACGCCCCGGGAGATCCGCCCGGTGAGCAGCGGCACCTGCGCAGACCCGGGTCGCTACCCTCAGCACGTGGCCGAGAACGGAGAACCCGCCGCAGCGGTGGCCCCTCCGGGCCGCAGCACCCGGCGCCGGCAGGTCCGCTGGGCCGTCGGGATCCTGCTCGCGGCCGTCCTGGCGGTCGAGGTGGTGCTCGTCGGGCCGTCGCTCACCGGGGCCGTCAAGCGGCTGGGCGACGTGAGCTGGGAGTGGGTCGTCGCCGCGGTGGTGGCCGAGGCCGTCTCCATGAGCAGCTTCGCCCGGCTGCAGAAGGCCCTGCTCAACGCGGCCGAGGTACCCGTGCGGCAGAAGCAGTCCCTCGCGGTGGTCTACGCCTCCAACGCCATGAGCGTCTCGCTGCCCGGCGGACCGCTGTTCGCCACCACCTTCACCTTCCGGCAGAGCCGGCACTGGGGCGCGAGCCGCGTCGTGGCGTCCTGGCAGCTGGCCATGAGCGGGGTGCTCTCCACCGGCGTCATCGCCCTCATCGGGGTGGGGGCGGCCCTCACCGTCGGGGGCACCGCCAACCCCGTCGGGCTGGCCACGGCCGTGCTGCTGACCTTCCTGCTGGTGTTCGGGGTGCGGTTCGTCGTCCGCCACCCGGACAGCCTGCTCGCCGTCGGCCGCTCGGTCCTGCGACGGGTCAACCGTGCGCGCCACCGGCCGAAGGACGAGGGGCTCGAGCGCTGGGTCGAGATCCTCGGCCAGCTGGAGACGGTGCAGCTGGGCCGTCGCTCCGGGGCCCTCACCATCGCGTGGGCGGCGCTGAACTGGGCCGCCGACATCGCCACCCTGGGCTTCGCGTGCCTGGCCGCCGGCGCCGAGCCCAGCATCAGCGGGCTGCTCATCGCCTACGCCGCGGGCAAGGCGGTGGCCACGGTCCCCCTGCTCCCGGGCGGCATCGGGGTGGTGGACGGCGCCATGACCGCGACGCTGGTCGCGGGGGGCCTCACCGCGAGCGCCGCGCTGCCGAGCGTCATCGTGTACCGCATCGTCAGCTTCTTCCTCGTGGCCGCCGTCGGCTGGATCGTCTTCGCGGTGATGTTCCGCAGCAGCAACCACGACCACCCCGACGACGTCGCGACCCCACCCGCCGGCACACCCGTGGCCGGCACGTCCCTCCAGCGCCCCGGAGCCTCCTGATGCAGACCCAGCACACCGTCGGACTTCCGCGCGGCCGCAGCCTCACCGCCTCGCTCGCCCTGCCCATCGGCACCGCACCGGACGGGGGGTGGCCCGGTGTGCTCGTCGTGCACGAGGCGCCCTCGCTGACCCGGCCGATCCTCGACGTGGCCGACGTGTTCGCCGCACGGGGCTGGGCCGCGGTGGTGCCGGACCTGCTCAGCTCGGGCGGGGCCAAGCTCGGCTGCCTGGTGCGCAACCTGCGCGAGGTCCAGTCCGGCAAGGCTGGTGCGGTCACCGAGGACCTGCGCGCGGTGCTCACCTGGCTGGGCGGGCGGGCGGACGTCGACGGTGCGCGCACGGCCAGCATCGGGTTCTGCATGGGCGGCGCGTTCGCGCTGCTGCTGGGCTCGCTCGGTCCCGACGGCCTGCGGGCGGTGAGCGACAACTACGGGTTCGTGCCGCCGGAGACCACCGACCTCACCCGCTGCCCGCCGGTGGTGGGCTCGTTCGGCGCGGACGACACGCTGATCAAGAACGGGGCCGCGCAGCTCACCGCACGGCTGGAGAAGGCCGGCGTGGTGCACGACGTGGTGGACTACCCGGGAGCCAAGCACTCGTTCCTCACCGGTGACGCGAAGCTGTTCGGGGTGGTCACGTTCCCGGGGACCGCCTACGTGGCCGACGCGGCCGAGCCCGCGTGGGAGCGGATCCTCGGCTTCCTCGACGAGCACGTCCGGGCCTGAGCCCTCTCCCGCCTCAGCCGCCCAGGCCGCGTGACCGCATCGCGCGCTCACGGGGACCCCAGGCCGGCGGGCACGTGAGGAGGACACGGTGGGGGGTGGCTGCCCGTCTGGTCGAGCACCGCCCGCGCGATCGGGAACAACTTGAACATTCATCTAGTTCGCTGTAGCGTCACAGTTGATACTTCAACTAGTCAACCGCACCGAGGAGCCACCATGACCACCGCCGTCAGCCTGCCCGGACTCACCACCGGCACCTGGGCCATCGACCCCACCCACTCCAGCGTGGCGTTCTCCGTGCGCCACCTCATGGTGAGCAAGGTCAAGGGCACGTTCGACACCTTCTCCGGCGCGATCACGGTCGGCGAGGACGGCACCCAGGTCGTCACCGCCGAGATCGACGTCAGCTCCTTCAACACCAAGAACGCGCAGCGCGACGGCCACGTCCGCTCCGCCGACTTCCTGGAGGTCTCGACGTTCCCCACCATGTCCTTCACCTCGACGGGCCTCCGCGCGCAGGGTGGCGACGTCGTCGTCGAGGGCGAGCTGACCCTGCACGGCGTCACCAGAGCCGTCGAGCTCGAGCTCGAGTACTCCGGCGTGAACCCGGGCATGGGCGCGGGCACCGTCGCAGGCTTCGAGGCGAAGACCACCATCGAGCGCGGCGACTTCGGCATCAGCCTCCAGATGCCGCTCGAGGGCGGCGGCGTCGTGGTGGGCGAGAAGGTCACCATCACCCTCGACATCGAGGCCGTTCTCCAGTCCTGACCCCCCACTCCCTCCCCACGCCAAGTGCGGGCTCATGGTCGTCATCCACCTCGGATTGACGACCAAGAGCCCGCACTTGGCGGTGGTGGGTGGATTGCGGGGGCGGGGCGCTACTCCCGGAGCTCGCGGCGCAGGATCTTGCCCGTCACGGTCTTGGGCAGCTCGTCCACCACGTCCACCGACCGCGGGTACTTGTAGGCGGCCATCCGCTCCTTGCAGTGCGCGATGAGCTCGTCCTCGGTGGCCGAGAGCCCGGGCTTGAAGGAGACGAACGCCTTCACCGTCTCGCCCCGGTACTCGTCTGCCACGCCCACCACCGCGGCCTCGCGCACCGCCGGGTGCTCGTAGAGCACGTCCTCCACCTCGCGCGGCCACACCTTGTAGCCCGAGGCGTTGATCATGTCCTTCTTGCGGTCGACGATGAACACCCAGCCCTCGGGTGTCATGAAGCCGACGTCCCCGGAGTGCAGCACCCGCTCCGGCAGCGCGTGCCGGGTCTCCTCGGGCTTGCCCCAGTAGCCGAGCACCACCTGCGGGCCCTGCGCACAGATCTCGCCGATCTCGCCCAGCGGCACCGGCGCACCCTCCTCGTCGAGGATGCGGACGATCGTGTTGTTCACCGGCACCCCCACCGAGAAGGCCCCCGACGCCGGGTCCACCGGGGAGTCCGCGCCGCGCGGGGTGGCCGTCATCGGCGAGGTGGTCTCGGTGAGCCCGTAGGCGTTGTGCACCGGCATCCCGGTGGCGGCCAGGAACGCGTTGGCCGTGCTCGGGGCGATCGCCGCCCCGCCGGAGTACACCCACTCGAGGGAGCTGAAGTCGTCCTTCGCGAACCCGGGTGCGTTCATCAGCGCGATGAACACCGTGATCGCGCCGATGGTGAAGGTCGGCCGGTGCTCCCGCAGCGAGTCCAGGGCCACCTGCGGCTCGAACCGGTAGGTCAGCACCAGCGGCGCGCCGGAGAGCAGGCTCACCCCCACGTGCCCGATGAGCCCGGTGATGTGGAACAGCGGCGCGATGCCCCACACCGAGCCCGCACCGCCCACCCCCACGAAGTCCCGGTACACCTGGGCGGTGAAGCAGACGTTGCCGTGGGTGTTCATCGCCCCCTTCGGCGTGCCGGTGGTGCCGGAGGTGTAGGTCAGGAACGCGACGTCGTCGATCCCGTACGCCACCTCCGGGACGGTCTCGCCGTCGTGGGCGGTGATGAGCGTGGCGAGGTCGGTGGTGTCGTGCGGGACCTGCTTGGTCATCCCCGCGAACAACCGCTCGTCCGCGCGGGTCTGGTGCTCGAGCTCGGAGGTGGTGAGGACGAGCGTCACGTCGGTGTCACCGGAACCGACGACGGTGCGCCCGACGCCCTCCCACAACGACTCCAGGCACACCAGGACCTTCGCGCCCGAGTCGGTGAGCTGGTAGCGCAGCTCGCGCTCCCGGCTCATCGGGTTGACGCTGACCATGATCCCGCCGGCCTTCCAGGTGGCGACCATGGCGACGACGAACTGCGGCACGTTCTGCAGGTACACCGCCAGCCGGTCGCCCCGGGCGAAGCCGTGCTCCAGCAGCCCCGCCGCGAGGGCGGTGGACTGCTCGTCGAGCTGGGACCAGCTCAGCCCGCCGTCGAAGTAGGTCAGCGCCGGGCTGGTGCCGCGCGAGGCCACGGTTGCCCGCACCATGGCCAGGGCGTCGTCGAACTCCACGTCGACGTCCGGGGCCTGGTCGGAGGTGTAGCTCGCCAGCCAGGGCCGTTCGTCGTACACGCTCGTCACGGGGCCGGCCGTCACTTGATGACGACGGGGTTCACCGGGGACCCGCTGCCGAGCGCCACCTTGAGCGGCGCCGCAACGTAGAGGAAGACGTACTGGTTGTCCGCCGCGCAGTCCTCGGCCAGCTTCTCCAGGTCGCAGATCTCGGTGAGGGTGACCCCCAGGTTGCGCATGAGCGCGCAGTGCAGCGGCAGGGCCACGCCGGAGACGGGGTCGGTGGTGACCTCGTTCGCGATGGTGTCGGTGACCAGGTTGGGGATCTCCATGTCCTGGAACCACTGCACCAGCTCGGGGGAGTAGGTCAGGCCCGGCTCGCAGAAGCCGTCGTAGAACGCGTCGCCCTTCTCGAAGAACTGCTGCAGGTAGTTGGTGCGGATGATGATGACGTCGTGCTTCTCGATGGTGACGCCCTGGGCCTTGGCGCACTCCTGCAGGTCCTCGTGGGTGAACGTCTCCGCCGTGTCCATCGTGGACTTGCCGCGGAAGCGGGCCATGTCGAGCAGGATCCCGCGCCCGACGATGCCCCTCTCGGCGATCGGCTGGATGCTGGCCTTGTCCAGGCCGCCGATGGTGGTGCGGGCGTCGTAGCCGTTCCAGATCTTGCCGCCGTACCAGACGTGGCCCAGCGCGTCGTACTGCGTGGAGCCCTGCAGGAAGGCGTTGATCTTGTCGTCGGCGTAGTGCAGTCCGCCGGGGAAGGCGGGGCCGCCGTTGCCCTCGTCCCAGTTCGACTCGTCGAGGATCTGGGTGCGCTCGGCCGGGGTGCGGCCCGGCCACACCGGGTCACCGTTGGGGTCTCCGATGAGGCGCTGCAGGGTGAACACCGAGCCCTGCTTGACGTGCTGCACACCGCGCAGGACCTCCTCGGCGGTGAGGTAGTTCAGGGAGCCGACCTCGTCGTCCGGGCCCCACTTGCCCCAGTTGCTCGGCGCGTTCGCCAACAGGTCGGTCATCTCCGGCGGGGTCTGGGCGGTCTCGGTCACGGTTCCTCCACGAGTAGGCGCTCCGGGAGCGGGCTCAGGTGCTCCAGGGGCAGGGTGAGGTGCTCCGGGAGCAGGGTTGAGGCGCTCGGGGAGCGGGTGAGGCTCGGATGGGTGCACCCAGTGCCCTGGGTCACAGTCGACTGTGCCACCTATCGGCCGGCCGTCAACAGGGCCGATCACCGACCGGGAGGGGTGCCGGGTGCGCACCGCTGCGACCAGCGGGTACGTCCCGGACCCGAGGGCGCGCCGCGCTGGCCGCCGTGCCGCCGCGTCGAGCACGAGCGCTGCCCGGGTCGGGTGCGGGTGCCGCTCAGCCCAGTCCGCTCGCGTCGTCCGGCACGTCCACGGCGTGCTCCCGCAGGGCCGCGATGGGGATGATCTCCAGCGCCAGCAGGTTGGTCGAGGCCAGCACCACGCCCGCCGGCGCACCCGCCTCGTAGGCCTGCATCCACCGCGCCGCCACCACGCACCACCGATCGCCCGGCCGCAGACCGCCGAACCCGTGCTCGGGACGCGGGGTCTGCAGGTCGTTGCCCACGGTCAGCTGGTGGGCGAGGAACTCCGTCGACACCACGGCACAGACGGTGTGGCTGCCACGGTCCTCCGGCCCGGAGCTGCAGCACCCGTCCCGGTAGAAGCCCGTCATCGGCTCCGTCCCGCACTCCTGGAGGGGTCCACCCAGCACGTTCCGGTCCGGCGCCACACCAGTGATGCTCGCACGGCCCCGGCCAGAGCTGGCCGCCGCCGGTCCCGGACGCACAGGTGGCGGGCTGCCCGTGGTCCAGGACGTCACCTGGGCGTGGGCAGCCCGCCACCGGCGGGGCGAGCGGAAGGGTCAGCGCATCTTGGCCGCGGCGACCTTGATGGCCTCCCGGATGCGGAAGTACGACCCGCAGCGGCAGACGTTGAT
This sequence comes from Rhodococcus antarcticus, assembly GCF_026153295.1. NCBI lineage: Bacteria > Bacillati > Actinomycetota > Actinomycetes > Mycobacteriales > Nocardiaceae > Rhodococcus > Rhodococcus antarcticus. Next base: position 3,448,071 of record NZ_CP110615.1, on the reverse strand, counting down.
CATGGCGTCGATGTCGGCGTCGGTGGGGTTCGGGTTCGTCGCGAGCATCGCCGCAGCGGACATGATCTGCCCGGGCTGGCAGTACCCGCACTGGGCCACGTCGTTCTCGATCCAGGCTTCCTGCACGGGGTGCAGGTCGCCGGGAACGGTGTCGGCCAGGCCCTCGATGGTGGTCACGGTCTGGCCGTCGAGGTCGGAGGTCGCGGTGTTGCAGAGCTGGACGGCCGCCCCGTTGAGGTGGCTCGTGCACGCCTTGCACACGTTGATCCCGCAGCCGTACTTGGGGCCGGTGACCCCGAGCTTGTCGCGGATCGCCCACAGCGCCGGCAGGTTGGCCGGGGCGTCGACGTTCACGGTCTTGCCGTTGAGCTGGAAGCTGTAGCTGGGCACGGGTCGGGTCCTCTCACGCGGTCCGGAAGGGGGGCTGCGGGCTCAGTGACGGCGGCCGCGGCGGGAAGTCGATCTCGAAGTTGATCGGGAAGCTGCGCGGCTTGGTCCCGGTCGCCCGGGCGTAGGCGTTGGCGATCGCCCCCACCGCGGCCGGCACGCCGAGCTCGCCGGCACCACCGGGCTCACCGGTCGGCGGCATGACGACGATCTTCACGTTCCTCGGGGAGTCCGCCTGACGGGCGTAGTGGAACTCGGAGTAGCTGCCCTCCAGGACGGAGCCGTTGACCACGTGCAGCCCGGCCCGGAAGACGATGGAGATGGCGTCGGTGAGCCCGCCGAGCATCTGCGACTCGAGCCCGCGGGGGTTCAGGGCCCGGCCCACGTCGACCACGATCGTGGCCTTGGTGACCCGGGGGACGGTGATCTGCTTGGTGCCGTTGGGCGAGCCGTCCGGGTTGTAGACCTTGATGGTGGACTTCTTGGTGGTGTCCAGCTCCACCAGGCAGGCGGTGCAGGAGCCGTACTCGTCGTGGAAGGCGATGCCCTGGGCGGTGCCGCGAGGCATCTTCTTGCCCCAGCCGCCCTCGGTGGCCGCCCTCTGCAGCACGGCCTTCTGCCGAGCGGTCTTCAGCGTGGCGAGCCGGTAGGCCACCGGGTCCTGACGGAGCCGGGCCGCGATCTCGTCGGCGAGGATCTCCTCCGAGCCACGGGTGGCGAAGGAGTACACCGAGCGGAAGCTGGCCGTGTGGAACTGGGCCGGCAGCTCGGTGAGCAGCTGGGTGACCACCCCGTAGTTGTAGGGCGACTTGATGGTGGTCTCGAACAGCGTCTCCGAGATGCTCAGGTTCCCGGCGTTCAGCGGGGCGGGCAGCTGCGTGGCGGTGGCGGTGAGGATCTCCCCGAGACCGTGGCGGAAGTCGGTCTCCACCGAGGCCACCCGGTGCTCGAAGGTCGTGACGTTGCCCAGCAGGAAGGTCGCCCGCATGCGGTGGTAGCTGGCGGGGGCGGCCCGGCCGTGGCGGACGTCGTCGGTGCGGGTCCACTTGAGGATGACGGGGCGGCCGAGCTTCTTGGAGATCTGCGCGGCCTCGAGCGCGGCGTCGAAGAACAGGTGGCGCCCGAAGGACCCGCCGGACTGCACCGTGTGGCAGACGACCTTGTCCACCGGTAGGCCCAGCTCACCGGCGATGGTCTGCGCCGCGACGATGGGGGTCTTGAACCCGGACCAGATCTCGGCCGAGTCCGCGCGGACGTCGGCGATGGCGGAGTTGGTCTCCATCGCGCCGTGGCTCACCGGCGCCCAGTCGAACTCCGCGTCGATGTACTGCGCGAGCAGGCCCGGCACCGCCAGCGGCAGCGCGGTCTTGCGGAGCTTGGCGCGGATGGTGGCGTTGGACTCGCCGTCCACGGTGCCCGCACCCCAGGTGACGTCGACGGCGTTGAGCCCGTCGAGGGCCTGGCCGAAGGTCTCGGCCATGATGGCGACCCCGGTGGGGATGACGCAGAGGTCGATGATCCCCTCGAGCGCGCGGACCGCGGCCTCGTTGTTGACCGACCTCACCGTGCCGTTGATGGTCGGCGGTCGGCGAACGTAGACCGGCTTGGCCCCGGGCACCACCAGGTCGAGGGTGTACTTCTTCGCCCCGGTGACGATCTCGCGGGCGTCCTGGCGGGTCCGCGGGGTCCCGATGACCGTGTAGGTCGACGGGTCCTTGGGCGCGGCGGTGTTGCCGCTGGCGATGCTGAGCAGCGAGCCGGAGGCCAGCACGGCCAGGCCGCCGTAGGTGCCGGTGTACCTGCCGTCCGCCGCCGAGATGACGCCGTCCTTGACCGACAGGAGGCTGGCCGGCACGCCGGAGAGCTGCGATGCGGTGCCCACCATCTGCGCACGCGCCGTCGCGGCGAGCGAGCGCACCGGGCCCCAGAGGCCGCGGACGCTGTTCGAGCTGCCGGTGAGCTGGTTGAAGACCAGCTCCGGACGGGCGTCGGCGAGGGTCACGTCGACCTTGTCGAGCGACATGTCGAGCTCCTCGGCGAGGATCATCGCCACCGTGGTGGTGATGCCCTGGCCGACCTCCATGCGGGGCAGCGCGAAGTGGCACACGCCGTCGGACGTGAACTGCAGCGAGATGAGGTTCGAGGTCGGCAGCGCGGCGGCGATGAGGAGGTCGCCGAGGTCGACGAGGTCGGCGGGCGCCGGGGCGCTGGGGATGGCCGCCTCCGCCGTGGCCGGGTTGACGCTGTCGGTGATGAAGCGGCCGCCGACCACGAGGGTCGGGGCGGCGACGAGGTAGGTCAGGAAGCGGCGGCGCGAGGTGGACGGACGGTCCTCCTCGGTGGGGTCGGCACCGGTCGCGTCGCTGGTCACGCTGCTCGTCGTCGCGCTGCTCGCTCCGCTCGGGGTCGAGGCGGGTCGCACCATGGGGATCCTCTCGCTGGGCCGGGCGGTCAGCGGGGTCCGCTGCCCGTCCGGATCGGCGAGAACCGAGGTGGCGCCCGCCGTTGGGCTGTGTCGTGGAACGGGGCGGTATACATCTCCCCGAGGAATGTCCAGGACGGTACGACACGGTTCACGGTGTGCGCCGGGATGATCACCAACTGTGTGGCGGGGTCATGATCGTCCGGCTGTGGTGTGTGAGCCGTCACAGCGGAGGTCTGCGCACGCGGGCGGCGGGCGCCTCAGCGCGCGGGCGGCGTCGGCAGGTGGTCGGTGCCGGGGAACAGGTTGAGCGCGCGCAGGGCGGCGCCCACCTCCGCGATGTGCTCGGGGTCGCTCAACGGGCGGCCCAGCTCCTCGGTGATCCGCTTGAGCCGCAACCGGATCGTGTTCGGGTGGCAGAACATCCGCTCCGCGGTGAGGTTGGTCGAGCCCTGGCTGTCGAACCACGCGCGCAGCGTCAGCAGCAGCACGTTGCCCTCCTCGCCCGGGAGGTCGAGCACCGGTCCCAGCACCTGGTGGGCCAGCTGCACCGAGGCCTCGGGCGCGCTGGCGACCAGTCCCGCCAGCGGCGACTCGGTGAACTGCACGGTTCCCGGCACCCCGGGCGTCAGGCTGGACAGCGCCACCCGCGCGAAGTGCAGCGCCCGCGCCGTGTTCGCCAGCCCCGAGTAGACCGGGCTCATCCCGACCCGGGCCTCCGTGGCCGCTCCCACGAGCTCGAGCACGTCCTGCGCCGCGTTCGGGCGGCGCAGGGACACCACGCCGGCCTGCAGGTCAGGGGTCAGCCGCCAGGCCGACTCGTGGTGGAGTTCGCGCAGCCGCGCCTCCACCTTGTCCAGCGGCTCCTGCCCCAGCGCCGGGGTCTCGGCCACGACCACGACGAAGTCGCCCTCCACCGTCAGCCCGAGCACCCTCGCGATGTCCCAGAGCATCCCCTCGGTGGAGGCCCCGCCGGCGAACAGCGCCTCGACCAGGGCGGAGCGGCGGGCCTGGTGGGCGAGCACGACCTCCGTGGAGGCGCCCCGGTAGGCCGTGGTCAGCGCTTCGGCGTAGTCGTCGGCCAGGGCCCAGATCGCGGTGGTGGCGGCCACCAGGGCGGCCAGGTCCCCGGGGCGGCCGTCGTCGAGGAGGTCCACCACCCGGCGCCACACCTCGGTCAGCCCGATCCGGTAGGCGCGCACGAGCTCGGGCAGCGGTGCGCCCTGCAGCGCCCGGACGCGTCCGGTGGTGGTGGCCCTGGTGAGGTCGGGGGCGCCCGCGCCCTGCAGCGTGCGCAGCGCGACCTGGAGGTTGTCCACGACGGAGCGACGGAGCTCCGCCACCGGGACGAAGCGCTCCGAGCCGTAGACCTTCATCTCGGCGACGATCCCCGCCACCGTGTCGTCGGTCATCTCCGCGATGCGGAGCTCCACCCTGGCCGCGAGCTCGGCCACCCGGGGATCACCACCGCGGTAGAGCACCCGCACCTCCTCGCCGTGACGTACCGCCCCGGCTCGGGTGCAGTGGCGTGGCCCACACTCACCGCTGGGCGGGTGGAAGTCAACGCCACCGAGTCGTGCTGCGCGGCAAAGGAACAAGTCGGTCAGCAGGTGCGGCCCAGGCGGCAGTCCCGACCCGCGTGCGCGGGAGGCCCGACGCCGGCGGGGGATGCTGCGCCCCGGGGGCGCCGAGCGGTGCACCGCCGGGGATGCCGAGCCAACCGGACCAGGGTCCCGAGCGTCCCAGAGGCAACCACGACGGAGGGATGCACCGTGCACGCACCGAGGACCACACTGCTCACCGGAACCGCCCTGCTGATCCTGGTGGCCGGTTGCGGGCCCGACGCCGCGGTGGGAGCCGCGTCGTCCACGGCACCCACGACCACCCGGTCCACCACCCCGTCCACGACCACCCCGTCCACCACCACGGCCCCCGCCACCACGGCCGCGACCAGCCCCGCGACCACCGCGCCGACCTGCGGGGTGGACCTGGGCGCGAGCGCGGTCACGGCCGCCGTGGCACAGCTCCGCCCGGCCTTCACCGATCCCGCCCTCGCGGACGTCGCGTGGGACCCCACCCCGGACGGCGGGAACTACGACCCCTGCGCGACGCTCTCCGCGGCCTCGGTGACGGTCCAGGGCGCGACGGGGGGCTCCCCGGAGCAGGTGATGATGTTCCACGACGGCGCCTACCAGGGCACCGGCACCCCCGAGGCCTACGGGCTGACCACCATCGACGTCGCCGCCAGCACGGACGACACCGTGGTCGTCCGCTACCGCTACCCGAAGCCCGGGGAGTCCAACGCCGGGGCCTCCGGGCTCGCGACGGTGCGCTACCAGTGGGTCGACGGCAAGGTCACGATGCTCGACACGCTGCCGCCGGAGATCACGAGCTGAGCTCCGCGCTCCGGCGGAGTGGCACCGGGTCCGGTCGTGCGCCCTGTGGTGGACTCGTCCGGTGAGCCTGCGCACCCAGCCCGCCCGCGCGGCCGACCTCATCGAGAGCGTCGGCTGGGCCACCAACGCCGAGTGCAGCAGCCGGGGCGAGCTCTGCCTGACCGGGGCGCTGCGCCGGGTCACCGAGCACCCGGGTGACTGGCTCGTCGCCCGCGCGGTGTTCCAGCACCTGGGGCGGGCCGAGCGCTGGAACGACTCCCCGGGCGTGGACCTCGAGCTCGTGACGGCGACCCTGCGCGGCGTCGAGATCACCCCGCCCCTGCTGCACGACACCTACGGGCCGCAGTGGGCGGAGGTCGTCCACCTGGTGCGGGTGTGCGCCCAGCTCGACCCGGGCCAGCACGTGGCGCTGCGCCGGCCGTGGACGCAGCCGCGAGCTGATGCATCCGTGCACGCAGAGGAAAGCGCCCGTCACGCCGACCTGGTCGCCCAGCTGGCCGCGGCCAAGGCCTCGGTGTGGGACGCCACCCGGGCCGCCGGCGGCGCCGCCGTGGTGGACGTGTCCGCAGCGTCGGCCGGGACCACGGCGTGGGACGCGGTCACCGCGCTCGTCCTCGGGGACCTCCTGGACCCGGCCGACCGGGCCACCCTCGTCGAACCGTGGAACACGGCACTGGGCGCGGTGCACCACCTGTAGCGAGGGGCCCCTACGCTCGGGCCATGTCGCTGCGCCTGGTCGTCGTCATCACCACCCAGCCCGGCCGAGGCCAGGAGCAGGTCGAGGCCTTCGCGCGCCTGGCCCCGCTGGTGCGGGCCGAGGCCGGGTGCCTGCAGTACGACCTGCACTCCGTGGGCGGGGACCCCGACCGGTTCGTGCTCCTGGAGGAGTGGGCGAGCAGGGCCGAGCTCGACGCCCACGGCCGCTCCCCCCACATGGTCGAGGCCGGTGCGGCGAACGGCGGGCTCCGGGCGGGCCCCGCCCAGGTGATGGTCCTCAGCGCGACCCCGCTGGTGTAGACCCAGCAGGCCTAGAAGGTCAGCACGTGCCCCGTCCGCGGGGCGGCCCGTCCGGCGGCGACCTCGGCCCACACCTGCGCCAGCTCGGCCGGACCGTGCCCGGACACCACGTCCACCCACTCCCGTGCGCGCGGCACGAACCTCGACCAGGCGTCCCCGAGGCGCTGCTCGAACCCGGCCCGGCCCCACTCCACGGTGCGGTCCCGGATCACGTCCGGGGCGAAGAACTGCGTCGGCCGCGCCCCGTGGACCACCTCGGCCCGGCCGGTGTCCTGGTGGGTCACGCCGAGGATGAGGTCCAGCACGAGGTGCTCACGGAGGTGGTCGTGCAGGCGCTCGCGCAGCCCCTGGTCGCCCGCCGCGTCGACGTAGGCGGTGGGTTCGAGCGGGAGCCGGTCCACCTCATCGTAGGTCAGCACCTCGTCGTAGCAGCCGAGGGCCTCGACGAACGCCCGGTTGCCCACCGAGGTCAGCCCGACCACCCGCGCCGCACCGCCGTGCAGCAGGAACGCGGTGCCGTAGGCGGTCTTGCTCGACGCCGAGCTCAGCACCACCGTTCCCGCGCCCCGAGCACCACCCTCGGCGAGCTCCGCGGCCAGGGCGAACGAGGTGGTGAACAACGGCCGGTACAGCACCTGGAGGTCCTCCAGCGCGGCGTCGTAGGAGGGGTCGCCCGTGGTCAGGGCGTAGGCGTTGTACACCGCGGACAGCTCGCTGCGGTGCGGCGCGGCGTCGCGGAAGCCGTGCGGGCCCACCCGCTCCGGGCGCACGAGGAGGTGGCTGGAGGTGGGGAGGTAGCCGTAGACGCGCTGCCCCTCGGTGACGCCCTCCGCGCGGGAGGCCACCACGTCGGCGAAGCCCCACAGCGGCACCCGGCCCCAGCCGTCGGGGGCGGGGAAGAACCGCCAGTACCGCAGGGTGTCCCCGAGCACGGCGTAGGTGACGTTGTTCGCGGTGACGCCGGCCCGGCTCACGGCCAGCACCACCTCGCCGTCCCCCGGCTCCGGGAGCGCGGCCTCGCGCAGCTCGGTCGTCGTGATGTCCTCGGTGCTCACCAGCAGGTCCCAGGCCGCAGTCATCCCCAGACGGTAGGCCGCGGTGGTGGACGCGGCGCGAACGGGTCAGGCGGTCCGGGCCGTCCCGGGCTCGCGCGTGGATCCGGCCAGGACGAAGGCGACCGCGAGGGCCACGACGACCACGAGCAGCGCCCGCAGGATGTCGCTGGCCTGGGCGACGATCCCGATGAGCGGCGGGCCAGCCAGGAAGGCGGTGTAGCCGATCGAGGAGACCACCGCCACGCGGCTCGCGGCCCGGACCGGGTCGTCCGCGGCGGCGCTCATCCCCAGCGGGAAGCCGAGGGCCGCGCCGATCCCCCACAGCGCAGCACCGGCGAGCACCAGGACGACCGGCCCGCCGAACACCACCAGCAGCAGGCCGACCAGGGCGGTGGCCGCCCCGCCCCGCAGGGTCGGCACCCGGCCCCAGCGCTGCAGGGCGGGACCACCGGTGAGCCGCCCGATGGTCATCGCCGCGACGAAAACCCCGTAGCCCACGGCGCCCAGGGACTCCGTCGCCCCGTGACCGTCGACCAGCGCGAGGGCGATCCAGTCGTTGGCCACGCCCTCGGTGAGCGCGAAGGCCAGCACAAACAGCCCGATGAGCACCGTCCGACGGTCACGCCAGGCATCGCGGGCCCGGGGTCGGCCGGTCTCCACCTCGCCGGGGGCCACCGGCAGGAACCGACGCACCGCCACCAGGACGGCGACGACCACCACCGCGGCGGTGACGACCAGCTGTGCAGCCACCGGGACGTCCAGGGCGGCAGCGGCCGCCCCGATCCCCGCGCCGGCGACCGTGCCGAGGCTGAACCCGGCGTGGAAGCGCGGCATCACCGGCCGGCCCAGGCGCCGCTCGACGTCCGCGGCCTCGACGTTCATCGCCACGTCCCACGGTGAGCTCCCCGCCCCGAAGGCGAACAGGAACACCCCGGCCACCACGGGCGAGCCCAGGGCCAGGCCGAGCGAGAGCCCGGCGAGGCCGACGGCCACCACCACCGCCCCGGTGAGCACCGCGCGCCCGGGTCCGAGCCGGGTGACGAGGGGCCCGGAGAGCACGAGCGCCGAGACGGCCCCGGCCGACAGGCACAGCAGCAGCAGACCGACCTCGGCGGTGGAGAGCTCGAGCTGGTCGCGCACGGCCGGGACCCGGGACAGCCACGATGAGATGGCGAGCCCGTTCACCGCGAACGCGACCGCCACCGCGACCTTGGCCCGCTGCACCCCGAGCTCGCTGACCACGACCACGGCACTGCCTCCGGTTCCCGCGCTGCATCGATCAAGCCCACAGACCTGGACGACCGTAACCGTTCGGGCGCGGCTCAGACCTCGCGCACGCCGCGGGCGTGACTCAGACCTCGCGCACGCCGCGGGCGTGACTCAGACCTCGCGCACGCCGCGGGCGTGACGGACAGCCAGGTCGCGGTAGGCCTGCGGGTTGTTCTCCACCCACCACCGCGCCCCGACGGTCAACGGGCCCCGCACCACGGCAGGCGTGCCCGCGGCCACGGTCTCCGGCGGCACCACCGTTCCCGGGGTGACAGTGCTCCCCGCCGCGACCAGGGCGCGGGCACCGACCACGGCCCCGTCCTGCACCACCGAACCGTTGCCGACGAGGGCCTCCGGGCCGATGGTGCAGCCGTGCACCACGCACAGGTGGCCGACCGTGGCGCCCGCACCGATGGTCGTGACCGGGTCGTCCCCGCCGTGCAGCACGGAGCCGTCCTGCACGTTCGCACCGTCCTCCACCACGATGCGCCCGAAGTCCCCGCGCAGCACGGCGCCGTACCAGACCGAGGCGTGCGCGCCGACGACGACGTCGCCCACGAGCGTGGCGGTCGGGGCGATCCACGCGTCGGGGTGCACCTGCGGGGAACGGCCCTCGAAGCTGAACAACGGCATGACGGGAAACCTACGGTGCTGTGTCGACCGGGCTACCCGAGCCCCCGGGGCGGGGCGTGCCCTGCGCGGCTCGACACCTGGTCGATGGAGGCCAGGTCCAGCTCGTCCGCGCGGGACGAGAGCTCGGCACCGACCACCTCGGACACCAGCCGACCCAGCTCGTCGCCCGCCACGCCGGCAGCCCCCGCGGCCACGGCGAACGCCTCGGCCCGCGTGCGCAGCGAGGCCACCAGGTCCGCGACGTCGACGTGGATCCGTCCGTGCACCAGCACCGTGCCCAGCGGGTCCTGACCCTCGACGAGCTCCTGCACCGCAACCCCCTGGTGGGCAGCGTCGGGCACCAGCTGCGCCCACGTGCACCGGGCGGCGGCACACGCATCGGCGGCCTGCTCCCACCCGCGGACGGCCGCCCACCGGGTCGACTCCGGCAGGGCCGCGACGTCGGCGGCGAGCCGGTCGTGCACCAGCACCAGCCACCGCAGGTAGCGCTGCCACTCGTGGGCGGTCGCGACCAGCCAGTGCGGACCGTCGGCGTCGGCGGGCACGCCGCTGACCGCCTCGGCGTGCTGGCCCGCCCGCAGGCTGAGCTCGGCCTGGTCCCGCACCGCCTCGATCGCGTCCAGCACCACCACCACCCCCGGGACGCCGTCCCGCCGTGCGTCCGCGAGGACCCGGAGGGCGGCGTGGGAGGCGGACCCGGGGACGGCCAGGCCGTCGAGGAGGGTCTCCGCCTCCACCACCCGGGCACGCACGGCGTCGTCGACGATCACGGTTCCCCCTCGATCCGATCCGGAGCAGGACGCCCGGCCGCTGGCAGTGCCACCGTCGGGACGGGCACTCAGGCGCGGTAGCGCTGCACCAGCGGGCAGGTGAACGGATCGCGCTCGGCCAGCCCGACCCGGTTGAGGTAGCGCACGACGATGCCGTAGGACCGCACGAGGCTCGTCTCGGTGTACGCGACCCCGTGGGTGCGGCAGTGCTCGCGGACCATCGGCTGGGCCAGCTTGAGGTTCGGCCGCGGCATGGACGGGAACAGGTGGTGCTCGATCTGGTAGTTGAGCCCGCCCATCATGTAGTCGGTGACCGGACCACCGCGGATGTTGCGGCTCATCAGCACCTGCCGGCGCAGGAAGTCGACCTTCATGCTCGCCGGCACCAGGGGCATGCCCTTGTGGTTGGGCGCGAAGGAACCGCCGAGCAGCACCCCGAACACCGCGAGCTGGACACCGACGAACGCCGCGGCCTTGCCGGGGGGCAGGATCACGAACAGGACGGCGACGTAGGTCGACAGCCGGATCGCGATGAACGTCAACTCGGTGCGGCGGTGCGGGATCGTCTTCTGCTGGAGCAGGGTCTGCACGCTGGCGACGTGCAGGGCCAGACCCTCCAGGGTCAGCAGCGGGAAGAAGGCCCAGCCCTGCCGCGCCGTCAGCCACGCGGCGAGCCCGGTGCGCTCGGCGGCGATCGCCGGGGTGAACGCGAGCGTGCCGGGCGCGATGTCGGGGTCCTTGCCCTCCTGGTTGGGGGCGTTGTGGTGCTTGTTGTGCTTCCCGGTCCACCACCCGTAGCTGAGCCCCGCGAACAGCCCGGAGAGCACCCTGGAGGTCCAGGCGTTCCAGCGGTGCGAGGCGAACACCTGGCGGTGGGCCGTGTCGTGGCCCAGGAACCCGAGCTGGGTGCTGACCACGGCCAGCACGGCGGCCAGCCCCAGCTGCCACCACGAGTCGCCCAGGAGGACCACGCCCACCCAGACGCCGGCGAACGCGACGAGGGTGGCAACGATGAGCGTCCAGTAGTACGCGTACCGACGACGCAGCAGACCGGCGTCCCTGACCTGCTGGGACAGTGCTGCGTAGACGCTGGTGTGCCGCTCTCGCGCGGACCGGGTTGCTGCGGCGGGTGCGGTCATCAGGTGCGGGGCCCTCGGTCGGAGACGGGTCGTATCCGCACGGTGGGGACACCGGACGTCGATCACGCACGGCCCCGGGGACTCGGGAGCCTGTCCGGAACGACGCTACGCGAGAAGGGTCCTGCTCGCGGGTCAGCGCCCGGCGGGACGCTTCCCGGCAACCTTGGCCGCGACGACGTCGCCCGCGGCACCCTTGGTGCTGGGCTGCGAGGCGTTCGACTTGAGCTTCTCCGTCTTGGGCTTCTTCGCCTCGCGGCCACCCTTGTTCTTGCCGGCCATGGGAGCTCCTCCGGCGCCGGCCTGCGGCGCACGCTGAGACGAACGTGGTCCGGGCTGGGTTCCGCCGCGGGTGGAGCGCCGACGCTACGCCCTCCGGTGCCCGCGCCCCGGGCGACGTCGCGTGCGCGGGCTGCGCACGGGGGATGCGCGCGGGGGTCGTCAGAAGTAGTCGACCAGCGACGCTGAGGGTCCGGCCGTGGCTGCGCCGAGCAGGGCGCACTCGGCAGCGGTGCCCCCGGTGAGCCGAAGAGCTGGTGCTGCTCGCGGTCCACCGCCTTGGCCACGAGGCGCCCGTCGTCGAAGGTCCCCCAGCTCCGGCGCCCGGGGCGGTCGCCGCTGTACCCCGTGGGTGGGGCCGCGTCGGTGCCCCCGAAGGCGAGGCGGCTGAGCTGCCAGGCGGCGTCGGTGTCGGCCGGGGTGAGCAGTCGGGCCTCCACGGGTCCATCCTCGCGGGCTCGTCCACCGAGCTCCTCTGCCATCGTGGACGCATGCCGATGCTCTCGTTGACGACCTTGCTGGTGCACTCCTACGACGCCGCGATCGCCTTCTACGTCGACGCCGTGGGCTTCGAGCTCGCGGAGGACACCGACCTGACGTGACCCCCGCTCCCGTCGTCGCCGCCCAGCTCACCCGCCGGCTCACCGTGCTCGGCGCCACCAGCACGCTGGTGGGTCTCGGCCTGACCGCCGCTCCGTCGGCGCGCGCGTTCGGGCTCCAGACGGCGGCGTGGGGCGTGGTGGACCTCGCCATCGCCGGGGTGGGCGCCGCCCGCAGCTCCACCCCACCGACGGCGCGGCGGCTGCGCACCGTCCTGCTGGTCAACGCCGCGCTGGACGTCGGCTACCTGGCCGTCGGGACGCAGCTTGCCGTGCGGCGGCCCGGGTTCGGCGGACGGCTCGGGCCGGCGGCGGCCCGCGGGCACGGCACGGCGGTGGTGGTGCAGGGCCTCGCGCTGCTCGTGCTGGACCTCGCGCACGCGCGCCGGATCAGCCCGGCCGCTCCGGCGGCAGGTGAGCCACGTCGTTGACCGCACCAGGACGGGCCGCCGGGACGGGACCACGGTCGTCGGGCTCGCCGCTACGCCGTCACCCACAGCTGCACGGCGAGGCCGAGCCCGGCCACGGCGACCACGATGCGCAGCGGGGTCTCCGGGATCCGCCGGGCCGCGGCCGGACCGAGGGAGCCACCCAGCAGGCAGCCCAGCGCCAGCGGCGCGGCCGCGGTCCACTGCACGTCGGCCAGCAGGGCGAACCCGATCGCAGCCACCCCGTTGGCCATCCACAGCAGGATGTTCTTCAGCGCGTTCGCCCGGACCAGGGTCTCCTCGGTCGCCACGAGAAGCAGGGCCAGCAGCATCACCCCGGCCGCCGCGCCGAAGTAGCCGCCGTACACCCCGATGACGTAGGTGCCCGCCGGGACCAGCCACCGGCCGCCGTCCCCCACGGTCTCCCGGCGCAGCCGCCGCACCCGGGGCTGGGCCAGCAGCAGCAGCGACGCCAGCCCGACGAGGAACGGCACGATCCGCTCGAACGCACCGGCCGGGGTCACCAGCAGCAGGGCCGCACCCGTGATCCCACCGGCCACGGCGAACCCGGCGAGCCGGCGCACCGTCGACGCCTGGCCGCGCAGCTCGGTGCGCGAGCTCAGGGCGGAGCCGGCGCCGCTGGCCACGAGGGCGACGGTGTTCGTCACGTTCGCCGTGACAGGGGGCAGCCCGACGGCGAGCAGGGCGGGGTAGGACACCAGCGAGGCCAGCCCCGCCGTGGAGCCGATGGCCCCAGCACCGACCCCCGCCGCGAGCAGCAGGAACACGTCGGCGGTGCTCACGCGTCGGCCGGGGCTCCCTCTGCTGCGCCGACCACCTCCAGCACGGTCCGCAGGTTGCGCTGGGTGCGCCGGCGCGCCGTCCAGGCCAGGGCCACCAGCCCCGCGATGAGCACGGGGATGACGTAGTTCCGGACGTCCCCGCTCACCACGGCACCCACGAGCTGGACGACGGCGAGGACCGCCAGCACCCCCAGCGCGAGGAGGTCGTCGATGCGCCGACGGGTGCGGTAGGTGGCCCACTGGCGGGCGGCGGGCCACCACGCGTCGTCGACCGGGACACGTCCGCGCTCCACGTCGTGGGTCAGCCGCCACGCCGTGGTCGGGTCGTCGATCCCGGTGACGCGGGCGCGGGTCTTGCGCGCGCCGAGCTCGGCCGTGCCCAGGAGCAGGGCGAACACCGCCACGGCGGCGCCGGCCAGGATCGCGAGGGTGCCGGGGGAGGCCTGCGAAGTCACGGCAGCGACGACGGTGATGACCAGCGCGCCCAGCACCGCGGTCACCGCGAGGCGCGCCCAGCGGCGTTCGACGAGGGAGCTCACGCCGTCCGACGCTATCCCCCCGGCTGGTCGGCCGTCGGCCGGCGAGACGGGGAACGGCTGCGCCACGGCCGGCCGGCCGACCATAATGGTCGTGGCACGCGGTTGGGGGACCTGCTGCACGTCCGATCCAACCTCTCGCCCTCGCCGTGCGTCTCACCACCAGGACGACGTGGTGCCAGGCCCTCCGGCCGCTGCACCGCCCCGCGACGCGCGAAGGACCAGCAGAGATGACGACCACCCCGCCAGTGCTCACCCGACGAGCGGCCCTCGGCCTGCTGGCCGCGGTCGCCACGGGCTGCACGGCCGGCCCGTCGGCACTGAGCGGCGGTACGGGGCCCGCCGCGACCACGGCACCACCGACGACGCCCCCGCCCAAGCCGGTGGTCACCGTCGCCTACGCCCCCACCACCGACGCGACCGGGGTCTCGCCCGTCGCACCGGTCACCGTGACCACCACCCGCGGCACCATCACCGCGCTCACCCTGACGAATCCCGACGGCAAGGCGGTGGCTGGCGCCCTCGCCCCGGGGGGCGCGTCCTGGTCGACGACGGAGGTGCTGGGCTACGGCAAGACCTACACGTGGAGCGGGACCGCCGTCGGCAGCGACGGCCTCACCGCACCCGTCAGCGGGTCGTTCGCGACGCTCGATCCGTCCACCACCGGGGCGGTCCTGAACCCGCTGGTGAAAGAGGGTGCGACCGTCGGGATCGCGATGCCCGTGATGCTGCAGTTCGACGGCAAGGTCTCCGACAAGGCCGCCGCGGAGAAGGCGCTCACCGTCACCACCAGCCCCGAGACCGTCGGCTCGTGGGCCTGGCTCCCGGACAGCAACGGCGGCGCCCGGGCCCACTGGCGCGCCAAGAGCTACTTCGCGGCCGGCACCACCGTGACGGTGACGGGGGCCTTCTACGGCCTCGACCTGGGCGGTGGTCGCTACGGCGCCAGCGACGTCAGCTCCACCTTCACCGTCGGCCGCAACCAGGTGGTCAAGGCCGACACCACGAGCCACACGATCGTCATCGAGCGGGACGGCTCCCCGGTGTCCAGCTACCCGGTGAGCTACGGCAAGGCCGACCTGCCCCGCAACGTCACGCGCTCGGGCATCCACGTCGTCAACGCCATGGACGAGATGGTGCTCATGACCAACATCCCCGGCGGGTACGAGAACGTCGAGGAGCACTGGGCCGTCCGGATCAGCAACAACGGCGAGTTCATCCACGCCAACCCGAGCACCGTCGGTGTGCAGGGTTCCTCGAACGTCTCCAACGGCTGCGTCAACATGTCGAGCTCCGACGCCCAGCAGTACTTCGGCACGGCGATGATCGGGGACCCGGTGGAGGTCACGGGCACCACCATCGACCTCTCGGCGGCCGACGGTGACATCTACGACTGGGCGCTCTCCTGGGCGACCTGGACGTCGATGTCCGCCCTCGCCTGAACGGCCGTCACGCGTCGACCGCACGCGGCGCGGACGCTCAGCGCAACCGTCCGTAGGCCTCCCGCAGCCAGGCCACGGCGTCCTCGGCCGACCCGCTGCCCCCGCCGGCCGACCGCAGAGCCGCGCGCAGCAGCTCGGCGTCCAGGTCCTCCAGCGCGGGCCGGTGCTCCACCCGCGGCTGAGCGAGTGGACCGCGCGGGGCGAAGTAGTCGGCGAGGTGGTCGCTCAGCGCCTCCTCCGGCTCAGCCGCCGACCGGAGACCGAGCAGCGGCTGCACGTCGACGCCGCGCAGGGCCAGCAGCGTCTGCGGCTGCGCGTCGATGCCCTCCACCAGCACGTGCACCAGCGCCGCTGCGTGCTTGCACGGCCACCCCCAGTCCGGGCAGGTGCACTCGAAGTCGAGCTCGTCGGCGAAGCGCGGGAACAGCCCGTGCTCGGGCTCGCCCAGCACGGACGGCAGCTCCCCGGCCACCATCGCCGCCACCAGCTCCGGCTCGCGCTCGAGCAGCGCGAGCACGGCCGCCGCATCGGTGTCGAGCAACGGTGCGAGCAGGAACGACGCCGAGTACGGCCGCACCTCGGAGCCCTGCACCTGCCCGCTGACCCGTCCGGGCTCGACGCTCATGCTCAGCACGCTGCCGGTGCGCGCCAGGGTCCGCCCCCGCTGCAGCCGCCCCTCGTCGATGAGCTCCTCCACGGCGTCCGACAGCCGCTGCCCCCACCACGTCACGTCCCCCACCCCACCCACCCGGTCACGTCCCCCACCCCACCCACCCGGTCACGTCCCACCCCGCGCTCACTCGCCCACCGCGTCCGCGCCCAGCGTCAACAGCTCGCGCAGGTCGTCGGTGCCGAGCTCGGTCACCCAGCCCTCGCCGGAGCCCACCGCCAGGTCGGCCAGCTCGCGCTTGCTGCTGATGAGGTTGTCGATGCGCTCCTCCACCGTGCCCACGCACACCAGCTTGCGGACGGCCACGTCCTTGCGCTGACCGATCCGGAACGCGCGGTCGGTCGCCTGGTTCTCCACGGCCGGGTTCCACCAGCGGTCCAGGTGGACGACGTGGTTGGCCGCCGTCAGGTTCAGCCCCGTGCCGCCGGCCTTGAGGGACAGCAGCATCAGCGGCGGCCCGTCGTCGCCGGCGGCCGAACCGGTGCCCTGGAACCGCTCGACCATCGCATCGCGCCGCCCCTTGGACACCCCCCCGTGCAGGAACGGCACCTCCACGCCGAAGCGCTCCGCGAACCACGGACCGACGAGGTCACCGAACTGGCGGAACTGGGTGAACAGCAGCGCCTTCTCCCCGTCGGCGAGCACGGAGGTCAGCACGTCCTCCACCAGGTCGAGCTTGCCGGAGCGGTGCGCACCCCGGCGGAGCACGGCCGAGCCGTCGGCCAGGAAGTGCGCGGGGTGGTTGCACACCTGCTTGAGCCGGGTCAGCGTGGTGAGCACCAGGGCTCGGCGGGCCATCTCCTGTCCCTGCTCCCTGGCCTCGGCGATCTTGGCCAGCATCTCGTCGACGACGGCCTTGTACAGCGCGGCCTGCTCGGCGGTGAGGTTGGCCAGCACCGTCATCTCGTTCTTGGCGGGCAGGTCGGTGATGACGGTGGGGTCGGTCTTGAGCCGGCGCAGCAGGAACGGACGGGTGGCGGTGCGCAGCCGCGTGACGGCACCCTCGTCGTGCTCACGCTCGATGGGCACCGCGAACCGGGCCCGGAAGCTCTGCGCCGACCCGAGCATCCCCGGGTTGACGAAGTCGAGCACGGCACGAAGCTCCTCGAGCCGGTTCTCCACCGGGGTGCCGGTCAGCGCCACCCGGTGCCGCGCCCGCATCGCCCGGACGGCCCGGGCCTGGGTGGTGGCGGCGTTCTTCACGTGCTGTGCCTCGTCCAGGGCAACCCGGTCCCAGCCGACCAGGGCCAGGGAGTCCTTGTCGCGCGCGAGGGTCTGGTAGGTGGTCAGCACCAGGTCGTGCGCGGGCGCCGCAGCCGCGAGCGCCTCGCCCGCGAGCCGGCCCACCCCGTGGTGGACGAGCACCCGCAGGTCGGGGGCGAACTGCGCAGCCTCGCGCTGCCAGTTACCCACAACGCTCATCGGGCAGACCAGCAGGGTCGGCCCCGGCGCGGCCGCGTCACGGCGCTCGTGCAGCAGCAGGGCCAGCAGCTGGACGGTCTTGCCCAGACCCATGTCGTCGGCCAGCACCACTCCGAGGCCCAGGCGGCTCATGAACGCCAGCCAGTCGAGCCCGCGCTGCTGGTAGGGCCGCAGCAGCGCGCGCAGGCCGGGCGGGGAGCCCACGGTGGTCAGGGTGGAGCCGGGCTGGGCGGCGAGCAGGTCACCGAGCCAGCCGGTGGCCTCCACCTCCTGCACGGGCACGGGAGGGACGTCGGTGCTGGTCAGCTCGCTGAGCACCTGACCGAGGGTGGCTCCGCGAGCGCTGTGACCGGCCACGTACCGGGCGGCCCGGCCCACCGCGGCCCCGTCCAGGCGCACCCACTGCCCGCGCAGCCGCACCAGCTCGGCCTTGGACGTCGCCAGCGCCGCGAGCTCCTTCGGGGTCAGCACCACCTCGCCCAGGGCCAGTCGCCACTCGTAGTCCACCAGCTGGGCCATGCCCACCGACCCCGAGGTGACCGCCGCCGCGGCCGCGGGCGAGCTAACCTTCAGCGCCACCGACGGGTCCAGCCGCGTCCAGGCGCGCGGCAGCAGCACCTCGATGCCCGCCGCCCGCAGCTGCTGCGCGCCCCGCGTGACGAGGTCCACCGTGTCGGCCGTGCTCAGCGCGACGACGTGCTCGCGGACGTCGGGGGTGATCCGCCGCAGCCGCGGCCACGCCGTCATGGCCCGTCCCAGCGCGGTCAGGGCGAGACCCGCCGTCTCGGGGGAGCGGGGCAGCGAGCGCACGGGCACCGGGGCCGAGTCCTCCGTGCGCAGGCAGGTCTCCAGGATCCAGGTGGAGTCGGGCGCCACGGGCTCCGCGACAGGGTCGCCCTCGACGGGCTCAGCGACAGGGTCGCCCTCGACGGGCTCCAGCAGCCGGAACAGCACCTCCGGCGCGCCCAGCGAGGAGCTCGACGCCCACTCCGCCAGGCTCGTGCGCAGCCTCGTGGTGCTGGCCCCGAACGCCTCCAGCGGGTCCCCCGTCTCCAGCGAGCGCACCAGCGGGTGGAAGGCGCCGCGGGCCTGGGACTCGCTGAGCCGGAGGGTCCCGCGGACCACCGCGTCGGTGAGCTCGTCGAGCAGGTCGTCCACGATCTCGGCAGCGGGGACCGCACCGCCCTGCACCACCTCGGCGCGGAGCACGGGCGGCAGGGCGGCGGCCAGCTGGGTGCGCCAGGTGCGCACCGGCCCGTCGTCGACCAGGACCCACCGGGCCCAGTGCTCGTCGTCGATGCCGCGCACGGAGGGCACCACGCGCCCCGAGTAGACCCAGCGGGCGACGCCGGAGGCCACCTCGCCGAGGAACAGCAGCTCCGGCGAGAGCACCCACCCCTGCTCGCTGGTGCTGTGCAGGTGCGCCACCTCGTGCAGCAGCTCGGCCGCCGCGGGTGGGGCGAGCGCGGTGGCCGGCACGCGCCAGGACCGGAGCTCGGTGGCCCCGGTGGTGACGGGCACCCCTCCCGCGCTGGGCAGCAGCAGCTCGGGCCGCCGCCGCAGGGCCGACGGGGTCAGCGCGCTCTCCAGCCGTCCCTCCCAGCGGCGCGGGGGCCCGGGCAGCGTCGCCGGGTCCGCCACCGCGTCCGGGTGCAGACCCGCTGCCCCGGCCCCGGCCCCGGCCCCGGCCCCGGCCCGCTCGAACCACAGCAGCAGGCCGGTGCCACGGGACCACAGCCCGTGCACCGTCACCACCCCGTCGCTCACGGGCGCGAGCCTGCCAGAGCCCCCCGACGCGACCGGTCAGCCCGTGTTCGCGCGGAGGAGCTGCGGCGGCAGGTCGCGGGTGAGCGCGGTGCCGGCGCCGTGGACGAGCTGGTGGAGGGCGTGCCCGCTGAACGGCGCCGCGGCGCCCGCACGGCGTGGACCTGGCCGCCCCCGGTGGCCGGCGATCACCCGCCCGGCATCAGCTGCCCGCGTGGACCACCTGCGGCGAGCGCCCCACCCGACGCCGCACCCGCCCGGCCAGCGGGGAGAGCCCGTACGCCAGCGCGGCCACGGCCAGGATCCCGAAGCTCGGCGGCACCTGGGGCAGCACGTAGCTGGCCAGCAGCCCGAGCACCATCGACGCCACGCTGATCCCCGTGGCCAGGACCATCCCGACGTACGGCCGGTCGGTCAGCCTTCGGGCGGCCCCCGCCGGCGCGGCCAGCAGCCCCAGCAGCAGCAGCGCCCCCACGGCCTGCGTCGCCTGCGCCGCCGTCGCCCCGACCACAGCCAGGAAGACCAGCCCCAGCGCGCGCACCGGCACCCCGCGCGCGGCGGCCACGGCCTCGTCCAGGCTCGCGAACAGCAGCGGCCGGGCCAGCACGGCGAGCAGCAGGACCAGCCCCGCCGACACCCCGGCCGCCGTCCACGCCGCGCTCGCGCTGAGCCCGAAGATCGAGCCGAACAGCACGCTGATCCCGGCCGAGCCCGCCGTGGTGCCGGCCGCGCTCGCCGTGTACACCGAGAGCGCGAGCACCCCGAGGCCCAGCACCCAGGCGAACACGGTGCCGATGACGACGTCGTCGGCCCGGCCGCGGCCGCCCAGCAGCCCCAGCCCCACCCCGACCACGACGGTGCACACGAGCAGGCCGAGCTGCGGGCTGACGCCCAGCGCCAGCGAGCCCAGCGCCCCGGTGAACGCCACGTGGCTCAGTGCGTCCCCGGTGAACACCTGGCTGCGCAGCACCATGAACCAGCCGACGAAGCCCGAGAGCGCGGCCACCGGGATGCCAGCCAGCAGCGCGTGCCGCATGAACGCCATGTCCAGCAGGTCGGCCAGGGGCGGTCCGCCGCTCACGCGAGCACCCGCACGAGACGCCGGCCGAGCACGGCCGCCACGTAGATGACGAACGCGGCCGAGGTGAGGAAGAAGCCGATGGGGTAGTCCACGTAGTAGGCCACCAGCAGCGACGCCCAGGTCAGCCCCACCCCCAGCAGCACGGTCAGCGCCACCGAGAGCGCGGGCCGGGCGGTGAGCACCTGCGCGGTGGCGGCCGGCACCACGAGCAGGGCGAAGACGAGCAGGCTGCCGGTGATCTGGCTCGCGGCCGCGGCGGCCACCCCCAGCAGCACCAGGAACCCCGTCGACAGCGCGCGCACGGGCACGCCCCGGGCGGCGGCCACGGCCGGGTCCACGGAGGCGAACAGCAGCGGGCGGGCGAGCACCGCGAGCACCGCGAGCACCGCCACGGCCGCGACCACCAGGGTCAGCACCTCGTCGGTGGTGATGCCGAGGAAGGAGCCGAACAGCAGCGCCGTCACCCCGTTGACGTTGCGGCCGTAGAGGGTGACGAAGAGGAAGCCCGCGGCCAGGGCCAGCGCCTGCACGGTCCCGGTGACCGCGGCCTCCTCGCTGTAGCCACGGCCCGAGGCGACCGGGGCGAGCCCGATGACCAGGGCCGCGACCACCGCGAACACGAACACCCCGGACACCGCGCTCGCGCCCACCAGCACGGCACCCGCGGCGCCGGGGAAGCTGACCACCGCCAGGGTGTGCCCGGCGAAGCTCTGCCGGCGCAGCACCATGAACCACCCGACGCACCCGGCGAGCACGGCGACCACGGCCCCGGCGCGGAACGCGTTGACCATGAACGGGAACTGCAGCGCCTGGCGCACCAGCTCGACCACGTTCCAGCTGAGCCGCGGGTCCGCGGCCTGGGCGAGCAACGGGCTCACGGGTGGCGCTCGGAGTGCGTGTGCGGCGCCTCCGGCTGACCGACCACCACGAGCCGGCCGTCGGAGGTGGTCAGCACCTCCACCGGGGTGCCGTAGAGCCGGGTGAGCGTCTCGGAGGTGATCACCTCGCGCGGGGTGCCCGTCGCCGCCCCGCCCTGGGCCAGGTACACCACCGTGTCGAGGTAGCCGAGGATCGGGTTCACGTCGTGGGCGACCATCAGCACGGTCACGCCGTCGGTGGCGCAGATCCGGGAGATCAGCGCGGCCACGGCGGCCTGGTTGGGCAGGTCCAGGCTGTCCAGCGGCTCGTCGAGCAGCAGCAGCCGGGGCCGCGACGCCAGGGCCTGGGCGATGAGCAGGCGCTGCTGCTCGCCGCCGGAGAGCTCCCCGATGGGACGGTGCGCGTACGCGGTGGCACCGACGAGCTCGACCACCTCGCGCACCCGGGCCTGCGCCGCCCGGGCCCGGGCGCTGAACCGGCCGGCCAGCGGCAGCGGCACCCCCCAGCGCGTGCCGTCCAGGCCCAGGCGGACCACGTCGACCCCGCGCACCCGCAGCTGGGCGTCGAAGCTGCGCCGCTGGGGCAGGTAGCCCACCTCGGGGTTGCCGGTGCCCACGGGCCGGCCCAGCACCCGGGCCTCGCCCTGGGCCAGCGGCAGCAGCCCCAGCAGCGCCTTGACCATGGTGGACTTGCCGACCCCGTTGGGCCCGAGCACCGCCACGAACTCCCCGGCGCCGACGGTGAGGTCGACCCCGCTCCACAGCGTCCGACCCCCCACGCTCACCGCCGCCCCCGACAGCTCCACCACCGGGACGGGGAGGGCGGTGGCGGTCACCGGTGCAGTCTCCCGCACCGGCGCCCCGTGGGTGGGGGCGGCCGGTGTCACGCCGCGGCCTGGGCCAGTGCCGCCTCCAGCGCGGTGAGCTGAGCGGTCTGCCAGTCCTCCCAGCTCGCGGTGGCCGGGGTCATCGTCTCGGTGATGGTGCTGACGGGGATGCCCCTGGCCTTCGCCGCGTCGACCTGGGCCTGCACGTCGGGGGTCGCGTTCTGGGAGTTGTAGACGTAGACCTTGATCGCGCCGGTGCTGATCTGGGTGTCGATGGTGGACTTGTCCGCGGCGGTGGGCTCGGTGCCCTCGCTGATCGCGGTGAGGAAGTCCGGCGGGGTGAGCACGTCCAGGCCCAGCGCCGGCGCGAACATCGACACGATGCTCTCCGACGCCCCGATCGGGGTGCCGCTGTACTTCGCCCTGATGTCGGCGATCACGGCGTCGTAGTCCTTCAGCGCGGTGCCGGTGAAGGCGGCCTTCTGCTGGTCGTAGTACCCGCTGTTGGCCGGGTCCTTGGCCTGGTAGTCGGCGGTGATGGCGTCGACGACCTTGCTGACGTCGGCCGGGTTGTACCAGCGGTGCGGGTTGTCGCCCTCCTTCGCGCCCACCAGGTCCCCCACGGAGAGGTCGGTGCGCGTGCCGGAGGGGTTGGCGGCGGCGAGGTCGCCGGCCCAGACGTCGTAGCCGACACCGTTGACGATGGTCATGTCCGCCGTGGCCACCGTTCGGCCGTCGGAGGCGGTGGCCTCGTAGTCGTGGGGGTCTGCGTCCGGCGAGCTGATGATGCTGGTGACGTCGACCTTGTCGCCCCCCAGCTGGGCGGCGATGCTGCCCCAGAAGTTCTCCGCGGCGACGACCCGCAGAGGCCCGTCGCCGGCTGCCGCCGGGCTGGAGGAGGCCGTGCTGCAGCCGGCGAGGACGAGGGCCGCGGTGGCAGCGAGGGCGGGCAGTGCGAGGGTGGCGCGGCGCATCGTGGGAGCTCCTGGCGTGGTCGACGGAACAGGTCTTGTTGACGACGATAACCACTACGGGGGAGGCCGAAAAGTCGTCGACCACGCATGCTTCCGTCGCTGACCTGCAGGTCCGGCCGGCCCGGGGGGCGCCCGCCTACACCGGTCGCGCACGACACAGTCGCGCCCGCGGACGTATCGTGGCGGGATGACCACGCCCGCCGCCGTCACCCTCGACGAACGCCTCTGCCTGGCGCTCTACACCGCCTCCCGCGCGATGACCTCGCGCTACCGGCCCCTGCTGGGCGAGCTGGGCCTGACCTACCCGCAGTACCTCGTCATGGTCCTGCTGTGGGAGGAGGGTGACGCCTCCGTGGGCCAGGTCGGTGCACGGCTGGACCTCGAGTCCAGCACGCTCTCCCCCCTGCTCAAGCGGCTCGAGGCGATGGGGCTGGTCACCCGCACCCGGGCGAGCCGCGACGAGCGCTCGGTGACCGTCGGCCTGACCGCGGCCGGCCGTGGCCTGGAGGCCCGCGCCGCCCACGTCCCCGCCGCCATCTGCGACGCGACCGCCCTGACCACTCCGGGCCAGGCGGCGCTCGTCGCGCAGCTGCGCACGCTGGCGGTCGAGCTCGCGGCCTCCCTGGAGCCGTGAGCCCCTACCTGCGCACGTCTGAAGAAGTGTTCAGGCTTGCCGGCACCACGCCCGCCGGGCTACGCTCGCCGCGCCTCGGTGCTCGGGAATCCGGTGAGACACCGGAGCGGCCCTCGCCACTGTGAGCAGACGAGCTCGGACCATCTCGCCACTGGGTGCCACGCACCTGGGAAGGCGGTCCGGGCAGCGGAGCGAACCTCCGACGTCCGCGAGCCAGGAGACCGGCCGGGGCACGCTCGATCCCGTCCACGAGGTGCTGGAAGAGGAACTCCCTGTGTCGCTGACCCCTTCGTCGCTCACCGCTGTCCCCACCGTGTCCTCCGCCCGGCTGAGCCGCCCCGAGTGGCGCAGCGTCGCCGGTGTGCTCGGCGTCGTCCTCGTCATGAACGTCGTGGCCTGGGCGGTGCTCCTCGGAGCCGTCGTCCCCCAGAACCTGACGCTGGGGGCGCAGGTGTTCGGCGTCGGCCTGGGGGTCACCGCGTTCACCCTCGGGGTCCGGCACGCCTTCGACATCGACCACATCGCCGCCATCGACAACACCACCCGCAAGCTGCTCGCCGACGGGAGGAAACCGGTCTCGGTGGGCTTCTGGTTCGCCCTGGGCCACTCGACGATTGTCGTCATCCTCGCGGGACTCGTCGCGGTGGGGGCCAAGGTCGTCGGGACCCTGACCAACGCCGACTCCTCCGCCCACCAGGCCCTGGGCATCATCGGCACGTCGGTGTCCGGCACCTTCCTGCTGCTCATCGGAGTGCTCAACCTCGTCGCGATGGTCGGCATCGTCCGCGTCTACCGCCGCGCCCGCACGCAGGGCTACGACTCGAGCGCCCTCGACGCCGCGCTCGACGACCGCGGGTTCATCACCCGGCTCCTGCGCCCGCTGATGCGATCCATCCGCCACCCCGCGCAGATGTACCCGATCGGCCTGCTGTTCGGCCTCGGCTTCGACACCGCCACGGAGGTCACCCTGCTGGTGCTCGCCGGCGCGGGGGCGGCGGGCGGGCTGCCCTGGTACGCGGTGATGGTGCTGCCGCTGCTGTTCACGGCCGGCATGACGCTGTTCGACACCCTGGACGGCGCGTTCATGAACGTCGCCTACCGGTGGGCCTTTGCGAACCCGATCCGCAAGATCTACTACAACCTCACCATCACGGGCCTGTCGGTGGCCGTGGCCATCATCATCGGCGGCATCGAGCTGGTGGGGGTGTTCCACGCGAAGCTCGCGCTGGACGACCCGGTCACCAACGCCATCGCCCGGGTGGACCTCACGAACGTCGGCTTCATCGTCGTCGGGCTGTTCGTCGTGGTGTGGGCCGCTGCCGTCGCGTTCTGGAAGCTCGGCGGGGTCGAGCAGCGGTGGGCCCTGCCCGAGCGGGTGGGGACCGACGCGGACTGAGGGGTCAGGACGCGGAGGCGGTGCGGAGCCGGCCGGTCAGCGCCTGCAGCGCGTCACGCATCTCGGCCAGCGCCTCGCGGTCGAAGCCGGTGGCGGCCACCACCTGCTGCTGGGCGGCCGCTGCCCGGTCGCGCAGGGCCAGCCCGGCCGGGGTGACCGTCACCTGCACCGTCCGCTCGTCCTCCACCCGACGCCGACGCGTCAGCAGGCCCAGCCCCTCGAGGCGCTTGAGCAGCGGGGACAGCGTGCCGGAGTCGAGCTGGAGCCGGTGACCGAGCAACCCCAGCGTCACGCTGTCCTGCTCCCAGAGCACGAGCATCACCGCGTACTGCGTGTACGTCAGACCGATCTCGTCGAGCAGGGGGCGGTAGCAGCCGGTCATCGCTCGCGAGGCGGTGTTCAGGGCGAAGCACAGCTGCTCGTCGAGCACGAAGTCCTCCGTCGCGGTCACGCGCCGAGCGTACCGGGGCCGACGCCCCGGGAGCGAGAAACCGGGCGGCCGCACCCGGGCGTGCCCGTGGCAGGGGGGACGCCGCGGGGAGCCGCGGGAGGCTCAGGGCGTGCCGGGCCCCCCGTCCAGCGTGGACGACCGTGCCGCACGGTGGAGGACCCGCTGGTCAGCAGCGGCGCCTACGGTGAACCCATGGCCGTCTGCACACCCTGTCGGGAGCCGCACAGCGCCGTGCAGTGCGTGGACGCGGTCGCCGGACGCACCGGGGTGGCGCGTCGGTGCGTGTGCCAGCACCGCACCCGGGGTCCGGTGCTCCCGACCGCCGACGTGGCCCCCGGTCCCGAGTGCGAGGTGCCCCGGGCGCTGCGACCCCCCGCCCCGGGTGCCCGCTGGTCCGACGCGCCCCGCTCAGCCGCGGGCCATGTTCACGAAGCGTGAGTAGTGCAGCTGCGGCACCACGGTGATGGTGTCCGTGGGACCGTTGCGGTGCTTGCCCAGGATGAGGTCCGCCTCGCCGGCCCGCGGGTCGTCCCGGTCGCTCGCGTCGGGGCGGTGGATCAGGATCACCATGTCCGCGTCCTGCTCCAGCGAGCCCGACTCACGGAGGTCCGAGAGCATCGGCTTCTTGTCCGCGCGCTGCTCAGGGCCACGGTTGAGCTGGCTGATCGCGACCACCGGGACCTCGAGCTCCTTGGCCAGCAGCTTGAGGTGCCGGGAGAACTCGCTGACCTCCTGCTGGCGGCTCTCCACCTTCTTGCCCGAGCTCATCAGCTGCAGGTAGTCCACAACGATGAGCTTGAGCCCGTGGCGCTGCTTGAGGCGCCGGGCCTTCGCGCGGATCTCCATCATGGTCAGGTTCGGTGAGTCGTCGATGAACAGCGGCGCCTCGCTGATCTCGCTCATCCGCCGCGCCAGCCGGGTCCAGTCGTCGTCGGTCATCTTCCCCGAGCGCATGGCCCCGAGCTGGATCTGCGCCTCGGCCGAGAGCAGCCGCATGACGATCTCCGTGCGGCTCATCTCCAGGCTGAACACCACGCTCGGCATGCCGTGCTTGATGGAGCACGAGCGCACCCAGTCCAGTCCCAGGGTCGACTTGCCCACGCCGGGCCGCGCCGCGACGATGATCATCTGGCCGGGGTGCAGGCCGTTGGTGATCGCGTCGAAGTCGTCGATGCCCGTGGGGACGCCCAGCGACATGCCGCCACGGCTGGCGATGGCGTCGATCTCGTCCATGGTCGGCTGGAGCAGCTCCTCCAGGGCGACGAAGTCCTCGCTGGTGCGCCGCTCGGTCACCTCGTAGACCTCGGCCTGCGCCCGGTCCACCACCTCCGCCACGTCCTGGCCGTCCGCCCCCGCGTAGCCGTACTGCACGATCCGCGTGCCGGCCTGCACGAGCCGGCGCAGGATCGCCTTCTCCGCCACGATCTCGGCGTAGAAGCCTGCGTTGGCCGCCGTGGGGACGGTGGCGATGAGGGTGTGCAGGTACGGCGCGCCGCCCACGCGACGGAGCTCGCCACGACGGTCGAGCTCGGCGGAGATCGTGATGGCGTCCGCCGGCTCGCCCCGGCCGTAGAGGTCCAGGATGCAGTCGTAGACGGACTGGTGGGCGGGACGGTAGAAGTCGGCCGAGGCGAGCACCTCGAGCACGTCCGCGATGGCGTCCTTGCTCAGCAGCATGCCGCCGAGCACCGACTGCTCGGCGGCCATGTCCTGCGGCGGCTGGCGGCCGAAGTCCTCGCTGGGGGGCTCGGCCCTGGGGGCGCCCTGCGCCGGTGCGAGCGACCGTCCACGATCGTCGACCAGCGCCACGAGCGACCTCCTCCACCTCACCGAACGGATCCCGCCCGGTCTACCCACCAACCCCGACAGTTCCCGCGGTGCGCGCGGGGTCCGGGACCAGGTGACGGTAGGGCGCCGGAGGGGGCTGTCCAACCGCCCGTGTGCGCAGACCTGTGGAGCACGTGGGGACAACTCGGCGTGTCGGGACCAACTTGTGTGCACCACCTGGGGACAACCTGGGGACAACGGGAGTCGTCATCCACGTCCCTGCAGATCAGAGGGTATTTCTGGCGCTCAGGGCCTGGGGATGGAAACCCGTTGCGGCGTGTCGCTGGGGTTGACACGTCGGGCGTGTCCGGTGAACTCCCGGTGATGCCGCTCACCGGCCCGCGCGTCGTGCACAGCAGCTGTCCACAGCCCTGGTGGGCGGAGACCCGGACGCCGAGGACCCCCGTCGACCGGGGTCGACGGGGGTCCTGGAGCGGGCTGCACCCGCGTCTCGAGGCACGGCCGGGGCCGTGGTCGAGGGTCAGCTCGCGGCGACGACCTCGAGGGTGAACTGCGCGGTGACCTCGGGGTGCAGGCGCACCGTGATCGCGTGCTTGCCCGCGGACTTGATGTGCTCCGCCGGCAGCTCGATGGTGCGCCGGTCGAGGACCGGACCGCCCGCGGTCTTGACCGCGCCGGCGACGTCACCCGGGGTGACCGAGCCGAACAGCTTGCCCGACTTGCCGGCCGCACGGACCGGCAGCGACACGGCGAGACCCTCGAGCGCGGTCTTCACCTCGTTGGCGTGCTCGAGACCGCGGATGGCCCGGGTCTCCTGCGCGCGGCGGATGGACTCGACCTGCTTCTCGGCTCCGCGGGTGGCCTGGATGGCCAGCCCGCGGGGCAGCAGGAAGTTGCGGCCGTAGCCGTCCTTGACCTCGACCTTGTCCCCGGGCTCACCGAGGTTGGCGACGTCAGCAGTGAGGATGAGCTTCATGTCGTGTGCAGTCCTTCCTCGGTCAGCGACCGGTGGTGGTGTACGGGATGAGGGCGACCTCGCGGCAGTTCTTGACCGCCTGGGCGACCTTGCTCTGGTGCTGGACGCAGTTGCCGGTGACGCGGCGCGGCCGGATCTTGCCCCGGTCGCTGATGGCCTTGCGCAGCACCATCGTGTCCTTGTAGTCGATGAGCTCGACCTTGTCCTTGCAGAAGGCGCAGACCTTCTTCTTGATCGGCTTCTCTGGCGCCTTGGCCATGGAACTTCTCCTGATCTGTGACCCGACCGGTGCCCGGGGGCACTCGGTCGGGGTCCTGCGTGCGTGCGAGCCGGGCTGGGGGCCAGGCTCAGAACGGCGGCTCGTCGGAGGAGCCACCGGAACCACCGAAGGAGCCGCCGCCGGAGCTGGCCGGGGCCGAGCCCCACGGGTCGTCACCGCCGGCGGAGGAACCACCGGACGAGCCACCCCGGGAACCGGCACCGCCGCCACCACCGTTGCCGCCACCACCGTTGCCGCCACCGAACCCGCCGCCGCCGCCGTCACCACGGCTGGCCTTGTTGACCTTGGCCGTGGCGTACTTCAGGGACGGGCCGACCTCGTCGACCTCGAGCTCGATGACGGTGCGCTTCTCTCCCTCCTTCGTCTCGAACGACCGCTGCTGCAGCCGTCCGGAGACGATGACCCGCGAGCCGCGGGTGAGGGACTCGGCCACGTTCTCCGCGGCCTGGCGCCAGATGTTGCAGCGCAGGAACAGCGCGTTGCCGTCCTCCCACTGCGACGTCTGCGCGTTGTACTTGCGCGGGGTGGAGGCCACCGTGAAGGTGGCCACCGCCGCACCCGAGGGGGTGAAGCGCAGCTCCGGGTCGGCCGTGAGGTTGCCGACGACGGTCATGATGGTCTCGCCTGCCATGGTGTCTCCTCCGAGTTCGGTGGGGACCTGAGCGGTCTGCTCAGGCGTCCTGCCGCATCACCTTGGTACGGAGCACCGACTCGTTCAGGGACAGCTGGCGGTCCAGCTCCTTGACGGTGGCCGGCTCGCACGCGATGTCGATCACCGCGTAGATGCCCTCGGCGTGCTTGAGGATCTCGAAGGCGAGCCTGCGCTTGCCCCAGACCTCCACCTTCTCGATCGAGCCGCCGTCCTTGCGGACCACGTTGAGGAACGTGTCGAGCGACGGAGCGACGGTGCGCTCGTCGAGGTTGGGATCGAGGATGATCATCAGTTCGTAATGACGCATGGGACCTCATCACCTCCTGTGGGCTTGGTCGGCTGCGGTCTCTCCGCAGCAGGAGGGTCGTTGCGTCAGCAACTGCCCCACTCTAGCCGACAGCCCCGTGACCTGCGAAATCGCGGGTCGCGGGGCTGGGCCTGGCGGGGTGGTGGCGACGGTCAGGCGGCGACCGGGGCGGTGCGCCGGAGCACGACCGTGCGGACGAGCGTGGCGGAGGTGCCGGAGAGCAGCAGCACGGCGAGCAGGGTGGCGATGCCGACGGTGCCGGGGGTGCTCGCAGCACCGAGGGACTCGACCTGGCTGGCCCGCGCGACCCCGTCCGCGGGACCGGCCGTGCCGTCCGAGCCGAGGATGCCGAACTGGGGGGCGTAGCCGGGCACGGAGCTGCCGTACAGCGCGCTGGGCGATAGCCCGCGGCCGGCCCCGCCGGCAACGGCGTACGGGGTGCCGGCGTAGCTGTAGAGCGGGACGCGACCGAAGCTGTACTGCGTGGCTGTACTCGTGGTGACCTGGGAGAGCAGGTCGCCCATCTGCGCACGGTCGACGCTGCCGGTGTAGGTGGGGGACGCGCCGGGGACGGAACCGGCCGCCGCGGGGCTGCCACCCTGCGGCGTGCCGCCGGCCTGGGGGCTGCTCCCACCCTGCGGGGTGGCCCCCGCGCCGCTGCCGACCGCGGGTGCCGCGGCGCCGCCGGCGGCGGGCAGCTGGGGCAGAGCCGGGACCTGGAGGTTGACGGGAGGCAGCACGGTCGGGAGCGCGGGCACCGTGACCGGGGGCAGCGGGACAGCCGACTGGATGGTGACCGCGGCCTCGCACAGGTTCTTCACCACGCCGCCGAAGCCTGACGTCAGAGTGCCCTGCAACGTCTGGGCCCCTGAGCCGGACACCGTCTGCGGATCGCCGACGTTCACCGTCCCCAGGATCGGGAGCGCGATGACGAGCTGGACGGAGCTACCCGGCGCAACCGAGACGGGTGCGGTCGGCCGGTTCACATCGATGGAGCAGGTGATCGGGGTCGGGGTGGCCGCTGCTGCGGAACCGCCGCCCAGCAGGGCTCCTCCGGTGACCACCGAGGCCACCACTGCCCCAGCCACTGCTGCGCGGGCGCGCTGTCCTGTCCGCATGATCCCTCTTCCCACACGTCGTCCCCCTGCGCAGACGTGCGCGGGGGAGTGGTCCGTCACAGGCTCAACGACGGTGGCTGTGCTTGGTGACGGGAGCCACCGTCGCGGTCGCGAGGGCGGGGACCGTCCGCAGGACCCACTGGCGCACCGTGACCCCCGCGACGGCGGCCAGCGCGAGCACCGCGACGAACACCACCAGACCGGGCCGGCTGCCCAGCTGGGAGTCCAGGGCCTGCACCGTGGACTCCGAGGCCGCGGTGGCGACCGGGATGGAGCCCAGCGAGCCGAACTGCGCCGCCGAGCCGCTGGTGGAGAAGCCCGCCAGCATGGGCGAGCCGAAGATGGAGGGTCGACCGCCACCGGCGGGGAGCAGGCCCGGGGAGCCGAGCACGCCGGGGCCTGACGTGCCGGTCACCGCGCTCCCGGGTGCGGCCGGGGTGGGCGCCACCGACGGCAGCAGAGTGGTGCCGGGCGCCCCACCCGCCACCGAGCCGGTGACTCCGCCGCCGGTGCCGGTGCCGGTGCCCGGCAGGATCGTCCCGGCGCCGGGTGCGGTCGACCCGGTGCCCGTCCCGCCGGAGGCCCCGCCGGCGGCCGGGGCGGGAGCCTGCGTCGCCGCGGGTGCAGCGCCACCCCCCGCGCCGACCTGCACCGAGCCGCCCCCGGGGACCGGGACGGCGACGGGCGGGGCCGCCGCCACGGCGGAGGCGACCGGGGCGACGGCGCTGACGACCGGGTCGGTGACCGCGGGGGGCACGGCCGCGACCACCGGGTCGACGACGGTGACCACGACCCGGCACACCGTGCCCAGCAGCGTGCTGATCGGGGCCGTCAGCACGTTGGTGCCCGCACCCCCCGCCGAGATCGCGCCGCCCAGCGGGATCCCGAGCAGCGTCAGCTGGATGTTCGTGCCGCTGGCCACCGTCGCCGAGGACCCGCACTCCACGTTCACGACCGGCGCGGCCGCCGAGGCCGTGCCGGGGGAGCTCAGCGCGAGCACCAGGCCGGTCAGCCCCACCGCGACAACGCTCCGGACGATCCCACCGTCGACGACAGACCTCATGCGACACCTCCGCGACCAGGACCCGTGCACGGGTCACCCTGATCTGTGAACGCAGTGACCCGGGCC
This sequence comes from Rhodococcus antarcticus, assembly GCF_026153295.1. Taxonomy (NCBI): domain Bacteria; kingdom Bacillati; phylum Actinomycetota; class Actinomycetes; order Mycobacteriales; family Nocardiaceae; genus Rhodococcus; species Rhodococcus antarcticus. The sequence goes on along the minus strand of NZ_CP110615.1, from coordinate 3,416,552 downwards.
ACAGGTTCGAACCGTCACCCGTCTGGGGCAATACCACCGGGCCCGTGGCCACCCTCGCGGACGGGCGGGACGGGTCGGGGCCACCGCCTACCCTGTGGCCCATGCGCATCGGAGCCCACGTCCGGGACGACGACCCCGTCGCAGCCGCAGCCGCCCTGGGTGCTGAGGTCGTCCAGCTCTTCGTGACCGATCCGCAGGCCTGGGCCAGGCCCACCCCGCACCCCCGGGCCCAGCAGCTGCGGGAGAGCGACCTGACGGTGGTCGTCCACTCCGCCTACGTCATCAACGTGGCCAGCCTGAACAACCGCATCCGCATCCCGTCGCGCAAGGCCGTGGTGCAGCAGGCCGAGGCCGCGGCCGAGCTGGGGGCGGTGGGCCTCGTCGTCCACGGCGGGCACGTCCGGGCCGGGGAGGACGAGGCGGACGGCATCGCCAACTGGCGCAAGCTGTTCGAGCGCCAGGCCGACGCGGGCGGCTTCGCGGTGCCGATCCTGGTGGAGAACACCGCGGGCGGGGACAACGCCATGGCACGCCAAGTCGACGTCATCGCCCGGCTGTGGGACGCCATCGGTGACCACGGGGCCGGGTTCGTGCTGGACACCTGCCACGCGTGGGCCGGCGGGGAGGCGCTCGTCGACGTCGTGGAGCGGGTGCGGGCCGTCACCGGACGCATCGACCTGGTGCACCTCAACAGCTCCCGCGACGCGTTCGACTCCGGCCGTGACCGGCACGCCAACCTCGCCGACGGCACCATCGACCCCCAGGTGCTGGCTGCCGTCTGCGCCGCAGCCGACGCCCCCGTCGTGCTCGAGACGCCGTCTGCGGGCGTTGCGGAGGACCTCGCCTTCCTCCGCACCGCCCTGGGCTCCTGACCGCTGCGGTGGCGGCCGGGCCCCGGCCCGGACGCCTCGTCCTCGTGGTCGTCCTGCTGACCTGCTGCGCGGTGCTGGTGCTCGGCTACGCCAACAAGGCCCGTTGCACGGGGCCCACCTTCGACGGCGACGGCCGCAGCACCGCCTTCGCGGAGCGCCAGGACGCACAGGTCTGCTACTCCGACGTGCAGGCCCTGTGGCTCGGCCGCGAGGTGGACCAGCACGTGTTTCCCTACGTGCACGGCGCGCTCAGCGCCAACGGAACCCTGGTGGGGGGGAGCCTGGAGTACCCCGTGCTCACCGGGCTGCTCATCTGGGTCGCCGCCCTGGGCGCGCACACCGATGCGGGGTTCCTGCTCGCCACCGCCCTGCTGCTGGCCCCGTTCGGCCTGCTGACGGCGTGGCTGCTGGCCCGGATGACCCGATGGCGGGCGCTGCTGTTCACCGCCACCCCGCCGCTGGTGCTCTACGCGGTGCAGAACTGGGAGCTGCCGGTGGTGGCGTCCTCCGTGCTCGCCGTGTGGCTCGTCTCGTGCTGGCGGGTGCCCCTGCGGCGACGAGCCGTGGTGGCCTCGGTGGTCCTGGGCGTCGGGTTCTGCCTGAAGCTGTACCCGGGGGCGTTCGTGGTGCCGCTGGCGCTGCTCGTGCTCACCGGTGGGGTGGGCGGGCGGGAGCTCCCCGGGCACGTCCGCCGGTTCGACGTGCGGGGCGCGCTGGCGGTGGTCGGGGCGGCGGGCGCCACCGTCGTGGCCGTCAACCTGCCGTTCGCCCTGGTCGGCCCCGAAGGCTGGTGGGCGTCGTTCCGGTTCCAGGGCCTGCGCAAGGCCGACCTCAGCACCAACTCCATCTGGTACTGGGGATTGCGGCCGATCGTGGACAGCAGTGGGAGCTCCAGCGGCAGTGACGCCTACCAGCGCGTGGTGTCGGTGGCGTCCCCGACCCTGGTGCTGCTGGCGTTCGCGGCCGCAGCGGCGCTCGGCTGGCGGCGGTACCGCCGCGAGGGCACGTACCCGTGGCTGGCCGTGAGCGCCGCGATGCTGTGCGGGTTCCTGCTGCTGCACCAGGTGCACTCCCCGCAGTACACGCTGTGGCTGTTGCCGTTCCTGGTGCTGCTGCGCGTGCGCTGGCCGCTCGTGGTGGCCTACCTGGTGGCCGATCTCGCCATGGAGGTCGGGATCTTCCGGTACTTCGAGCTCGGCCTGCGCGAGCAGGTGCGGCCGGGGGCCACCGCCCTGGTGCCGGGCTCCGGCGCCGGCCTGCTCGACCAGCTGACCCCGGCCGCGGTGCTGCTCGGGGTGTGGGGCCGGGCCGCGCTGCTGGTGGTGCTGTTCGTGGTGTTCCTGCGCAGCACCCCGGTGGGTCCGGTCGAGCCGGCGCTTACCCGCTCACCCCGGTGACCACCGCACGCGCCGGACGCGCCGCACGCGCCGGACGCGCCGCACGCGCCGGACGCGGGCGCAGGAACCCGGGCAGCCACGCCGGGGGTGCGTCCGGGGCGCAGTCCAGCACCCCGCCCACCGGGTCGTCCACCCCACCGGCGCGCACCAGGTCCTCGCCCGGGCGCAGCACCTCCCGCACGACCACGGCGCACAGCACGAGCACGGCCACGTCCCGCAGCACCACCGTCCCGGTGAAGAACTGCTCCGGCAACCCCTTGTTGGCCGTGCCGAGGAAGTAGTACATGAGGGGCACCCACACCAGGGCGTCCAGCACCATCCAGGCGAGCAGCAGCCGGGTGCGGGGCAGCGCCAGCGCGGCCAGCGGCACCAGCCACAGCGAGTACTGCGGACTCCACACCTTGTTGGTGATCAGGAACCCCGCCACCACCAGGAAGCACAGCTGGGCCACGCGCGGGCGCCGCTGCGCGGTGAGCCCCAGCCCGGCGACGGCCGCGCAGACCAGCACGAACAGGGCCAGGCTCACCTCGTTGAGCACGGTCGGCGCCTGCCCCGGCGCCAGCGGTCCGTCGAACCCCGGCCAGCCGGTGAACGAGGTGACCACGTTGTAGAACGAGTCCGGCTCCGGCCCGCGGGTGGTGTTCAGCCGGAAGAACTCACCCCAGCCCTGGGGGTAGAGGAGGTAGATCGGCGCGTTCACCACGCCCCAGGCCAGCGCCGCGCCCGACGCGGCCTTCACCCACTCACGGATCCGCCCGGTGCGCACGCAGAGCACGAGCAGCGGGCCGAGCAGCAGCAGCGGGTACAGCTTGGCCGCGCCCCCGAGCCCGAGCAGCACCCCGGCGAGCACCGGCCGCTTGCGCGACCAGGCGAGCAGGCCGGTGGCGGCGAACGCGGTGGCCAGCGGGTCGAAGTTGGTGAACGCGTGCACCGCCACCAGCGGGGAGCCGGCCACCAGCGCCGCGTCCCACACCCGCCGACCGGTCACCCGCACCGTGGCCCACACGGTCACCAGCCACGCCAGCGCCAGCCCGAGCGCGACCACGGTGAAGTAGACGACCACCTCGATCGCCGACGGCAGCGGGAGCGTGCGCGCCGCCGACACCCACGCCTTGGTGACCTTCATCGAGCCCCACTGGTAGAGCCCGGTGAGCACCGGGTACTCCATGTACCGGGTCATCTCCTGGGGCGTGCCGGGGTTCTCCACCCAGGACGTCTCGTACGGGAAGGCGCCGGTGTCGAGGCGCTCGGCCCCGTACAGCGGCACCGTGTCGGAGTAGCACATCGCGACGTACTGGCGGCTGCCGCCCCAGTCCAGCACGGGCGCGCCGTCGGCACCCGGGGTCTGCTGCAGGCAGGCGGCCTTGCTGCCCCAGCCCAGGGCGAGGAACACCACGGCCAGCAGCAGCACGACCCGCAGGGGGGTGAGGAAGCGGCTGCGCCCGACCAGGGCGTGCCGACCCACCGGACCACCGACCACGGTGCTCACCCGGGCGACGACGGGGTCGGCCAGGGTCGGGGCGACCCGGTCGGTGCCGACGACGAGGCTCCGGCGCCGGCGGGCGGCCGGGACGGGGGAGACGAGCGTTCCGGCCTCGTCGGCATCACCCTGCACGGAGCAGGACTCTACCGACGCGCCGGTGAGCGGGAGGTCAGCCGGCCGGCTGCGGCGGGGGTGGCTGCAGCGAGCCGCCGGGCGGCGCGCCTACGGGGGGCGCAGGCGCGGGCCGCGCGGTGGTGATCGGTGGGGCGGTCGTCGTCGGGGCGGTCGTCGTCGGGGCGGTCGTCGTCGGGGCGGTCGTCGTCGGGGCGGTGGTCGTGGGGGCGGTGGTCGTCGGGGCCGGGGCCGGGGCCTCGGAGGTCGTCACCGCCGGCGGGGCCTCGGTGGTGCGGCGCGGTGCCTGCCTGGTGGACGGCTGTCCACCGCTCGCGTCACCGTTGAGGGGGGGCGCGTCCGGGAACGTCTCGTTCGGGGTGCCGTCCAGCGCGCCGTCCATGGTCCCCTTCCAGATGTCCGAGGGCAGGCCCGAGCCGTAGATGATCTGCCCCGTCGACGTCTTGGCCGAGGCCTGTCCGTCCAGCCCGGTGGTGGTCACCACGCTGGCCGTGCACAGCGAGGGGGTGCAGCCGATCATCCAGCCGTTCGCGTTCTCCCCGGTGTCCTTCAGCTGGGCGGTGCCCGTCTTGGCCGCGGACTGCCGCCCGCCGGCCAGCTGGTGGTTGCGCGAGGACTTCGCGATGGGCTCCATGGCGGAGATGACGTTCTGGGCCACCGCGGGGTCGATGGCCGGGGTGCCGGGGTTCGGCGTGGCGGTGCGGTCGAGCAGGACGCGCCCGTCGGACGTGGTGACCTTCTGCACGAAGTACGGGGCGTGCTGCATCCCGTCGTTCGCCAGCGTGCCGTAGGCGGCCGCCATGTCCAGCGGCGGTACGCCGTACTGGCCCAGCGCGACACCGTCGGTGGCTCTCCCGCCCGGCAGCTCCACCAAGGACGGCACCGTCGCCCCCTTGGCGTCCACGTAGGTCGCGGGGATGCCGGCGGCGTGCGCGGTGTCCACCACGTTCTTCGCCCCCACGTCGTCGGTCAGCTGGTAGTAGACGGTGTTCAGCGAGAGGACGAGCGCCTGGGCCAGCGTGCAGCTGCCGCAGTTCTCCCCGTCGGAGTTGGCCACCTTCTGCCCGGCGATCGTCTGCGGGGAGGACCCGTCGAACTTCTTGCTCAGCGGAACGCCCTGCTTCAGGGCCGTGGCCAGGGCGAAGACCTTGAACGACGAGCCGGGCTGGATGGCCCAGGTGGCCGCGAAGTCGGTGCCGCTTCCCTGGCTGTTGCCGTAGTAGGCCCGGACCGCACCGGTGCGCGGGTCGACGGAGACGCTGGCCGGCCGGAGGTTCGCGGGCTGGTCGGCCAGGGTCTTCTGCACGGCGCTGACGGTGGACTGCTGAGCCTGCTGGTTGACCGTGGTGACGATCTGCAGACCCGCCTTGTTCAGCTGGTCCTCGGTGATGCCGTTGGCCGCGAGCTCCTGCTTCACCTGGCTGACGATGAGCCCCTCCGGCCCGTCGGTGGCCGTGCCGGTGTCGGCCGTGGTCCGGGGCTGCACGGCGGGGTAGGTGAGCGCGGCCCGGTCGGAGGCGCTGATCCAGCCCTGGCCGACCATGCCGTCGAGCACGAAGCCCCAGCGGTCCTGCGCGGGACCGGGGTTGGTCGCCGGGTCGTAGGCGGCGGGGCTGCGGATCGAGCTCGCGAGCACCGCGGCCTGGGGCACCGTGAGCTTGTCGACCGACGTGCCGAAGTACGCCTGGGAGGCCGCGGCCACGCCGTAGGCGCCGCGGCCGAAGTAGATGGTGTTGAGGTAGGCGGTGAGGATGTCGTCCTTGGAGACCTGGCGCGCCATCTTCGTGCTGATCACCAGCTCCTTGAGCTTGCGGGTGATCGTCTGGTCGTTGCCGGTCAGCGCGTTCTTCACGTACTGCTGGGTGATCGTGGACCCGCCCTGGGTGTCGCCACCGGTGACGTTGTTCAGCACGGCGCGCCCGATGCCGGTGACCGAGAAGCCGGGGTTGGTGTAGAACGTGCGGTCCTCGGCCGCCAGCACGGCGTAGCGCAGCTGCAGCGGGATCTGGTCGATGGTCACGTTGGTGCGGTTGCCCTCCGGGGGCACGATCGTGGACAGCGCGGTGCTGCCGTCGTCGTAGAAGACCGTGGCCACCTGGTCGTTCTTGATGTCGGCGGGGTTGGGCACCGACACCAGGACGTAGGCGACCATGAAGGCCACGATCGGTCCGATGATGCCGAGCGCGACCAGGGAGTACAGCGTCCGACGGGCCCGGCGCCACTGCAGCTGGCGAGGGGACAGCGGCTGGCCGGTGCGGCGCGATCGTGCCTGCTTGCGCGTCTTCGGAGCGCGTCGCGACCGACCCTCCTGCTGCGCGCGCTCGGCGCGGCGGGATCCGGGTGGGGGCTGATGTGTCACGACGGGGTCTCCAGGGGGTTCTCGGTCAGGGTGGCGCTCGGGGGGGCAGGCGTCACTCGCTGGCGGTCCGGCGACGGGGGGCCCGTCGACGGGTGCCCGGCGCCACGGGAGCGCCCAGCACGTAGCTCTGCACGAGGTGGTTCCAGCTGCACGTGCGGCAGACCTCGACGACGTGGACGGTGAACTCGTCCTGGGTGGCCGCGAGGCGCACGAGCTCCTCGGGCATGCGCGCGGAGCCCGAGACGGGGCCCAGCCGGTCGCCGAACACCCACGAGACGAGCGTGAGCTTCTCCTTGCGGCAGACGGGACAGTCGGTGCTCGCCTGCCGCCCGTGGAACTTCGCCGCGCGGAGCAGGTACGGGCCGGCGTCGCAGACCGAGCTCACCCCGGTGCGCCCGGAGTGGACCTCGGCCAGCAGGGCTCGACGCTGCAACGCGTAGTCGACCACCTGCCTCTGCATGCGCACGCCGAACAGCGTACGTGCGGCTTCCTGAGCAGGACCTGGCACCGGTAGCGGTACCCGAGCGGACGACGTCCTGCGGGCGCGATACCCCCAGGGGCTCCTCTCGAGTGCATCACGCCGGCGGGCCGACCGGGCAGGAGCGCCGTGCCGCCAGGTTGACGAGATGTATCGCTGCGATACAGTCAACCGAAACATCGACGATGTGAACAGGAGGTGGACCGTGCTCGAGCTCGCCGTGCTCGGTCTGCTGCACGAGGCACCCATGCACGGCTACGAGCTGCGCAAGCGGCTGACGGGCATGCTCGGGGCGTTCCGCGCCTTCTCCTACGGCTCGCTCTACCCCGCCCTGCGCCGCATGCAGGCCGACGGGCTGATTGTCGAGGACGCCGATCCGCTGGGCACGGGCACCGACGCCAAGCGGCGCGCACGCCGGGTGTACCAGCTCACGGCCACGGGCAAGGAGCGCTTCGCCGAGCTGGTGGCCGACACGGGTCCGCAGACCTTCAGCGACGACGGCTTCGGGGTGCACCTGGCGTTCTTCAGCCGCACCCCTGCCGCCAGCCGCATGCGGATCCTCGAGGGCCGCCGCCGCCAGGTCGAGGAGCGCCGCGAGGGGCTCCGCAGCCAGGTCACCAAGGCCGGCAGCAAGCTCGACCGCTACACCGACCAGCTGCACCGCCTCGGCCTGGAGACCAGCGAGCGCGAGGTCCGCTGGCTCAACGAGCTCATCGCGGCCGAGGCCGAGCCACCCGATCCCGACGCACCGCCCGCGGCCGCACCCGAGCCCGGCCCGAACCACACCGACCGCACCGTCACACCCTGAATCGACCGAGGAGAACCCGAGAAATGGCTGACACCAACCGCACGAGCGTGCGCGTCGCGATCGTGGGCGTGGGCAACTGTGCCTCGTCCCTGGTCCAGGGCGTGCAGTACTACCAGGACGCCGACGAGAACGCGACGGTCCCCGGCCTCATGCACGTCCGCTTCGGCCCTTACCACGTCCGCGACGTCGAGTTCGTCGCCGCGTTCGACGTGGACGCCAAGAAGGTCGGCTTCGACCTGAACGAGGCGATCGTCTCCAGCGAGAACAACACCATCAAGATCGCCGACGTGCCCCCGACGGGCGTCATCGTCCAGCGCGGCCCCACCAACGACGGTCTCGGCAAGTACTACCTGGAGACCATCACCGAGTCCGACGCCGAGCCGGTCGACATGGTCGCCGCGCTCAAGGACGCCGACGTCGACGTCCTGGTCTGCTACCTCCCGGTGGGCTCGGAGGTCGCCGCCAAGCACTACGCGCAGTGCGCCATCGACGCGGGCGTGGCCTTCGTGAACGCCCTGCCGGTGTTCATCGCCTCCGACCCCGTGTGGGCCAAGAAGTTCGAGGACGCGGGCGTGCCGATCGTCGGCGACGACATCAAGAGCCAGGTGGGCGCGACCATCACCCACCGCGTGCTCGCCAAGCTGTTCGAGGACCGCGGCGTGCAGCTCGACCGCACCATGCAGCTCAACGTCGGCGGCAACATGGACTTCAAGAACATGCTCGAGCGCGAGCGCCTGGAGTCCAAGAAGATCTCCAAGACCCAGGCCGTCACGTCCAACCTGCAGCGGGAGATGGGCGCCAACAACGTCCACATCGGACCGTCGGACTACGTCGCGTGGCTCGACGACCGCAAGTGGGCCTACGTCCGCCTCGAGGGACGTGCGTTCGGTGACGTGCCGCTGAGCCTGGAGTACAAGCTCGAGGTCTGGGACTCCCCGAACTCGGCCGGCATCATCATCGACGCCGTCCGGGCCGCGAAGATCGCCAAGGACCGCGGCATCGGTGGCCCCGTGTTCGCCGCGGCCAGCTACCTGATGAAGTCGCCGCCGCGCCAGCTGGCCGACGACGTGGCCCGCACCCAGCTCGAGGAGTTCATCGCGGGCTGACCGCCAGCTCCACCGCCACCGCCACCGCCAAGTGCGGGCTCTTGGTCGCCATTCCACCCTGGATGACAGCCAGAAGCCCGCACTTGGCGACGGACGGGGGACGGGCGGGCCCATGCCGGCGAGCGCCTGGTGACCCGCTGCACGGTGACGACACTGCCCCGCGCAGGTCGGGACCGGCCCGTGGAGGACTCCGACGTGGTCGGATGGGGAGAGCCCGTTCGCCCTGCGCACGACCCGAGGGAGCACCGCATGTCCGAGAACCCCCCCACCGTCCCGCACTGGATCGGCGGTGCCCGCGTCGAGGGCGTCGGCGGCACGGCTCCCGTGACGGACCCGGCCACCGGTGAGGTGACCGCCCGGGTCTGCCTGGCCACCGCCGAGGAGGCGCGCACCGCCGTGGCCTCGGCCGCAGCCGCCTTCCCCGCGTGGCGCGACACCTCGCTGGCCCGGCGCACCCAGGTGCTCTTCGCCTTCCGCCAGCTGCTCAACGCCCGCGCCCCCGAGCTGGCCGCGCTCATCACCGCCGAGCACGGCAAGGTGCTCTCCGACGCCGCCGGCGAGGTGGCCCGCGGCCAGGAGGTCGTCGAGCTCGCGTGCGGGATGCCGCACCTGCTCAAGGGCGCCTTCACCGAGAACGCCTCCACCGGGGTGGACGTGCACTCGGTGCGCCAGCCGCTGGGCGTCGTGGCGGTGATCAGCCCGTTCAACTTCCCCGCGATGGTGCCGATGTGGTTCTTCCCGGTCGCGATCGCCGCCGGCAACTGCGTGGTGCTGAAGCCGAGCGAGAAGGTGCCCTCGGCCGCGCTGTGGATGGCGGAGCTGTGGCAGGAGGCGGGCCTGCCCGACGGGGTGTTCACCGTCCTGAACGGTTCCGCGGAAGCCGTCGACACCCTGCTGACCCATCCCGACGTGGCCTCGGTGTCCTTCGTGGGATCCACCCCGGTGGCGCGGCACGTGTACGAGACCGGCACCGCGCACGGCAAGCGGGTGCAGGCCCTGGGCGGGGCCAAGAACCACATGGTGGTGCTGCCGGACGCCGACCTGGACCTGGCCGCGGACGCCGCGGTCAACGCCGGGTTCGGCTCCGCCGGTGAGCGCTGCATGGCCATCTCCGCCCTGGTGGTGGTGGGCGGGGTGGCCGAGGACCTCGTGGCCCGGATCGCCGAGCGCACGGTGGGCCTGCGCACCGGGGACGGCCGACGCGGCTGCGACATGGGTCCGCTGGTGTCCGCCGCGGCCCGCGACCGGGTCACCGGGTACGTCGCGGCCGGGCAGGAGGCGGGCGCCACGGTCGTGGTGGACGGCCGCGGCGTCGAGGTCGACGCGGACGGGGAGGGCTTCTTCGTCGGGCCGACGCTGCTGGACCACGTCAGCACGGACATGAGCGTCTACACCGACGAGATCTTCGGCCCGGTGCTCGCCGTCCTCCGGGTGGACACCTACGAGCAGGCGGTGGCGCTGGTCAACGCGAACCCCTACGGCAACGGCACCGCCCTGTTCACCCGCGACGGCGGGGCCGCCCGACGGTTCCAGAACGAGGTCCAGGTGGGGATGATCGGCATCAACGTGCCGGTCCCGGTCCCGATGGCCTACTACTCCTTCGGCGGGTGGAAGAGCTCGCTGTTCGGCGACACGCACGCGCACGGCACCGAGGGCGTGCACTTCTTCACCCGCGGCAAGGTGGTCACCAGCCGCTGGCCGGAGCCGAGCGGGCGTGCCGCGCTGGACCTGGGCTTCCCGACGAACGCCTGACGGCGGGCCGGGCCCGGATCAGGCCGCGACGGTGGAGCTCCCGCCGAGCAGCACGAGGCCGATCCGGGCCGGGTCGTCGGACATGGGCACGTGGCCCAGCCCCGGCAGCACCACGTGGGTGGCGTCGGGGAACAGTCGTCGGGCGTTGCGTGCCTGGTGCACCGGCAGGATGAGGTCGCGCCGGCCCCAGGCGATGGTCACCGGCACGGACGTGCGGGCCACGGCGGGGGCGTTGCCCAGTCCCGCGTCGAGCACCGGGTCGATGACGGCGTTGTCCAGCAGCCCCAGGGCGTCGACGATGGCGGCGTCCGCGTCGACCTTCCACGGGCGGCCGAAGAACGGGAACAGCGAGGCCGTGCGCCCCACGGGGTTGCGCAGCGCGGTGGGGATGTGTGCCTTCTGCTTCCCGGTGATCGCCCGCGAGGCCCGGAACACCCGCGCGGTGTACGCGGTGTCCCACGCGCCGCTGGCGAACCCGGCCGGGCTCAGGGCCGTGGCGCTGGCCACCCGCCCGCGGACGGCGAGCTGCAGGGCCACGAGCCCGCCGAGCGAGTTGCCGGCCACGTGCGGGCGGCCCTCGTCCGGGGCGAGCCGGTCGAGCATCCCGTCCACGGCGTCGACGATCGCACCCACCGGGTCGGCGCTCGGCGGCAGCGCGGGAGACTCGCCGTGCCCGGGCAGGTCGATCGTCACCACGCGGCGGTGCGGCGCGAGCGCGGAGAGAACCGGGTCCCAGGCGTGCTGGCGGTGCGACAGCCCGTGCACCAGGACGAGCGTGGGGCCGTGGCCGTGGACGGTGTGCGCGAGCTCCATGGGGGCATCCTGCCCCTGTGCGTGATTTCTCTATCCAGGGGGCGAGGTTTCGTTCACAGGTGCGAAGCGCACACCCCTGGTAGACACCGCACGTGCTGATCGAGACCACCCGCGCCGCCCTGGACGCCCTGGACGCCCACCTTGCCGCTGAGCAGGCCGACCACCGGCTGCCGTCGGTCGTCGCCGGGCTGGTGCGCGACGGGGAGCTCGTGTGGTCCGGGGCGGCCGGTGACGGGACGGTCGACCACCAGTACCGCTGCGGCTCCATCACCAAGACGTTCGTGGCCGTGCAGGTGCTGCGGCTGCGGGACGCCGGACGGCTGCAGCTCACCGACCTCGTCGAGCAGCACGTGCCGGGCACGTCCATCGGCCGGTCGACCGTCGCGCAGCTCCTGGCCCACAGCGCCGGGCTGCGGGCGGAGACGGCCGGCCCGTGGTGGGAGCGCACCCCGGGGACGAGCTTCCGCGAGCTCGCCAGCGCCAGCCTCGGACCCGACGCTGCCCGCGCTCGGCCCGGCCGGCGCTTCCACTACTCCAACGTGGGCTACGCCGTCCTGGGTGAGCTCGTCGCGCGCCAGCAGGGCCGCCCGTGGCACGAGGTCCTCGCCGAGGAGCTGCTCGCCCCGCTCGGCATGACCCGCACCAGCCTGCGCCCGCAGGAGCCGGCGGCAGCGGGTTTCGCCGTGCACCCCTTCGCGGACGTGCTGCTGCCCGAGCCGGAGCACGACCACGACGCGATGGCCCCCGCCGGCCAGCTCTGGACCACGGTCGCCGATCTCGCACGCTGGGCCGGGCTGCTCGCCGGGCGCCACCCCGAGCTCCTCGCCCCCGCGACGCTCGAGGAGATGCTGGAGCCACAGGTGGTCGACGACCGGCCGGGGGCGGCGTGGACGGCCGCGCACGGCCTCGGGGTGCAGGTGTGGAACGACGACGGCAGGCGCAGCCACGGTCACGGCGGGTCCATGCCGGGCTTCCTGGCCGGTCTGCGGGTGGATGCTGAGAGCGGCGACTCCGCGATCGCGTTGTGCAACAGCACGTCCGGGCTCTCCCACGGCCTCGGTGCAGAGCTGCTGACGATCCTGGGCCCGCGTCCGGTCGCGCCGTGGAGGCCGTCCGCGGTGGCCCCGGACGTGCTGGCCCTGACGGGCTCGTGGTTCTGGGGCCCGATCCACCTGCTGCTGCGCGCGACCCCGGACGGGCTGGAGCTGGCCCCCGCCGCCGGCGCCGGACGGGGCTCGCGGTTCGTGGTCACCGTCGGCGGCTGGCGCGGGCTGGACGGCTACTACGCCGACGAGCCGCTTCGGGTGGTGCGGCACCCCGACGGCGCCGTCTCGCACCTGGACCTCGCGAGCTTCGTGCTCACCCGCACCCCGTACGACACCGACGCGGACGTGCCGGGTGGTGTGGACCCCGCCGGGTGGCGCTGAGCCGGACGACGGCCGGGGCCGCCCACCTGCGAACGGTGGACGGCCCCGGCAGATCCGGTCGAGCTAGCCCTTCATGGAGGCGATCATCCTCGGCACGTCGATGCTGCCGAGCCCCGTGGTCTGGTCGTAGCCCTTGGTCGTCGTCAGCGAGGAGTCCTTGTCCAGCGAGATCAGGAACGTGTTCCCGCTGCTCGCGCTCGTGTACACCACGGCCCCGGCGGGCTTGAGCGGCTGCACGTCCCGGGTGATCGTCGGGTCGAGCTTGTAGCCCGCGTACAGCGCCGGGTTCGCGAAGCCCACGGTCCTGCCGGTGGCCTGCTGCACGAGGGCCACCTGGGCCGCCGTCAGCGGGGACGCCAGGCTGGTGCCGCCGTAGGTCTCGGTGGTGAACGCACCCGTGTTCTGGGTGGCGTCGTCGGTGATGGGGCTCAGGCCGATGAGGAAGCCGGTGTACGGGTCGGCCAGCGAGGCCACGTCCGGGGAGACGCGGGCCGCGCCGCCGCCCTTGCTGTTCGCCAGCGCGTCCGGCACCACACCCCTCTGGTAGGCGGGCTGGGCGAACTTGTCGCTCACGCCACCGCCGGCGCCGCCACGGAACGTGCCGGGCAGCGGGGAGACGAGCGCACCGTCCTTGATCTGGTCGGTGGCGCTGCCCCAGCCGGTCTCGGTGGTGTAGCCGCCGTTGGCCGCGACCTCGAGGCTGGTGCCACCGACGGAGGTGACGTAGGGCGAGGTGGCCGGGAAGTCGGGGGACTTGTACCCGAGCTTGGCGACCTCGTCACCGCTGTCGCCGCTGGAGAAGTAGAGGCCGATGCCCTCCACCGCCGCCTGGACGTGCTGGTTCTGCTCGCCGGAGATGACGCTGTCCGGCACCGCCTCGCCGGCGTAGCCGTAGCTGTTGCTCACGATGGTGGCGAGCTTCTGGTCGAGGATCGTGCTCATGGCGATGTCGAGCCCGCCACCGCAGTTGAAGCCACCGACGTAGAGCAGCTGGGCCCCGGGCGCCACGCCGTGGGCGGACTGCACGTCGAGGGTCTGCTCGCCCTGCCAGCCTCCGGTGGTCCCGCAGGCCGCGGTGTCGCTGAAGTCCGACACCTTGGGGACGATCTGCTTGTACGTCGCACTCGTCAACGGCGGGCTGCCGGTCTTGAGGGCGTAGGTGTTGGTGTCGGAGACGATGGAGGGCGAGGCGTAGGCGTCGATGATCGCCACCGTCTGGCCGGAGCCGTCGTTACCGGCGTTGATGCCCTTGTCCAGGTTGTAGGCCGAGCGCAGCTGGCCCGGGGTGTAGCCGCAGATGTTGGTCGGGAAGCTCTTCTGGCCGTACGCCTTCGGGGTGGTCACGGTGTGCTGGCCGAAGTACGTCGAGCACGGCGCCGGGGTCGTGGCGGGGGCCGGAGCAGCCGGGGGGGCCGAGCGCTGCTGGGCCTCGGGGGAGGCCATGTCGGTGCCGGCACCGGGGGCGACCAGGTCCGGCCGGGTGACGTGCCGGCCCTGGTCGATGGTCACACCCGCAACCTTGGCGGCCACCGCGGCGGGCGCCTTGGGGTCCGAGGACGGGGCGACGAGCTGCTGGCCGGAGTAGTCGTAGGTGTGCAGCGTGGTGCTGAAGGCCGCGTTGATCACCGACGCCGACCCGCGGAACACCACGTACTGGCGGCTGGCCGGCACGGCGGTGATGGTGAGGCCCTGCGACGTCACGAAGTCCGTGATCGTCCTCAGGTCCGCCCTGGTGGGGGCGTAGGTGCGGATCCACCCGGCCGGGGTGAGGTACTGGCCGTACTTCGCGTCACCCGGCGTGGAGACCGCGGTGGCGAGCGCCTGGGCACCGGCCTGGTCGCGGAGCGGGAGGTAGATCTCGCCCTCGACGGACGTGTCGGCGGCGGTGGTGCCGACGTCGTTGGCGGAGACGGCCCAGCTGGGGACGGACCCCGGGATCGCCCGGGGCGAGCTGGGCGCGGCGGAGGCGGTGCCCGCGACGGTGCTGAGGGCGGTGAGCGCGGTCACCGTGGTGACGGCGACCAGCGCGGCAGTCCGGCGTGGGCTGCGGGGGGGACGGGACACTATCGGCCTCCTGGAGTGGGCGGAGCGGCTGCCCTGCAAGGCAGTTAGCAAGGCTTACCAGTCTCCCGGAACGGTGAGAAGAGTTCTCCCAGAAGTTGCCCAGGAACATCTCAGGAATGGCGTGCATCGTCCCCGTGTGTTGGTTGGTGCACCTTTCGTCCGGTGTCTGCGCGACGTGTGGTGGGCGCGGGTGCGGGGTTCCGGTCGGTACCGTCCCGCTCATGAGCACCCGACCCACCGCACTGGTCACCGGCGCCTCCCGCGGGGTGGGTGCCGCGACGGCCCGCGCCCTCGCCGCCACCCACGACGTGCTGCTCGGCGGCCGGGACGCCGACGCGCTGGCCGCGCTGGCCGCCGAGCTCCCGGGGGCCACCGCGTGGCCGGTCGAGCTGACGGCGGTGACCGCCGCCGACGTCGCCACGATCAGCTCGCTGGACGTGCTGGTGCACTCCGCGGGAGTGGCCCGGCTCGGCACGCTGGCGGAGAGCACGGCACAGCAGTGGCGGGAGACCCTCGAGGTGAACGTCGTGGCCGTCGCCGAGCTGACCCGGCTGCTGCTGCCCGCGCTGCGTGCCGTCGGCGGGCACGTCGTGCTGGTCAACTCCGGGGCGGGGATCACGGCCAACGCGGGGTGGGGTTCCTACGCGGCGAGCAAGTTCGCGCTGCGGGCCCTGGCGGACGCGCTGCGCGCCGAGGAGACGGGGCTGCGGGTGACCTCGGTGCACCCGGGCCGGGTGGACACCGACATGCAGCGCGCCGTGGTCGCGCACGAGGGCGGCGCGTACGACGGCAGCCGCTTCCTCACCGCGGACAGCGTCGCCGCAGCGGTGCTCGCCGCGGTGCTCGCCGGGCCGGACGCGCACCTCACCGAGCTGGTGCTGCGCCCGACCGGCCGCTGACGCACCGGGCCCTCGCGCCGAGCTGGTGATCTCCGCCCGGCGCGAGGGGTGGTGCGGCTACACCACCAGGTTCACCAGGCGGCCGGGCACCACGATCACCTTCTTCGGCGCACCTCCGGCCAGCAGCTCCACGACCTTGGGGTCGGCCAACGCCGCCGCCTGCACGTCCTCCCGGGAGGCGTCCGCGGCGACCGTGATCTTGGACCGCACCTTCCCGTTGACCTGGATCGGGTAGTCGACGGTGTCCGCGGTCAGCCACTGCTGCTGCGCCACCGGGAACGGCCCGTGCGCGAGCGAGCCCCCGCCCTCGACGCCACCGTGGCCCAGGCGCGACCACAGCTCCTCGGCCGCGTGCGGGGCCAGCGGGGCGAGCATGAGCACCAGCGGCTCGACGACCGACCGCGGCGCCCCGTCCGGGAACACCTTGGTCAGGTGGTTGGTCAGCTCGATGAGCTTGGACGCCGCGGTGTTGTTGCGCAGGGCCGCGTAGTCCTCGGCCACGCCGGCGATGGTGCGGTGCAGCAGCCGCAACGTCACGTCGTCGGGCTCGACACCGGTCACCCGCACGGCGCCGGTCTCCTCGTCGACCACCGTGCGCCACAACCGCTGCAGGAACCGGTGCGCGCCCACCACGTCCTTGGTCGACCACGGGCGCGAGGTGTCGAGCGGACCCATGCTCATCTCGTACACGCGCAGGGTGTCCGCGCCGTACTGCGCCGCCATCTCGTCCGGCGAGACCGAGTTCTTCAGGCTCTTGCCCATCTTCCCGTACTCGCGGTTGACGGGCTGGTCCCCGAGCCAGTACCCGCCGTCGCGCTCGACGACCTCGGCCGCGGGCACGTGCACACCCCGGTCGTCGGTGTAGGCGAAGGCCTGGATGTAGCCCTGGTTGACCAGTCGTCGGTAGGGCTCCGAGGAGCTGACGTGGCCCAGGTCGAACAGCACCTTGTGCCAGAAGCGGCTGTAGAGCAGGTGCAGCACCGCGTGCTCCACCCCGCCGACGTAGAGGTCGACGCCCCCCGGGTCGCCCGCCCCGTGCAGCTCGGGGCGCGGGCCCACCCAGTAGGCCTCGTTCACCGGGTCGACGAACGCCTCGGTGTTGGTGGGGTCGATGTAGCGCAGCTGGTACCAGGAGCTGCCGGCCCACTGCGGCATCACGTTGGTGTCGCGCCGGTAGTGCTGCAGACCGTCGCCCAGGTCGAGCTCGACGTCCACCCAGTCGGTCGCCTTGTTCAGCGGCGCGTAGGGCTGGGAGTCCCGGTCCTCGGGGTCGTAGCTGTTGGGTGCGTAGTCCTCCACCTCGGGCAGCTCGACGGGCAGGGCGCTGTCGGGCAGGGCGTGGGCCGCACCGTCCTCGCCGTAGACGATGGGGAACGGCTCGCCCCAGTAGCGCTGCCGGGCGAACAGCCAGTCGCGCAGCTTGTAGGTGATGGTGCCGCGGCCGGTGCCGACCTCCTCCAGGTGCGCGATGACCGCCGCCTTCGCCTCGTCCACCGCCATCCCGTCCAGGCTGAGACCACCAGGTACGCACGACGACACGGCGACCCCGTCCCCGGTCCAGGCGGCCTCGGCGACGTCACCGCCGGAGACGACCTCGACGATCGGCAGGCCGAGCGCGGTCGCGAAGTCGTGGTCCCGCTGGTCGTGCGCCGGCACGGCCATGATCGCGCCGGTGCCGTAGCCGGTGAGCACGTAGTCGGCGAGGAACACCGGCACGGGCTCACCGTTGACCGGGTTCGGCACGGTGGAGCCGGTGAAGACGCCGGTCTTCTCCCGGTTCTCCTGCCGCTCCAGGTCGCTCTTGCGCGCCACCGCGTCACGGTAGGCGTCCACGGCCTCGGCAGGGGTGGCCGCGCCCCCGGTCCAGCGCGCATCGGTGCCGTCGGGCCAGGCGTCGGCCGTCAGGGACCGCACCAGCTCGTGCTCCGGCGCCAGCACCACGTACGTCGCACCGAACAGGGTGTCCGGGCGGGTGGTGAACACGTCCACCGGGCCGAAGGAGACCTCCGCCCCCCGGCTGCGGCCGATCCAGTTGCGCTGCATGGCCTTCACGCTGTCCGGCCAGTCGAGCCCGTCCAGGTCGTCGATCAGCCGGTCGGAGTAGGCGGTGATGCGCATCATCCACTGGCGCAGGGTCTTGCGGAACACCGGGAAGTTGCCACGGTCGCTGCGGCCGTCGGCGGTGACCTCCTCGTTCGCCAGCACCGTGCCCAGGCCGGGGCACCAGTTCACGACCGACTCGCTCAGGTGCACCAGGCGGTGGTGGTCGAGCTCGGCACCCTGCTCGGCGGCGCTCATCTCCGCCCACACCCCGCCCTCGGGCGTGCGCGTGCCGTCGGCGAAGGCCGCCGCCAGCTCGCCGATCGGCCGGGCACGGCCGGCCTCGGTGTCGTAGAACGCCCCGTGGATCTGCAGGAAGATCCACTGGGTCCAGCGGTAGAACTCGGTGTCGGTGGTGTTGACCCGGCGACGCTCGTCGTGACCCAGGCCCAGGCGGCGGATCTGGTCGAGGTAGCGGCCGACGTTGGTCTCGGTGGTGGTGCGCGGGTGCGTGCCCGTCTGCACCGCGTACTGCTCCGCAGGCAGCCCGAAGGCGTCGAAGCCCATGGTGTGCAGGACGTTGCGGCCGGTCATCCGGTGGTAGCGCGCGTAGACGTCGGTGGCGATGAAGCCCAGCGGGTGCCCGACGTGCAGCCCCTCGCCCGAGGGGTACGGGAACATGTCCTGGACGAACAGCTTGTCCGCCGGGACCTCCCCGTCGGCCAGGTCGCCCACCGGGTTCGGCGCGTGGAACGTGCCGCGCTCGGCCCAGAGCCGCTGCCAGCGCGCCTCCACCTCGCCGGCGGTGGCCGCCGTGTAGCGGAACGCGGGGGTCTCGGTGCTGGACGGCGTGGGGGTGGTCACTGCGTGCTCCTCGGTCGGTCGGGGCCCTGGCAGCAGGAAACCCCTCCGCTGCCCGAGCGTGAGGGGTCGCCGCGCCGACGGGGATCAGTCAGCGCGGCCCGTGGAGCGGGAGGCCGGTGCGCACGAGGGCCATGGTAGACGGTGGTCCCGGTCGGTCACGCCTACCATCGTGGGCATGGTCGCGGTCCTCGGTGGTGCAGTGCTCGTGGTGGTGGGAGTGGCCCTGGCGGTCGTCGGGATCCTCGGGCTGACCGCCCGCCTGCCCCGCAACCGCTGGGCCGGTGTGCGCACCCCGGGCTCGCTGGCCTCCGACGAGTCGTTCACCCTCGCCAACCGGGCCGCCGGTCCCGGAGTCGTGGTCGGTGCACTCCTGCTCGTGCTGGCCGGGGCCGCCGTGGTGGGGCTGGAGGGTCTCCCGCGGATCGTGGTCGCCGTGGTGCTCGCGACCGGGGGCGGTGCCCTCGTGGTGGCGGCCGGGGCGCTCGGTGCCCGCGCCGCCGCCGTCCGGGCTGCCGACGGTCCGCACGAACGCTGCGCCGACTGCACCGGCTGCGACCTGATGGACTCCCTCAGGGCCTGAGCTACCAGCCCATCGTGCCCGGGGCGCCCTTGAAGGGGCCGTCCAGCTCGGAGGTCACCCAGCCGCCGTAGAACCCGCCCGGCTGCGGCTGGACCCGCTCCCCGTCCACCGTGACCTCGTCCAGCGGGCCGGCGTAGAGCGCGACGCGGTCGGTCAGCACGGGGTACCGGCGGTCCGGCGTCGGGTACCACCAGCCGATCTCGCGCAGCGGGGACGTCCCGGGCACCACCAGGTCCACGTAGCGGGCGGTGCCCTTCCACTCGCACATCGTGCGTCGGTCGGTGGCCGTGAGCAGGCCCTCGGCGAACGCCGCCCGCGGCAGGTAGTACGTCGGCGGGTGGCTCGTCTCCAGCACCCGGACGACGTCGGTCGTGTCGAGCACCGTCACCCCGCCGTGGCGCACCACCACCCGCAGGTCGACCGCCTCGGCGCGGGGCGGACGGGGGTAGTCCCAGACGGACTCACGGGTTCGGTCGTTCACCCTGCGACCGTAGGCCCGGGGGGTCGACGGGGCAGGGCAGGATCAGTCCCCGTGACCACCACCGTCCTCGTCCTGGATCCCCGCGGCCTCACCGAGCTCGCCGACCTGCCCGGCGTGCGCGTGCTGCACCACGTGCCCGGAGCCGAGCCGACCGACGAGGCCCGCACCGCACAGGTGCTCGTGGCCGAGGGCGGCACCGTGGACGAGGTGGCCGCGCTCGCAACCCAGCTGCCGGCCCTGCGGCTGGTGCAGACGACGAACGCCGGGACCGAGACGTGGGTGGGCCGCCTGCCGGCGCAGGTGGAGCTCTCCAACGGCCGCGGCGCGCACGGCGCGTCGACCGCGGAGTGGGTGCTGGCGGGGATGCTCGCCGTCTACCGGGACCTGGTGACCTTCGCCGGTGCCCGCACCTGGTCCGACCACCGCACCGAGACCCTGGTCGGCAAGCGCGTGCTCGTCCTGGGTGCCGGGGACCTCGCCACCGAGCTCGTGGTGCGCCTGCACGCCTGCGGGGCGTCGAGCACCCTCGTGGCCCGCACGGCCCGGGACGGGGTGCACGCGATCGACGAGCTCGCGCAGCTGCTGCCCGCCCACGACGCGGTGGTGCTCGTGGTGCCCCTCACCGACTCCACGCGCGGGCTCGTCGACGCTGCGTTCCTCGCCCGCATGCCCGACCGGGCACTGCTGGTGAACGCCGCACGCGGTGGCGTGGTGGACACCGGTGCGCTGCTCGCGGAGCTGACGTCCGGGCGGCTGCGCGCAGTGCTCGACGTGACCGACCCCGAGCCCCTGCCGGACGGCCACCCGCTCTGGGGCGCGCCCGGGCTGCTGCTGACCCCGCACGTCGGCGGGTTCACCTCCGGGCGCGACGACCGGGCCTGGGCCGTGGCGCGGACGAACGTGGCGGCCGTGGGACGCGGGGAGCAGCCGCCGAACCTGGTGCGCTGAGCCCCTGCTCCCCGGCGTTGTGCGCGCACAACGCCGTTCCGGCGCCGTTCTTGGTGCGTTGTGCGCGCACAACGCCGTTCCGGCGCCGTTCACGAGATGGCGCCATTCACGACCCGGAACCTGGGCCTACCCGGTTGTGCGCTATTGACGAGCGCGCGGCCGAGTTGCACAGTGATGGCTGTCACACACCGGAGCGGAGAAGGGCACACCATGAGCCAGGCGACCCAGACCGAGGCGAAGCTGATCGCGGAGCAGGTCAACGAGACCACCGACGCCGGTCCGGGCGAGGTGTCCCTGTACGAGCGCCTGGGCGGCACGTACGGCATCTCCGGTGCGGTGGACATCTTGGTCGACCGCCTGTTCGCGAACGTCGCCGTGAACGCCAACGAGGCCGTGCACGCCCACCACGGGAACCCGGCCAACGCCCCGGGCTACAAGTTCCTCGTGACAGCCTGGTCGATCGAGGCCGCCGGCGGCCCGAAGTGCTACCCCGGCCTGGACATGGTCGCCGCGCACACCTCGTTGCACATCGACACCGCGGGGTTCGACGCCGTGGCCACCGAGATCGCGGCCACCCTGAGCTTCCTCGGCGTGCCCGCCGGTGAGCACGCGGAGTTCATGGCGATCATCGAGCACTACCGACCGTCCGTCATCGACGGCACCCCGGTGCCGGCCCTGGCCTGACCACCTGCCCCACCCCGACCTACCCCGCGTTCTGCGCGCACAACGTCGTTCCCGCCCCGTCCTCGGCGCGTTGTGCGCGCACAACGTCCCCACGGCCGGGACGCGGGCCGGGACTCGCGCAGGGCGCTCAGCGGTGCAGGCGGGCGGGCAGGGTGGCCCGTGCGGGAGGCCGGGCAGCAGCTCGGCCTCGGTGCTGACGCCGGTGCGCTGGTGGCGCCCGCTCAGCCAGGTGGAGCCGACGGCCACGGTGCGCTGGGCGGGTACCACGTCGCAGCACGTCGTGACCCCGACCGGCCGCTCGGCCACCCGCTGCACCCGGGACGCGTGCCCGTCCCAGGTAACCCTGCACCATCTCCAGCGCGTCCGCGGGGGTCCTCGGACGGGAGAGCGTGGGCCACCGGGTGAACACCGCGCCGTCGTCTGCGACCACCAGCAGTCCCGGGTCGTGGTCCAACGACAACCGGGCCGGCGTGACGCGCTCCCCGACGAGCGTCACCGGGTCCGACCACGTCATCCCGCGTAGGCCACCATCTCCTGCGCGATCGCGGCGGCGAAGGCGTCGACGTCGGCGGCGGTGGTGTCGAAGCTGCACATCCAGCGCACCTCGCCGGTGTTCGCGTCCCAGGTGTAGAAGCGGAAGCGCTGCTGGAGCTTCTCGGTCACTGCCGCCGGGAGCACCGCGAACACCGCGTTCACCTGCGCCGCACGCTGCACCTCGACGCCCGGGATGGCGCGCACCGCCGCCTCGAGCCGGGTTGCCATGGCGTTGGCGTGCCGGGCGTTGCGCAGCCACAGCTCGTCGGTCATCAGGGCGAGCAGCTGCACGGACAGGAACCGCATCTTCGAGCCGAGCTGCATCGACGTCTTGCGCAGCCGCACCAGCGAGGTCACCGCCGAGGGGTCGAGCACCACCACGGCCTCGCCCAGCATCACGCCGTTCTTGGTGCCGCCGAAGCTGAGCACGTCCACCCCGACGTCGGTGGTGAACGCCCGCAGCGGCAGGCCCAGCGCAGCGGCGGCGTTGGCGATCCGGGCCCCGTCCAGGTGGACCGTGAGCCCCAGCTCGTGAGCCCGGTCGCACAGCGCCCGGAGCTCGTCCGGGGTGTACAGCGTGCCCAGCTCGGTGGACTGGGTGACGGAGACGACCTGGGCCTGGCTGCGGTGCTCGTCGTCGAAGTCCCGGGCCTCGCCCATGATCAGCTCGGGGGTGAGCTTGCCGTCCGGAGTCGGCACGGTGAGCAGCTTCAGCCCGGCGACCTTCTCCGGCGCCCCACCCTCGTCGACGTGGATGTGCGCGGTGCCGGCGCAGATCACCGAGCCCCAGCGGCTGGTCAGGGCCTGCAGGGCCGTGACGTTGGCCCCGGTGCCGTTGAAGACGGGGAACGTCTCCGCCTGCTCGCCGAAGTGCCCGCGGAAGACCTGCTGCAGCCGCTGCGTGTAGACGTCGGCGCCGTAGGCGGACTGGTGGCCCTCGTTGGCCACGGCCAGGGCGGCCAGCACCTCGGGGTGCACCCCGGAGTAGTTGTCGCTGGCGAAGCCTCGGACGGCGGGGTCGTGCAGGCGGTCCACGGTCACGCGACCACGCTAGCCGGGCTCGAGGCACCGGTGATCCCCGCCGTGGCGGCCACCACCGGTCGCAGCTTCTTCTCCAGCGCCTCGAAGAACATGCTCAGCGGGAACTCGTCGGGCAGGACCACGTCCACCAGGCCCTTCGGCGGCCCGTCCAGCGGCAGCGCGTCGACCCCGCGGGCCCACACCGAGGCCGGGTTGGGGGTGAGCACGCTGCTGACCAGCTCGTAGGAGGCGATCCAGTGCGCCACCTTGGGCCGGTCGATGCTGCGCCAGTACAGGTCCTCGATGCGCTCCAGCAGGGCCAGCACCGCACCCGGCAGCGCCGCCCAGTCCACGGTGAGGGCGTTGTCGGTCCAGTGCAGCACCCGTGCCTGGTGCAGGTGCGCGAACAGCAGCTGCCCCGCCACGCCGTCGTAGTTGCGCACCCGGGACCCGGTGAGCGGGAAGCGGATCCCGCGGTCGAGCAGCAGCGCCACCTGCAGCAGCCGCGCCTGGTGGACCCCGGCCGCCTCCAGCGCCACCGCGGCCCGGAACGCGGTGAGGTCGCAGCGCAGCTCCTCCAGGCTGTAGAGCCAGAACGGCATGCGCTGCTTGATCATGAACGGGTCGAACGGCAGGTCGCCGTGGCTGTGCGTGCGGTCGTGGATGAGGTCCCACAGCACGAAGGTCTCCTGGGCCAGGGCCTGGTCGGTGAGCAGGGCCTGCGCCTGCGCCGGCAGCTCCAGGTGCGTGGTCGCGACCACCGCCGCGGAGACGGCCCGGAAGCGCGCGGACTCCCGGTCGCAGAAGATCCCGCCCCAGGCGAACCGCGGCGTCTCGCGCACGGCCACCGACTCCGGGAACAGCACCGCGGCGTTCGTGTCGTAGCCGGCGGTGAAGTCGAGGAAGGCGATGGGGACGAACTTCTCGTTGGCGTAGCCGTCCGCCTCGATCGCGGCCACCCAGGCCGGCCACACCACCTGCAGCAGCACGGCCTCGACCTTGCGCTCGGTGGAGCCGTTCTGGGTGAAGGTGGGGAACACCACGAGGTGGCAGACCCCGTCCGCGCGCGTGAGCTCCGGGTGGAACAGCAGCAGCGAGTCGAGGAAGTCCGGCACCCCGAACCCGGTGGCGGCCCAGCGTCGGAAGTCCGTCTGCGCCGCGTCGAGGTAGCCGGCGTCGTGCGGGAACAGCGGAGCCAGCTCCGCCACCGCGGCGACCAGGTGGTCGACGGCCACCGCCGCGTCCGCGTGCTCGTGCGGCACGGAGCCGTCGGCGAGCTGCAGGGTCTGCAGCCGGTGCGCGGCCTCCTTCAGCGCGGCCCACGCCGGGTGCCGCAGGGCCTGCTCGCCCGCGGTGCTGGTGGTGGTCTCCGCGATGTCGGTCATGGTCGATGCCTCCCCGTCAGCCCCCCGGTGTGCCGGGGGGGCTCGGTGCCGTGCGGGCGGGTGTGCCCTGGTCCACAGGATCCCGCGCCGGTCCGACGTCGAGCAACCCGGGGTGGCGTCCCGGTGGCCGGGGGCCGCCTCAGTTGCGGTCGGTCTCCAGCGGGTGGCTGGCCAGCAGGGCCACGGGCATCGGCTGGCGGCGCAGCACCCGCCCCCACAGGTCGACCCGGCCGGGCTCGAGCACGTCGGTGGGCAGCGAGGCCAGCACGAGCCAGTCGCCGCGGGCGAGCTCACCGTCGAGCTGCCCGGCCGACCACCCCGCGTAGCCCACGAACACCCGCACCCCGTCCAGCAGCGGTGCGAGCTCGGAGGGGTCGCCGTCGAGGTCCACCAGCACCACCCGACCCTGCACCGGCCGCAACCCGCGCACGCCCTCGGCGCTGCAGCCCACCCGGACGGTGCCCAGGCACAGCGCCGAGTCCCGGGTGACGGGCCCGCCGACGAACAGCGCCCGAGGCCGCACGGCGTGCTCGGACCAGGCCGGCAGCACGTCGTGCACCGCGGTGTCGCTGGGCCGGTTGAGGACCACGCCGACCGTGCCCTCGACCGAGTGGTCCACCACGTAGACGACGGTCCGGCGGAAGGTCGCCTCGGTCAGCGCCGTGGCGGAGACGAGCAGGCTGCCGGGCTCCACCGGGGGAGCGCTCGCAGGAGGCACCCCTCGATCATGGCACCCACCGCCGGCCCACCGGCGTGCGTACCGTCTCGACCGTGACCGCAGCCGAGCCCGACGACGACGTCCTCCTGCCCGCCTACACCGGGCGCCTCGGCCTCGAACCGGTCCCGGCGCGCACCCTGCCCGAGCGGGAGATGACCCCCGGGGCGGCGTACCGGTTCATCCACGACGAGCTGATGCTCGACGGCAGCTCACGGCTGAACCTCGCCACGTTCGTCACCACCTGGATGGAGCCCGAGGCCGAGCGCCTGATGGCCGAGTCCTTCGACAAGAACATGATCGACAAGGACGAGTACCCGGCGACGGCCGCGATCGAGGCCCGCTGCGTCGCGGTGGTCGCGGACCTGTTCCACGCGCAGGTCGCCGTGGGGGCCGACCCCACGGGGGTCTCCACGATCGGCTCCTCTGAGGCCGTGATGCTCGCCGGGCTCGCCCTGAAGTGGCGCTGGCGGGCGCGGCGCGACCAAACCGGGCGGCCGACGCCGAACCTCGTGCTCGGCACCAACGTCCAGGTGGTGTGGGAGAAGTTCTGCCGCTACTTCGACGTCGAGGCGCGCTACCTGCCCGTCGAGCCCGGCCGCTACGTCATCACCCCCGAGCAGGTCGCCGCCGCGGTCGACGAGGACACGATCGGTGTCGTGGCCATCCTCGGCACCACCTTCACCGGCGAGCTCGAGCCGGTCGCCGAGATCTGCGCGGCCCTCGACGCGGTCGCGGCGAAGGGCGGCCCGGACGTCCCCGTGCACGTCGACGCAGCCAGCGGCGGCTTCGTGGTGCCGTTCCTCGACCCGGACCTGGCGTGGGACTTCCGGCTGCCGCGGGTGGCCAGCATCAACGTCTCCGGCCACAAGTACGGCCTCACCTACCCGGGCCTGGGCTTCGTGGTGTGGCGCGCACCGGAGGACCTGCCCGACGACCTCGTCTTCCACGTGAACTACCTGGGCGGGGACATGCCCACCTTCACCCTGAACTTCTCCCGGCCCGGCAACCAGGTCGTCGGGCAGTACTACAACTTCCTGCGCCTGGGCCGCGACGGCTACACCCGGGTCATGCAGAGCCTGCGCACCACCGCGGTGTGGCTCTCCGGCGAGATCGCCGCGCTGGACTGCTTCGACCTGCTGTCCGACGGCTCCGCCATCCCGGTGTTCGCGTTCCGGGTGGTCGGCGAGCCGGGCTTCACCGTCTTCGACGTCTCCCACGAGCTGCGGGCCCGTGGCTGGCAGGTGCCCGCGTACACCATGCCGGAGAACGCCACGGAGGTCGCCGTGCTCCGGGTGGTGGTGCGGGAGGGGTTCAGCGGCGACCTGGCCCGCTCGCTGCGCGACGACCTCTGCACCGTGGTCGACGAGCTCACGGCGCGGGGCGGCCGGGGCTCGAGCGCCGCCCACTTCGCACACTGAGCCCCGTGGCGCGGGTGGGCCGGGTGGCGCGGGTGGGCCGGGTGGCGCGGGTGGGCCGGGTGGCGGCGCTGCGCGCAGCCGTGGCCGACCACCCGGGGCTCGGACGCCTGGTGGCCGTGCGCTTCGGCGCGCAGTGGGGCGACGGGCTGTTCCAGGCCGCGCTGGGGGGCGCAGTGCTGTTCAACCCGGAGCGCCAGGCCGACCCCGCGGCGATCGTCGCCGGGCTCGCCGTGCTGCTGCTGCCGTACTCGGTGGTGGGCCCCTTCGCCGGGGCGCTGCTGGACCGCTGGGACCGCCGCCGGGTGCTGCTGTGGGCGAACCTGGTGCGGGCCGCGGGAATCGGCGCGGTCGCGGTGGTGGTGGCCCTCGGGGTGAGCGGACCGGGGCTGTTCGTCGGGGCCCTGGCCGTGACGGGGGTGAGCCGCTTCGTGCTGGCCGGGCTCTCCGCCGCGCTGCCGCACGTGGTGCGCACGCAGGCGATCGTCGGCGTCAACGCGGCCCTGGCCACGTCGGGCGCGGTGGTGGCCGTGCTCGGGGCGGCCACGGCGCTGGGGGTGCGCGCCGCGGTGGGAGCGGGGGACCTCGGCTCGGGGGTGACGGTGGCGGTGGCTGCGGTGGGCTCGGTGGGGGCCGGGCTCGTGGCGGCGGGATACGCGCGGCAGGCGCTGGGACCCGGGGTGGGCCCGGCGGACGGGACCGGGTCGACGGTGGGGGCGGTGGCGGCCGGGCTGGGCCGCGGGGCCCGGGCGGCGTGGCGGGCGCCCGGGGTGGCCGCGGCGCTGCTGGCCCTCGGTGCGCACCGGGTGGCCTTCGGCATCAACACCCTGCTCGCGCTGCTGCTCGTGCGGTACGCGTTCACCGGGAGCAGCCCGCTGCTGCCGTCCGGGATCGCGGGGTTCGGCCAGGTGGTGGCCGCAGGGGCGGTGGGGCTCCTGCTGGCGGCGGTGCTGACCCCGCTGCTGGTGCGCCGGTGGGGGCAGCGCCGGGCCGTGACGGGCGCGCTGGCCGTGGCCGTGGTGGCCCAGCTCGTGCTGGTGCCGACCCTGGCGCAGGGGCCGGTGCTGCTCGCGGCGCTCGTGCTCGGGACGGCCGGGCAGGTGGTGAAGCTCAGCGCGGACGCCGCCATGCAGACACAGGTCGACGACGCGCACCGGGGGCAGGTCTTCGCGCTGCAGGACGCGCTGTTCAACGTGGCGTACGTGGCCGCGGTGGCCGGGGCCGCGACGGTCGTGCCGGCGGACGGGCGCTCGGTGGGGCTGGCCGTGGCGGGGGGCGGGGTCTACGCGCTGGGCCTGCTCGGCCACCTCGTGGTCAGCCACCGCCGCCCCTGAACCCCCGCCGGCTCCGAGGCCGCGCCCGCCGCACCCTCCAGCACATCCCGCGGGTGCAATGCCGTCCTCGCCCGAGCGGGCGCCCACCCGCTCCCGGTCCGGCACCGCCTACTGTGGCCTGCACCACACCAGCAGGAGGTCGCCGTGGAGGACCTGGACATCGACAGCAGCGGGACCCGGATGGGCGCGTGGCGGCTGCGGGCCCGGTCGGACGCCCTGCTCGGCCCCCGGGGTCGCCCGTGCGTGGTCATGGCCCACGGCTTCGGGGCCACCCGGGACGCGGGGCTGCTGCCGTTCGCGGAGCAGTTCGCCGATGCGGGTGCAGACGTCGTGCTGTTCGACTACCGCGGCTACGGCACCTCGGACACCGCGGCGGGGTTCCCGCGCCAGGACGTCGACCACCGGCGCCACCGGGAGGACTACGCCGCGGCGATCACGGCCGTGCGCGCGCTGGACGGTGTGGACCCGGACCGGCTCGTGCTGTGGGGCAGCTCCTACTCCGGCGGCCACGTGCTCCCGGTGGCCGCGGCGGACGGCCGGATCGCCGCCGTGATCTCCCAGGGTGCGGCGGTGGACGGCCTCGGCGCGCTGCTGCTCATGCTGCGGGTGTCCGGGGTGCGCCACGTCGCCCGGATCACCGGGCACGCGCTGCGCGACGTCGTCGGGTCACGGCTGGGCAGGCCCGCGCACCACATCCCGGTCGTCGGGGAGCCCGGAACGCTGGCCGCGATCGCCGCTCCGGACGCCGCCACCGGCTACCGGGTGATCATGGGGCCCACGTTCCGCAACGAGATGTGCGCCCGGGGTGTCCTGCGGATCGCGCTCAACCGACCGGTGACCGCGGCGCCCCGGGTGCGGTGCCCGCTGCTCGTCGTCGTCGCGGAGCGGGACAACGTGGCCAACCCGTCCGCCGTGCGGAAGGCGGCCGCCACGGCGGGCGGCTCCGTCGAGGTGGTGGAGCTGCCCAGCGGGCACTTCGACATCTACACCGGCGAGGCGTTCGAGCGTTCGGTGCGCGCACAGGTGCAGTTCCTGACCCGCACCCTCGCCCCGGTGTAGGCGCCCCCCGACACGAGCATCCCGCCGGAGGGAGCCACGAGCCCGGCCGGCCGGGAACGGATCAGGCGGTGACCCGCTCCGGCTGACCGCCCACCCAGGTCAGCTCGAGCTCGGCCGCCGTGGTCTCGTGCACCGTCGCGAGCAGCTCCGGGTTGTCCGCGAGCGTCGTGCCGTAGGAGGGCACGAGCTCGGTGAGCACCGGGGCCCACTGCGCCTTCTTGTCCGGGAAGCACTGTGCGAGCAGCTTGAGCATCACGGGCACGGCGGTGGAGGCGCCCGGGGAGGCCCCGAGGAGCGCAGCCACGGATCCGTCGGCGGCGGTGACGAGCTCGGTGCCGAACTGCAGGGTGCCGCGCGCGCCGGTCTGCCCCTCGCCCCGCGGCTTGATCACCTGCACGCGCTGACCGGCCGTGACGAGCTCCCAGTCCTCCAGCCGCGCCGTCGGCACGAACTGCTGCAGCGCCCTGAGCCGGGCCTTGCGCGACTGCAGGACCTGTCCGACGAGGTACTTCACGAGGCCGGTGTTGTGCAGGCCGACCGACAGCAGCGGCAGCAGGTTGTGCAGCTTGACCGAGCTCAGCAGGTCGGTCAGCTTGCCGTTCTTGAGGAACTTGGGCGAGAAGCCCGCGTACGGGCCGAACAGGAGGTCCTGCTGGCCGTCGATGACGCGGGTGTCCAGGTGCGGCACCGACATCGGCGGGGCACCGACGGCCTCCTTGCCGTACACCTTGGCCTGGTGCTGGGCGATGACCTCGGGGTTGGTGCAGCGCAGCCACTGACCGCTGACCGGGAAGCCGCCCAGGCCCCTGCCCTCGGAGATGCCCGACTTCTGCAGCAGCGTCAGGGCGCCTCCGCCGGAGCCGATGAACACGAACCGCGCGCGCACGGTGGACCGGCGCCCGGAGGCCAGGTCCTTGACCGACGCCTCCCACAGGCCGTCACGGCCCCGCGTGAGGTCGCGCACCTCGTGCCGGAAGTGCAGCTGGGCCCCGCCCCGCTCGACGTAGTCGAACAGGTGGCGGGTCAGCGAGCCGAAGTCGACGTCGGTCCCGGCGTCGGCGCGGGTCATCGCCACCGGGGAGGCCGCGAAGTCGCGCTCGGCGGCCATCAGCGGCGCCCAGCGGGCGATGGTCTCCGGGTCCTCGGTGTACTCCATGCCGGCGAACAGCGGGTGGTCCGAGAGCAGCTCGTAGCGCTGGCGCAGGAAGGCGACGTCGGCCGCGCCGTGCACGAAGCTGACGTGCGGCACGGGGTTGATGAACTCCCGCGGCGACTCGATGAGACCGTTCTCCACCAGCGTGGACCAGAACTGCTTGGAGACCTGCAGCTCCTCGTTGATCGAGACGGCCTTGCTGATGTCGATGCTGCCGTCGGCCTTCTGGGGGGTGTAGTTGAGCTCGCAGAGCGCGGAGTGACCGGTCCCGGCGTTGTTCCAGGCGGCCGAGCTCTCCAGCGCGACGGCCTCGAGCCGCTCGTGCACGGCGATGGTCCAGTCGGGCTGCAGGCGGGTGAGCAGCGCTCCGAGGGTGGCGCTCATGATGCCGCCGCCGATGAGGAGGACGTCGACGGGATCGCCGTCGGTGTGCTGCGGTGCCGTGGTCACGGTGTACCAACTCCGGTGTGTCCGAGGCCGCGTCGATGTTGGTGCGTGGCCCGTCCGGGCCCTGCGTCGGGAGCAGGGACGACGTGGTCACCAGCATCGGGGAAGCCTGCGTGTGCGTCGGGCCACCACCGGTGACCTGCGGGCGAGCACGACGTCGTGCGCCGACTTCGAGGCTAGGACGTCGGCCCCGAGGCCTCAGCCCGAGAGGGCATGAGTCCCGTCACACGCACGCCCGGGCCGGACGTCCACCGCTGGTCAGGGCCGCGGGTACCCCGGTGTGCGACGAGCGTCACGCGAGCCGCTGCGGGGGACGTCACCACAGGAAGCCGTCGTCCCCACCGCGCACGACCACGTCACCCGCGCCGTCCCCGTCGGTGTCGACCAGCTGGGTGTCGACGGTGCCGTCGAGGTCGGTGTCGATCCCCGTCGTGTCCACCCGGCCGTCGCCGTCGGTGTCCAGCCCCACGGTGTCCGCCCGGCCGTCACCGTCCGCGTCGCCCACCACGTCGTCGGCCCGGCCGTCACGGTCGGCGTCCACGGTGGCGGTGTCCGCGTGGCCGTCGCCGTCGGTGTCGGTGGCCGCGACGGTGGTGCTGGTGCGGCCGGCGGTGTCGGTCCAGGTGAGGGCGGCGGGCTCGGGCTCCGGTGGGGGCTGGGGTGACGGTGTGGGCTGGGGTGACGGTGTGGGTGCGGCCACCGGGAGCTCCACGCGCTGCGCCCAGGTGCCCAGGTCCCCGGAGTCCGAGTAGACGTGGTCGCCCACCCCGTCATCGTCCAGGTCGAGCACCGAGCGGTCGGCCACGCCGTCGCCGTCGGAGTCCCACATCGCGTCGTCCACCCGGCCGTCGCCGTCGAAGTCCAGGGCCACCGCGTCGGGGGTGCCGTCGCCGTCCAGATCGAGGTCGGCGGGCGAGGTCCACGTGGTGGTGGTGCCGTCGCCGGTGCCGAAGGAGTAGTCCACACCGTTCCGACGGCCCGCCCGGGCGCGCGGTTCCCCAGCGCCCGCTCTCCTCGGCGCGTTCTCCTTGGCGCGTTCTCCTCGGCGCGTTGTGCGCGCACAACGCACCAAGGAGAGCCCCGGAACGACGGTGTGCGCGCAGAACGCGGTGGGGGCGGACGGGCGAGGACGAGGACGGGCGACGCGGCGGGCTCAGGCCGGCGGGGCGATCCCCTGCTCCTGCGCCCAGGCCAGCAGAGCGGCTTCCGCGTCGTCGCGCGAGAGCGGCCCGCGGTCCAGGCGGAGCTCCTTGAGGTGCTTCCACGCCCGCCCGACGACGGGCCCCGCCGGTACCCCCAGCAGCGCCATGATCGCGTTGCCGTCGAGGTCCGGCCGCACCCGCGCGAGGTCCTCGTCGGCCGCGATCCGGTCGATGCGTGCCTCGAGGTCGTCGTAGGTGGCCTGCAGCGCCGCGGCGCGGCGGGCGTTGCGGGTGGTGGAGTCCGCCCGTACCAGCTTGTGCAGCTGCCGCAGCTGCGGGCCCGCGTCGGTGACGTAGCGGCGCACCGCGGAGTCGGTCCACTCCCCGCCGCCGTAGCCGTGGAAGCGCAGGTGCAGGAACACCAGGTGGGCCACGTCCTCGGTCACCTGCTTGGAGTGCTTGAGCGCCTTGAGCCGCTTGCGGGTCATCTTCGCCCCGACCACCTCGTGGTGGTGGAAGCTCACCCCGCCCGCGGCCTCGTGCCTGCGCGTGGCGGGCTTGCCGATGTCGTGCAGCAGGGCGGCCCAGCGCAGCACCAGGTCGGGGCTCTCGTGCTCGGGATCGGCCAGCTCCAGGTCGATGGCCTGCTGCAGCACGGTCAGCGAGTGCGCGTAGACGTCCTTGTGCTGGTGGTGCTCGTCGATCTCCAGCCGCATGGCCGGCACCTCGGGCAGCACGAGCTCGGCCAGCCCGGTGCCCACCAGCAGGTCGATCCCCTCGCCGGGGTGCTCCCCGCAGAGCAGCTTGTCCAGCTCGGCGCGCACCCGCTCGGCGGTGATCCGACCGATCTCGGCAGCCATGGCCGTCATCGCCGCCTGTACCCGGGGGGCGACGGTGAACCCCAGCTGGGAGACGAACCGGGCCGCGCGCAGCATCCGCAGCGGGTCGTCGGCGAAGGAGTCCTCCGGCGCACCCGGGGTGTCCAGGACGCCGGCGACGAGGTCGTCCACCCCGCCGAAGAGGTCCACCAGCTCGGGCTCCCCGCCCAGGCGGACGGCCAGGGCGTTCACCGCGAAGTCGCGCCGCACCAGGTCCCCGGCCAACGAGTCGCCGTAGACCACCTCGGGGTTGCGGCCGACCCGGTCGTAGGCGTCGGCGCGGTAGGTGGTGATCTCCACCTGCTGGCCGTCCTTCTCCGCGCTCACCGTGCCGAAGGCGATGCCGGTGTCCCACTGGGCGTCGGCCCAGCCGCGCAGCAGCACCTGGACCTGCCCGGGGCGGGCGTCGGTGGTGAGGTCGAGGTCGGTGCCCAGGCGCCCGAGCACGGCGTCACGCACGCTGCCGCCGACCAGGTGCAGCTTGTGCCCGGCGGCGGTGAAGCGGGCGGCCAGCGGGTCGAGGACGGGCTCGAGCGTGCGCAGGGCGGTCTGCGCCCCGGCCAGCAGGCGGGCGCGGCGCTCGTCGGCGGGATCGGGGGTGCTCACGGGGGGCCAGCGTAGCGAGGCCGCGCGGTGCTCAGACGCGCACGCCGTTGCTGCGCAGCCACACCTGGGCACGGCCCAGCGCCCCCAGCGATCCGCGCTGCGACTCCCCGAGCGCGGCCAGCAGCTCGGCCCGGGCGGCGTCGCGGGACACGTCGGGGGCGGTGGCGGCGGTGACCGCCACCAGGACGCGTCGACGGACGGGTCTGACGAATGCCTCCACCCTCGCTCGGAGCACGGACGTGCGCGATCGGTCACCGGCCGCACCGTGCGCAGGAGGGGTGCGGGAGTGGTGGGGGCGCGCCCAGCCGGCACGAGGCGTGCGAGCTCGGCGCCGCGCGCTCGATCCGCGGTGCCGGGGCTGCCGCACGGCGCGCACTACCATCGGGTGCGTGCCTTCCACCGAGCCCGACGACGGGGTCCCCCGTCCGGCGCCGGGGGCCACGGGGCGCACCCGCCCGTCCGCACCGAGCAGCCCGGACACCGCCGTCCCGAGCCCCGGCCGTCGTGCCGAGGGCCGCCGGGTCGCCGACGGGCGCGATCCGCGCCACGGTGGCCGGGCGCGGATGCGCACCGTGGACGAGACCTCCGCCGGAGGTCTCGTCGTGCGGGGGCTCGACGGCCCGCCCGAGCACCGCACCGCCGCGCTCATCGGCCGCACCGACCGGCGGGGTCGACTGCTGTGGTCGCTGCCCAAGGGCCACCTCGAGGAGGGGGAGACCGCGGTGCAGGCCGCCGAGCGCGAGGTGCAGGAGGAGACCGGGATCCTCGGTCGCGTGCTGACCCCCCTCGGGGACATCGACTACTGGTTCGTCACCGAGGGCCGTCGCGTGCACAAGACGGTGCACCACTTCCTGCTGCGCCACCTCGGCGGCGAGCTCTGCGACGAGGACGTCGAGGTCACCGAGGTGGCCTGGGTCCCGCTCGCGGAGATGGACACCCGGCTGGCCTACGCCGACGAGCGACGACTGGTGCAGACGGCCCACGACGTCATCTCCCGGCTCGGGTCCTCCCGGGACGGGGACGCGACGGGGCCCGGCTCGCCGGGCGGACCCAGCCGGTCGTGAGGGGTGGCGGTCGGCACGCAGCCCTGCTCCTGCTGCTCACCCTCCTCGGCGCGGTCTGCGGGGTGGTGCCGGCGGCCGCGACACCGTCGACCGGTCAGGCCGCGCTCGCCGGACCCCGTTTCGTGGAGCTCACCGTCGGGACGGTCTCGCCCGGCGTGGTCACCGCCGCGACCACCGCCCTGATCGTCACCGGAAGCCTGCGCAACACCGGGGACCGCAGCGTCTCCGACCTGGAGGTCCGTCTGCAGCGAGCTCCCGCGGTGACCACGGCCGCGGGACTCACCGCCGCGCTGCGCGCCGTCCCCGAGACCTTCAGCGCCACCGGGCCCTTCCATCGGGTGGCGGACCGCCTCGAGCCCGGCGGCTCGGTGGACTTCGCCCTCGAGCTGCCCACCACGGGCGGCCCCGGGAGCTCGCTGGCCCTCGCCGGCCCCGGTGTCTACCCCGTGCTCGTCAACGTCAACGGCACGCCCGACTTCGGCAACCCCGCCCGGCTGGACGCAGCGCACCTCCTGCTCCCCGTGCAGGGTGTCCCCGGCAGCACCCCGCCGAGCACCACCCCGCCGAGCAGCACCCCGCCGAGCACCACCCCGCCGAGCACCACCCCGCCGAGCACCCCCGTGGCCCCGCCCGGGGTGACGCTGCTGTGGCCGCTGGCCGACACCCCGCGCCTGCTGCCCGTCACACCCGGCTCCGCACCCCTGCTCAGCGACGACGACCTGGCCACCTCCCTCGCCGAGGGCGGGCGCCTGGACGGCCTGCTCAGGGCGGCGACCACCGCCACCTCGGCGACGGCCGACCCCACCGGGCAGCTCGGCGCCAGCCTCTGCCTGGCCGTGGACCCGGATCTCCTGGCCACCGCCGAGGCGATGACCACCCCGGGCGGGTACCAGGTGCGTACCAGCACCGGCACCACGGCCGGCACCGGCACCGACGCGGCCGCCCGGTGGCTGAACCGCCTGAGGACGGCTGCCGCTGACACCTGCGTGACCGCGCTCCCGTGGGCCCGGGCCGACCTCAACGCCAGCGCCCGCGCCGGGCTCGCCA
Organism: Rhodococcus antarcticus; assembly: GCF_026153295.1. Lineage (NCBI taxonomy): Bacteria > Bacillati > Actinomycetota > Actinomycetes > Mycobacteriales > Nocardiaceae > Rhodococcus > Rhodococcus antarcticus. Next base: position 3,381,563 of record NZ_CP110615.1, on the reverse strand, counting down.
CCCAGGAGCGGCTCGCCGTCACCGGCGGTGCGGCCCAGGTCGCCCGGGTCACCGGTGCCGACTCCCTGCCCACCCTCACCTGGCCCGTGGACGGGGTGCTGACCGACACCGCAGCCGCCGACCTGCAGGCGATGGGACAGACCTCGGTGCTGCTGTCCGCCGCCGCCGTGTCCGCGGCGGGTGGCGCCCAGCTGGACCCGACCACCCGCACCGCCCGCGTACCGGCCGGCGCGGGCACGCTCGGCGCCGCGCTGCTGGACCCGCCCACCGCCACGGCCCTCGCGGCCACCGGGAGCAACCCGGTCACCGGTGGCGCGGACACCTCGACCACCGACCGTGCGAGCGCGCTGCAGGACGCGCTGGGGGCGCTGTCCTGGCCCTCCCTGGTCGGCCTCGGCGGCGACGGGACCGCGGCGGGCGCGCCGACGTCGGTCGTCGTGGCCCCGCCCCAGCTGTGGACCGCGGACGCCACCGAGGCCACGGCGGTGATCGGGGCCGTGGGCGGTCTGCTCACCGCCGGCCTCGCGACCGCCCGTCCGCTGGAGTCCCTGGTCGCCGGGACGCAGACGGCCACCACGACCGCCGCGCTCGCCTACCCCGTGGGCGCCGCGGCCGCCGAGCTCGCCGCCACCACCACCGACGCGGTGGCCGGGACCGCCGGGGCCGTCGCCGACCTCGCCGCGGCCACCACCACCGACGTGCAGGCCCAGGTGGACCCGATCACCCTGACCGACCCGCTGCAGCTGGACCTGGTGCGCTCGCTGTCCCGGGCGCCCGACGCGCCCCCGGCCTCCGGCGTCGCCGACGTGCTCAGCAACCTCAAGGCCCAGGTGCAGCTGCAGGCCCCGGGCGGGCCCTACACCCTGGCGTCGGAGACCAGCCCCCTGCTGCTGGTGGTGCGCAACGGGCTCCCGGTCACGGTGGACGTGCGGATCGCGGTCACCGGGCCACCGGGGCTCACGGTCACCGACACCGGGGTGCAGCAGCTGCCCGCGAACTCCTCACGCCAGCTGATGCTGCCGACCTCGGTCGGCCGCACCGGGCAGTTCGCCGTGGACGTCACGCTGACCACCTCGGGCGGGCAGAGCCTGGGACCGGCCACCCGCGTGCTGGTCCTGTCCACCGCCTACGGCACGGCCACCGCAGCGGTGACCGGGGCCGCAGCGCTGCTGCTTCTGGTCCTGGTGGGTCGGCGGCTGTGGCACCGCTTCCGCGGGCAGGACGACCCCGCCGACGAGGGCAGGCAGCCGTGAGCAGACCCCTCCCGCGGCGGCGACGGGTGGACGGCGACGGTCCCCGCCACGCCCTCGCCGACGCCACCGCCGGTGCCCCCGCCGACACCGGCACGCTGCCCGTGGTGGGCCCCGGGCCCGTCGCCCCCGCCGCCGAGCGACCGGCCCAGGCCCGCGCCGACGCCGCCGAGCGCTCCGACGCCAGGCTGCTGCGCACCACCGGCTCGCTCGCACTGCCGACGCTGGTCAGCCGGGTGACCGGGTTCGGCAAGGCCCTGGCCATCACGGCCGTGCTCGGCATCGGGGCGGTCTCGGACTCCTTCACCATCGCCAACACGCTGCCCAACATCGTCGCGGAGCTCGTCCTCGGCGCAGTCCTGACCAGCATCATCATCCCGGTCCTCGTGCGCGCCGAGCGGGAGGACACCGACGGTGGTGCGCTGTTCACCCGCAAGCTCGTCACCGTCGCCGGGGTCGTGCTGCTCGTCGCGACGGTGCTCGCCGTCCTGGCCGCCCCCCTGCTCACCCGGCTCTACCTCGGCGGCGACTCCGCGGCGGACGAGCGGCTGGCCACGCTGTTCGCGGTCCTGCTGCTGCCGCAGATCGTGTTCTACGGGTTCAGCGCGTTGTTCGGCGCCGTGCTCAACACCCGCGGGGTCTTCGGCCTGGTCGCCTGGTCGCCGGTGCTGAACAACGTGGTCACCCTGGTCACCCTCGGGGTGTACGTGCTGCTGCCCGGCGAGCTCGAGGTCTCGCCGACCAACCCGCACCTGCTCGTCCTGGGGATCGGCACCACGCTGGGCATCGTCGCGCAGGTGGCGGTGGTGGTCCCCGCGCTGCGGCGCACCGGGGTGGACCTGCGGCCCAGCTGGGGCCTGGACGCCCGGCTGCGCCGCTTCGGCGGTCTCGCGGTGGCCGTCATCGCCTACGTCCTCGTCGCCCAGGTGGGCCTCGTCGTCACCAACCGGGTGGCCAACGCCGCGGCGGACGGTGCCGTCATCACCTACGCGAACGCCTGGCTGCTGCTGCAGGTGCCGTACGGGATCATCGGCGTCTCGCTGCTCACGGCGATCATGCCGCGGATGTCCCGGGCGGCGGCCGCCGGGGACTCCCGCTCGGTGGTGGCCGACCTGGCGCTGGGCTCTCGGCTGTCGACCGTGGCGCTGCTGCCGATCATCGTCCTGTTCACCGTGCACGGCGCCACCCTGGGTACCGCGCTGTTCGCCTACGGCCGGGCCAGCTCCGAGGGTGCGAGCGGCATCGGCAGCGCCGTGGCCGCCTCGGCGTTCGGGCTCCTGCCCTTCGCGGTGGTGCTGCTGCAGCTTCGGGTGTTCTACGCGCGGCAGGAGGCCTGGGTCCCCACGCTCGTCATGGTGGCGATGACGGTCGTCAAGGTCCCGGTGGTGCTCGTGCTCCCGGAGCTGCTCGCCCCGGAGGACGTGGTGCTGGGGCTGGCCGCGGCGAACGCCCTCAGCTTCGCCGTGGGGGCCGCGCTGGGCGGGTTCCTGCTGCGCCGGGCGCTCGGACCGCTGGGCACCGGGGCGCTGCTGCGGACCACCGGGCTCGTCCTGGCGGCGAGCCTGGCCGGGGTCGCCGTCGACCTCACGTTCTCGAGCGTGGTCGGGCTCGACGGCCTCAGCCGGGCCCTCGGCGGGCCGGGCGCGGTGGTCGAGCTGGCCGTGCACACGGTGCTGGTGCTGGGGGTGGCCGTGGCGGTCCTGCTGCGGCTGCGGCTGCCCGAGCTGGACGTGCTGCGCCCCGCGCTGGCATCGCTGGGTCGACGGCTCGGACGGGGTGGCGGCCCGGCGCAGCCGGTGGACCCGCAGCCGCCGGCGGGCGCACCATCCGGGGCGGTGCCCGCGCTCCCGTACCCTGGACACCCACGGGGGCCGCTCCAGCAGGACGGCGCCCAGCGAGGTGGAGGTGGAACCGTGAGCGGGGACGACGAGCGCCCAGGCGCGATCCGGTCGGCCCCTGAGCAGACCCCACCTGCTGTCGTCCCCGCCCCGCCCGTCCCCGCCCCGCCCGTCCCCGCCCCGCCCGTCCCCGCCCCGCCCGTCCCCGCCCCGCCCGTCCCCGCCCCGCCCGTCGCCGGCGGGCCACCGTCGTCCGCTCCCCGGCCGCCCGTCCGAGGTCCCCGACTGGTGCCGGGCGCGGCCGTCGCCGGCGGGCGCTACCGGCTCCTCGCGGAGCACGGCGGCTCGGGCGAGCTGCGCTTCTGGCAGGCCCGCGACACGACGCTGGACCGCGACGTGGCGCTCACCTTCGTCGACGCCGCGCAGTCCTCTCCCGCGCAGGACCCCGAGCTCGAGGGGCCGCAGGCCGTGCTCTCCCGCACCCGGCGCCTCGGCGGGATCACGACGCCCGGGCTCGCCCGCGTGCTGGACGTCGTGCGCGGGAGCTCGGGCGGGATCGTCGTGTCGGAGTGGACCCCGGGCCGCTCGCTGCGCGAGGTGTCCGAGACCGAGCCGTCCCCGGTGGGTGCCGCCCGCGCCGTGCGGTCGCTGGCCTCGGCGGCGGAGTCCGCGCACCGGGCCGGCACCGCGCTGGCCATCGACCACCCCGACCGCGTGCGGATCAGCTCCGCGGGCAACGCCGTCCTGGCCTTCCCCGGGGTGGCCGCCACCGCCGACCAGCGCAACGACGTCCGTGGCCTCGGGGCCGTGCTGTACGCACTCACCACCGCGCACTGGCCGTTGCCGGCTCCCGGGCGCAGCGGGGACGACGGACCCGTCGGTGGCCTGCCCCGCGCACCGCTGGGGCGCAACGGCGCTGCCGTCGAGCCCCGCACCCTCCGGCCGACCGTGCCGTTCGAGATCTCCGCCGTGACCGTCCGCGCGCTCGAGCCGGACAGCGGCCTGCGCACCGCCGCCGCGGTGCAGACGGTGCTGGACCAGGCCTCGGTCCTGGACCAGCAGACCGACATGTTCCCCGCGATCACCCAGGAGGCCCCGCTGGCCGCCGAGGGTGCCCGGGGCCCTCGAGCTGCGGGTGCCGCGCGACGGCCGTCCGGGAGCGTGGAGCAGGCGCCCCCGGACGGCCGTCGCGGCAAGCTCACCGCCGGGCTGCTCGCCCTCGGCGTCGTGGTGGTGCTCGTCATCGGCGGCGTCGCCTACGGGGTCAGCAACCTGCTCTCGGGCGGATCGTCGGACACCCCGCTGCCCAGCCTCAAGCTCGACCCCACCGGCGGGGTCATCTCCACCACCGCACCCGCCGCGACCACGGCCCCGGCCACCACCCCGCCAGCGGCGGCGGGACCGGTCGCCGTGGCCGGTGCGACCGTCTTCTCGCCGGGCGGCACCGCCGACCACCCGGCGGACGTGGGCCTGGCCGTGGACGGCGACCCCGCCACCGTGTGGCCCACCGACCAGTACAAGCAGCCCTTCCCCCGGCTCAAGGACGGTGTGGGCGTGCTGCTCAACCTGGGCGCGGCGAGCACCCTCTCCAACGTCTCCATCGACTCGCCGAGCGCGGGCACCGTCGTGGAGATCCGCTCCTCGCCCACCGCGGACCCCCAGCTCGGCGACACCACCGTGCTCGCCACCGCGACGCTGACCGCCGGTCGCACCGAGATCCCGGTCACGGCGGCTGCGCCCGTCCAGCACGTCCTGGTCTGGATCACCACGCTGTCCACGGTGAGCGGGAAGAACCAGAGCGACCTGGCCGAGATCACCCTCACGTCCGGGCCTTCACGGTAACCTCACGCCGGTGACGGGGCCGGGGTGGAGGAATCGCTCGTCCTCCGTGCCCGCGGCCCGCCAGACCGACCAGGACCGGCCCGCCGGTCACGTCAGCGACGAGGCGCTGCTGGCGGCGCACGTGGCCGGGGACCCGCACGCGTTCGGCGAGCTCGTCCGCCGCCACCGGGACCGGATGTGGGCGGTGGCCCTGCGCACCACGCGGGACCCCGACGAGGCCGCCGACGCCCTGCAGGACGCCTTCCTGTCCGCGCACCGGGCCGCCGCGGCCTTCCGGGCCGACGCCAAGGTCACCACCTGGCTGCACCGCATCGTGGTCAACGCTTGCCTGGACCGCCTGCGCAAGCGTGCTGCCCGCCCCACGGTCCCGCTGCCCGAGGACGGCTGGGACGAGCCGGCCGAGCCCCGGGACCGGGTCTCGGAGCGGGAGACGGCCATGGCGGTGCACGAGGCCCTGCTGCAGATCCCCCCGGACCAGCGCGCCGCCGTCGTGGCCGTGGACGTCGAGGGGTTCTCGGTCGCCGACGCCGCCCGGGCGCTGGGGGTGGCCGAGGGGACCATCAAGAGCCGCTGCGCCCGCGGCCGGGTCAAGCTGGCGGTGCTGCTCGGCCACCTGCGGGAGGACGGCGGCGCGGACGGGACCGGACCCGTCGAGGCGGCACGGAACCGACCGGCGCTGCCGCGCGTCGGAGCGGGAGACGTCCGCGTGGGAGAGGAGGGTTCGTGAGCGAGCACCGTGACCGGCCCGCGAGCCCCCCGCCCGGAGGACCGGTGACACCGGACACCGCCCGGAAGGACGCCGTCAGGGTGCTGGCCGAGCTGCACGCCGGCGCGCTGACCCCGGAGGCCGCTGCCGAGGTACGGGCGCGCCTCGACCCGGCCGCCCTGGCCGTGCTCGGCGCCCTCGACACCACGGTGGCCGACCTCGCCGTCCTGGGCGCCGAGCCCGTGGCCGTGCCCCTGCCACCCGACGTCTCCGCCCGCCTCGACGCGGCCCTGGCGGGTCTGCGGCCGTCCACAGCTGTTCCGGAACCCCTGGCCCGTGAGCCCCGACCCACCCCCGTGACCGATCTCGCCACCGCGCGCCGAGCGCGCGCGGGGCGCGGTCGCGCGGTCGGCGCCGGGGTGCTGGCCGCGGCAGCCGCCGCCGTCGCGGTCGTGGTCCTCGGTGGCCTCGTCGGCGGGCCCGCAGCCACGCCCGGCACTGCCGTCGCCGTGCCGCTCGACCTGGGTGACGGCGCACTGGGCACCACCGTGCTGGCGTCGCTGGGCACCACCGACCTCGGGCCGCTGCGCGATCCCACCGTGCTCGCCGGCTGCCTGGCCGCCAACGGGGTGCCCGCAGGCGCCCCCGTGCTCGGCAGCTCGCAGGTGCTGCTGCGGGGTGAGCCGGGCACCCTGCTCCTGCTGACCAGCGGCACCGCAGGGGTCTTCACCGCCCTGGTGGTGGGCCCGACCTGCTCGGCGGGCGATCCCGCTCTGCTCGTCCGCCAGCAGATCGGCGCCCGCTAGCACCCGGAACAAGCACCCGCCGGGTCGCGTTGGAGCCACCAGGAGCCGAGATCGCCTCGGCGCAGCCGCCACGGAGGGTCAGAACAGTGACCGACAGCACCACCGCGGGGCCCGACGAGGTCCGCGACGTCATCGTCATCGGGTCCGGGCCCGCCGGGTACACCGCCGCCGTCTACACCGCGCGCGCCCAGCTGAGGCCGCTGGTGTTCGAGGGGACCCAGTTCGGCGGGGCCTTGATGACCACCACGGAGGTCGAGAACTTCCCCGGCTTCCGCGACGGCATCATGGGCCCAGACCTCATGGGCGAGATGCGCGAGCAGGCCACCCGCTTCGGCGCCGAGCTGCGTGCGGAGGACGTCGAGGCCGTCGACCTCTCCGGTGCGGTCAAGACCGTTCTCGCCAACGGCACCACCTACTCCGCGCGTGCGGTCATCCTCTCGATGGGCGCCGCACCCCGCTACCTCGGGGTGCCCGGCGAGCAGACCCTGCTGGGCCGCGGCGTCAGCTCCTGCGCCACCTGTGACGGCTTCTTCTTCCGCGACCAGGACATCGCCGTCGTCGGCGGCGGGGACTCCGCGATGGAGGAGGCGACGTTCCTGACCCGCTTCGCCCGCACCGTGACCGTGGTCCACCGCCGGGAGGAGTTCCGCTCCTCCCGCATCATGCTGGAGCGGGCGCGGGGCAACGACAAGATCCGCTTCGTGACCAACTCCGAGGTCACCGAGGTGCTCGGTGAAGGAAGCGTGAGCGGGCTCCGCCTGCGGGACACCGTCACGGGAGCCGAGACCACCCTCGACGTCACGGCCATGTTCGTCGCCGTCGGCCACGACCCGCGCAGCGCTCTGGTGCGGGACCAGGTGGAGGTCGACGACGCCGGCTACGTCCAGGTGGCTGCGCGCGGCACGGCCACCTCGCTCGACGGCGTCTTCGCAGCCGGCGACCTCGTGGACCACACCTACCGCCAGGCCATCACCGCGGCCGGCACCGGTTGCGCCGCCGCCATCGACGCCGAGCGCTGGCTCGCCGAGAACGCGGTCGACGACCACGCCGAGCTCGCCAGCGAGCTCGTGGGCGGCGGGTACGGCTCGTCCGCGTCCTGACCCGCTCGTCCACCCCCGAACCACCCCCGACCGACCACACCGGCCCGTCACGTCACAGGAGGAACACCATGAGCACCCCCATCACCGTCACCGACGCCACGTTCGCCGCAGAGGTCCTCGGCAGCAGCAAGCCCGTGCTGGTCGACTTCTGGGCGACGTGGTGCGGCCCGTGCAAGATGGTCGCCCCGGTGCTCGAGGAGATCGCCAACGAGCACGGCGAGAAGATCACCATCGCCAAGATGGACATCGACGCGAACCCGTCCATCCCGCGCGACTACCAGATCCTCTCCATCCCCACGATGATCCTGTTCCAGGACGGCAAGCCCGTGAAGCAGATCGTCGGCGCCAAGCCCAAGGCGGCTCTGCTGGCCGACCTCAGCGACGTCCTCTGATCGAGCTGCGCTGCAGGTCACAGGCCTGACCGATCTCGGCAGGACCGGTCCCGGACACTCGGGACCGGTCCTGCGTCGTCTCCGTCAAGTGCGGTCCACAGCCCCGGTCGTGCGAAGATCGACCGACGCCAGACGCCCGACACCCGAGCACGGACGAGGAAGGCCCCCACCCGATGCAGCTGCTCCGTTCCGGCGACCGCGGCCCCGCCGTGGCTGCGGTGCGCGCCTCGCTGCTCGCCCTGGACCTCCTGGCTCCCGCCCCCGCCGGCTCGGAGAACCACTTCGACGACGCCGTGCACGACGCCGTGCGGAGGTTCCAGCAGGAGAAGGGCCTCATCGTCGACGGCCTCGTGGGGGTCATGACGTGGCGCCGGCTCGAGGAGGCGGGCTACCGGTTCGGGCAGCGCACCCTCATCTACTCCCTCTCCGCGCCGATGGCCGGTGACGACGTCGCGGAGCTGCAGACCCGCCTGCTCGAGCTCGGCTTCAACGCCGGCCGGCACGACGGCGTGTTCGGACAGCAGACCGACGCGGCGCTCCGCGACTTCCAGGGCCAGTACGGGCTCGGCGTGGACGGGATCTGCGGGCCCGCCACGCGCGGTGCCCTCGCCCCCCTGACCAAGGTGACCGGTGGCTCGCTGCACCGCATCCGCGAGGAGGAGACCCTCCGGGTCTCGGGCCCGCGCCTGCGCGGCAAGCGCATCGTCATCGACCCCGGTCACGGGGGTCTCGACCGTGGCTCGGTCGGGACGGGTCCCGCCGGGGACGTCGCGGAGTCCGACGTCGTGTGGGACATCGCGACCCTGCTGGAGGGCAGGATGACCGCCACGGGGATGGAGACGCTGCTGACGCGCTCGCAGTCCACCAGCCCCGCGGACGTCGAGCGGGCGGCCCTGGCCAACAGCTGGGGCGCCGACCTGGTGCTCTCGCTGCACGCGGACGCCCACCGCAGCCCCCGCGCCGAGGGCGTGGCCACCTTCCACTTCGGCAACCCCGAGGGCACCAGCTCGAGCATGGGCGAGCTGCTGGCCTCCTACGTGCAGCGCGAGCTGGTGGTCCGCACGGGGATGCTGGACGGCCGCACGCACGCTCGGACCTGGGAGCTGTTGCGCCGCACAAGGATGCCCACGGTGCAGGTGGAGCTGGGGTACCTCTCGAACTCGGGGGACCTGGCCCAGCTCGCCGACCCCCGCGTGCGCAGCACCGTCGCCGACGCACTGCTCGTGGCCGTGAAGCGTCTGTACCTGCTCGGGGAGAACGACCGGCCAACCGGGACGTTCACCTACGCCGACCTGCTCGCGGAGGAGCTGACCCGCTGATCGACGCGCCGGCTCAGGCCGTGCGCCCACCGGGCGTGCGCAGCCCGGTGGCGTGCGCTGGGCTGGCGGACACCGGAATGGTCACCGAGCTGAGCAGCCGCTCCAGCGCTGCCTCGACGTCCTCCTTCCACGTGATGGCCGAGCGCAGCTCGAGGCGCAGCCGTGGCCACCGCTGGTGCGGACGGACCGTCTTGAAGCCGACACCGAGCAGGAACTCGGCCGGGATGACGCAGGATCGGCTGGGCTCCTCCGCGGTCGCGGCCGCGTCACCGAAGGCCTCGATCGCGCGCACGCCGCGACGGGTGAGGTCCTTGACCACGGCCTGGACGAGGGCGCGCCCGATCCCGGCTCCCTCGAAGCCCTCCACCACCCTGAGCGAGGTGAGCAGGACGGCATCCGGACTGACCGGCGAGGTCGGGAAGGCAGCCGACCGGGGCACCGCGCTGGGTGGTGCGTAGAGCGCGTGTCCCGCCGGGATGCCGTCGACGGTGATCGTCTTCCCGCACGAGCCCCACTCGAGCAGGACGCTGGACACCCAGGCCTCCTTCTCGAGGTCGGTCTGGCCGTACTCCTCCGCCTGCGCGAGAGCGTGCGGTGCCAGCTCCCAGAACACGCACCGCCGGCACGACACGGGCAGGTGGCCGAGCGAGTCGAGCGTCAGGTTCGCCATCCGACGGGACACAGCTGCCTCGACCTACCTCTCCAGGACGTCCCGGCGCCGACGCCGAGCCGTGTGCCGCCGCACGTGCGGCTGTGGGCGATCCCCGTGGGAGTGGACCGCCTCGATCACGCCCCAGGATAGGCGATCATGCTGGCCGGCCCGGCAGACGTGGGGATCCACGCGGATCCGGACGACGTTTCACGTGAAACACTTTACTTAGCAACGTCTTCCATCGAACAACCGACTCCTCGACCCTAGTATCGACACAGTGACGGAACGACCCGGTACTGCCTGATGCCGGTTGATCAGGGCCGTGACGACTGCTCACCGCTCATGAGCTGCACGATCCTCTCGAGGTCGTCCACCGAGCCGAACTCGACCACGATCTTGCCCTTCCGCTTGCCCAGGCTGACGGTCACCCGGGTGTCGAAGCTGTCCGACAGCCGTTCGGCCACGTCCTGCAACCCCGGCATCTGGATCGGCCGGCGGACCGAGGGGGGAGCGGGGGTGCTCCCCTGATCAGCCCGTGATCGCAGCAGCACCACAGCCTCCTCCGTGGCACGCACCGACATCCCCTCGGCCACGATGCGCGCCGCCAGCTCCTCCTGTTCCGCGCTCGACCCGTCCAGCGACAGCAGCGCCCGCGCGTGCCCGGCCGAGAGCACTCCGGCGGCCACGCGTCGCTGCACCGCCACCGGGAGGCGCAGCAGCCGGATGGTGTTGCTGACCACCGGACGTGACCGGCCGAGTCGGGACGCGAGCTCCTCGTGGGTCACGTCGAACTCCTGCAGCAGCTGCTGGTACGCCGCGGCCTCCTCCAACGGGTTGAGCTGCGCTCGGTGGATGTTCTCCAGCAGCGCGTCGCGCAGCATGTCCTGATCGGCGGTCGACCGAACGATCGCGGGGATGGTGCTCAGCCCTGCCGCCTCGCTGGCCCGCCACCGCCGCTCACCCATGACCAGCTCGTAGCTCCCCGGCGTCGTCTCGCGCACCACCACCGGCTGGAGCAGGCCGAACTCTCGGATGGAGTGCACGAGCTCGGCGAGGGCCTCCTCGTCGAACACCGTCCGCGGCTGCTGGGCGTTGGGCACGATGTCGGACAGCGCGAGCTCGCGGTACACGGGCCCGCCGCTCGGTGCTGCGGCACCCACGGGACGGCCACCGCCGATGATGACGTCGGCCGCGGCGCTGCCGAGACGTGGCCCCGCCGACGGCCCGCTGGGGATCAGGGCGGCCAGACCTCGCCCGAGCCCGCCCCGCTTCTGCTCGCTCATGCGGGCTCCTCCCGGGCCGAGTCCCCGCCCGTCGTCGTGTCCTGCGGGCGCAACGTCACATCACCGCGCACTGCCACCTCGCGCCCGGCGTCGAGATAGCTCATGGCTCCACGTGAACCCGGGTCGTAGGTCAGCACCGTCTGCCCGTAGCCGGGGGCCTCGGAGATCTTCACGCTCCGCGGGATCACGGTCCTGAGCACCACCTCTCCGAAGTGGCGTCGCACCTCGTTCGCCACCTGGTCGGAAAGCTTCGTGCGCCCGTCGTACATCGTCAGCAGGATCGTCGACACGTGCAGGGCGGGGTTGAGGTGGGCCTGCACGAGCTCCAGGTTCTTCAACAGCTGCCCCACCCCCTCCAGGGCGTAGTACTCGCACTGGATGGGGATCAGCACCTCCGTCGCCGCGACGAGTGCGTTCACGGTGAGCAGCCCCAGGGACGGTGGGCAGTCGATGAGGACGAAGTCGACTCCGAGCCGATCCATCGTCGCACCGTCCAGGGCGTTCTTCAGGCGTGCCTCTCGTGCCACCAGGGACACCAGCTCGATCTCCGCGCCCGCCAGGTCGATCGTGGCGGGGACGCACAGCAGGCGCTCGGACTCGGGGCTGGTCTGCACCGCGTCAGCGAGCGGGAGCTCGCCGAGGAGGACCTCGTAGATCGACGACACTCCGGAGTGGTGCTCGACGCCCAGCGCGGTGCTGGCGTTGCCCTGCGGGTCGAGGTCCACCACGAGAACCGTCAGCCCGTGCAGCGCGAGCGCAGCCGCCAGGTTGACGGTGCTCGTCGTCTTGCCGACACCGCCCTTCTGGTTCGCCACCGTGAGCACGCGACGGCTGGACGGCTTCGGCAGCGTCTCACCTCCCGGATGCAGGACCTTGGTCGCCCGCTGCGCCGCAGCGCCGATCGGGGTGTCCTCGAACTCCATCACGACGACCACTCCTGAACGTCCGTCACCACTGCGCGCCGCGGACACCGTGCCCGGGCACCCGCTTCCGTGCGCACCTGATGTTCCACGTGAAACATCGTCGTCCCGCTCGGACGGAAGGCGGTCATCGGCGCCGGCCCTTCCGGTTGCGCGGAGGTTGCCGCACCGCCCGGATCACGCGCGTGGGGGTCTCCAGCACACCGACGCCGCACTCGAGCACCGCCAGCTCCCCACCCCCGGCGTGGACCACCGACGTGCGGTCACGCTCCAGCTCCTCGCCGGCCGACTCCCCCTTCAGGGCGAGAACCTGTCCACCCTCGGCCGCGAGCGGTAGACACCACCCCATCAGCTTGGCCAGCGGTGCGACCGCCCTCGCGGTCACGACGTCGGCCCCGCCGATGTCCAGCACCACCTGGCGATCCTCCGCCCGCCCACGCACGACAGCGACGTTGAGCTCGAGCGCCGCCACCGTCTCGCTGAGGAAGGTAGCCCGCCGCAGCAGCGGCTCGACCAGGGTCACCCGGAGATCGGGTCGCGCGATGGCCAGGACCACGCCGGGCAACCCGGCACCGCTACCCACGTCCACCACGCTCGCACCATCGGCCACGAGCTCCGCCACGACGGCGCAGTTCAGCAGGTGGCGGTCCCAGAGCCTGTCCACCTCGCGGGGGCCGATCAGGCCACGCTCCACCGCAGTGGTGGCCAGCACGCCCCAGAAGCGCTCCGCGAGCTCGCGTCTGTCACCGAACACCGTCGTCCGCACGTCGTCGGAAGTCACGCCGGAACCACTCTGCTCATCATCGTCATGTCACGACCATCCTCCCGCACGATCGGAGCGGTGAACACCGTCGGGGCGTCGACGCGGTTTCACGTGAAACATCTTGGTCACGAACAACAGCCGTGTCATTCGACCGGAGTCCACCGCCACGAGCACCCGGGCGTTCGGACGACCTGCGCTGTGGCCAGGGGCCCGCGACGCAGGACGGCCCCCGGTGCACGCACCGGGGGCCGTCTCACGACGCAGGGTCAGCTGGGGACCAGGACCACCACACGGCGCTGCGGCTCCGCACCCTCGCTCTCGCTGACCACGCCGTCGATCCCCGCCACCGCGTCGTGCACGATCTTGCGCTCGAAGGGCGTCATCGGGTCGAGCTCCTCGCGCTCACCCGAGGACAGCACACGGGCGGCCACGGCAACGCCCAGCGCCGTCAGCTTCTCCCGTCGCGCGGCGCGCCACCCCGCGATGTCCAGCATCAACCGGCTGCGCTCGCCGGTCACCTGCTGAACGGCCAGCCGGGTCAGCTCTTGCAGGGCGTCGAGCACCTCGCCACCCCCCACCAGCTTCTGCAGGTCGCTGCCACCGTCGATGCTCACCATCGCGCGATCGCCCTCCACGTCGAGGTCGATGTCACCGTCGAAGTCCAGCACGTCGAGCAGCTGCTCGAGGTAGTCACCGGCGATCTCGCCCTCCTCGACGAGGGGATCGTCCTCGTCCTCGTCGTCGTCCCCGTCGTCGCCGGCGTCTCCGGCGTCTCCGGAGAGGCTCGTGCTGCGCTCGGTTCCGTCACCCTCGACCGCGGGCACGGACGGTGCCTCGGTCTCGTCGGCGACCACCGGCGGCGCCTCACCCTGCTCTGCTGCGTCCACGGCTCGTTCGTCCACCACGTGCTCCACTCCTCGTTCCTGCATCAGACCGGCTCAGCGCTTCTTGCGCGGTGGACGGGCGGACGACGACGTCGCACCGGTGCTCGAGGTGGCCCGGGCCGCACGGTTCGTCCCACCCTTGCGGGAGGCCGCCGACGGCCGCGACGGCCGGTTCGCCCCTGGATCCACGAAAGGCTCCGCGACGGTGGACGCCGGCCCCTCGTCGGCGGGCTTCACCAGGTCCACCGCCGGATCAGCAGCAGTGGGTGGGGCCTTCTTCTTCGTGCTGAGCGGCTTGGCACCGGGCTTGGGTGCCGTGGCCGCCCGCCGCTCCACGACGTCGGCCCGCTTTGCCTCCTCCTGCTTGGCCATGTTGGCGAACAGGTAGTGCTGCTGGACGAGCGTCCACCCGTTGTTGCTCAGCCAGTACAGCAGGATGGCGACCGGGAAGAACGGTCCACCGACGACCACGAACAGCGGGAACACCCAGAGGATGAGCTTGTTCATCATCGCGGTCTGCGGGGTGGCGGCCGCGGCCGTCGCGGCGTTGGCCGCCTGTCGGGCGACCGAGGCGCGCGCGGTGAAGTGCGTCGCGATGCCGGCGATGATCATCAGCGGCACCGCCACCAGGGCGATGTCCACCCGGGTGACGGTCTCGCCGACCTTCGTCACGTAGACCAGGAGCTGCTCGGGCGTCGAGCTGATCTGGGCCGCCAGCGGGGCCCCGAACAGCTTGGCGTCGAGGAAGGACTGCACGTCGCTGACGCTGAAGACGTAGTTGGCCGTGTTCGCGTTGTCCGTCACGGACATGGCGGAACGGCCGAAGCCACCGGTGGTCCGGTTGAACGAGCGCAGCACGTGGAACAGCCCGATGAACACCGGCGCCTGCAGCAGGATCGGCAAGCAGCTGGAGAGCGGGTTGAACCCGTTCTCCTTCTGCAGCTTCTGCATCTCCACGGCCAGCTTCTGGCGGTCCTTGGCGTACTTCTTCTGCAGCGCCTTGATCTGCGGCTGGAACTCCTGCATCTGGCGCTGCGTCTTCAGCTGGTTCGCGGCCGGCTTGAACAGGACCGCACGGAGGGTGAACACGAGGAAGATCACCGAGAGGGCCCAGGCCACCCCGCTGGAGGGACCCAGCACGTAGCCGAACACCTTGTGCCAGAACCACAAGATGGCCGACACCGGGTAGTAGATGAAGTTCAGCACTGTCCTACTCGCTCCTCTTGTCCTTGCCGTGGGGCACGGGGTCCCACCCTCCAGACTGCCAGGGGTTGCACCGAAGCAGGCGCCAGAGGGTCAGGGTGACCCCGATCACGGCACCGCGCTCGCGCAGGGCCTCCACCGCGTACTGGCTGCAGACCGGGCTGTAGCGGCAGCTCGGGGGGGTCATGGGGGAGATCCACACCTGGTAGAGCCGCACCAGCCGCACGAGCAGATCGGCGGGCAGGTGCCACAGCCGGGCCGCGGCGCCGGTCGCGGTCACGGCTGGTCGTCCAGCACACCCAGGCGGCGAAGCGCCGAGCCCACGTCCGCCGCGAGCTCGGCCGACGTGGCCGTGGCGGCCGCCGGAAGGGCTCGCAGCACCACGGCGGTTCCCGTGGCCAGCCTCGGCACCAGCGGGCCCACCACGTGCCGCAGCCGCCGGGAGACCCGGTGACGCACCACGGCGTTCCCGACGGCCTTGCTCACCACCAGCCCCACCCTCGCCGACCGTGGGTGCACGACGATGCCCGGGGCCGGGGTCACCGGCTCCGGGCGCTGGTCGAGGTGGGACCGGGCTGCCGAGGACGTTGGGCCGGGCGGCAGGACGTGGACGACGACGCGTGGTCGCCCGGCCCGACGCCCGTGTCGGACCGTCGCAGAGAACTCCGCCGGTCGCGTCAGGCGCTGGTCGGCCGGCAGCACGGCGGGAAGATCAGGCGGTCAGCTCGTCGCGACCCTTGCGGCGGCGCGCCGACACGATCGCGCGACCGGCACGGGTCCGCATGCGCAGGCGGAAGCCGTGCACGCGTGCACGACGCCGGTTGTTCGGCTGGAACGTCCGCTTGCCCTTGGCCACGGTGAGAACTCCCTGTACATCGGTGGATCGACGGTCTGTGCTGTGCGTGCCACCCGCGCGGGCCTCGACGAGGACCGGGACAGCACGGCACCGCCACGGGCGCTGCCAGTGACCTTCCGAGGGTACGCAGCGCCCCAGGGGCGGTCAAACCACCGGACCGGCGGCGACACGCCGAGCCGGGGCGGTGCTTGCCCCTGGCCCCGCTCCGTGCTGGCACCTTGTGGACCGAGGCCCGGTGTTGTTAGCGTCCCCGCGGAAGATCCACCCCGGGTGCACCGGCCGCTGCCGGTGCACCACGACGCACCACCGCACAGGATCGATCGCGATCCGCGAGCTCCGGCAGGGGAGGCCAGGAGCAGGTCAGCCTCACGCGCACCCAGCCCGGCACCACCACGGTGCTCCGGGTCCCGTGGCCGTAGGTTCTGCACAGCTGTGGACAACCCTGTGGACGCGATCCGACCTCCGGGAGCCGTCCACGGACCGCGCCCGCGACCACGTCCGGGACCTGCCCGGGAGGAGATCACCAGGTGGTCGACGAACCACGAGAGCTCCACGCCGTCTGGGACGACGTCGTGGGTGAGCTGAGCAGCCCGGCCGCACCCGGGGCGCCCGTGCTCTCCGGCCAGCAGCGGGCCTGGTTGCGCCTGACCCGCCCGGTGGCTCTCGTCGACGGCTTCGCGCTGCTGGCCGCGCCCACCGCCTTCGCCAAGGAGGCGATCGAGCGCGGGCTCCGCGAGCCGATCACCGCTGCCCTCAGCCGCCACCTGGGGTTCGAGGTCTCCCTCGCCGTCAAGGTCGACGAGGCCTCCAAGATCGTGGACGCCGCACCCGCTGACGGGGCCGTCCGTCCCGCGTCGCACGGCGAGACGGTGGTCCAGGACGCCGCGCCCGCCGACGCGGTGGAGGACGACGCCGACGAGGTGGACGAGGAGCGTGACGCGCTCGCCACCGTGCACGAGATCTGGCCGAGCTACTCGACCAGCCGGGCGCCCACGCCGACTCCGTCCCAGACCCGGCTCAACGCCAAGTACACCTTCGACACCTTCGTCATCGGTGCCTCCAACCGGTTCGCCCACGCGGCGGCCGTCGCGGTGGCCGAGGCACCCGCCAGGGCCTACAACCCCCTGTTCATCTGGGGGGAGTCGGGGCTCGGCAAGACGCACCTGCTGCACGCCGCCGGCCACTACGCCCAGCGGCTGTTCCCCGGGATGCGCGTGCGGTACGTGTCCACCGAGGAGTTCACCAACGACTTCATCAACAGCCTGCGCGACGACCGCAAGGTGGCCTTCCAGCGCCGCTACCGCGACATCGACGTGCTGCTCGTGGACGACATCCAGTTCCTGGAGGGCAAGGAGGGCACCCAGGAGGAGTTCTTCCACACCTTCAACACCCTCCACAACGCCAACAAGCAGATCGTGGTGTCCTCCGACCGCCCGCCCAAGCAGCTCGCGACCCTGGAGGACCGGTTGCGCACCCGGTTCGAGTGGGGCCTGATCACCGACGTGCAGCCGCCCGAGCTGGAGACGCGCATCGCGATCCTGCGCAAGAAGGCGCAGATGGACCGGCTCGCGGTGCCCGCCGACGTGCTCGAGTTCATCGCCAGCCGCATCGAGCGCAACATCCGCGAGCTCGAGGGCGCCCTCATCCGCGTGACCGCGTTCGCCTCGCTCAACCAGCAGCCGGTCGACCAGGCGCTCGCCGAGATCGTGCTGCGCGACCTCATCCCCGACGCCTCCAGCCTCGAGATCAACGCCGCGACGATCATGGCCGTCACCGCCGAGTACTTCGGCAACTCCCTCGACGAGCTGTGCGGCCCGGGCAAGACCCGTGCCGTGGCGAACGCCCGCCAGATCGCGATGTACCTCTGCCGGGAGCTGACCGACCTGTCCCTGCCGCGCATCGGGCAGACCTTCGGCGGCCGCGACCACACCACGGTGATGCACGCCGACAAGAAGATCCGCAAGGAGATGGCCGAGCGGCGCACCACCTACGACCAGGTGCAGGAGCTCACCGCGCGCATCAAGCAGCGCTCCCGCCGCTGACCGTCCAGGTCGGCGCTCCACCACCCGCACCGCGGCGCCACCCGCACCGCGGCGCCTGCGGGGGGCACAGGCACCTCCCGGAGGTGCCGGGGTCGGAGCGCGGCCGGCGCACGCGGTGGTGCGCCGGGTGCGCCGGGTGCGCCGGGGACGTGCTGGCCGCACGCGGGCTGCCCCGGAGGCCTGGACACCCGCGCCGGGGGTCGGCAGTGCTGCCGTCGGAGCCTCGGCACCGTCCCGGAAACCCTCGATGCGTGGTTCACCCACACCTGTGCACAAGGCTGGGGACAACCTGGGTCTGGTTGGGGACGACCGTCGGCACCCACGGTCGGTGCCCCCGCCTGGGGACCGCCGTCCTGGTGCGGTCCCCAGGCCGTCCACATCCCGCCACGCCTGTCCACCAGCACGGCAGGACCACCGTCCCCAGGGTCCACAGGCGTTACTACTTCTGTTGTTCTCTTCCTGGAGAGAAGTACTTGAAGAACCGGTGTGTGGACGAGCGGGCACGCACCGTCCGACCTGCCCCCGGGTGAGGTTCCCCGGGCGCCGTCCAGCCTCTACGGTGGTGCGTCCGGGCCCCGTTCCACGGCCCGCCCCCACGCAGCACCCGAGAGGACGCGCCCGAGCATGGAGTTCCGCCGATGAAGTTCCGGGTCGCTCGCGAGGAGCTCGCCGAGGCCGTGGCCTGGGTCGCCAGGAGCCTGCCCTCGCGCCCGCCGGTCCCGGTCCTCGGTGGTGTCCTGCTCGCCACGGGAGCTCCCGGCAGCGGCGATGCCGGCGACGGCCTCACGGTGTCCGGTTTCGACTACGAGGTCTCGGCCCAGGTCGGTGTCGCGGCCGAGGTCGCCGAGGCCGGTCGCGTGCTCGTCTCGGGCCGGCTGCTCGCCGACATCACGCGCTCGCTGCCCAACAAGCCGGTCGACGTGACGGTGGACGGCACCCGGGTCCAGATCGTCTGCGGCAGTGCCCGCTTCTCGCTGCCGACCATGCCGGTCGAGGACTACCCGCAGCTGCCCGCGATGCCGTCGAGCACCGGGTCGCTGCCGGGTGACGCGTTCGCCGAGGCCGTGGCCCAGGTCGCCGTGGCCGCCGGTCGCGACGACACGCTGCCGATGCTCACCGGGGTCCGGGTGGAGATCGAGGGCTCCACCGTGGTGCTGGCCGCCACCGACCGCTTCCGCCTCGCCGTCCGGGAGTTCACCTGGAACCCGGACGAGACCACCGGTGCCGCCGTGTCGACCGCCGTGCTCGTGCCGGCCCGCACCCTCAGCGAGTCGGCCAAGACCCTCAGCGGCGCCGGTGACGTGCAGCTGGCGCTGGGTTCTCTCACGCCGGGGGCCGGCGACGGTCTGATGGGCCTGGCCGGGGCCGGCCGCCGCACCACCACCCGCCTGCTGGACGCCGAGTTCCCGAAGTTCCGCCAGCTGCTCCCGGCCGAGCACGCGTCCGTGGCGGAGGTGGACGTGGCCCCGCTCGTGGAGTCGATCAAGCGGGTGGCCCTGATGTCCGAGCGCGGCGCGCAGGTGCGCCTGGAGTTCTCCGCCGACGGGCTGAAGCTCTCCGCGGGGGGCGACGACGAGGGCAAGGCCGAGGAGGAGCTCCCGGCCGACTTCACCGGGGAGCCGCTCACCATCGCGTTCAACCCCGGCTACCTGCTCGACGGTCTGGCGGTGCTGCACAGCGAGCGCGTGCTCATGGGGTTCACCACCCCGAGCCGGCCCGCGGTGCTGCGTCCGGCGCCGGCCGAGTCAGTGCCCCTGGAGGGCGACGGACCCTTCCCGGCGCCGGTGAGCGAGTACACCTACCTGCTCATGCCGGTCCGCCTGCCGGGCTGAGCGGACCCCCGCGCCCACCTCGCGTCCTGCCCACCGCCGATCTTCTGGAAGGATCCAGAACCATGAAGGTCGGACTGGTCGGACTGGGCAAGATGGGCTTCAACATGCGCGAGCGCCTGCGCCGTGCGGACATCGACGTCGTGGGCTACGACCCACGGCCCGAGGTCACCGACGTCGCCTCGCTGGCCGAGCTCGCGGGGGCGCTCGAGGGTCCTCGGATCATCTGGGTGATGGTGCCCTCGGGTCCGATCACCCGGGACACCGTCAGCGAGCTGGCCGACGTGCTGAGCCCCGGTGACCTGGTCATCGACGGCGGGAACTCCCGGTTCACCGACGACGGACCGAACGCCGCGCTGCTCGACGCCAAGGGCATCGGCTACCTCGACTGCGGGGTGTCCGGCGGCGTGTGGGGCCTGGACAACGGCTACGGCCTCATGGCCGGCGGGTCCGCCGAGGACGTGGCGCGGGCCATGCCGGTCTTCGACGCGCTGCGTCCGGAGGGTCCGCGCGAGGAGGGTTTCGCGCACGCCGGTCCGGTGGGGGCCGGGCACTACTCCAAGATGGTCCACAACGGCATCGAGTACGGCCTGATGGCCGCCTACGCCGAGGGCTTCGAGCTGCTCGAGGCCGAGGACCTCGTCACCGACGTCCCCGCGGTGCTCAAGGCGTGGACCCGCGGGACGGTGGTGCGCTCCTGGCTGCTCGACCTGCTGGTCAAGGCGGTGGAGCAGGACCCGGGCCTCAGCAAGATCTCCGGCTGGACGGCCGACTCCGGCGAGGGGCGCTGGACGGTGGAGGAGGCCATCAACCACTCGGTGCCCGTGCCGGTGATCTCCGCGGCCCTGTTCGCCCGCTTCGCCTCCCGGCAGGACACCTCGCCGACCATGAAGGCCGTGGCGGCGCTGCGCAACCAGTTCGGCGGGCACGACGTGCACAAGGCGGGTCCCACCTCGGGCTCCGGCGCCACCAGCTAGCCCTCGTGCACGTCCGACACCTGGGGGTCACCGACTTCCGGTCGTGGCCGAGCGCGGAGCTCGCGCTGGCGCCCGGGGTCAGCGTGCTGCTCGGTCGCAACGGGCAGGGCAAGACGAACCTGGTGGAGGCCGTCGGCTACCTGGCCACCCTCTCCTCGCACCGGGTCTCCACCGACGCGCCCCTGGTGCGCAGCGGGGCGGAGCGCGCCGTGGCCCGCGCCGCGGTGGTCAACGACGGCCGCGAGCTGCTGGTCGAGGTGGCCATCACCCCCGGCAGGGCCAACAAGGCCCGGATCAACCGCTCGCCGGTCGGCCGGCCGCGGGAGGTGCTCGGGATCCTGCGCACGGTGCTCTTCGCCCCCGAGGACCTCGCCCTGGTGCGCGGCGACCCCGGCGAGCGCCGCCGCTTCCTCGACGACCTGCTCGTGACACGACGTCCCCGGCTGGCCGGGGTGCGGGCCGACTACGAGAAGGTGCTGCGCCAGCGCTCGGCCCTGCTCAAGTCCGCCGGTGCGGCGCTGCGCCGGGGAGGCGCGCGGGACGGTTCCGCCACGGCGACGCTGGACGTGTGGGACACCCACCTCGCCGAGCACGGCTCCCTGCTGCTGGCCGCCCGGCTCGACCTGCTCGCCGAGCTCGCGCCGCACGTCACCGGGTCCTACGCGGCGCTGGCCCCGGAGTCCCGCCCCGCCGCGCTGCGCTACCGCAGCAGCCTGGGTGAGGTGCTGCCCGAGGGGTACGGACGGCCCGGCGCGGAGCGGGCCGACCCCGAGCTGCTGGAGGCGTGCCTGCTCAGCGAGCTCGCCCGGGTGCGCACCCAGGAGGTCGACCGCGGCGTGTGCCTGGTGGGGCCCCACCGCGACGACGTGGAGCTCACCCTCGGCGACCACCCGGCGAAGGGCTACGCCAGCCACGGCGAGTCGTGGAGCTACGCGCTGGCCCTGCGCCTGGGCAGCTTCGCCCTGCTCCGCGCGGAGGGCAGCGACCCCGTGCTGGTGCTCGACGACGTCTTCGCCGAGCTCGACCTGCGCCGGCGCAGCGCGCTGGCCACGGTGGCGGCCACCGCGGAGCAGGTGCTCATCACCGCGGCCGTGGCCGAGGACGTGCCCGCAGAGCTCGACGGCGCCCGGTTCGAGGTGGTGGCGGTGGACACCGAGCAGGGCCGCACGTCGCAGGTGCACCGTGTTCGCTGACGATGGCCGGCCCGCTGACCAGAGCCGACCCGCTGACGACGGCCGGTCCGATCCCGCGGACGGAGCCGGGCCGCAACCACCTCGTGACGCACCGGTCCCCGCTGTCCCCACCGCTGATCCACAGGATGTGCACAACCCTGTGGATGGTGGGGACGGGCGCCGGAGCCCGGACGACGCCGAGGCCCCCCGCGGGGTGGACCTGGCGCGGCGGGCCCTGGAGCAGGCGCGGGCCGCGGCGAAGGAGCGGGGCGTGGCGGTCGGTCGCGGTGGCGCGTCCCCGCGGCGGGGTGCCCCGCGCACCCCGCGCAGCAGCCGGCGGCGGTGGTCCGGCCCCGGCGCCGACGACCGGGACCCGCAGACCTTTGCGAGCCTGGCCGCCGGTCTCGTGCGCAGCCGGGGCTGGTCGGAGGAGATCGCGGCCGGGGCCGTGCTGGGCCGGTGGAACAGCCTGGTGGGTGCGGACATCGCCGACCACGCCCAGCCCGAGTCGCTGGTGGGCGGCGAGCTGGTGGTGCGGGCGGAGTCCACGGCCTGGGCGAGCCAGCTGCGCACCCTGCAGCGCCAGATCCTCGCCAAGATCGCGGCCGGGGTGGGCCACGGCGTCGTCACGAAGCTGACCGTGCGCGGCCCCGCGGCGCCCAGCTGGAAGCACGGCGAGCGCACGGTGCGCGGTCGTGGGCCCCGCGACACCTACGGCTAGGAGCCGGGTCGTCGGGCTGAGCCGTCCTGGCGGCCCCACCGATCGACCCGGCCGCGCCCCGGACCATCTGTAGCGCCGGTGCGGCCGCCACGGCGCTCTCAGGGGTGCTGGAGGGCCACCTGCGCGCGCCCGGGGCAGTAGAGTGGTGGAGCACTGCACCGCACGGTGCGCGCGACCCCGCTCGGGGGAACCGCCCGCGCACCCCAGGCTGAGGAGACCCAGACCGCTCGTGGCTGACAAGAAGCCGTCCTACGGCGCGTCCTCGATCACCGTCCTCGAGGGCCTCGACGCCGTCCGCAAGCGTCCCGGCATGTACATCGGCTCCACCGGTGAGCGGGGGCTGCACCACCTCGTCCAGGAGGTGGTGGACAACTCGGTCGACGAGGCGATGGCCGGCTACGCCACCCGCGTCGAGGTGACCCTGCTGGCCGACGGCGGTCTGCAGGTCGTCGACGACGGCCGCGGGATCCCCACCGAGATGCACCCGGTCGAGAAGAAGCCCACCGTCGAGGTCGTGCTCACCGTGCTCCACGCCGGCGGCAAGTTCGACTCCGACTCCTACGCCGTCTCCGGCGGGCTGCACGGCGTGGGCATCAGCGTCGTCAACGCGCTGTCCCGCCGGCTCGAGGTCGACATCCTCCGCGACGGCAAGAACTTCACCCAGACGTACCTCTACGCCAAGCCCGGCCCCCTGGTCGAGGTCGGGCCGTCCGAGCGCACGGGGACCACGGTGCGGTTCTGGCCGGACGACTCCATCTTCGAGACCACCGTCTTCAGCTTCGAGACCATCTCCACCCGGCTGCGCGAGATGGCGTTCCTGAACAAGGGCCTGACCATCACCCTGCTCGACGAGCGGGTCAGCGACGCGGACGCCGTGGAGGACGCCGACGGCAACAGTGCCCGGGTGAAGTCCCGCAGCTACCACTACCCCGGTGGGCTCGAGGACTACGTCCGGTGGCTCAACAAGTCCAAGAACCCCCTGCACACCTCGGTCGTCGGCTTCACCGCCAGCGGGACGGGGCAGGAGGTGGAGGTGGCCATGCAGTGGAACAACGGCTACACCGCCTCGGTGCACACCTTCGCCAACACCATAAACACGATCGAGGGCGGCACCCACGAGGAGGGCTTCCGCTCCGCGCTCACCGGCGTGGTCAACAAGTACGCCCGGGAGAAGAAGCTGCTCAAGGAGAAGGATGACTCGCTCACCGGCGAGGACATCCGCGAGGGCCTCGTCGCCATCGTCAGCGTGCGGGTGGGCGAGCCGCAGTTCGAGGGCCAGACCAAGACCAAGCTCGGCAACACCGAGGTGCGCAGCTTCGTCATCAAGACCTGCAACGAGTGGCTCTCCGACTGGTTCGAGCGCAACCCCGCCGACGCCAGGACCATCGTCAGCAAGGCGATCTCCTCGTCCCAGGCCCGGGTGGCCGCGCGCAAGGCTCGCGAGCTGGTGCGCCGCAAGAGCGCCACCGACATCGGCGGCCTGCCGGGCAAGCTCAGCGACTGCCGCTCCAACGACCCGAGCCTGTCGGAGATCTACGTCGTGGAGGGCGACTCCGCCGGCGGCTCGGCGAAGTCCGGCCGCGACTCGATGTTCCAGGCGATCCTGCCGCTGCGCGGGAAGATCATCAACGTCGAGAAGGCCCGCATCGACCGGGTGCTGAAGAACACCGAGGTCCAGGCGATCATCACCGCCCTGGGCACCGGGATCCACGACGAGTTCGACCTGGCCAAGCTGCGCTACCACAAGATCATCCTGATGGCGGACGCCGACGTGGACGGCCAGCACATCTCCACGCTGCTCATGACGCTGCTGTTCCGCTTCATGCGCCCGCTCGTGGAGCACGGTCACGTCTACCTCGCCGCGCCGCCGCTGTACAAGATCAAGTGGAGCAAGGGCGAGCCGGACTTCGTGTACTCCGACCACGAGCGCGACGTGCTGCTCAAGGCCGGCCTCGAGTCCAACCGCAAGATCAACAAGGACGACGGCGTCCAGCGGTACAAGGGCCTCGGCGAGATGAACGCCAAGGAGCTGTGGGAGACCACGATGGACCCGGAGCACCGCATCCTGCGCCAGGTCACCCTCGACGACGCCGCCACCGCCGACGAGCTGTTCAGCGTCCTGATGGGTGAGGACGTCGAGGCCCGCCGCAGCTTCATCACCCGCAACGCCAAGGACGTCCGGTTCCTCGACGTGTAGGCGGCTACGCCGCACGTGCGTGATTTCTCGACCCAGGACGCGAGCTTTCCTTCACACCCCGGCCGGAGGCCCTCATGACCGACACCACGCTGCCCCCCGAGGGTCCGCCGCCCGGCTTCACCGACGGTGGCTCCGGGGCGGCCCGCGACCGCGTCGAGCCCGTAGACATCCAGCAGGAGATGCAGCGCAGCTACATCGACTACGCGATGAGCGTCATCGTCGGCCGCGCCCTGCCGGACGTGCGGGACGGCCTCAAGCCGGTGCACCGCCGCGTGCTGTACGCCATGTACGACAGCGGCTTCCGCCCGGACCGCAGCTACGTCAAGTGCGCCCGCGTCGTCGGCGAGGTGATGGGCAACTACCACCCGCACGGCGACACCTCGATCTACGACACCCTGGTCCGCCTGGCCCAGCCGTGGTCCATGCGGTACCCGCTCATCGACGGCCAGGGCAACTTCGGCTCCCCGGGCAACGACCCGGCCGCCGCCATGCGCTACACCGAGAGCCGGCTCACCCCGCTCGCGATGGAGATGCTCCGCGAGATCACCGAGGAGACCGTCGACTTCTCCCCGAACTACGACGGCAAGACCTCTGAGCCGAACGTCCTGCCCAGCCGCTTCCCGAACCTGCTCGTCAACGGCTCCGGCGGCATCGCCGTGGGCATGGCGACCAACATGCCCCCGCACAACCTCCGCGAGGTGGGCGCAGCGGTGGTGTGGGCGCTGGACAACCACGAGGCCGACGACGAGGCCACCCTGGCCGCCTGCATGGAGCGGGTCACCGGGCCGGACTTCCCGACGAGCGCCCTCATCGTGGGCTCCGAGGGCATCCGCGACGCGTACACCACCGGTCGGGGCTCGGTGCGCATGCGCGGGGTGGTCGAGGTGGAGGAGGACGCCCGCGGGCGCACGACGCTGGTGTGCACCGAGCTGCCGTACCAGGTGAACCCCGACAACCTCGTCACGAGCATCGCCGAGCAGCTGCGCGACGGCAAGATCGCCGGCATCTCCGACATCCACGACGAGTCCTCCGACCGCGGCGGCATGCGGATCGTGCTCACGCTCAAGCGCGACGCGGTGGCCAAGGTGGTGCTGGCCAACCTCTACAAGCACACCCAGCTGCAGACCAGCTTCGGGGTGAACAACCTGTCCATCGTCGACGGGGTGCCGCGGACCCTGCGGCTGGACAAGATGATCCGGCTGTACATCACCCACCAGCTCGACGTCATCGTCCGGCGCACCCGCTACCGGCTGCGCAAGGCCGAGGAGCGGGCCCACATCCTGCGCGGGCTGGTCAAGGCGCTCGACGCGCTCGACGAGGTCATCGCCCTCATCCGGGCCTCCGCCTCGGCCGAGGTTGCCCGCACCGGTCTGATGGAGCTGCTCGAGGTCGACGAGCTGCAGGCCCAGGCCATCCTGGACATGCAGCTGCGCCGGCTGGCGGCGCTGGAGCGCCAGCGGATCATCGACGAGCTGGCCGAGATCGAGGTCGAGATCGCAGACCTCGAGGACATCCTGGCCAAGCCCGAGCGCCAGCGGGCCATCGTCCGCGACGAGCTCACCGAGATCGTGGACAAGTTCGGCGACGAGCGCCGCAGCCGGATCATTCCCGCCGACGGCGACGTGTCCATGGAGGACCTCATCGCCCGCGAGGACGTGGTGGTCACCATCACCGAGACCGGCTACGCCAAGCGCACCCGCACCGACCTGTACCGGTCGCAGAAGCGCGGCGGCAAGGGTGTGCAGGGTGCCGGGCTGAAGCAGGACGACATCGTCAGCCGCTTCTTCGTCTGCTCCACCCACGACTGGATCCTGTTCTTCACCACCAAGGGACGGGTGTACCGCGCCAAGGCCTACGAGCTGCCGGAGGCCAACCGCACCGCCCGCGGCCAGCACGTGGCGAACCTGCTCGCCTTCCAGCCCGACGAGCGCATCGCCCAGGTCATCCAGATCAAGAACTACGAGGTGATGCCCTACCTGGTGCTGGCGACCAAGGGCGGCCTGGTCAAGAAGTCACGGCTGACGGACTTCGACTCCCCGCGCCAGGGCGGTGTCATCGCGATCAACCTCCGCGAGGAGGACGAGCTGATCGGCGCGGTGCTCTGCTCGGCCGACGACGACCTGCTGCTGGTCTCCGCCGGTGGCCAGTCGATCCGGTTCTCGGCCACCGACGAGGTGCTGCGCCCGATGGGACGGGCCACCTCGGGCGTGCTCGGCATGCGCTTCAACGGCGAGGACGCACTGCTCAGCCTGAACGTCGTCAAGGACGGCATGTTCCTGCTGGTCGCGACGGCCGGCGGCTTCGCCAAGCGCACCGCCATGGAGGACTACCCGGTGCAGGGCCGTGGGGGCAAGGGCGTGCTCACCATCCAGTACGACCGGCGCCGTGGCACGCTGGTCGGAGCGCTGATCGCCGACATCGACGACGAGCTGTACGCCATCACGTCCGGTGGTGGGGTCATCCGCACCACCGCCAAGTCGGTGCGCAAGGCGGGTCGGCAGACGAAGGGGGTGCGCCTGATGAACCTCGGAGAGGGCGACACCCTCATCGCCATCGCCCGCAACGCCGACGAGTCCGGTGAGCCCGGCGACCCCGCGACCGAGCTGGACCCGGGCGCACCGACCGATGTCGAGCCCACCCCTGAGGAGCAGTCATGACCACTCCGTCCGAGCCCGGCCGCCGCGACGACAGCTCGGCCGGCAGTCCGCCCCCGTGGCAGCGGGGCAGTGCCGCCGGCAGCCAGGGCAAGGGTGGCGCCCAGGTGCCCGCGGGCTCGGCCGGCACCGACAGCACCCGGACCGACAGCACCCGGACCGACAGCACCCGGACCGACAGCACCCGGACCGACAGCACCCGGTCGGGCAGCAGCCGGCCGGAGCGGGGCGACGGGCCGCTCCGGACCACCGCCGTCGTCGACGCCCCCACCAGCCAGATCCGCCGCGCAGACGTGCCGACGGACATGCCGGACCTGTCCGCCGCGCGCCGGACCAGCACGGACGGCCCACGGAGCCCGCGGACCGACGCCCGTCCCAGCACCCCGACCCCCCGGACGTCGGGGCGTGGCCCGCGCAGGGCGGCGCTGCAGGTCAAGCACATCGACCCGTGGTCGGCGCTGAAGATCTCGCTGGTGCTCTCGGTGGCACTGTTCCTGGTGTGGATGATCGCAGTGGGCGTGCTCTACCTCGTCCTCGACGGCATGGGCGTGTGGAGCAGCATCAACAAGACGTTCACCGACTTCGTGACGGTGAGCGACCCCGCTGGCGGCGGGGGCGCCCTCATCGGACCGGGTCGGGTCTTCGGCGTGGCCGCGGTGATCGGGCTCGTCAACGTCGTGCTGTTCACCGCGCTGGCGACCCTCAGCTCGTTCGTCTACAACCTCTCGGCCGACCTCGCCGGTGGCGTCGAGGTCACCCTGACCGAGCGCGACTGACGGACCGCGGGGCGCGCGTTTTCGTCTGCGCCCCGCGGTCGGGTAACCTCAGCGATCGCACCCGGGCCTATAGCTCAGACGGTTAGAGCGCTTCCCTGATAAGGAAGAGGCCGGTGGTTCAAGTCCACCTAGGCCCACGTCGAACGGCGAGACGAGGAGGAGCTTCGATCATGAAGATCCTCCTCGTCCTCGTCGCCGCAGCGGGTGCAGCGTTCAGCATCTCCCGGCGCCGGGGCGGCCGGGACGAGGCCGACCTCTGGCACGAGGCCACCGCCCCCGCCGCTCCCTCGCGCTCGGCGGCACCACCCTCCTGAGTCAGCACCCCAGGGGACGTAGCTCAATTGGCAGAGCACTGCCTTTGCAAGGCAGGGGTTAGGGGTTCGATTCCCCTCGTCTCCACCGGTCGACCGGCGCGGTCTCCCGCAGCCCCGAGGACGGCCGTGGCGTCAGGACGAACCCCGCCCCGGCGTCCACGAGTCCGGGGGACGTCTGGCCGCTACCGTGGGCGCATGCGCACCGCCCCCGCTGCCGCACTGGCCGCGACCGCCGTCCTGCTCGCGGGGTGCAGCGGCGGCGGGCAGCCCGCCGCAGCGGTCACGACCTCCCCGGTCACCACGACGGCGCCCAGGCCGTCCACGGAACCGTCCACCGCGGCACCGGCCCCCGCCCCCGCGGCTGCGCTGCCGGCGGTGCCGACCGCGCAGACGGCGGGCAACTGTCCCTACCTCTCCGCGGACGACGTCTCGGCGTTCAACGGCGAGAAGGTCTACGGGGTCAAGCTCGACCCCACGCAGGACCCCCCCGCCTGCTTCTTCGCCCGCGGGGACGGCAGCCCGCAGCTCAGCGTGTGGGTCTACGCCGCCCCCAGCGCCGAGCTCGCCACCGCCGCCGTGGACCGGGCGGCGCCGGTGGCCACCACCAATCCCGCCGACCAGCCGGCCGGGTGGACCGGGGGCAGCAGCGGTGGTCCCGGCGGCGCCGTCTACGCCGTGGCGAAGGGTGCGGTGGCCGTGGTGGTCACCAGCAACCAGGAGCAGTCGGTCAAGGCCCGGCGCGTCACCGAGCAGGTGATCAGCGCCCTGGGTCTGTGACTGCCGGGTCGGCCGCCGCGGGCTCGGCCGCCGCGGGCTCGGCCGCCGCGGGCTCGGTGGTGCCGGGCTCGGTGGTGCCGGGCTCGGCGGTTCTGGGCTCGGCGGGAGCCACGTCCTCGACCCGGGGCGGGGCGGGGGCGGGCGGCGGTGCCACCGACCGTCGGGAGGCCACCACCACCGCGCCGCCGGCGAGCGCGCCGAGAACCAGCACCACCCACGGCCAGCGCCGCCGCCGGCGGGGCGCGATGGTGGCGGCGAGGTCGCGGCGCACCGCGTCCGGGCTCGGCAGGGACAGCTCCCCAGCCCGCTCGACCACCCGGTGCCGCGCGCGCACCGCGTCCGCGGCGGCCCGCGAGGTCGCCCGCCCCGCCAGCACCCCCAGCGTGGTGGCCGTCCGCGTGCCGGCCACCACCCCGCGCCGAGCCAGGACCACCCCGTGGCCGACCACCCGCCCCGTGAGCTCCCCGGCGGTGGACAGCACCGTCACCTCGTTCATCGCGCTCCCCGTGCTCCGCGGGCGCCCGGCGACCACCCGTCGGCCCCCATCCTGCCCGTCGGCGCCACCCGCAGCACCGGGTGCCGGACGGCGGGCCCGCGGCACCGACCCGGGGGCAGTGGCAGGATGGGGTGCGTGACTTCACCCGCGAGCGACACCTCAGCCCCGGCCACCGCGACCGCCACGCTGCACACCAACCGTGGCGACATCCGCATCGCGCTGTTCGGCGACCACGCGCCCAAGACGGTCGCGAACTTCGTCGGCCTGGCCGACGGCACCAAGGAGTACTCGGACACCAACGCCTCCGGCGGCACGTCGGGCCCGTTCTACGACGGTTCCGTCTTCCACCGCGTCATCGACGGATTCATGGTCCAGGGCGGCGACCCCACGGGCACCGGCCGTGGCGGCCCCGGCTACCGCTTCGCCGACGAGTTCCACCCCGAGCTGCAGTTCGACCGGGTGTACCTGCTGGCCATGGCCAACGCCGGGCCCGGCACCAACGGGTCGCAGTTCTTCATCACCACCGCCAAGACCCCGCACCTCAACCGCAAGCACACGATCTTCGGCGAGGTGGCCGACGCGGAGTCGAAGGCCGTCGTGGACGCCATCGGCACCACCTCGGTGGACCGCTCCGACCGTCCGGTCGAGCCCGTGGTCATCGAGCGGATCTCCGTCGAGCAGGCCTGACCCCGCGCCACCCCGAGGACACCCCGCAGCGATGAGCACCCCCGGTTGGGGCCCACCCCCCGGTCCGCACGACCAGGGCTGGGCGCCGCCCCGGCCGGGGTCGCCGCCGCCCCACGGCCCCCCGGCCGGGGGGTTCTCCTCCGGGCCGACCACCTGCTTCCGGCACCCGGAGCGGTCCACCGGGCTGCGCTGCGCCCGCTGCGGGCGCCCGGCCTGTCCTGAGTGCCTGCGCGAGGCCGCGGTCGGCTTCCAGTGCGTGGTGTGCGTCTCCGAGGGGCAGAAGGAGGTGCGCTCGGCCGCCACGGTGGCCGGTGCCCGGGTGCAGCAGTCCACCCCGGTGGTCACCTACGCCCTGCTGGGCGTCAGCGTCGCCCTGTACCTGCTCACCGCCGTCCTCGCGCGCAGCGTGATGACCAACAGCGACTCCGACTTCTTCGGCCTGTTCTCGCTGTGGCCGGTGGGGGTGGCCGAGGGCGGCTACGGACGGCTCGTCGTCAGCGCGTTCCTGCACTACGGACTGCTCCACCTGGCCCTGAACATGTACGCCCTGTACGTGCTGGGCCGCGAGCTGGAGATGGTCCTGGGCCGCTGGCGGTACGGGGCGCTCTACGCCGTCTCGCTGCTCGGCGGATCCACCAGCGTGATGCTGTTCGAGAACCCCGTGAGCGCGACGGTGGGTGCCTCGGGTGCGGTCTTCGGGCTGATGGGTGGCCTGGCGGTGGTGCTGCTGAAGCTGCGTCGGAGCCTGGTCCCGGTGTTCACGGTCATCGGGATCAACGTCGTCATCAGCGTCACCGTCCCCGGGATCTCGCTGTTCGGCCACCTCGGCGGTCTCGTGGCCGGGGCCGTGGCGGGTGGGGTGCTGCTGTACGCCCCCGCCGGGGCCGGGCGGACGCGGATCCAGGTGGCCGGGCTCGTCGCCCTCGCCGTGGTGCTGCTGGTGGCCGTGGTGCTGCGCGTGGTGCAGCTGCGGACCGAGTACGGCCTGTAGGACGCCCCGGGAGGCGCCGGCTAGAGCTGTCCCATCCGGACGGCGAGCAGCCTGTCGTGGACGTCCTGCGGCTCCGCGCCGAGATCGAGGCGGGTGAGCACCACGAGCGCGCCGACCCGCTGCTCGGTGTCGCGCGGGCTGATCTCCAGCACGGGAACCTCCCGACCGAGCCGCCGCGTGCGCACCACCTCCACCTGCTCCACCTCGGACCAGGTCAGCCGCAGGGTGCCGGTGACCCCTCGCACGGTCAACCCGTGGACGTCGACGGACAGCCGCGGACGCAGCCGTGCCCCGAGGACGGTCGCCACCGCGAGCCCCAGCACGGCGAGACCGAGCAGCAACCTCCCGGCGGCGTCCCCGGAGAGCAGGGCGAGCGCGAGGAACGCCACCGCACCGCCGCCGGCGGCCGCGACCGCCGCAGGCTTCGTGGACCAGCTCGCGACTGCGGGCCCGGGCTCATCCACCGGGGTGACCCGTGCGCGGCGGACCCATCCGCAGGACCTGTCCACACTGGGGATGAATCACACCCGTGTCATGAGCCCCAGCTGCGACGCGTCGGCCGTGCCCTGGTGACGGTCGGTGGTCCGCGGTCAGCGCCACCGCATGGTCATCAGCAGCCCGACGACCATCAGGCTGAAGCCGATGAGGAAGTTCCACGCGCCGAGCGTCACCATGAAGGGGATCTTGTCCCCGGCCAGGTAGTTGACGACGAGCCACGCGAGCCCGAGCAGCATCAGCCCGAGCATGACGGCGACGTAGACGGGGTTGGACGGCCCGGCCTGGACCTTCTGCGGCGTGCGGAGGTTGCCCGCTCCGGCGTACGCGGGCTTCTTGCGGACCTTCGACTTGGGCATGTCGTCCCTTGCTGGGGTGGAGGTGGTGGGCGGGGTGCACGCGCGCACGCCCGACCTCACGGTGGTCTTCTGCCCACAGGCTACCGTGGTGGGCGTCACGACAGGCGTGCGCGAGCGGAGGGACCTCGACGGTGGGCGGTGCCTCTGGACGGGGGTGGCGGGTGGCCGTCCCCGTGGTGCTCCTGCTCGCGGGGCTGCTGCTGTCCGCGACGCGCGAGACCGCGCAGGGCGGTGAGCTGCGGGCCGGCAGCAGCACCCGGCTCTCGGACCTGGTGCGCACGGCGCAGGGCGAGGTGGACGCCGTGCAGGCCCGGCGCACCCAGCTCGTCGCGGACGTGGACGCGGCTCAGCGGGGGTCCGGCTCGTCCGACGCGCAGGTGGCCGCCACCCTGGCCCGGGCGGACGCGCTCGACGAGGCCGCGGGGCTCACGGCGCTCACCGGTCCTGGGATCAGCGTCACGCTCACCGACGCGGCGCGCGACGCGGACGGCCGCTACCCGGCCGGCGCTGCCCCCGACGACCTCGTGGTGCACCAGCAGGACCTGCAGAGCGTGCTCAACGCGCTCTGGGCGGGCGGCGCGGACGCCGTGGTGGTCCAGGACCAGCGCGTGGTGACCACCTCGGCCCCCCGGTGCATCGGCAACACCCTGCTGCTCGACGGGCGCACCTACAGCCCGCCCTACGTCGTTGCAGCCATAGGTGACCCCGGGCGGCTGCGCGACGCGCTCGACGCGGAGCGCGGGGTGGCCATCTACAAGCAGTACGTGGCACGGTTCGGCCTCGGGTACGTGGTCGACGCTGCCGATGACATCACCGCCCCCGCCTACACGGGGTCGATCAGGTTGAGCCAGGCCCAGGAGGTCCCCCGGTGAGCACCGCCCTCGACGACGCCCCACCCCCCGGCCCCCGGCCGTCCCGCCACCGCGGGGACCGGGTGCGCACCGGCGTCCGCGGCCTCGGCGAGCTGCTCATCACCGTGGGTCTGGTGCTGCTGCTGTTCGTCGTCTACGAGCTGTACTGGACCGATCTCGTCTCTGCCGGCAAGCAGAGCGACGTCACCACAGCTCTGGACCAGGAGTGGGCGAACGGCGACAACCCCACCATCGCGACCCCGGTGGTCGGCCAGGAACGCACCGGCCAGTCCACCGTCGCCCTCGGAGCCGGCTTCGCGAAGCTCTACGTGCCGTCCTTCGGCTCGGACTACCAGTTCACCGTGGTGGAGGGCACCAC
Organism: Rhodococcus antarcticus; assembly: GCF_026153295.1. Lineage (NCBI taxonomy): Bacteria > Bacillati > Actinomycetota > Actinomycetes > Mycobacteriales > Nocardiaceae > Rhodococcus > Rhodococcus antarcticus. The sequence continues at coordinate 3,348,032 of NZ_CP110615.1, read as the reverse complement.
CCAGGAAGCCCTGGCCGTCGGCCCCGGGCACTACGCGGGCACCGCGTTCCCCGGCCAGCCGGGCAACTTCGCCGTGGCCGGGCACCGGGTGGGCCAGGGGGCCCCGTTCAACGATCTCGACCTGCTGCAGTCCTGCGACTCGATCATCACCGAGACCGCGGACACCTGGTACGTCTACCGGGTGCTGCCGATGTCGGAGGAGGTGGACGGGTGGGGCGCGGGCAAGGGCGCCACCGACGCGAGCTGCACCGGCACGGCCGACAACGATGCCGCCGTGGCCCCCCTCGGCGGCGCGTACACCGGCGTCGTCGGCCGCCAGATCGTGGATCCCTCGCAGGGCGACGTCATCTCCCCGGTTCCCGGCGACGCGGCCGCCGCCCCCACCGGGGCGGACGCGGTGTCGCTGCTGACGCTCACCACCTGCCACCCCCGGTACTCCGCCCGGCAGCGGATGATCATCCACGCCGTGATGGTGAAGCAGTACCCCAAGAGCGCGTCGGCACCCGGTGCGGTGCCGCCCGAGATGGCGAAGGGCTGAGATGTACACGTGGATCTGGCGGACCCTGCCCGGGCCGGTGGTGGTGCGGCTAGTACTCGCCCTCGTGCTGCTGCTCGCCGTGCTGGCCCTGCTCATGACGGTGGTGTTCCCGGCCGTGGGACCGCTGCTGCCGTTCAACGACGTCTCCGTGGTCGGGCAGTAGCCCGACGCCTGGTCGCGGCCCGTAGCGTGTGCGCGCATGCGGATCCTCGTCGTCGACAACTACGACAGCTTCGTCTACAACCTCGTGCAGTACCTCGGGCAGCTGGGCGTGGACGTCGACGTGGTGCGCAACGACGACCCGGCCCTGGACGACACGTCCGGCCACGCCGGGGTGCTGCTGAGCCCGGGCCCGGGGACCCCCGAGCGGGCCGGGCGCAGCGTCGAGCTCGTGCACCGCGCCGTGGCCGATCGCACCCCGCTGCTGGGGGTCTGCCTCGGTCACCAGGCCATCGGGGTGGCGCTGGGGGCCACCGTCGACCGCGCCCCGGAGCTCATGCACGGCAAGACGAGCCTGGTCGACCACGACGGCTCAGGGGTGCTGGCGGGTCTGCCGCAGCCCTTCACCGCCACCCGCTACCACTCGCTGACGGTGCTCCCGGACACGGTGCCCGCCGAGCTCGAGGCCACCGCCCACACCGCGGGCGGGATCGTCATGGCCCTGCGACACCGCGAGCTCCCCCTGCACGGAGTCCAGTTCCATCCCGAGTCGGTGCTGACCCAGGGCGGTCACCGCGTGCTCGCGAACTGGCTCGAGGTGTGCGGGTGGAGCGTCGACGAGGCGTTGGTGGCCCGGCTCGAGACCGAGATGGCCGCCACGCTCGGCGACCTCTCCCGGGTCAGCCCCGCCGCCGGCTGACCGGCCCGCCCCTCAGCCCCCGGGCGGCTTGGCCGTGGTGGTGGTGGTGGTCGTGGTGGTGGTGGTCGGCAGCGGGACCGTGGACAGCGGTCCTGAGGTGGGCGGGGCGGGGGAGACCCCGACGCCGATGCTCAGGGGGGCGCTCGGCTCGATCTCGGTGCCCGCCGGGACGGACTGGCTGACCACCCGGCCGACCTGGGCGGGATCGGTCACCGGGACCATCGTGGCGGTGATGTTGCCCTGGCCGCCGGTGTACTTGTTGCCCTGCAGCCGGGCCAGGACCTCCGTGGCCCGCACACCGGCCAGGTCCGGCACGACGACGCGGTTGCCGCTGGAGACGTTGATGGTGACGGTGGCGCCCTTGGGCGCCTGGGTCCCGCCCTCGGGACCCTGGCTCACCACCTCGCCGGCAGGCTTGGCGGAGTCGACGGGGGCAGGGTTGACGACGAACCCGGCGGCCTCCAGGTTCGCCTGGGCGTCGGGCTGGGCCTGTCCGACCACCGAGGGGATCCGGACGGGCTGCGCTCCGCTGCTGACCACCAGGACCACCGCCGACTGCGCGTCGGCAGAGGAGCCCGCCGCGGGGGTGGAGCTGATGACCGAGCCGGCGGGGACCGTGTCCGAGGGCTGCATGGCCGGGTTCGGGGCCGCGGTCAGCCGCGCGACGGTGAGGGCGTCGATGGCCTGCTGGAGGGGCAGGTTCGCCACCGTGGGCACCCGGACCTGTTCCGGACCGGTGGACACGTAGAGCTGAACGGTGCTGTTCTCGTCGACGGAACTGCCGACCGTGGGGTCCGTGCGGATGACGGTGTTCTCGGGCACGGTCGCGTCCGGCACGTTGTTGGTGCGTGACTGGAGCTTGACCGCGCTGATCTGGGCCTGGGCGTCGTTGAGCGTCTGCCCCGCCACCGGCGGCACGGCGACCTGGGTGGGGCGCCCGCCCCCGTTGAGCTGGTACAGGAACACCCCGATGAGGGCGACGAGGGCGATCATCACGACGCTCGCCAGGACGATGAGACCGGTCCGCCGTCCGGTGCGCTCGCGCTCGGCGGCGTCCACCCCGAGCCCACCGAGGGGGTCGTCGTCGCGGTGGCGGCCACTGCCGACCGGCACGGGGACGGCGCCGAGGATCTCGGTGCGGTCGTCGTCGGTCATGATCGACGGTGCCGTGGGCCGCTGTCCGGCGAGCACCCGCACGAGGTCGGTCCGCATCTCCCCGGCGCTCTGGTAGCGGTTGGCCGGGTTCTTGCTCATGGCCTTGAGCACCACGGAGTCCAGGGTGCCCGGGACGGCCGGGTTGAGCTGGGACGGGGGGCGGGGGTCCTCGCGGACGTGCTGGTAGGCCACGGCCACGGGTGAGTCACCGGTGAACGGTGGCTCACCGGTGAGGAGCTCGAACAGCACGCACCCGGCGGCGTACACGTCGGAGCGGGCGTCGACCTGCTCGCCGCGGGCCTGCTCGGGCGACAGGTACTGCGCGGTGCCGATGACCGCCGCGGTCTGGGTCATGGTCGAGGTGCCGTCGGCGATGGCCCTGGCGATCCCGAAGTCCATCACCTTCACCGCGCCGGCCCGGTTGATCATGATGTTCGCGGGCTTGACGTCGCGGTGGACGATGCCGTGGCGGTGGCTGAAGTCGAGGGCGGCGCACACGTCGCCCATGACCTCCATGGCACGGCGCGGGGTGAGCGGACCGTCGTGGCGCAGCACGTCCCGCAGGGTCTCCCCGTCGACCTGCTCCATCACGATGTAGGGCAGCGGACCCTCGGGCGTGTCCGCCTCGCCGGTGTCGTACACGGCGACGATCGCCGGGTGGTTCAGGGCCGCCGCGTTCTGCGCCTCGCGCCGGAAGCGCAGGTAGAACGACGGGTCCCTGGCCAGGTCCGCGCGGAGCACCTTGACGGCGACGTCGCGGTCCAGGCGCAGGTCACGGCCTGAGTGCACCTCGGACATCCCACCGAAGCCCAGGGTCTCGCCGAGCTCGTAGCGGTCCGACAGGGTGCGTGGCGTGCTCATGGACTCCTCGGGGTTCCGGTGAACGCAGCCGGTGTGACGGGCGGCGTGGTGGACGGGAGGGTGACCCCGGCGGGCGTGGTGGTCGGCGCCGGTGCCGAGGTGGGCGTGGTGGTCGGCGGCGCGGTCGTGGTCAGCGTGGTTGTGGTCGGCGTGGTTGTGGTCGGCGCCGGGGTGGTCGGCGCCGCGGTCGTGGTGGGGCTGGGCGGGGTGGTCGGCGCCGCGGTCGTGGTGGGGCTGGGCGGGGTGGTCGGCGCCGGGGTGGTGGGGGCGGTGGTCGTGACGATCACCGGGGGGGTGGTGCCGGTCGACCCCGGGCCTCCGGTGAAGGTCAGCAGCAGGTAGAGCGCCAGCCCGAGCAGTCCCACCACGAGGATGCCGCCGAACCACAGCCAGCCGGCGGTCCGCGAGCTGCGGTCGTGCTCACGCCCCGGCAGCGGGGCCGGGACGGGGGTGGGCACGGCGCGCAGCGGTGCGGCCGGCGCGCGCAGCGGCGCGGTGGCCCGGCCCAGCACCGCGGTGGGGTCGGCGGTGGCCGGACCCCCACCCGTCCACCCCCCCGGCAGGGGCAGCGGCCGCCCCGCCCGCACGGCCGCCACCGCGTCGGCCAGCTCGCCACCGTTGCGGTAGCGCTGGGTCGGGTCCTTGACCATGGCCGCCAGCAGCAGCTCGCGCACCGGGGCGGGAAGGTCGGCGGGCAGCGGTGGGGGCACGTCCCGGATGTGCATCATCGCGACGGTGAGGGCGTTGTCGGAGGTGAACGGGCGGAGCCCGGAGACGGCTTCGTAGCCCACCACGGCCAACGAGTAGACGTCGCTGGCCGGCCCGGCCTCCTGGCCGAGGGCCTGCTCGGGGGCGATGTACTGGGCGGTGCCCATGACCATGCCGGTGCGGGTGACCGGCGCCGCGTCCACGGCCTTGGCGATCCCGAAGTCGGTGATCTTCACCCGGCCGTCCGGGGTGATGAGGATGTTGCCCGGCTTCACGTCCCGGTGCACCACCCCCTGTGCGTGCGCGGCCTGCAGGGCACGGCCGGTCTGCTCGAGCATGTCCAGGCTGTGGCCGACGTCGATGCGCCCCTCCCGGGCGAGCACGGCCGAGAGCGGCTCGCCCTCCACCAGCTCCATGACCAGGTAGGCGGTCTCCTGGTCGGCGTCCTCCAGCGTGGAGGTCTCGCCGTAGTCGTAGACCCCGGCGACCCCCGGGTGGTTGAGCCCGGCAGCGGTGCGGGCCTCGACCCGGAAGCGCTCCAGGAACTCGGGGTCCGAGGAGATCTCCGGCTTGAGCACCTTGACCGCCACGCGCCGGTGCAGGCGGGTGTCGAGGGCCTCCCAGACCTCACCCATCCCACCGGTGGCGATGCGGCTGGTCAGGCGGTACCGGTCGGCGAGGACCGCGCCGGGGGACAGGTGCATCACTGACCACCCTGCAGGGCGGCGGCGATGACCGCGCGCCCGACGGGTCCGGCCACCGAGCCGCCGGTGGCGGCGAGCGCACGGTTTCCACCGTTCTCGACCAGGACGGCCACGGCCACCTGGGGGTCGTTCGCGGGGGCGAAGGCGATGTACCAGGCGTGCGGAGGGGTGTTCTTCGGATCTGTCCCGTGCTCGGCGGTCCCGGTCTTCGAGGCGATCTGCACTCCGTTGATCTTGCCCTCGTTCCCCGCGCGGTCCTCGGCGCCGATCATGAGCCGGGTGAGGGTGGAGTTGACGCCCGGGGCGATGGCCTGGCCCAGCGACTCCGGCGTGGTGGTGTTCAGCGTGGAGAGGTCCGGGCCCTGCAGCTGGCTCACCAGGAACGGCTGCATCCGCACCCCGCCGTTGGCGACGGTGGCGGCGATGACCGCGTTCTCCAGGGGGGTCAGCCGCACGTCGCGCTGACCGATGCTGCTCTGGGCCAGGGCCGCGTCGTCCGGGATGTCGCCGAGGGCCGAGTCGGCCACCGGGAGGGGGATGTCCGGCGTCCCGGCGGAGATCCCGAGCGCCTGCGCCTGCGACCGGATGGCGTCCGCGCCGGTGGAGATCCCGAGCTGGGCGAACGCGGTGTTGCACGACCGTGCGAACGCCTCGGTGAGCGAGGCCGTGGTGCCGGCGCCGCAGGTGGAGCCGTTGTAGTTCTCCAGCGTGGTGGACGTCCCGGGCAGGGTGATCCGCGGAGACGCCGTGAGCTGGGTGTCCGGGGTGGTGTTGCCGGAGGCCAGCGCGGCCGCCGTGACGACGACCTTGAAGGTCGACCCGGGCGGGTAGGTCTCGGAGACGGCACGGTTGGTCAGCGGGCTGCGCGGGTTCCCGGTGAGGGCGTCCCAGGCGGCGGTGCGGGTGGCGGCGTCGTGGCTGGCGAGCGGGTTCGGGTCGTAGCTGGGCGTGCTCACCATGGCCAAGATCTCTCCGGTGCTGGGTCGGATGGCCACCACGGCCCCGGTGTACCCGGCGTTGGTCATCGCGTCGTAGGCGGCCTGCTGCACCGCGGGGACGAGGGTCAGCGCCACGTTCCCGCCGCGGGGGTCGCGCCCGGCGACCAGGTCGAACAGCCGCCGGCCGAACAGCCGCTGGTCGGACCCGTTGAGCACCGGGTCCTCGGCCCGCTCGATGCCCGAGCTCGCGTACTGCAGGGAGTAGAAGCCGGTGACCGGCACGTAGGCCGCGGGGCTCGTCGGGTAGCCCCGTAGGTAGCCGATCCGGTCGTCGGTGGCCGTGGAGGAGGCGAGCACCTGCCCGCCGGCCGAGATCTGGCCACGCTGGCGGGAGTACTCGTCGAGCAGCACCCGCTGGTTGCGCGGATCGGCCCGCAAGCCGTCGGCCTTGATCACCTGCACGTAGGTGGAGTTGGCCAGCAGCAGGGTCACCATCACCATCACGGCGAGGGCGACGCGGCGCAGCGGGGTGTTCACGAGGTGCCCCTCACGACGGGCGCTGCACCATCTGCGTGGGCGCGTCGGCGATGGGGGCGGCGGGAACGACCTTGGCCGGCCGCACCGGGGCGGGTCGGCGGGCGGCGTCGGAGATCCGCAGCAGGATGGCGACCAGGGCGTAGTTGGCCACCAGCGACGACCCACCGTAGGAGAGGAACGGCGTGGTGAGGCCGGTGAGCGGGATGAGCTTGGTGACCCCCCCCACGACGACGAACACCTGCAGCGCCACGGTGAACGCCAGCCCGCTGGCCAGCAGCTTCCCGAAGGTGTCGCGCACGGCCACGGCGCTGCGGAACCCGCGCAGCACGAGCAGCAGGTAGATCATCAGGACGGCCGCGACGCCGATGAGCCCGAGCTCCTCGCCCACCGTGGTCATGATGAAGTCGGTCTTCGCGAACGGCACGGTGTCCGGCCGCCCCGCCCCCAGGCCCGTGCCGCCGAGACCGCCGGTGCCCAGCCCGAACAGCGACTGCGAGATCTGGTAGCCGGTGCTGTCGTAGGTGGCGAAGGGGTCCAGCCACGTGGACACGCGAACCTGCACCTTGCCGATGAGCTTGTACGCGATCACGCAGCCGAGGGCGAAGAACACGCCGCCCACGAGCAGCCAGCCGACCCGCTCGGTGGCGATGTAGAGCATGACGAGCACGGTGCCGAAGATGAGCAGCGAGGTACCCAGGTCCCCCTCGACCACGAGCACCGCCAGCGACAGCCCCCAGGCGGCCAGCAGCGGGCTGAGGTCGCGCAGCCGCGGCAGGTCCATGCCCAGCACGTGCCGTCCCGCCGTGGTGAACAGGTCCCGCTTGCTCACCAGGAAGGAGGCCACGAAGACGATGAGCAAGATCTTGGCGAACTCGCCGGGCTGGATGGAGAACCCCGGCAACCGGAGCCAGATCTTGGCTCCGTTGACCTCGCTGAACCGGCTGGGCAGCACGCCCGGCAGCGCCAGCGCGACGAGTCCCACCAGCCCGAGGGTGTAGCCGTAGCGGGCGAGGCTGCGGTGGTCGCGGAGCAGGTGCAGCACGCCGATGAACAGCAGCACGCCGACCGCCGTCCACACCACCTGCTGGTTGGCGTCCGCGGACGGCGCTGCCTCGCCGAGCTGGCGGGCCGAGTCCTGCTCGGCGAGGTCCACCCGGTGGATGAGCACCAGGCCCAGGCCGTTGAGCAGCGCGACGCACGGCAGGATCAACGGGTCCGCGTACGGGGCGAGGCGTCGGACGGCCAGGTGGGCCAGGGCGAACAGCGCGAGGTAGGCCGCCCCGAGCTTCAGCAGGTCGGTGGTGACCGACTGCTCCTGGTTGGCCTCCACCAGCGCCAGCGCCGAGGTGGTCACCACGGCGGCGAACGCGAGCAGCGCCAGCTCCGCACCACGTCGGGTCGGGCGCTCGCCGCCCGGCAGCACCCCGATCCCCCCGGGGGGGCTGACGGGGTTGGGGGGAGCGGCTGAGGCCGCCATCAGCGGCCCGGCCGGCAGGTCTGGCCGGGCCGCTCGGTGGGCGCGGCCAGGTCCGTGCCCTGCGAGGTGGTCGTGGTGGGGGTGGTGGTCGTGGGGGTTGAGCCGGGCACGGGGGGCACCACGGGCGTGGTGGTGAGCGGCGTGGCCGTGGTGGGCGCCGTGGTGGGCGCCGTGGAGCTGGGGGAGGGGGTGGCGGACGCGGCGGCGCTCGCGGTGCCGCACACGGGCAGCAGGGAGGCGTCGGTGAGGCGGGTGATCTGTCCCCGGGCGTCCTCCAGCGAGCCCCCGGGCAGGCCCGCGCTGACCTGGGCGCGCTCGGCGGGCTGCAGGTCGTCCACCTGGAGCACGTCGCAGGTGGCCGGCAGGGCGGGCCCGACGAGCTCGACGGTGCCGTCGTCGGACACGCAGCCCTGCAGCGCCACCTCCTGCAGCGCCACGCCGAGCACCGTGCCCGGCAGGCCCCGGAGCACGGCGACGGTGCCGTTCTTCTCCCCGACGTAGTAGTTGGTCTTCAACCACGCGCGGCCGGCCACCGCCGCGACGACGAGCACGAGCAGCACCGTTCCGGCGATGACCAGCAGGCGCCGGCGGCTGCGCCGCGCGGGCGGCTCGGCCACCCCGGTGGGCTCCACCCGTCGTGGCGCCGCCCGCGAGGGGTTCACCGCGGCGGCCCTGCCGGCGGAAGTGTCCGGGGTGCTGCCGTCGTCCTCCACCCCGGAGACCGCGCCGCCCACGATGGGCAGGTCCTCGCCGAACTCGACGTCGATCACGTCCGCGACGATCACGGTGATGTTGTCCGGCCCGCCGCTGCGCAGCGCGAGCTCGATGAGCCGGTCGGCGCTGTCCTGCGGGTCCGCGATGCGCAGCGCCTCGGCGATGGTCTCCGCGCTGACCACGCTGGAGAGCCCGTCGGAGCAGAGCAGGTACCGGTCGCCGTCGCGGGCCTCGCGCACCGTGAGGGAGGGCTCCACGTCGTCGCCGTTGAGCGCCCGCAGGATGAGGGACCGCTGCGGGTGGTGCGCCGCCTCGTCCTCGGTGAGCCGACCTTCGTCGATGAGCGACTGGACGAACGTGTCGTCCTTGGTGATCTGGCTCAGGCTTCCGTCGCGCAGCAGGTAGGCCCGGGAGTCGCCCACGTGGGCCAGGCCCAGCCGGGTGCCCGCGAACAGGATCGCCGTGAGGGTGGTTCCCATCCCGGTGAGCTCGGGCTCCTGGGCCACCAGCTCGATGATCGCGTCGTTGCCGGCCAGCAGCGCGTCCTCGAGCTGGCCCAGCAGGTCGTGGCCGGGCTCGTCGTCGTCGAGGGGCGCGACGGCGGCGATGACGACCTTGGAGGCGACCTCGCCCCCGGCGTGACCACCCATGCCGTCGGCCACCGCGAGCAGGCGGGGCCCCGCGTAGACCGAGTCCTGGTTGTTGGAGCGCACCAGTCCGCGGTCGCTGCGTGCGGCGTAGCGGAGCACGAGGCTCACGGGCGCAGCTCGACCGTCGTCTTGCCCACCCGGACGGGCGTGCCCAGGGGGACCTTGACCGGGGAGGTGACCTTGTCTCGGTCGAGGTAGGTGCCGTTGGTGGAGCCGAGGTCCTCGACGTACCAGTCGGAGCCGCGCGGGGAGATGCGCGCGTGCCGGGTGGAGGCGTAGTCGTCGGTGAGCACGAGCGTGGAGTCGTCCGCGCGGCCCAGCAGGACGGCCTGGGTGCCCAGGGTGATCCGGGTGCCGGCCAGCGCACCGTGGGTGACGACGAGCTGGCGCGCCACCTTGGTCCCCCGGGCCGGCGGGCGGGAGGCCGAGCGGCGGCCCGAGCTGGGCAGCGTGACGCGCAGGCCCGACGCCGCGTAGAGGTCCGTCCGCAGCACGCGCAGCACGGCGAAGACGAAGAGCCACAGCAGGACGAGGAAGCCGCCACGGGTGAGCTGGAGGATCAGTCCCTGCACCGCCCGCGCACCTCCCTCTGTCAGTCCTCCGCCCGGCGGAACGCCGTGTGGGGGCACGATACTGCCGCACGGCACCCGGACCGTGTGGTCCGCGCCCGTCGCGACGTGGTCGTCGGCTCAGCCGTGGATGCGCACCACGATGCTCGAGTGACCCGCCCGCACCACGTCGCCGTCGGCCAGCTGCCAGCTCTGGACGGGCGATCCGTTGACGGTGGTGCCGTTGGTCGAGCCGAGATCGGTGAGCATGGCGACCTGGCCGTCCCACGAGATCTCAACGTGCCGCCGGGACACGCCGGTGTCGGCCAGCCGGAACTGTGCCTCCTGGCCGCGGCCGATGACGTTCGCACCCTGCGCGAGCTGGTAGGTGCGGCCCGAGCCGTCGTCCAGGTGCAGCGAGCCGGTGAGCTCGGTGGTGGCGCCCTCCCAGCCGCCCTGCCCGTAGCCCGGCTGCCCGTAGCCGGGCTGGGTTCCGGGGGCGCCGTAGCCCTGGTCGTAGTAGCCCTGCTGGGCGTCCCACCCCTGCTGGGGCTGGGCGTAGCCCTGGTCGTACCCCTGCTGGGCGTCCCACCCCTGCTGGGGCTGGGCGTAGCCCTGGTCGTACCCCTGCTGCGGCTGGCCCTGGGGCTGGCCGTCCCACCCCTGCTGGCCGTCCCATCCCTGCTGGCCGTAGACCTGCTGCGGGTAGCCCTGTTGCGGGTAGCCCTGTTGCGGGTAGCCCTGCTGCGGGTAGCCCTGCTGGGGCTGGCCGTCCCACCCCTGCTGGGGCTGGCCGTAGCCCTGGTCGTAGCCCTGCTGCGGGTACCCCTGCTGGGGCCGGCCGTCCCACCTCTGCTGGGGCTGCCCGTCCCACCCCTGCTGCGGCTGACCTTCCCAGCCGGCCGGGGCATCCTCGTCGCGGGCGCCCTCGGTGGGGTTCTGGTCGTGGCCGTTGCTGTGGGTCATGGGTGCTGCTCCTGGGTGGACAGACGGAACGCGGTGCACGTCAGGGTCTCGGTGCGCGGCGGGGTCTGGGCGGGCGGCGGGGTCTCGGCGGGCGTCGGGGTCGACGGTGGAGCTGGTGCGGAACTGGCCCGTGTGCAGGGCGGTCGAGCTGGCGAGGTGGACGACGACGTCGCCGTAGGTCTGCCACCCCTGCTCGGCGATGTGCTGGGTCAGCCAGCGGACGAGCACGTCCGAGGCGTGCCGCTCGTCGTCCCCGGTGGCGTCGTCACCAACGCCCTCGGCGAGCCGGGCGTGATCGGTCGAGCTCAGGGTGACCGTGTAGCTGTTCGGCGCCAGCAGGTGCCCGCCGTCGAGCTCGCGGACGCCCTCGGCCACCTCGCGCTGCAGGGCCTGCTCGACCTCGCGAGGGACGACACCGCCGCCGAAGATGCGGGCGGAGGCGTCTCCGACGGCACCCTCGAGCCTGCGCTCGAAGCGCTGCACGATCCCCACGGTCACACCTCCTTCGTCCTCGTCGCCCCGGCTCCGCGCGCCTGTACGCACACCACGGTCACCGATGGTATCCGTCGCGGCGGACCCGGGGGGTTCCCCGGCGACCGGGACCGGGTCCGCGGTCCCTGCACCGTGCTAACCTTTTTGGCGTTGCTCGGGCGAGTGGCGGAAATGGCAGACGCGCACGGTTCAGGTCCGTGTGTCTTCGGACGTGGGGGTTCAAGTCCCCCTTCGCCCACCAACCACCGCACCAGGCTCGGAACCGTCACGGTTCCGGGCCTGTCGTGCGTGGTCCCGCGGTCACCAGGTGCGGGTGCCACCACCATCAGCGGCCCTCGGTGACCACCCCCGGCGGTGCCGGTCAGCGCGGGGTGAGGTCCACCAGCGGTGCTCCGGACGAGGTGACGTGGCGGTCGTCCGGGCCGCGGAGAACGGCGGCGCCAGGACCACCACGTCCGAGGGCGCGTCGACGAAGGTCGGGACGTATCCCGCTCGGCTCACCCGGTAGCCGTCCGCCGCCCGGGTCACCGTCACCTCGATGATGACCCCGTCGCGGTGCAGGGGGGCCGGGTCGTCGGTCTCCAGGTCCTGCTGGGCCAGGAAGTTGCCCAGCCCGAAGAACACCCACCACCTGCTCCTGGTAGGCCGAGGGCACCGGGTCCTTCTCCGTCCCGAAGTGCAGGCTGACCACCACGAAGTCCGCGCCGGCCGCCCGCAGCGCCGCCGCGTCGCTCCGGATGGTGGCCGGATCGATGAGCTTCACCGACCACGGCGACGGTCGGGGGAGGCCGTTGAGCCCGAAGGTGTGGGCGAGGTGACCGACCCGCACTCCGTCGACGTCGTAGATCCGGGCCGTGGCGGCCTCGGCCGCGGACCGTGCGCTGCCGGTGTGCCCCAGCCCGGCGCTGTCCATCGTGGTCGGAGAGCAGCGGCGCCACCCCGGCCAGCATGGGTGTGAAGTCGTACCCGTCACCACCGGCGCCACGACGGCGACCAGGCCCCGCCAGGTGGTGGGGATCAATGCTGCGGTCAGCCCTGCAGCAGCCAGCGGCCGGGCCGCGCCAGCTCGTCCGCCGCCGCCGGACCCATCGAGCCCTTCTCGTAGGTGGTGAGCTCCGGGCGGGAGTCGAGCAGGGTCTCGGCCACCTCCCACACGTGTGCGAGCCCGTCGGGCCGGGTGAACAGCGAGCGGTCGCCGAGGAGGACGTCGTGGATGAGCCGTGCGTAGGGCGGCAGGGGCTCCCCCCCGGGCACGGTGTCCAGGGCCAGCGCGGCGGTGCCCGTGGAGAGGTCCAGCTCGGGCCCGGGCTCCTTGAGCACGACCGAGAGCGCGAGCTCACCGTCGCCCTGCAGGGAGAACGAGAGGACGTTGGCCGAGGACGGCACACCGGTCATGGGCCCCTCCGGCTCACGGAAGACCAGGCTCACCCGCTGCTCGCTGACGGCCAGCTCCTTGCCGGTGCGCAGCAGGAACGGCACGCCGTGCCAGCGGTCGGTGTCCACCCACAGCCGGGCGGCGACGAAGGTGTCCATCGTGGAGTCCTGCGCCACGCCCTCGGTGTCGGTGTAGCCCTCGAACTGCCCGAGCACCACCTCGGCGGGGTCGAGCGGGCGGAACGCGGCGATCACCGACTCGCGGGCGGCCTGCAGGTCATCGGCGCCGAGGCTGACCGGCGGCTCCATGGCGACCTCCGCGGCCACCTGGAACAGGTGCGTGACCAGCATGTCGAGCACCGCACCGGTGGCATCGTAGAACTCGGCCCGATCGGCGATCCCCAGGGTCTCGGGCACGTCGATCTGCACCTGGGCGACGTGCTGGTTGTTCCACACCCCGGAGACCAGGGTGTTGGCGAAGCGCAGCACGTGCAGGTTCTGGGTCGCCTCCTTGCCCAGGAAGTGGTCGATCCGGTACACCTGCTGCTCGTCGAGCACCTGGTGGACCACGGCGTCGAGCTCGCGGAAGTCGGCCGGCGAGGTGCCGAACGGCTTCTCGTAGACCACCCGCGCCCCCTCGTCGAGCCCGTGCTCCCCGATGGCCCGGGTGTAGTCGCCGAAGGTGCTGGGGGGCAGGGCGACGTAGTGCACGAGCTGGTGCTCGACGGCGCCGCCCGTGCCGCCGTCGGCGCTCCCGGCACCGCCCCGGCCGTCGCGGATCGCGTCGACGACGTCCACGAGCTGGCCGGGGTCCTCGGTGGTGAAGCCGCCGCCGGCGAAGCGGAGCCGGTCGCGGAAGGACTCCCACGGCCCGTCACCCGGTGCGGGTCCGAACTCGGTGAGCGCGTCGTGCACGTGCTGGGCGAACTCCTCGTCGGTCTTCTCGCCCCGGCCGTTGCCGACCAGGTACCAGTCCTGCGGCAGCAGGCCCGCGATGGCCAGCTCGTAGAACGCAGGCAGCACCATGCGCCTGGCCAGGTCTCCGGTGGAGCCGTAGAGCACGAAGATCGTCGGTCCGGGGGTCGTCGTGTCAGCCACGGCCCCAGCCTTACCGTTCGGCGCCCTCCGCGCCACACTGGGCCGGTGACCTCAATCCCCGCCGTCCCGGTGCGCTCGGTGCCCGTCCGCCTCGGTCAGCTCCTGCAGCTGGCCAACCTGCTCGAGTCCGGGTCCGAGGCCAAGGAGGTGATCGCGAACGGGCTGGTGCGGGTGGACGGCGAGGTCGAGCTGCGCCGCGGGCGCCAGCTGCACGGCGGGGAGGTGGTGCAGGTGGACGGGGCCGGGCCGGTGCGGGTGGTGCACGCGCCGTGAGCGCTGCTGAGGACATGTTCGCCGCCGACGCCGCCTCCCGGGCGCTGGGCATCCGCCTGCTGGCCTCCGGACCCGGTTCGGCCACCGCGGCCGTGGTGGTGACGGAGACGATGCTCAACGGTCAGGGCAGCACCCACGGAGGTCACGTGTTCCTGCTGGCGGACACCGCGTTCGCCGTCGCCTGCAACGCTGCCTTCAGCCCCACTGTCGCCGCGGCCGCGAGCATCACCTTCCTGGCGCCCACCGGCCTCGGCGACGAGCTGGTCGCCGAGGCGGTGGAGCGGGTCCGGCAGGGTCGCAGCGGGATCTGCGACGTGACGGTGCGCTGCGGCGACCGCGTGGTCGCCGAGTTCCGCGGGAACAGCCGCGAGGTCCACCCGAGGGCTCAGCGGCCCGAGTAGGTGGCCTTCCCGTGCCCCTCGGCCAGGAAGCTCGCCACCGCGCCCTGCAGGTCCTCGGTGGCGAACAGCGACCCGGAGACGGTGGGCACCACCGCGTCGGCGTGGGCCACCCCGCCCGAGCGCCAGGCGGCGACGATCTCCTTGGTGGCCGCGTGCGCCCGGGTGGGCCCGGCGGCCAGGCGGGCGGCGAGCGCACGAGCGGCGGTGTCCACGTCGTCGTGCACCGCGTTCACCACCCCCCACTGCGCGAGGGTCGCCGCGTCGTAGAGGTCCCCGGTCATGACCAGCTCCCGGGCCCGGCCGGACCCGGCACGCTCGGCCAGGCGCTGCGGCCCGCCCATGGACGGGGTGAGCCCGACGACGGTCTCCACCAGGCCGAAGCGTGCCCGCGGCCCGGCCAGCACGATGTCGCAGGCCAGCGCGACCTCGAAGGCGGCGGTGAGGGTGAGGGCGTGCGCGGCGAAGACCACCGGGCACGGCAGCGCCTCGATCGGCGCGATGATCCCGTCGAACAGGCGCTGCCACAGCGCGCCGGCGTCGGTGGGGGACAGCCCGGCGAACACGTGCACGTCCACCCCGGCCGAGACGGCCCGGCCCTCGGCGCGCACCAGCAGCGCACGCGGGGGTGCGGCGGTGAGCGCGGCGAGGTCGGCCACCAGCGCGTCGAACATCGCCTGGTCGAACAGGTTCAGCGGGGCGTGGTCGAGGGTGAGGACGGCGACGTCCCCGCTGGTGTCCAGGGTGGTGCGGTGCGGGCTCACGGTGGGCGTCTCCTGGGGGTCTCGGCGGGCGCTCGGACGCTAGCGGCCGTTCCGCCCCCGCGCGGCACCGGGAGTGCCTATGGTCCGTGCGGCAGGTCACCGCACGACACGAGGGAGCACCGTGAGCGAGCCGCCCGTCAGCACGCCCGAGCAGGAGCAGGCCCGCGCCGAGCGGCAGCTCGAGCGGATGCAGGACGCCGCGCGGGAGGCCGCTGCCCTCACCGCGAGCGCACGCACCCCCGACGGCGCGGGCACCGTCGTGGTGGGTGCCGGTGGTGCAGTCCTCTCCATCGACGTGCGCGCCGACGCCGACGCCGCCTCGCTGGGCACCGCACTCGTCTCGGCGATCAGCGCCGCCTCGGCCGACGTCGCCCGGCGGGGCGCAGCCCTGCTCGCGGAGCGCACCGGGGTGGACATCACCGAGCGGGTGCTGGCCGCGCAGGTCCTCGCCGGGGATCCCGTGGCGGTGGGGCTGGCCGAGGATCGGGAGGCCGCCGGCGGCCCCCGTGCGACCGAGGAGCCCGGTGACGTGGACTGGTTGTCCGACGACCCGCGCTGACGGGGAACCAGGGACCTGTTCGGCCCGTCCGAGCCAGGAGCGGGACACACAGCAGCAGGACGAGGGGAGCACGACGTGGCCGAGCAGATGACCGTCGACACGGGGGCACTGCGGGACACCGCGAGCCAGGTCGGGGGGCACAAGGGCACCGCGGCCACCCTGGCGAGCACGGCCGCGGCTGCCGAGGTCACCCCGAAGTCGTGGGGTCTGGTGGGCCTCGTGACGCTCTACCCCGCCTACGTGGGCTCGCTGGCCACCGTGACGGAGCACCTCGGCAAGCTCGCCACCGCCGTCGGTGACGCCTCGGACACCCTCACGGCGTGCGCAGAGATCTACGAGGAGGCCGAGAAGGGCTTCGTCGACGTGATCACGCAGGCGGCCGACGAGCTGGCGGCGGTCCAGGCTTCCCCGACGGTGCGCGCGTGAGCGTCGTGGAGCCGCTGAGCTCCGACGACCTGAGCAGCATCCCGTTCTTCGGCGACGGCTACCAGATCGGCAAGAACCTCGTCGACGGCAACGTCGCCCAGGTCGCCTCCGAGGTGAAGGGTGTCGTCGGCGACATCGGAAGCTTCGCCTCGGCGGCGTCGGGTGGCGCGACGTGGCTGGACCCGTTGTCGGTGCTCGTCAACGCGGGGCTCGGCTTCCTCGTCGACCACCTGGCCCCGCTCAAGCACGGGATGGAGCTCGTCACGGGTGATTCCGGCACTGTGGGCGCGGCGTCGGACACCTGGAGCCAGATCGCCACCGACCTGCAGGGCCTGGCGACCGATCTCGACGGTGCGCTGAGCAGCGGGTTGACCGGGTGGAGCGGTCAGGGTGCGCAGGCGGCCTCGCGCGAGTTCGCCCAGCTCATCGTCGCCATCAACGGCATGAGCGACGAGTCGACCTCCATGAGCGACCTGCTGGCCAGCAGCGCCGCCCTGATGGAGGCGGCTCTCGACATCGTGAAGTCCATCATCAGCGACCTCATCAGCTGGTTGATCATGACCTGGCTCGCCGCCCAGGCCACCGCGATCATCACCGTGGGTGCGTCCGAGGTGGCCGCGATGGGCGCGACCGTCGTCGAGGTGGGGGTCACCACCACCCGGGTGACCGGCAAGGTCACCGAGGTGTCCAGGATCGTGCTCCGCGTCGAGCAGGTGGTGGTGCGCATCGAGCGGGTGGTCACCGTGCAGGTGCAGACGGTGAGCCGGTTCCAGAACTTCGCGAGCGCGGCGCGGGCGGGTATCGGTGCGGAGGCGCTGAAGGCCGCCGGCAGCGCCGCGACCGCGGCGGCGGAGGGCCTCGGCGCGAAGGCCGCCGATGGTGCTGTCCACCGCGCGGTCGACACGGCGAACGGCACGGGCCCCGCCCCGGCCGCGAGCGACCGGGCGATCGAGGACGGGCTCCAGGTGGGTCGATGACGGGGCCGGTCCCCACCCTGGAGGCGGTGCTGCCGGCCGACCGGCGCTTCGTCGCGATCCGGCGACGCAAGGGCTGGGTGCTGGCCGCGGTGGTGGCCGTCGCCTTCCTCCTGCTCGTCACCGGCAGCACGTCGCGCCTGGGCGTCGTCGGCATCGTCCTGGTGCTCGTGGTGCTGGTGCCCGTCCTGATCTGGTCGAACGTCCTCGACCTCCGCCTCGGCAGCAACCGCAGGGCGCTCTGGAACGACCCGCCCACCTTCCTGGTCCGGGCCGACGACACGGTCGGCTTCAGCTTCGCCGGGTCCCGCCAGCGCGACCTGCGCGTCACCGGTGAGCTCGTGCACGTGGCACTGGGATCGGTCACGGGCACCGGTGTGGGCGACGGGTTCCCCGTGCGGGCTCCCTACGACGGGGTGCTCGGCGCGATGTCCGGCGACCTCGGCAAGGTCCCGGGGTCCTTCTGGGCGCAGGCGGTGGACGGCCCGGCCCTGTGGCTGTGCTTCCCCGACCGTGACTGGCTGGTGTGCACCCCGCGCGCCGCCGAGCTGGCCCAGCTGCTCGGCACGCTCGGCCCGGTGCCGTGGGGCTCCCGCCCGCCGGTGGCCGCTCCGACCGCGCTGCGGCAGGGTCGGTGGTCCTCCGCGTCCGCACCGGGTCCCGCCACCCCACCCGGTCCGGCCGCCGGCCCCACCCCGGTGCCCGCTCCCGTCGGCAGCACTGAGTGGTCCGAGGTCGTGGTGCCGCTGCCGGGTGGTGAGGACCTGCTGGTCGGCACCGACGGTCGCCTCGCGCTCGGCCGCTCACCGAGCGCACCCTCGACGCCGTGGCGCCGGCCCGGCGAGATCGTGCTCGCCGAGCTCGGTGAGGTGTCCGGCTCCGCACCGTCGGACGGCTGGGCGGGGCCGGCGGGCTGGGTGGGCGTGCGCGACGGTCAGGGCCTGTGGCTGTGCTTCCCCGACCGTGACTGGCTCGTGTGCTCCGAGCGGGTGCTCGAGGTGGTCGCGCTGCTCGTCGGCTCCGGTCCGCTGCCCTGGGCCACGGCGGACGGGCCCCGTCCTGCACCCGCACCGACGGCGCTGCGGACCGGGCGCTGGACCTCGTCCGAGGTGCGGATCGAGCGCACACCCTGACGGTGCGACCGAGGGGACGGGGTGCGTGACCGCCGACGTCTGGGAGGGTGGGGGCGAACGTCCCGGCTGGGGAGGAGGTGTGGTGGAGACGACCGTGCACGACGACCTCGTCGGTGCGCCGGTTCCGCTGCGCGAGGCGCGCAAGGAGCGCACCCGCCGCGCCCTGCTCGATGCGGCCCTGGCGCTCACCGACGAGGTGGGCTTCGCCAGCGTCAGCCTGCGCCAGGTGACGAAGGCCGCGGGCATCGTGCCGACCGCGTTCTACCGGCACTACGACAGCATGGACGCGCTCGGGGAGACCCTCGTCGTCGAGTCGTTCCACTCGCTGCGCCAGATGATCAGGGCCGTGCGCTCCGGCGGCAGCGATCCGGCCGCCGTCATCACCCGCTCGGCGGAGGTGCTGGTCAGCCACGTGCACGCCCACCGGGAGCACTTCCGTTTCATCGCGCGCGAGCGGTCCGGCGGGGTGGCCGCGCTGCGCCGCTCCATCCACCACGAGCTCGGCGTCATCGTCTCCGAGCTGGCCGACGACTTCGCGACCTTCCCGGTGACCGAGGCGTGGAGCGGCGCCGACCGGACGCTGCTGGCCGAGCTCATCGTCAACCAGATGGTGGTGGTGGCCGAACGCATCCTCGACTCGCCGGACGAGGAGGTCGACGTGGTCGCCCGAGCCGAGCGCCAGCTCACCATGGTGCTCGTCGGCGCGGCCCAGTGGCGGAGCCGCTAGTCGGAGCCGCTGGTCGGGTGCCGTGGCGGAGCCGCTAGGGCTCCTGCTGCCGGTCCAGGTACAGCTCGGCGGTCTCGGTGGCGACGGCCGAGACCACCGCGGCCAGCCCGGGTTCGAGGTCCAGCGCCGCCGTGAGCTCCGCACCGCGCAGGTTCCGCGTCCGCAGCAGGTCCCAGGCCTGCGTCACCAGGCGCACGGACGTGGGGTGGTCGAGCTCGGGTCGCAGGGAGCGCAGGGCGACGGCGGCCCAGTCGGCGTCGAAGGTGCCGCGCGGTGGGCCGAACACCCGCTCGCCGGAGGAGTAGCTCTGCGGGGGCACGTCGACACGGTATCCGCGCTCCGACGCCCCCGCTCTCAGGCGCCGTGGGCGCCGCCGTCTGCCGCGCTCCTCAGTGGTGCAGGTCCTCGGTGGGGAGCTCACCCAGGGCGGCGAAGCAGGGCAGGTAGGGCTCGAGCTCGCCCGCGGTGACGTAGGAGCCGAGCTGGGCGGCCGAGCGACGGGTCATCATCGCGCGGGTCAGGTCGAACTCCGAGGCGGTGAGCACCAGCCCGGGTTCGCCGGTGCCGGTCTCGTGGGTCCACGCGTCGCTGATGAGGTGGACCGGTGCCAGTCCGGCGTCGGACACCGCCTGGTCGAACCCCTCGGCCATCCGGTCCCGCAGGGCGGCCAGGCCGTCGGTCTCCCGGGCGCCGGGGACGTCGAGCGCGCCGCGCAGGTCCTGCTCGTGGATGATCACGTCGCCCAGCGGGCGGGTGTTGTTGGCGCGCATCCACTCCTCGACCGGGACGGTCATCGCGCGCCACTCGGCGAGCAGGGTGTCCAGGTCCTGGTCCTGGCGGGCGTCCACCTGGGACTGGGTCCAGCCGTCCATGTCGCCGTCGTCGCCCCTGCCGGCGAGGATGTCGGCGTCGACCCCGATCATGTGGGCGACGAGCTGCCTGGCCGTCCAGCCCGGACAGGCCGGGACCGTCACCTCGAGCGCCTCCGTCGAGAGCCCGTCGACCAGCTCCACCACTCGCGCCTGCGCGTGCACCCACTCCATGACTGCGTCCATGGCTCCATCCTGTCGTGCGGGAACTCCCCGTGCGAGACGACGCACGGGTCAGCCCAGCGCGCGCAGCACCTCCCGCTCCTCGGCGACGGAGAGCCCGCTGCGCCGGGCCCGCTCCAGACCGAGGTCGCGCTCGTGGTCCAGCGCGCGCTCCGCGGTCTCCGCCAGGGGGCGCAGCACCAGCCCGGCCGCGAGCGAGGCGGTGACGTCCCTGGCCCCGAACCCCGCCATCTCCGGCTGCGGCACCCACAGCGGGAGGGACCGGGGCCCGCTCCACGGCCGCACCCCGAGCTCGCCGAGCCGCTCCTGGCTGACACCGACCAGCTCGTGCTCACCACCGCCGCTCCCGGCGAGCACGTCCCGCAGCGGCTGCGGCGGGGCGACTGCGTCGAGCTGCGCCACCAGCCGGTGCTCGGCGGCGGTCACGACCCAGGCCGCGAGGTCGTCCACGTCGATCACCTGGGTCGGGGCGTCGAGCACGTCCGGCACCACGACGGGGCCGCCGCGGGTGAAGCGGGCGGGCCAGTAGCCGTAGCGGTCGGTGGGATCACCGGGGCCCACCACGAGCCCGGGTCGCACCACGAAGGCCTTCTCGCCGAGGGCCTGGAGCACGACGTCCTCGCTGCTGCGCTTCGCGCGGGCGTACCGCTCCTGCTCCGGGGTCACCCCGTCCAGCGGTGGCACCCGCTCTGCGCTCGCGTCCCGGCCGGGCGTGGACGCGTCGGCGTAGGCGGAGACGCTCGAGACGAAGGTCCAGTGGCCGGCGGCCGCGCCCAGGACGTCGATCGCCTCCGCGACCCAGCGGGGGTCCTGCGCAGCGACGTCCACCACGGCGTCGTACCGGTGGTCACCGAGCGCAGCGATCCCGCCGTCCCCGTCGACGTCGCGGTCGAGGAAGACGTCGGTGACCCCGACCGGCCCGAGCCCTGACCTGCCCCGGTGGGCGCACGTCACCTCGTGGCCGCGGCGCACGGCCGTCGCACCGATCGCGCGCGAGACGAACACCGTGCCGCCGAGCACCAGGAGCTTCACCCGGTGGAGCCTAGGCAGGTCGACCGCTGCTCGAGGGAACACCGAAGGGGCCCGACGACGCTGCACAGGGGGTCAACCACACCACCACGAGGAGGTCGGACGTGCGCGTCATCGTCGCCGGAGGTCACGGCAAGATCGGTCAGCTGCTGCTGCGGGCGCTCGCGGAGCGAGGGGACACCGGCGTGGGCCTGGTGCGCAACCCCGACCACGTGGACGAGCTGGCGGCGCTGGGCGCCGAGGCCGTGGTGCTCGACCTGGAGCACGCGAGCCCCGACGAGGTGCGGCCGGTGGTGGCCGGGGCCGACGCCGTCGTCTTCGCCGCCGGAGCGGGAGCGAAGGGCGGGATCGAGCGCAAGGACTCCGTGGACCGGGCGACGGCCGTGCTCACCGCCGAGGCCGCCGAGCTCGAGGGCGTGCGCCGGTACCTGCAGGTCAGCTCCTTCGGGGCGGGTGAGGAGGTGCCCGAGGGCACGGACGAGACGTTCACCGCCTACCTGCGGGCCAAGACCGCCGCCGAGGACGACCTGCGCGGGCGTGCCGGGCTCGACTGGACGATCCTGCGACCCACCACGCTCACCGACGAGCCCGGCACCGGACAGGTCACCCTGAGCACACCACCGCTGGAGACCTCCGAGGTCTCGCGCGCCGACGTGGCTGCGGTCCTCGTGGCGCTGCTGGACGCACCGGGCACCGCGGGCAGCACGTTGATGCTGACCAAGGGCACCACCCCGGTCGCCGACGCGGTGGCGGCCCACGCCTCCTAGCTCGCAGGTCGTAGCATCACCGGCCATGGACGAGGTCAGCGTGCACGTCTCCGCCCCGGTCGAGCGCGTCTGGGAGCTCGTCACCGACGTCACCCAGATGGGTCGGTGGAGCCCCGAGTGCACGGGCGGGCGCTGGACCGGTGATGCCTCCGGGCCCGTCATCGGGGCCCACTTCACCGGGGCCAACCGGCACGGCTGGGTGCGGTGGAGCACGCACTGCCGGGTGGTCTCGGCCGAGGAGCCGGTGCACTTCTCGTTCGAGGTGCGCGAGTCGGCCATGCGCTGGGGCTACCGGCTCGAGGAGGCCGACGGCGGCACCCTGCTCACCGAGTACCGGGAGACCATCGGGCCGAAGCCGCTGGTGACGCGGTTGTTCACCGGTCTGGGCCTGGGCGGGTCCGACCGCGAGGGCCAGATGGTGGCGGGCATGCGGGCCACCCTGGAGCGGGTGCGGGCGGCCGCGGAGTCCTGAGGGTCGGCCGGTGACGGCCAGCGTGCTGCTCAGCCGCCGGGCGTCGGCCCGCGGGGCACGGCGCGTCGGCCGGAGCGCAGCGCGAGGACCAGGCCGCCGCCGAACACGATGACGGCGCCGACCACGAACGCCCAGGCCGGCACCCCGCCACCGGACCCGCCGGTGGTGGAGGCCGCGGCGGCGTCCGCCGGTGGACCGGGGGTGCCCGAGCCCGCCGTGGTGAGGGTGAAGGTCCGCGAGCCGGACACGGGATGGCTGTCCGCGGAGATCACCCGGAACCCGATGGTGTACACGCCCGCAGGCCCCAGCGGCCGGACGTCCACGGTCGCGGCCGACCCGTCGATGCGCGTGTCGCCGGTGGACCACAGGTTGCCGTCCGGCCCGACCACCGTCACCGTGCCGAACCCCGCCTGGAGCGGCCCGTCGAGCGTCACGGTGACGGCGGGCGGTCCGGCTCCGATCGAGCTCCCGTCGGCCGGGTCGCTGCCGACCACGGAGCTGTGTGCTCCCGCCGGGCCCGCACCGAGGACCAGCAGCAGGCCGGCGAGGACGGCGACGGCCGCTGCCCGGATCACGCCGAGCCCGTCCGGGCGGCTGAGTCGGAGGTCGCGGCGGGTGCGGAGGCGGGAACGGCGGTGACGGCCATCCCCGCATCCTCCGTCGTCCCGGTCGCCGCCGCCAGCACGAGGAGACCTGCAGTGCCGGCCCTCAGCGCGTGGTGTGCGCCCGGACGAACTCCACGGCCACCTCGTGCAGCCGCACGTTGCGGTGCTGGGACTCGGTGCGCAACCGCTCGAACGCGGCGCCGTCGTCGATGCCGTGCACGGCCATGAGGATCCCCTTGGCCTGCTCGATGGGGGCTCGGCTGGCCAGGGCCTCGCGCAGCTGCACCGCGAGGAGGTCGGCCGCGCTCAGCCGGGCGTAGTCCTCGATCGCGCGCGTGGCGTGAGCGGTGAGCACGGCCAGGAACGCCGCGTCCGGGGTGCCGAACCCGTCGGGCGAGCGGCTGTAGAGGTTGAGCGCGCCCAGACGGTGCTCGGCGCCGAGCGGCGCGGCCAGGAAGGAGCGGATGCCGGCGGCCTCCGCGTCGGCGGTGAACTCGGGCCACAGCAGGCGGCTCGTGGCCACGTCGACGCGGACGACCTCGCCGGTGCGCATCGCCTGCAGGCACGGGCCCTCGTCCGCCTCGTACTGGTGGACGTCCACCTCGAGGGTCGTGCGGTCGGTGTGCACCGCGGTGAACGGCCGGCCGTGCAGGTGCGCCGTCACCCCGGCGCTGTCCACCCCCGCGATGGTCCGGGCGGCCACGTCGACCACGCGCTGCAGGAGCTCGAGGAGGTCGTGCTCGTCGAGGATCGAGCGGCCCAGCTCGACGACGACCTCCGCGACGTCGTGCGGACGGTCGGCGACGGCCTCGTGCACCGGGTGCAGGGCCGGTGCCGGGGCGATGCCGAGCGGCGGGAACCCGGCGGGGTCGTCTGCCGGGTGGCGGGGGGTGCCGCCCGGCGGGGTCGGCACGGCGGTGGTGCTCAGCGCACACCCAGCTTCTGCAGCAGCTCGGCGTCGATGCGGTCGAGGTCGACGGCGACGGAGCGGTGGGCGGCCTTGCGGCGGGGGGTTGGCATGCGCTCGGCGGCGTGCACGGCGGTGCTGAGCTCGGCGAGGCGGGCGGTGGTGGTCTCGCGGAACTCGACGTCACCAGGTGCCAGGTGCGTCGGCTCCATCTGGGCCAGGGCGGGCTCGAGCCCGGCGATGCGCGCGCTGAGCGCCGCGCCGTGCCCGGAGAACTCGCCCAGCTGCTCGACACCGATCCCGATGCTCCGCGCCCGCCGTGCGTCGACCTGACCGCGGATCGCCGTCGCGGCCTTGTACGCGAAGGGCGCCAGCACGGGGGCGAGGACCTTGGTCACGCCCAGGTAGCTGCGCGCCGTGGCGGTGGCGTCCTTGCGCTTGGCCTTCAGCTCGGCCTTGCGCGCCTTCTTCTGCGCCTTCGTGCTCAGCTCGGCGGCGGCCGTGGTGGCCTTCGCGCGCACGGAGCGGGCGCCCGAGGACGCCTTCTTGGCGGCGCGGTCGGCCAGCTTGTCGGACTTGCGGCCGGCCTTGGCGTGGAACTTCTTCTCCGCCGCGGCCTGCGCCCTCAAGGTCTTCGTGTGGGCCTTGCGCAGCGCGCGGCGCGACGTGCGCCGTGTGCGCGTGCCGAACATCGCCATGGTCGTGGGCCCTCCGGTGACGGTCGTGGAACATCAACACCTTAGGTGAGCACCTACCCTTCGTCCTCGTGGAGTCCCGTGCGCTGCTGGATGCGGCCGTGCTGACGCGCTGCCGGCACCGGGTGGCGCTGGAGAACGACCCGGCCCGCACCGTGTCCCGTCCGGGCGGGCCGGTGGATCCCGGGGTGCTCCAGCGGCAGGCCGAGGCGGCTGCGCACCGCGTCGCGGTCGCCGTGCAGCTGCGGGCCGGTGCCGCCGAGCGCGGGACGCCGTGGGTGGACGTGCCCACCGGGCTGCCGGCCGGGGAGCGCGAGCGGCGCACCGTCGAGGCGCTGCGCTCCGGAGCCGAGCGGGTCTGGGGCGCGGTGCTGCCGCGGGACCTGGGCGCAGGACGCCGGGGCTCGGTGGAGCTGCTGGTGCGCCGCGGGTCGGGCTGGGTGCCCGTGCTCGTGGTCAACCACCGGGTGACCGACCCGGGCTCCGGTGCGCGCACCACGGGGCTGCACGACTGGGCACCTGCCCTAGACGCCGGCCGCACCCCCCGCAGCCACCCCCGCGACCAGCTGCGGCTGGCGCACCTGACCCGTCTGCTCGAGCACGCCGGGCACGCGAGCGCGGAGCAGGTGGGCGGCGTGGTGGGCCTGGACGCCGACTGCGTCCTGGTGCACGACCTGGCCGCCCCCAGCTGGCCGCCCACCCCGGCCGACCCGCACGGTCGCAGCACCCTGGACGAGCACGACGCCCGCTTCACCGACCGTCGGGCCGTCGCCGACGGGGTGCTGCCCACGGTGGCGCGTCGGATCGGCGAGTGCCGGACGTGTCCCTGGTGGCCGCGCTGCTCGCTCGAGCTCACCGAGGCCCACGACGTGTCCCTGGTGGTGCGCGGTGGTCAGGTGGACGTCCTGCGCGCGCTGGGGGTGACCACGGTGGACGCCCTCGCCGCCTGGGACGGGCCTGCGCCGCTGACGTGGCGGGGCGCCAGCTTCGCCGACGCGGTGGTGCTGGCACGGGCCTGGCTGGTGGACGCCCCGCTGGTGCGCCGCGGCCCGGTGCGCATCCACCGGGCCGACGTCGAGGTCGACGTGGACATGGAGAGCTACCTCGAGCACGGCGCGTACCTGTGGGGGGCGCTGCTCACCGAGGACGGCCGGGCCGCGGACTACCGACCCTTCGCCACCTGGGAGCCGCTGCCCACCGAGGACGAGGGGCGCTCGTTCGCGGAGTTCTGGACCTGGCTGTCCGGCGTGCGAGCCGACGCCGCGGCGCGCGGGCGGACCTTCGCGGCCTACTGCTACTCCGAGGCGGCGGAGAACCGCTGGCTGCTGGCCTCGGCGGTGCGCTTCGCGGGGCGGCCCGGGATCCCCGGCGTCGACGAGGTGCGGGCCTTCATCCGCAGCGAGCAGTGGGTGGACGTCTACGAGGCGGTGGGGGCCAGCTTCCTGTGCCCGCGCGGCAAGGGCCTGAAGAAGGTGGCGCCGGTGGCGGGGTTCCGCTGGCGCGACGCGGAGGCCGGGGGCGAGGCCAGCATGGGGTGGTACCGCCGCGCCGTGGGCCTCGACGGCGAGCCGGACGAGGTGCAGCGCCAGCGGCTGCTCGACTACAACGCCGACGACGTGGGGGCGACGAAGGCGCTGCGGGAGTGGATGTCGTCACCGGCGGTGCTGGGCATCCCGCTCGCCGCCGAGCTCTGAGCGGGCACCCGGGGAACTCCGACGGTGCCCCGGCGCGTTGTCCGGGTGAGCGTCCGGTTCGTCGGTGTTCGGCCGTCGTCCTGGCGCGGGTTCGCGAAATCGTGGCGCGGGCGGTCCGTTCCGGGCAGGCTCGTCCACTACTCCCGCCCCCACCCGGGGTCGGGTCACCTCAGCGCGGGGGCCACAGCCTCCGCACCAGCAGAGCGGAGCTCTCCCATGGGTGTCAGCCTCAGCAAGGGCGGCAACGTCTCCCTGACCAAGGAAGCCGGCGCGGCCGGCCTCCACAACGTCACCGTCGGACTCGGCTGGGACGTTCGCTCCACCACCGGCACCGACTTCGACCTCGACGCCACCGCCATCGCGTGTGGTGCCGACGGCAAGGTGCTGTCCGACAAGCACTTCATCTTCTTCAACAACCTCAAGCTGGCCGACGGCACCATCGAGCACACCGGGGACAACCTCACGGGTGAGGGCGACGGCGACGACGAGGCCATCAAGGTCAACCTCGGTGCGATGGCCCCCGAGGTCGACAAGATCGTCTTCCCCGTGTCCATCTACGAGGGCGAGACCCGCAGCCAGAGCTTCGGCCAGGTCCGCAACGCCTTCATCCGCGTCGTCAACGACGCGGGCAGCACCGAGCTCGCCCGCTACGACCTCTCCGAGGACGCCTCCACCGAGACCGCCATGGTGTTCGGCGAGCTCTACCGCGCCGGTGCGGAGTGGAAGTTCCGCGCCGTGGGCCAGGGCTACGCCAGCGGCCTCAAGGGCATCGCGCAGGACTACGGCGTCAACGTCTGATCAGCTCCTCGCGCACGACCCTGAGCACCCCCCGACCCCCGTGGCCGGGGGGTGCTCCGCGATGGTTCGGTGTCGCAGCGGTGGCCGTGGTGCTCGCCGGCTGCAGCAGCACCCCCGCGCCCGCGCCCGCTCTTCCTCCGGTCTCGACCACCGCCAGCCCCCCGGTCTCGACCACCGCCAGCCCTCCGGTCTCGACCATCACCACCACCACCCCGCCGCCGCCGCCGTCGTGCGCGGAGCAGACCCTCGCCGGGCTGGACCCCGCCCACCGGGCTGCCCAGCTGCTCATGGTCGGCGTCCCGGCCGACAACCCGACCGCGGGCCGGACGCTGGTGACCGCGGCCGTCGTGGGTGGGGTGTTCCTCCGCGGCCGCAGCGCCCGGCCCGTGACGGAGATCGGCTCCGACGTGGCGGCGCTCCAGGCCGCTGCAGCCGCGGCGGGAACGCTCCCGCTCCAGGTCTCGGCCGACCAGGAGGGCGGGCAGGTGCAGACGCTGAGCGGCCCCGGCATGCCGGCCATCCCCTCCGGCCTGCGGCAGGGACGGCTCGACCCCGCCACTCTCGCCGCGCAGACCACTGCGTGGAGCACCGCGCTGCGCCAGGCGGGCGTGACCCTCAACCTCGCGCCCGTGGCCGACGTCGTCCCGGCGGGGACCGGGGCGGCCAACCCGCCGATCGGGGCGGTCGACCGGCAGTACGGCTCGACACCCGACGTCGTCGCGTCCGCGGTCAGCACCGTGGTGACGGCGTCGCGCGCGGCGGGCGTGGGCACCACCCTCAAGCACTTCCCGGGCCTGGGTCGCGTCACGGTCAACACCGACACCGGCACGGGTGCGGTGGACCCGGCCACCACCGTGGACGACGCGGCGCTGGGCCCGTTCTCCGCCGGGATCGCCGCGGGCACCACCGCCGTGATGATCTCCTCGGCCCGCTACCCCGCGCTCGATCCGCGGAACCTCGCGGTGTTCTCCCGGGCCGTGGTCACCGACCTGCTGCGCGACCGGCTGGGGTTCGGCGGGCTCGTGGTGACCGACGACGTGGGCCAGGCCGTGGCCGTGCAGGCGGTGCCCGTCGGGGACCGGGCCGTGCGGTTCGTCGCCGCCGGCGGGGACGTCGTGCTCACCGTCCGCAGCTCCGACGCCGCCCCCATGACGGCCGCCCTCGTCGCGACGGCGGCTGCCGACCCGGTGTTCGCCGCGCAGGTGGACGCGGCGGTCACCCGCGTGCTGCAGGCCAAGGTCGACGCGGGCCTGCTGAGCTGCGGGTAGACCACGGGCGGGGGCCCAGCCCGCTTCGTTCCCCGAACCGGCCCGCACCCCCTCTGCCATGATCGCTGCCGACGGCGGTTCGTGACAGCAGGGGAGGATCCGTGGCCCAGCTCAGCCTCAAGGGCTCGAAGGTGCTGCAGGCGCAGCTGGACGGCGAGACCATCCGGGCCATCACCGGCGCCATGGTCGCCTACGAGGGCGAGGTGACCTTCAAGCACGCCGGCATGGGCGGGGGCGGGGGGTTCAAGGCCGCGGTGAAGCGCAAGATGACCGGCGAGTCGCTCGCGCTGATGGAGTGCACCGGCCGCGGGCTCGTGTACTTCGCCGTGGACGCCCAGGACGTCACCGTGGTGGAGCTGGACAACGAGACGATGCAGGTGGAGAGCCAGCAGCTGCTCGCCCTGGACGGCAACCTGAGGACGGACGTGATGTTCTCCGGACTGCGCGGGGCCACCTCCGGCCAGGGGCTGTTCACCACCACGGTGACCGGCGTCGGCCAGGCCGCGCTGCTCTCGGCCGGCGGCCCACCCATCGCCCTGGAGGTCAGCCCGCAGCACCCCCTGGTGGTGGACCCGGATGCCTACGTGGCCAGCCGCGGCCAGCTCAACCAGACCTTCGTGACGGACGTGTCGTGGAAGTCGGTGATCGGCGAGGGCAGCGGCGAGGCGTTCTCGCTGCGCTTCGACGGCACCGGCGTGGTCTACATCCAGCCCGAAGAGCGATGAGCGGCCAGGACGGGGAGCGCTGACGTGCCGATCGAGAAGGTCAACAGCAAGGTCGTCAAGGCCGTGCTCACCCCGGGCCGGGCCGTGCTCGCCCGGCGTGGGGCGATGCTGTTCTACACCGGTGACGTGCAGTTCCAGCCGCACAGCGCGGGCGGTGCACCGGGGATGGGCATGGGCGGCATGGCGGGGATGGCCGGCATGGCCGGGCGCGCGATGGCCGGCGAGAACGTGCCCATGATGGTGGCGCAGGTCGGCGGCTCCGGGGCGGGAGGGGGTGGCGAGGTGCACTACGGCCACGCCGGGCTGCACGTGCAGGTGATCCAGCTCGACGGGTCGATGAACCTCAGCGTGGAGGCCGACCGGCTGCTCGCGCACGACGCGCACCTGCAGACGTCGATCGTGTTCCTCGGCCAGCAGGGCGGCATCCGGGGTGCGGTGCGCGGCGCCGTGACCGGCCAGGGGCTGTTCACCACCCAGGTCTCCGGGCAGGGCAGCGTCGCGGTGCTCAGCCACGGCGGCTCGTTCGAGATCGCCGTGGGGCAGGGCCGGCCGGTGGTGGTGGACCCGCAGGCCTACGTCGGTCACGTCGGCAACCTGCGGGTGGACGTCTCGGCCTCGGTGGGCTGGCGCGAGGCCGTCGGCAAGGGCTCCGGCGAGGCCATCCAGCTCAAGATCAGCGGCCAGGGCACGGTGTTCGTGCAGGCCTCCGAGCAGAAGTTCTGAGGAGAGCGCCGTGGACGTCTGGAACCCGAACACCCTGCCGAGCAACGACAACGTCCCCGGCAACAGCTACGCCTTCGTGGTGGACGTGGGTGCCCAGCCCTGGTTCATGAGCAAGGGCGCGATGATCGCCTACTACGGGCAGATGGCCTTCGAGCCGCTGGCCGTCACCAGCATGGGTGCGCTCGTGGCGGCCCGGTTCTCCTCCCCGCTGTACGCGCGGGACTGGGTGGTGGCCAACGGCCGGGGCAAGCTCGTGCTCGGCGACCGCGGGTTCGACATCAACTCCTACGACCTCGAGGAGGGCAACCTCACCATCCGGGCGTCGAACCTGCTGGCGTTCGAGACGGGGCTGCAGCTGAAGCAGTCGATCGTCCCCGGGTTCCTCACCCTGCTCGGCACCGGGAAGTTCCTGGCCAGCTCGAACGGCCCGGTCATGTTCGCGGAGCCGCCGCTGCGGGTGGATCCGGAGGCGCTGGTGGGCTGGGCCGACTGTCCGTCCCCGTGCCACCACTACGACGCCGGGTGGATGCAGGGCTTCCTCGGTGCCGCGCAGCGCGTCGTCCTCGGCGCGCAGACCGGGGAGGAGCGCCAGTTCGACTTCACCGGCACCGGCACCGTCCTCATCCAGTCCAGCGAGGCCGTGCGCGAGGACCCGCACCTGGTGCAGCACATCGAGAGCGAGACCGTGGGCCTGGGAACCCCCCAGCTGCAGCAGCTGCACCGCAGCCTCGGGGCCCGGCTCACCCAGCAGTAGCCCACCGGGCCGCGCAGCGGGCGCTACTCCGTCGGCACGGCCTCGTCCCGCGTCGAGTCCTCGCGGAGGTGGGCCGGCGCGAACCGGTGGCACAGGTGGTAGCCGAGGACGACGATGATCGTGCCCGCCGCGATCCCGGTGACGGAGAACGAGTCGGTGACGTGGACGGCGAGGTTCCCGATGCCCGCGATGAGCCCGGCGGCGAGCGGCACCAGGTTCACCGGGTTGCCGAGGTCCACCCGGTTCTCGATCCAGATCTTGGCCCCGAGCAGACCAACCATCCCGTAGAGCACCAGCGTGATCCCGCCGAGCACCCCGCCCGGCGTGGCCGCGACCACGGCCCCGAACTTGGGGCAGAAGCCGAACAGGATCGCCACCGCTGCGGCGACGTAGTACGCGAGCGTCGAGTAGATGCGCGTGGCGGCCATGACACCGATGTTCTCGGCGTAGGTCGTGGTGGGTGCCCCGCCGACGAACGACGCGACCACGGTGCCCACCCCGTCGCCGATGAACGCCCGCCCGAGGTAGGGGTCGAGGTCCTGGCCGGTCATCTCCGAGACGGCCTTGACGTGCCCGGCGTTCTCCGCGACGAGCGCGATCACCGAGGGCAGCACCAGCAGGATGAACGTCGCGTTGAAGGCCGGCAGGTGCGGGCCGCTGAGCTCGCCGAACGTGGGGCTGGTGATGGTGTCCGGCAGCCCGACCCACGCGGCGCTGGACACGCCCGCGAAGTCCAGCCGGTCGACCATCCCGCCGGCCGCGCCGGGCACCTGGTTCACCTGGTCGGCCACCCAGGAGAGCCCGTAGCCGAACAGCAGCCCGAGGAAGATCGCCATCCGGCTGACGAACCCGCGGGCCACCACGGACACGCCGATGACGAACGCCGCGGTGGCCAGGCCGATCCACTGGCCGGCCGGGAAGTAGGTGGTGGTGGCGACGGTGGCCAGGTTGAAGCCGATGAGCATGACCACGGCCCCGGTGACCACGGGCGGCAGCACCGCGTTCACCAGGTGCGCCCCGCCGAGGTGCACGACCAGCCCGACGGCCACCAGCACGAGCCCGGCGACCAGGATCGCTCCGGTGACGTCGGCCGAACCACCGCCCTGGGCCCGGATGGCCGCCACCCCGGCGACGAACGAGGCGGACGTGCCGACGTAGCTGGGGATCTTGTTCTTGACGATGAGCAGGAACAGCACCGTCGCCACGCCGGACATGAGGACCGCGAGGTTCGGGTTGATGCCCATCAGGGCGGGGAAGACGAACGTGGCCCCGAACATGGCCACCACGTGCTGCGCCCCCAGGCCGACCATCCGGGGGGTGGACAGCCGCTCGTCGGGCCGCACCACCTCCCCCGGCGGCGGGGTCCCGCCGTCGTGGACCAGCGTCCAGCTGAACATCGCCATGAGGACCTCCCGGGTGCGCGCGTCGGGCACATTCTGCCCACAGCCGGTGTCGTGGTCCCACCACGCGGACCGGTCAGCCCGGCGTCGTGGCCCCGGTGCGCATCTTGGACCTCCGGTAGCCGTAGGAGGCGTAGACGACGAACCCGACGAGCATCCAGAGCGCGAACCGCAGCCACGTCGCCGCGGGCAGGTTGAGCATCAGGTAGACGGACACGAGCACCGACACGATCGGCACGAACGGCACCAGGGGCGTCCGGAAGGCGCGCTCGAGGTCCGGCCGGGTGCGGCGCAGGACGATCACCCCCAGGGCGACGACGACGAACGCGAACAGCGTCCCGATGTTCACCAGCTCGGCCAGCGTGGACAGCGGCACGAAGAACGAGATGACGGCCACGACGCCGCCGGTGACCAGCGTCGTCCGCACGGGGGCCCCGGTGCGCTCGGACACCGCGGAGAACACCGGCGGCAGCAGGTGGTCGCGGCTCATGGCGAAGAACACCCGGCTCTGGCCGAGCATGAGCACCATCATCACGGTGGTGAGCCCGATCAGGGCGCCGACCGAGACCAGCGTGGCGATGGCCGGCTGCCCCACCGAGCGGAACGCCTCGGCGAGCGGTGCCTTCACGCTGATGTCGGTGTACTTCACCATGCCGGTGATGACGAGGGAGACCGCGACGTAGAGCGTGGTGCAGATGGCGAGCGAGCCGAAGATGCCGCGGGGCATGTCGCGCTGCGGGTTCTTGGTCTCCTCCGCGGCGGTGGCGACGATGTCGAAGCCGATGAAGGCGAAGAAGACCAGCGCCGCGCCGGTGAAGATCCCGCCGATGCCGAAGGAGCCCTCGCCGAGGCCGAGGTCCTGCAGCAGGGACGGCGGGGACGGCTCCGCGCTGGCGCCCGCCGAGCCCGACGGGGGGATGAACGGCGAGTAGTTCGACGCCTTGACGTAGAACAGGCCGGCGACGATGACGAGCAGCACGATGGCGACCTTGACGATGACGGCGACGAGGTTGACCTTGGCCGAGACGTTGATGCCGAAGCACAGCACGCCGGTCAGGACCAGCACGACGACCGCGGCCACGAGGTTGTGCCCGTTGCCGTAGACGGAGGTCGGCAGCGTGATGCCGGCCTGCGAGAGCACGTCCGCGAAGTAGGTCGACCACCCCACGGCGACCGTGCTCGCGCCCAGGGCGAGCTCGAGGATGAGGTCCCAGCCGATGATCCAGGCCACCAGCTCGCCGAGGCTGGCGTAGGAGAACGTGTAGGCCGAGCCCGCGACGGGCACGGTCGAGGCGAACTCGGCGTAGCAGAGGGCGGCCAGCGCGCAGCCGACACCGGCGAAGACGAAGGACAGCGCGATCGCCGGTCCGGCCTTGACGCCGGCCGCCTCACCGGTGAGCACGAAGATGCCCGTGCCGATGACCACGCCCACCCCGAACACGATCAGCTGGAGGGTGCCCAGCGACTTCTTCAGCTGGTGCCCGGGCTCGTCGGTGTCCTCGATCGACTGCTCGACGGTCTTGGTGCGGAACGCGCCCATGCCGATCCCCTCGTCGCGGTGGTGTGCGGCGTCACACGCTATCGGTGGACGAGGGAGGGGGACCAGCACCCGTGGACGCGGGCGCTCCGGCCGGCCCGGGCGCACACTGGTCCCATGACCCAGTCCCGCCGCCTGCGGTGGGCGGTGCCCGCCGTCGTCGCGGTCACCGTCGCCGGTGCCGTCCTCGCCACCAGCGCGGCCGCGGACCCGACTCCCGCCGGGCTCGCCCCGCGCACGGCTGCCGAGCTGCTCGCCGACCTCGCCGCCCCCACCACCGACGCGCTCTCGGGAACGGTGACCGAGACCGCCGACCTGGGTCTGCCCGAGCTCCCAGGCTCCGCGGCCGGCAGCCTCGGCCCGCTCACCCTGATCTCGGGGACGCACACGCTGCGGGTGTGGGCGGACGGTCCGTCCCGCAGCCGGGTCGCGCTGCAGGGCCAGCTGGCCGAGTACGACGTCGTCCGCTCGGGTCGCGACGTCTGGACGTGGAGCAGCGAGAAGTCCGGGGCCGCGCACCTGGTGCTGCCGGAGCGGACCACCGCGCCGCCGCTGCCCGTGGACGTGCTCGGCACCCCGGCGCAGGCCGCTGCCGCCGCGCTCGCCGCCGTCGACCCCAGCACCGCCGTGACCGTCGACGACGCCGTGACGGTGGCCGGACGCGCGGCCCGCCAGCTGGTGCTGACCCCCAGGGGCTCCGGCTCGCTGGTGGGCAGCGTCCGCATCGCGGTGGACGCGTCGACGAACGTGCCGCTGCGCGTGCAGGTCTTCGCCGCCGCGGACACCACGACGCCCGCGCTGGAGGTCGGGTTCTCCGACATCAGCTACAGCACCCCGGACGCTGCCCTGTTCACCTTCACCCCGCCCGCGGGCTCCACCGTCACCGAGATCGCCGCGCCCGCCGCGCCCCCCGGGCCCACCTCCGGCCCCCGCGGACCGCGGCCCACCGTCACGGGCACGGGGTGGACCTCGGTGGTCGAGCTGTCCGGGGTGGACGTCGCCGCCCTCACCCAGGGCCGGCCGCAGCTGCTGGACCAGCTCACCACCCGCGTGGCGAAGGGCCGGGTGCTGAGCACCGCGCTCGTGTCGGTGCTGCTGACCGACGACGGCCGGGTGCTGGCCGGCGCCGTCCCGCCCGCGGCGCTCGAGGCCGCCGCCTGAGCTCCCCGGCCGTCCGCACCGAGGGGTTGACCAAGCGGTTCCGCTCCGGGCAGGTGGCCGTGGACGGCGTGGAGCTGCTGGTGCCGCGCGGTGCGGTGTTCGGGTTCCTGGGGCCCAACGGCTCCGGCAAGACCACCACCATCCGGATGCTGCTGGGCCTCGTCGCCCCCACCTCCGGTGCGGTCGAGCTGCTGGGGGACGCCATGCCCGGGCGGGCCGCAGACGTGCTGCCCCGCGTCGGCGCGCTCGTGGAGGGTCCCGCGTTCCACCCGTACCTGTCGGGGCGGGCGAACCTGGCCCGGCTGGACTCCGTCGACGCCACGGCCGACCCGCGCACCGCGAGGGCGCGGGCCGACACCGCGCTGGAGCGGGTGGGTCTCGGCGCGGCGGCGGACAAGCGGTTCCGCCAGTACTCGCTCGGGATGAAGCAACGGCTCGGTCTCGCCGCCGCGCTGCTGCAGCCCCGGGAGCTGCTGGTCCTCGACGAGCCGACCAACGGGCTCGACCCGCAGGGGACCCGAGAGGTGCGCACCCTCGTGCGCGAGCTCGCCTCCGACGGCACCACGGTGCTGCTCAGCTCGCACCTGCTGGCCGAGATCGAGCAGGCGTGCAGCCACGTCGGGATCATGAGCCGCGGCCGGTTGCTGCGGCAGGGCCCGATCGCCGAGGTGGGGGCCGGCGGGGTGTCCACCGTCCGCGTCAGCGCGACACCGTCGACGGTCGTCCTCGCGGCCCAGGTCCTGGAGCGGATGGGGCTCACCG
Source organism: Rhodococcus antarcticus (assembly GCF_026153295.1). Classification (NCBI taxonomy): domain Bacteria; kingdom Bacillati; phylum Actinomycetota; class Actinomycetes; order Mycobacteriales; family Nocardiaceae; genus Rhodococcus; species Rhodococcus antarcticus. The sequence continues at coordinate 3,312,810 of NZ_CP110615.1, read as the reverse complement.
GCGTGCTGGTGGGCGGTGCCGACGTGACGGCCGAGCTGGGCGACGCGGCGGCCGAGGACGTCACGGCCGCCCTGGTCCGCTCCGGGGTGGCCGTCCGCGGGCTCGCCGTCACCAGGCCGAACCTGGAGGACACCTTCGTCGCGCTGACCGGGGAGGGCTTCGATGTCGCCCGCTGACGCGTCGGACCCCGACGGGACGCCCGCGTGGTCGTCCGTCGCGGGGACACCGCGCGCCCCGACCGCCAGCTACCGCGGAGCGACCGCACGGCTGTGGCGCAGCGAGCTCCGGCTGGTGTTCGGCCGTCGCCGCAACCAGGTGCTGCTGGTCGCGCTGGGACTGGTGCCCGTGCTCATCGGTGTCGCGGTGGCGCTGTCCCACCGTGGCGGCGCGGGCCCCGCGTTCCTGAACCAGGTCAGCAGCAACGGTCTTTTCCTGGTGTTCACCGCGCTCGCGGTGTCGCTGCCGCTGTTCCTGCCGCTGGCCGTGGGCGTCGTCAGCGGGGACACCATCGCCGGGGAGGCCGGGGCCGGGACGCTGCGCTACCTGCTGGTGGTGCCGGTATCGCGGCCCCGGGTGCTGGTGGCCAAGGCCGTGGGCTCGCTGGTCTTCGCCGGCGCCGCGGTGCTGGCGATCGCGCTCGCCGGGCTGGTCGCGGGCGCGCTGCTGTTCGGCCTGGGCGACGTGACGCTGCTCAGCGGGGACACGGTGAGCCTGCTCGACGGCATCGTCCGCGCGCTGCTGGTGGGGCTGTACGTGACGCTGTCGCTGACCGGGCTGGTGACGCTGGGCCTGTTCGTGTCGACCCTCACCGAGGTGCCGGTGGCGGCGATGGCCACGACCATCGTGCTGACCGTCACGAGCGAGGTGCTCGACTCGCTGCCCCAGCTCGCGGTGATCCACCCGTACCTGCTCACGCACCACTGGCTGGACTTCGGGGAGCTGCTGCGGACCCAGCTGGACGTGTCCTCGCTGCTCGGCGGCCTGCTCGTGCAGGTGGGGTGGGTGGTGGTGGCCGGCTCGCTCGCGTGGGCCCGGTTCACCACCGCCGACATCACGGCGTAGCCGGGCTCAGCCCAGCAGCCCCTTCGCCCGGGCCTGGGTCAGCCAGCCCGGGTACTCGGTCATGAGCAGGTCGAAGAGCTGGTCGTCGGGGATGTCGGCGGGGTTCTCGACGGCGAAGAAGTCGGCGTTGTCGAGGTACCGCCCGCCCATGTCGTCGAGCTCCTCGAGGAAGCGGAACTCCCCACCCCTGCCCGCGGGGGCCTGCGGTGCGGCGGCCTGGCGCAGCTTGCCCATGAACCCGCCGGACTTCGCGGGGGGTGCCGCCGGCCGGCCGGGGGTGACCGAGCGCGAGCTCTGCCCGATGGCCATGAACTGCCAGAACAGCGGCTCGTAGCTGGAGGAGACCACCTGCTCGCGGGCCCCGTCCTCGTCGAAGGTCTGACCGTCGGTGACGAACATGACGTAGACGGGGATGTCGTTGCGCAGCGGCTCCCGGCGGGGGGTGGACGCGCCGAAGTAGTGCTCGCGCAGCAAGGCCATGGCCTTGCCGTAGTAGGTGGCGGGCTCGAGGCCGTGGGTGCTGAGGACGTCCTGGACGTAGGCGGCGTGGTTGTCCAGGGTCAGCGGCCCGGCGGTGTGGCCCTCCTTGCCGAACAGGAAGACGTCCACCTCGCCGTCGTCGTCGAAGCGCAGGCCGAGCGCCAGGACCCGCTCGACGAGCTTCTGGATGCTGCCGTTGCGGTAGAGCCGGTTCATCGAGCCGGAGATGTCCAGGCAGAGCGCGACCTTGGCGGTGTGCTCACCGAGGCCGCGCTTCTCCAGGCTGATCGAGGCCTTCTTGGTCAGGTCGAGCAGCGCGGGGGCCCGTGCGGCGACCTTCTTCTCCATGTCGACGAGCTTCTGCTTCTTCAGGCTGACCCCGGACGCCGGAGCTGCGGCCGGGGCAGCGGGGCCTGCGGCGGGGGCAGCGGGGGCGGGGGCCGGGTCGTCGTCCACGCTGATGCCGTAGTCGGTGGCCAGCCCGGCCAGGCCCGTGGCGTAGCCCTGGCCGACGGCGCGGAACTTCCAGTCGGTCCCGCGGCGGTAGACCTCGCCGAACACGAACGCCGTCTCGGTCGTGGCGTCGGTGATGTCGAAGCGGGCGAGCTCGGCCCCGGAGGTGTCGGTCAGGCGCAGGTGCAGCCCCGGGACCTGGCCGAACGTGCCACCGTCGGCGGACGCGGCCACCACGACCTTGTCGACGGCCGGCTCGAGGCGGCTGGTGTCCACGGTGACGACGTCGGTGGTGCCGCTCTTGCCCCCGTGGGTCACCGCACCGGAGGAGTGCCGGGGCTGGTTGTAGAACACGAAGTCCGCGTCGGAGCGGACCTTGCCCGTGCCGGTCACCAGCAGCGCGGAGGCGTCGACGTCCGGCGTGGACGGACCCGCCGTCCAGCTGAGCTCGACCCGCAGGCCGGTGGCGGTGAGCGCGACGTTGGACCCCTTGGACATCTGCGTCATGGGTCCATGGTGCCTGAGTGGTGTCCGATTCGGGACGGGCGCCCGGGGAACCGGTGCGCCCGTCCCGGCCTGCCGGGTGGTGGGGATCAGTACCGCGGGTCGCGCGGGTCGTCCTGCACGTAGGTGGTGCGGCGCCCCGGGGCGCCGGGCACGTCGTTGGTCTGCACCACGTCGGTGCGGCGACGGCGGGTGCTGAGCACGAGGCCGAGAACGAGGCCGACGGCACCGATGACCATGAGCACGACCCCGATGGTCGGCAGGTCGACGCCGCTGACGGAGGTCGTCACGGCGAACTTCAGGATGGCCCCCACTGCGATGAGCAGGAGGCTGGCTCCGATGGTCATGGCTGGTCCTCGTTCTTCCGGTGGTCGAGCACGGGCACGACGGTGTGCCGCAGGTGACTTTCTACCGTGCCGCGGCCACCGGTGACGAACGAACCGGCGCCCCTCAGTACCGGGGGGCCTCGTACATCCGCGGTGCCGGTGCGGCGGCGGCCGGGCGCTCACCGGGTCGGGGGGCCTCGTGGAGCTGCGCCGCCGGGACCGTGGCGTGCCCGGGGGTGCCGGGCGGGCTGTACGCCGGGGCGGTTCCCACCTGCGTCGGCCGGGGCTCGCGCGGCGACGGGGCCTGTGCCGGTCGAGCCTGCTGGGCGGCCGGGGCGGGCTCGTCGTCGACGCTGATGCCGTACTCGGTGGCCAGCCCGGCCAGGCCGGTGTCGTAGCCCTGGCCGACGGCGCGGAACTTCCAGTCGGTCCCGCGGCGGTAGACCTCGCCGAACACGAACGCCGTCTCGGTCGTGGCGTCGGTGATGTCGAAGCGCAGCACCTCCGGCCCGTCCGGACCGCCGCTGGTGTCCACCACGCGCAGGTGCAGGCCCGGGACCTGGCCGAAGGTCCCCCCGTCGGAGGACGCTGCGACCACCACCTTGTCGATGCCCGGCTCCAGCCGCCCCGTGCCCACGGAGACGGCGTCCACCCCGGTGTGCTTGCCCAGGTGCGCCACCGCCCCGGAGGCGTGCCGGGGCTGGTTGTAGAAGATGAAGTCGTCGTCGGAGCGGACCGTGCCGGTGGTGGTGACGAGCAGCGCGGAGGCGTCCACGTCCGGCACCCCCGGACCCGGGGTCCAGCGCAGCTCGACGCGCAGCGCGGCGGTGGCCAGTGCGACGTTGGACCCCTTGGTCATCTGCGTCATGGCCCTCATCCTGCCGGGCGGCGTGGCGGCGGACCAGACTCAGCCCGTGGTGGTGGTGGGTGCGGCCGCGGTCGTCGGGGCGGCGGTGGTGCCCGGCGCGGGGGTGGTCGTGGTGGTGGTCGTCGTGGTGGTGGGCGTCGTGGTGGCGGCCGTCGGGGCGCTGGTGGGCGCGGTGCTCGACGGGCGCGACGTGGCGGTGGTGCCCGGCGTGGTGGTGCGCGGGTCGCTCGGCGCCGCGGTGGTCGCCGGCGGCGGCGGGGTGACGCTGGGGGAGAGGTACAGGCTCGTGCTGCCGTCGGGGTTGGTGACGCTGACGGTGGCGACCGGGGCCGGCCGCACGAGCAGGTACACCGTGAGCACGACCGCGAACGCCACGGCCAGCCCCACGGTGGAGGTGCGCACCCGGCCGCCGAGCAGGGTGCGGGGCAGGCGCTGCGCCATCAGGACCGCACCGGGGCGGTGGCGGTGGTGACGGCCGCGGCGCGCACCTGGATGTCGTGGGCCTGCAGCGCCACCGCGATGCGGGCGCGGAGCATGCGGCCGACCTCGAACTGCTTGCCGGGCAGGGTGCGGGCCACGATGCGCACGTTCACCTCGTCGACCCCCAGGCTCTCCACCCCCATGACCGTGGGCTCGTCGAGCAGCAGCTCGTGCAGGTCCGGGTCGGCGAAGGCGTCGGTGCCCACCCGGCGCAGCACGTCGCTGGTCGCCGCGATGTCGGTCAGCGGGGGCAGCGGCACGTCGATCACGGTGCGGGCCCAGTCGCGGGAGAGGTTGGTGACCTGCACGATCTGCCCGTTCGGCACGATGATCACCTCGCCGTCGGAGGACCGGAGCCGGGTGATCCTCAGCGAGATGTCCTCCACCGCCCCCGTGACCCCGGTGGGTGAGCCGAGCGCGGAGATGCGGACCACGTCGCCGAAGCCGTACTGCCGCTCGGTGATGATGAAGAACCCGGCCAGCAGGTCCTGCACGATGCGCTGCGCGCCGAAGCCCAGCGCCACGCCCAGCACCGTCGCCGGGGCCACGAGCCCCGTGACCGGCACCCCCAGCAGCCCCATCACGGTGACCGCGGTGACGCTGTAGAGCAGCACGAGCGCGATCCAGGTGAGCACCTGGGTCACCGAGTGCCGGTGCTTGGCCTGCTCGGAGCGCACCAGGGCGTCCCCGCTGGTGGCGGCGTCGTCGATCCGACGGGTGAGCGCGGCACCGGTCGCGGTGATGGCGCGGCCCAGCAGCAGGGCGCCCAGCACGAACAGCAGCACCTCGAGGCCCGTGCCGGCAGCCCAGTGCCGCACGTCGGTGAGCGGAGCGACGGCGAGGCTGGTCACGCGCCCCAGTGTGCCCTGCGCGGGAGGGCGCTCAGGGGCGCTGACCGGCGAACCAGCAGACCCCGTCGGTGACGTGGCCCTCGTCCCAGCCGCTCGGGGGGAACAGGGTGAAGAACCAGGCGGCGGAGACGACGTCCGGGGAGCTCGGGCTGAACTGCTCGCGCAGGGTGTGCAGGTCCACCGTGCGGCCGTACCGGTGACCGGTCGCCACCTCGGTGAGCACGGTGACGACCGCACCGTCCACGACCTCGGCGCGCTCGACGAGCCACGCCCCGCGCCTGGCCTCCACCCGCAGGTCGCGGCGCAGCGAGGCCAGGAAGCGGTCGTCCCAGGTGGGCTCGTCGGGAGTGCTCATGGGTCCATGGTCGCGCACGAGGACCCCCCGCGGACCGGGTCGCCCGCCCGACCCGGTCCACCGGCCATCCACACGGTCCGCACAGGCTGCTCCCAGGTGCGGCGGGCACCCTGGGAGCCAGGAACCCGGAGCGAGGAGGACGACGTGCTGCACGACGTGGTGACGATGACGACGGCCCTGGGCGGGGTGGGCGTCCTGCTGGTGATGGTGGCGTCGGGGATGCTCCCGGTCACCGCACCGCAACCGGCTCGTGTGCGGGTGCGCGCAACGGAAAGGCCCGACGGGCGCTGAGGCCCACCACCGCGGCGAGCACGGCCAGCACGGCCGCGAGCGGCGGCAGTGCGTCCAGCGCCCCCCCGGTGACCAGCCGCTCCCCGACCAGCGCACCGCCGCCGATGCCGATCTGGAACGCCACGACGTAGACGGCCGACGCCGCGTCCTGGGCGTCGGGGGCCACCCGCATCACCGCGGCCTGCAGGCACACCGGCACCGCCGTGAACCCGGCCCCCCAGGCCAGCACCGCGACGGAGGTGAGCACGTCGGCGCGGGCGAAGGTCAGCACCGCGAGCCCCACCACCGAGACGGCGATGGTGCCGACGAGCACCGTGCCGGGGCGCCGGTCGACCGCCCGACCCACCAGCACGGTCCCGACCAGACCGGCCGCGCCGTAGCCGAGCAGCAGCGCGCTGAGCCCGAGACCGTCCAGCCCACCGTCGCGTCGCACCAGGGGGGCGATGTAGGTGTACGCCGCGAAGTGCCCCACGACGAGGATCGTCGTCACCGCGCACACCGGGGTGAGCGCGCGCGAGCGCACCGTGGCCCAGGCCGAGGAGGCCTGCGCGCGGACGCGGGCACGCTGGGCCGGGACCAGGGCGGGCAGGGCGGGCAGCACGCGGAGCAGGGCGAGCGCGCTCAGCGCCCCGGCCACGCCCAGGGAGGCCACGGCGACGCGCCAGCTGGTGAGCTGGCCGAGCGCGGTGCCCAGCGGCACGCCGAGCACGAGGGCCAGGGAGTTGCCGACGAAGACCATGGACGTGGCCCGCCCGGCCTGTCCCGGTGGTGCGAGCCGGGCTGCGGCCGGGGCGAGGGCGGACCAGAACACCCCGTGGGCCAGGGCGCACACCAGCCGGGTGAGGGTGAGCAGCAGGAAGGTGGGAGCGAACGACGCGGCGAGCTGGGACACGGCGAACACGGCGACGAGCCCCGCCAGCAGGGTGTGCCGCGGCACCCGGAGGCTGAGCGAGGTCAGCGGGATGGTGCTGACCGCCGCCACGGCGGCGTACGTGGTGAGCAGCAGCCCCACCTGCGCCTCGGTGACCGAGAGGCCGCCGGCGATCTCCGGGAGCAGGCCCACCGGCAGCGTCTCGGCGGTCACGAACACGAAGGACGACGTGGCCATCGCGGCGATGGCGGCCCCGTTGGTCGGCGCAGGGGCGCCGGCGGGGCGGACGGGACGACGCACGGGACCACCTTCGCGGGGTGTCGGGCGGGAGCGCGGCGAGGGTGTCCGGAGCGTCGCGGGTCCGGGCTCGTGTGTCGCACTGGGAGCGCTCCCAGTATGGTCGCCCCGACGTGCGCGGGTCAACGCGCCCCGTGGTGACCGGAGGTGCCCGTGGAGGTCGAGCCGCGCCGTCGCGCCCGCCGTGCCGGTCCCACCATCGACGACGTCGCCGCCGCCGCCGGGGTCTCCCGCGGCACGGTGTCCCGGGTGCTCAACGGTGGGCACGGGGCCAGTCCCGCGGCCGCCACCGCGGTGACCGCCGCCGTCTCGGCCACCGGCTACGTGGCGAACCACTCCGCCCGCACCCTGGCCGGGGCCCGCTCGGGCGCGGTGGCCCTGGTGGTGACCGAGTCCCAGGAGCGGCTGTTCGAGGACCCCACGTTCAGCGTGCTGCTGCGCGAGCTGACCACCCGGCTCACCGCGCAGGGGTTCACCCTGTTCCTCGCGCTGGCCACCGAGCCCGAGACGCGGGCCGGGATCGTGCGGCAGGTGCGCAGCGGGCTGCTCGACGGGGTGCTGCTGGTCTCCACCCACGGCGACGAGCCTCTGTTCGCCGAGCTGCTCGACGCCGGGGCCGCCGCCGTGGTGCTCGGTCCGGCGCTCGGGCGGGGGGTGGAGCTGCCCCAGGTCCGGGCGCAGAACCGCACCGGGGCACGCGAGCTCACCCGGCACCTGCTCTCCCGCGGCCGCACCCGGGTGGCGGTGCTCGCCGGTCCCACCGACACCGCCGGCGCCCACGAGCGGGTGGCCGGGTGGGCCGACGCCCTGCCCGGTGAGCCGGACCCGTGCATGGTCGAGCACGCCGCGGAGTACAGCCACGAGGCGGGCCGGGAGGCCATGTCGGTCCTGCTGGCGCGCCGGCCGGACCTGGACGCGGTGTTCGTCGCGTCGGACCTGCTCGCGGGCGGTGCGCTGGTGGCGCTGGCCGACGCGGGCCGCTCGGTCCCGGGCGACGTCGCGGTGGGTGGCTTCGACGACTCGGTCCTCGCGCGGACCTCGGCGCCCCCGCTGACCACCGTGCACCTGCCCCACGACCTGGTCGCGCAGGGGCTCGTGGACCTGCTGCTGCAGCGCCTCGACGGGGGGCGCCCGGGCCCGGTGACCGTGCCGACCTGGCTGGTCATCCGAGGCTCGAGCTGAGGGGACAGGGATCCGCTCCCTCGTGGTCGCACCGTCCCTCGTGGACATGTCATGTCGTGTCATGTCATGTCATGTCGTGGAGCGGTCGGCCCGGGCCCGATCCGTCGTCACGACGAGGTCTGGGTCGCTGCTCTCGGTGACGATCCCGCGTTCGGCACCCCCTGTTCACCGCCGACGGGCATGATCCACCTCTCCAGCGGGCAGACTCCCGGGCGTGCGCCCGTCGAGCGGGGCCGGTGACGAGTCGGGGGGTGTCCACAACCGTGATCCACTACGAGTTCCTCACCGAGGACGAGCGGGCCCGGCTGTTCCACGTCCGGCCGGAGCCGTTGACGGCGGACAGCCCGCTGGAGCTCCAGGCCGTCGCGCTCGGGGCCACCCTCTACAGCCCGGCCACCCGACCGAACCTGGCGAAGGACGTGGTGCGCAGCCGCGAGCGCGGGGTGACCAGCTCCGTGCTGTGCCTGGAGGACTCGGTGCCCGACGACCGGCTCGCGGACGCCGAGGACAACCTCGTCGCCCAGCTGGGCACCGTGCACGCCGACCGGCCGCCCACCCCGTGGCTGTTCGTGCGGGTGCGGACGCCGGAGCAGGTCACCGACCTCGTGCGTCGGCTGGGCCCGGCCGTGGACACGCTGCGCGGGTTCGTGCTGCCCAAGTTCACCCCGACGACGGGACCGGGCTTCCTCGACGCGGTGCGGGAAGCCTCCGAGCGGGCGGGGGTGCCGCTGCTCGCCATGCCCGTGGTCGAGAGCCCCGAGGTGATCCACCTGGAGAGCCGGGCGGCCGTGCTGGGTGAGCTGCACGCGCTGCTGCAGTCCGCGCGCGACCGGGTGCTGGCGGTGCGGCTGGGGGCGACGGACTTCTCCGGCACGTACGGGCTGCGGCGATCGGGCGACATGACGGTGTACGACGTGCGGCTGGTGGCCGGCGTCATCGCCGACGTCGTGAACGTGCTGGGCCGCACCGACGGCACGGGGTTCGCCGTCACCGGGCCCGTGTGGGAGTACTTCACCAGCGGTGAGCGCATCTTCAAGCCGCGCCTGCGCGAGTCGGTCTTCGCCGAGCACGGGGCGCGCGAGCTGCGTCACCAGATCATGCTCATGGACCTCGACGGGCTGATCCGGGAGGTGGAGCTGGACAAGGCGAACGGGCTCACCGGCAAGACCGTCATCCACCCCACCCACGTGGCTGCCGTGCACGCCCTGTCGGTGGTGAGCCACGAGGAGCACGGCGACGCCCAGGACGTGCTGGGCCGCAGCGGCGCGGGCGGCGTGCTGCCCAGCGGCTACGGCAACAAGATGAACGAGGTGAACCCGCACCGCGGCTGGGCCACCAAGGTCCTGCGGCGGGCCCAGGCGTTCGGGGTGGCCCGCGAGGACGTGTCCTACGTTGACTTCCTCGTCGCCAGCAGCCACCAGTGACGGCCGGCGGGACGGGCGCCTGGGTGGCGCAGCGGCTGGGGGTGCACGTCGACGGCGACGGGGTGGCGCAGCTCGTGGGCCTGGCCCTTCGCCGCAACCCCCGGCGGGCGCACCTGCTGGTCAGCCGGGTGCTGGGCAAGCACGTCCCGACCGACCCGCGCCTGGTCCGCGCGGCCGGGCTCGCGCTGGGTGCGCTGGTGGCGGAGGTGCTCGACGGGCGGGTGCGCCCGAGGGTGGACCTGGGCCCGGCCCTGGACGGCGAGCCCGGTGCGGCCGCGGCCGCGCGGGACGCCGCGGTGGCGATCGCGGCCAGCGTGACCGTGTCCGCGGGGAGCGGGTCCAGCGTGACCGTGCCCGCGGGGAGCGGGTCCAGCGTGACCGTGCCCGCGGGGAGCGGGTCCAGCGTGACCGTGCTGGGCTACGCCGAGACGGCCACCGCCCTCGGGCACCTGGTGGCGGAGGCCCTGGACGCCGACGTCTACCTGCACTCCACCCGGCGGTCGGTGCCGGGTGCGAGCGCGGCCGGCGGGTTCGCCGAGGAGCACAGCCACGCCACCGAGCACCTCCTGCTGCCCTCGGACCCGGGGGTGCTCACCGGCTCCGGGCCGCTCGTGCTGGTCGACGACGAGCTCTCCACCGGGCGCACGGTGGCCAACACCCTGCGGGCGCTGCACCTGCTGGCGCCCCGGTCGCACTACGTGGTGGCGGCGCTGGTGGACCTGCGGACGCCCCAGGACCACGCCGTGCTGCAGCGCCTGGCCGCCGAGCTCGGGTCCCGGGTGGACGTCGTCGCGCTGGCTGCGGGCACGGTCCGGGTGCCGGAGGACGTGCTGGTCGCCGGGGCCGCTCTCGTGGCCGCGCACGCCCCGGGTGCAGCCGTGGGCGCCGGGTCGGGCACCCCCGTCCTGACGCACCCCGTCCTGACGCTCCCCGTCCTGGCTGACCCCGTGCGGGTGGACCTGGGGTGGCCGGTGGCGCTGCCCGACGGTGGTCGGCACGGGGTGCTCCGCGCCCACCGGGCCCGGCTCGAGGTCGAGCTCCCCGCGATGGCCGCGCGGCTGGCCGCGACCCTGCCCCGCACCGGCGAGGTCCTGGTGCTCGGGTTCGAGGAGCTCATGCACGCCCCGCTGCGGCTGGCCGAGGCGCTCGCCGACGCGTACCCCGGACTCGTGGTCCGCAGCTCCACCACCACCCGCTCGCCCGTGCTCGCCGTCGACGCCGCGGGCTACGCGATCCGCCACCGGCTCGTCTTCGCCGCCCACGACCACCCGGCCGACGGCCCCGGCGAGCGCTACGCCTACAACATCGCCCCCGGTCGGTTCGACGCGGTGGTGCTCGTGGTCGACACCCCGGGCGACACCCCCGAGCTGGCCGTCCTGCTGCAGGCCCTGGCCGGCGTGACCGCGTCGGTGGTCCTGGCCGTGCTCCCGTCGTACCTCCCGGAAGGCCCGCAGTGACCCCTCCGATCCCGCTGCCCACCACCGGGCCCCTGCCCCCCGCCCTGCACGGACCGCAGTTCGGCTCGTACGCCGCCGAGGAGGTGTCCTGGCTGCTCACCGACCTCTCCGACGTCGAGCTGGAGGCACCGACGGAGGAGCGTGAGGAGGCCGTGCAGTCCGGCGGCGCCCACTACGCGGAGAGCCTGCCGGTGGAGTACCAGCCGGACCCGGCCTACCTCGACCTGTTCCACGACGCCCTGCGGCACGACGCGTCCCGGCTGGCGCACGCCGTCGGCGTCGTGACCGAGATCCTGCTGGCCGAGCGCGGGCCGCACCTGGTGCTCGCCTCCCTGGCCCGCGCGGGCACCCCGGTGGGGATCCTGGTGCGGCGCTGGGCCGCCCACGTGCACGGCCTCGACCTGCCGCACGTCGCGGTGTCCATCGTGCGCGGTCGAGGCATCGACCCGGTGGCGCTGAGCTGGCTCGCCGACCGGTACGACCCGGCGTCAGTGGTCTTCGTCGACGGCTGGACGGGCAAGGGTGCGATCACCGCCGAGCTCACCGCCGCCCTGGACGCCCACCACGCCGCCACGGGCCAGCGCTTCGACGACGCCCTCGCCGTGCTCGCCGATCCCGGGTACTGCGTGCGCACCTTCGGAACCCGGCAGGACTACCTCATCCCGTCGGCGTGCCTGAACTCCACCGTGAGCGGGCTCGTCTCCCGCACCGTGCTCAACGCCGAGCACATCGGGCCCGGGCAGTTCCACGGCGCGAAGTTCTACGCCGAGCTGGCCGCCAGCGACGTGTCGAACGCGTTCCTGGACGCCGTGACCGCGGAGTTCGACGGCGTTCGCGAGTCGGTGCTGGTCGACGCCCCGGTGCTCGCCGCCACCGACCGCACGCCCACCTGGCAGGGCTGGGAGGCGGTGCGGCGGATCAGTGTCGAGCACGGCATCGGCAGCGAGAACCTGGTCAAGCCCGGGGTGGGGGAGACCACGCGGGTGCTGCTGCGCCGGGTGCCCTGGAAGGTGCTCGTGCGTCCCGACGCCCTGGGCGAGCTGGCCCACGTCCTCCTGCTCGCCGAGCAGCGCGGGGTGCCGGTGGAGCAGGTCGAGGACCTGGCCTACAGCTGCGTCGGCCTGATCCACCCGCAGTTCACCCGGGGCGCGACGGGCGCGGACGGGACGGGCGTGTGAGCGTCCCCCGGTCCCGGGTGCTCGTCTGCACCGACCTCGACCGCACCGTCATCTACTCCGCCGCGGCGCTGGCCCTGACCGGACCGGACCGCGACGCCCCCCGGCTGCTCTGCGTCGAGGTCTACCAGCAGGCGCCGCTGAGCTACGTCACCGAGACCGCGGCCGGCACCCTCGTGGACCTGGCCGCGGCCACGACCCTGGTCCCCACCACCACCCGCACCCCGGAGCAGTACCTGCGGGTGCACCTGCCGGGTGCGCCCCCGCGGTTCGCGATCACCGCGAACGGCGGGCGCCTGCTGGTCGACGGGGTGGTGGACGGCGACTGGTCCGTCCACGTCGCCGAGCAGCTCACCGCCAGCGCCCCGCTGGAGGAGGTCCACGCCCGGCTCGGCGGGGCCGGGGACTTCCTGCTGCGGCTGCGCACCGCGGAGGACCTGTTCGCCTACGCCGTGGTGGACCGGTCGGCGCTGCCGGGGGCCTGGGTGGACGAGCTGGGGGCCTGGTGCGCGGAGCGCGGGTGGGGGGTGAGCGTGCAGGGGCGCAAGGTCTACTGCGTGCCGCAGGGGCTCCGGAAGTCGACGGCCGCCGCGGAGGTGACCCGCCGCACCGCGTGCACGACGATGCTGGCGGCCGGCGACTCCCTGCTGGACACCGACCTGCTGCTGGCCGCCGACGCCGCGATCCGCCCCGCCCACGGCGAGCTGCACGAGACGGGGTTCACCGCCCCGCACCTCCAGGTCACCCGTTCCTCCGGCGTCCTGGCCGGGGAGGAGCTGGTGGCGTGGCTGCTGGCTCGGGCCGCCGCGGGGCCGACGGCGCCATGACTGCGCCGACGCCAGCCCACCGTCACGTCTCCTGCGCTCCGCTCGGTTCACCCAGAAGATCACACACCGTGGTGGGTTGCTCGCATAAGGTCATCGCGTGGGGGGGCTGCGAGCGCGGGTGGGCGGGCTGATCCGGAGCTTCGCTGCTGCTGTGGCGGGCCCGGTGCCCCTGGTCGCGCTGCGCGCGGAGGTCACCGTGCCGGCGGGGCGCGTCGTGCCCGAGGAGGTCGCGGCACTGCGGGTGCTGCAGCAGGTGACCCAGCGGGTGCACGCCAGCCTGGACCTCACCGACACGTTGGACGCGGTGGCCCGGGGCGTGCTCGAGGCCACCATCTTCTCGGTGGTGACGATCAACCTGCGTCGCCCGTCGGGTGATTTCGAGGTCGTGTCCGTCGAGGGTTCGGACGACGCGCGTGCCGCGCTGCTGGGCCAGGTGAGACCCGGTGACGTCCTGCTGAAGATGCTGGCGCGGCTGGAGGAGCAGGAGCTGGACGAGCGGTGGGGGACGCTGCTGTTCTCCGGTCACCAGTTCATGCCCCCCGAGGTCGTGGCGGTGCCGTGGTTCGTCCCGGACATGGCGGTGTCCGACGATCCCGAGGCGTGGCACCCGATGGACGCGCTGTTCGCCCCGCTGGTGTCACCGTCGGGCCTGCTGCTGGGCACCCTGAGCGTCGACGTGCCCCGCGACGGCCGCCTCCCCTCGCGTGAGCAGTGCGGTCTGCTCGCGCTGTTCGCCGAGCACGCGGCGATCGCCGTCGAGCACGCCAGGATGACCGCTGCCGTGGCGGCCCACCGCGACGAGATGACCCACGCCGCCCAGCACGACCCGTTGACCGGGCTCGCGAACCGGGCCCTGCTCATGGAGCGGGGCGCCGACGCCGTCGCAGCAGGCAGCGGGGTCGGGGTGGTGGTCGTGGACCTCGACGGGTTCAAGGCGGTCAACGACACGTTCGGTCACCGGGCCGGCGACGACGTTCTCCGGGTGCTGGCCGCCCGGATGCGGGCCTGCGCCCGGGCGCAGGACCTGGTCGCCCGGACCGGGGGTGACGAGTTCGCGGTGGTCGTCCCGCTGCACGGGGGGATGGGCCCGGAGGTTCTCCCGGCGCTCGCCGACCGGTTGCGCCGGGTCTGCTCCGAGCCGGTGACCAGCCACCGCGGGTGCCACCAGGTCGGGGCCAGCGTGGGCACCGCGGTGTTCGAGGTGGGGTCGAGCTTCGAGGAGACGCTCGCCGTCGCCGACGACGCGATGTTCGCCGACAAGCGCAGCAAGCGCAGCCCGCAGGACGGGAGCAGGTCCCGGGACTGACCGTGCCCAGCTGGAGCAGTGACCACGAGATCGTCCACCACCGCACCGTCGGACCCGTCGAGCTCAAGATCGTGGTGCTCACCGCCGCCGTGGGGAGCGCGGACGAGGCCAGGCTCCACCTCGCCCTGCTCACCGGTGTCAGCGAGCCGGCCGTGGGTCGGACAGGACCACGTCCGACCGGACGCAGGCCGACCAGCAGCCCGTGACCTCGCCTCCGACCACGCGGTTCAGCCTGGACGTGTCCGACCTCTGAGGAGCCACCACCGCGGACGATGATCAGCCCGCGTCGGCTGCTGCCCGCATCGCCGCGATGTCCAGCTTGGCCATGCCCATCATCGCGGTCATGGCGCGCTGTGCGCGGTCCGGGTCGGGGTCGCCCAGCAGCCCCGGCAGTGCCGTCGGCACGACCTGCCAGGAGAGACCGAAGCGGTCCTTGAGCCACCCGCACCGGCCTTCCTCGCCCCCCTCGGAGAGCAGCGACCAGTAGCGGTCGACCTCCTCCTGGTCCGCGCACGGCACCTGGAAGGAGATGGCCTCGGTGAACGCGAACTGGGGTCCGCCGTTGAGCGCGGTGAACGGCTCGCCGTCCAGGGTGAAGGACACCGTCATCGCCGGCTCGCCCGGTCCGGTCCGGCTGATCTCGGTGATCGCCGAGCGGGGGAACACGCTGGTGTAGAGCTCGGCGGCCGCCTCGGCCTGGCCGTCGAACCACAGGAACGGGACGGGCTTTGGCATGGGGTGTCCTCTCCTCGGGGTGGTGCCGCCCTGAGAGTAGGACGTCCCGGGGCCGCCGGGCCGGGCGCTGCCGCGGTCATCTCGTACGGTGGGTTCCATGCCAGGGGCACCGCGGTGGTGGCGGCGGGAGGCCGACGAGGCGATCTCGGCCGCCCGGGACGTGAAGGGTCGCGCCGCGGTGACCCTGCTCGAGCTCGACACCGTGCAGCGCGACGTGGAGCACCAGGTCGAGGAGTACGCGGACTTCGCCCCCGCGGACGGTCCCCGTCTCACCTCCACCTGGTCACCCCTGCGGGACGAGGCCTTCGCCGCCACCGGCGCCTACCTGGAGGTGGAGCAGCGCTTCGACCTCGAGGCCGACCTCTCCACCGAGCAGGCCCGGGCCGCCGGCCAGGAGTTCGAGCGCGTCGGCCGCGCCATGGGCGAGGTGGCGCGGCGCGTCACCGCCTTCGGCGAGCAGGCCGAGCCGCGCTTCTCCCAGGTGCGGGCCGCCGTCGCGCAGCACACCACGCTCGTGCGGCAGCTGGAGCCCGTGCTGGCCGCCGCCCGCCAGGCCGTGGCCGACGCCCGTGCGGCCGGACTGCTCACCGTCGACCCCGACGTCGAGCTCGCTGCGGCCGAGACCGCGGCCTCCCGCGCGCGGGAGGGGGACGCCGTGCACGGGCTGCGCGCCGCCGCGGACGCCGCACGGGTGGCCACGGCGCACGCCGAGGCGGCGCGCGAGCTCGCGGCGGGTCTGCCCGCGCGGCGCGAGGAGGTCGCCCGCAGGCAGTCCTCCACCCGCACCCGGCTGCAGATCACCGCGGACCGGGTCGCGACACTGCCCAGCACCCTCAGCGAGCTCCGCAAGCGCTACTCGGCGGCCGCGAGCGCCGACCTGTCGGAGGTGCCCGATGCGGTGACCAGGTCGCTGCGCCGCGCCGAGGAGCACCTGGCCCGCGCCGCACAGCTGGGCCGGGAGGACACCCAGCGCTGGGGCGACGCCGAGGTGTCCCTGCGGGCCGCGCGGGCGGCGTGCACCGCGGCCGAGGACGGTGCAGCCCGCGCGCTGCAGCGGCTCTCGGCCCTGGACGCGGTGGCCAAGGACCCGCAGCCGCTGCTGTCCGCCACCCGGCGGACCGTGCGCGACGCCCAGCGCTTCCTGCTGGACAGCGCACCCACGCTGGACGCCCGCCTCGCCGGTGTGCTGGACCGGCTCGCCGAGCGGCTGGACGCGGCGAAGGAGTCCCTGGCCCGGCGCGACCCGACCGCGCGCGTGGACCACTGGTCCTACCTGCACGAGCTGACCGACGTGGCCGACCGGGCCGGGGACGTCGTCACCGAGGTGCGCGAGCGTCGCCGCCCCGGGTGAGGGCGTGCCGGAGCGGGGTGACCACCACGACGGGACGATCGGGACGAGGCCGACACCCCCCCGACCGGCCCGACGTGGCCGTGACCGCCCCTAGACTCGCTCCGTGATCCTCAAGACCTTCGGCTGGTCGCTCGCCGTCACCGTCGTCGCGCTCGCCGGCTCGTTGCTGCTCGGCGGCACCACGGCGCTGGCGATCGTCGCCATCCTCATCGTCCTGGAGATCTCGCTCAGCTTCGACAACGCCGTGGTCAACGCCACGATCCTGAAGAAGATGAACGAGTTCTGGCAGAAGATCTTCCTGACCGTCGGCGTGCTCATCGCCGTGTTCGGGATGCGTCTGCTGTTCCCGCTGGTGCTGGTCAGCATCACCGCGAGCATCAACCCGGTCGAGGTGGTGCGGCTGGCGATCGACGGCGGTTCGGTCGACCAGCCCGGCACCTACGCGAACCTGCTCACCGACGCGCACCCGGCCATCGCGGGCTTCGGCGGCATGTTCCTCGGGATGCTGTTCCTGGACTGGCTGTTCGAGGAGCGTGAGACCACCTGGCTGTCCTGGCTGGAGAGGCCGCTGCAGCGCATCGGGTCGCTGGACCAGCTGTCCGTGGTCGTCGCCGGCATCGCCCTGGTGGTCGCGGCCCTCACCCTGGCCCCGGACGGCAAGCAGTCGACGGTGATGATCGCCGGGCTGCTGGGCATCGTGACCTACCTGCTCGTCAACGGCCTGGGCTCGCTGTTCGAGGAGGGCGGGTCCACCGAGGGCGAGGAGTCCGGCACCGGGGAGATCGTCCGGGCGAGCGGCAAGGCGGCCTTCTTCCTCTTCCTCTACCTCGAGGTGCTCGACGCCTCCTTCTCCTTCGACGGGGTGGTCGGTGCGTTCGCGATCAGCCAGGACATCTTCGTCATCGCCACGGGCCTCGGGGTGGGTGCCTTCTGGATCCGGTCGCTCACCGTCTACCTGGTCCGCCAGGGCACGCTGGACGACTACGTCTACCTCGAGCACGGCGCACACTGGGCCATCGGCGCACTCGCGGTGCTGCTGCTGGTCACCATCGAGTACAAGGTGCCCGAGGTGATCACCGGCCTCATCGGGGTCGGCTTCATCGGCGCCGCGTTCCTCAACTCCGTCATGCGGAACCGACGTGTCGCCGCCACGACGGGCGAGACCCCGCACGTGCACGCCGACGTCTGAGTCGCGACCACGCGGGCACCACGGCGCGGGCCGCCGGCCGGCCGCTAGCGGGGGGCCATGCGCAGCGCGCCGTCCATCCGGATGGTCTCGCCGTTGAGGTAGTCGTGCTCCACGATCATCGTCACCAGCCGGGCGAACTCCGCCGGCGTCGCCAGGCGCTGCGGGAAGGGGACCCCGGCGCTGAGCCCCGCGCGGAACTCGTCGCTGACGGTGGCGAGCATCGGGGTGTCGACGACCCCCGGTGCGATGGTGTTGACCCGGATCCCGAACTGCGCCAGGTCGCGCGCGGCAGGCAGCGTCATCCCGGCCACCGCACCCTTGGACGCGGCGTACGCGACCTGTCCGACCTGCCCGTCGAAGGCGGCGATCGAGGCGGTGTTCACGACCACTCCGCGCTGTCCGTCGGGCCCGGCCTCGGTCGCGGCCATGACCTCGGCCGCCAGGCGGAGCACGTTGAAGGTGCCGAGCACGTTGACCGTGAGGACGGTGCGGAACAGCTCCAGGTCGTGGGGGCCCTTGCGCCCCAGGATGCGGGCCGACGGTCCGATGCCGGCGCAGCTCACCACCACCCGCAGCGGGACCCCGGCCGCGCTCACCTGCTCCATGGCCGCGCGGACGTCCGCGTCGCTGGTGACGTCCGCACCGATCAGGGTGACGCCGGCGGGCACGTCGTCGCCGGCCTTCTCGATCGACGCGGGCAGGTCGAGCCCGAACACCACCGCGCCCCGCTCGGCCAGTGCGGCCGCCGTGGCCGCTCCCAGCCCCGACGCGCCGCCCGTGACCACCGCTGCTGCTCCTGAGATCTCCATGCCGGGCAGGTTAGCGGCCGCTCACGCCAGCGGCGCGCACCCCCGTGCCACGAGGAGGCGCCGTTGCTGCAGGCAGGAGCACCGGCAACCGCTGGTTCCGCGAGCCATGAGGCTCAGCCCCCGGGCGCCCGCAGCACCCCGGGGCCGGCGGCGGTGAGCCCACCCCGGGTCCAGCGCAGTGCGCGCAGGTCGGTCACGACGAGGTCCGCGTCGGTCTGCAGCGCCCGGTCGCCCACCCCCACCACGGCGCCGACGCCGGCGGCCCGAGCCGCGTGCACCCCGGCCACGGCGTCCTCGACCACGACGGTGTCGGCCGGCGCGAGCCCGAGCCCGGCCGCCCCCGCGAGGTAGCCCTGCGGGTGGGGCTTGCCGGCGTCCACGTCGTCCCCGGTGACCAGCACCCCCGGGTCGGGGAACCCCGCTGCGCGCAGCCGCGCCACGGCGAGCACCCGCACGGCCGACGTCACCACCGCCCACGTGCCCGTGGCCATGGAGGTCACCAGCTCGACCGCCCCCGGGACCGGCGGCACGGTGTGCGCCTGCTCGACCTCCAGCTGCACCACCCGAGCCAGCGCCGCGGCGTGCCCGGACGGGTCGACGAGCGCGGCGACGGTGTCGGTGGAGCGGCGTCCGTAGACCATCGCCACCACCGTCGCGGGGTCCAGCCCGTGCTCGGTGGCCCAGCGGCCCCAGGCCGAGTGCACGCTCGCGTCGGAGTCCACGAGCACCCCGTCGCAGTCCAGGAGCACCCCCAGGCACGGCAGCAGCAGGGGCTCGTCCACGGGCACGAGGCTAGCGCTACGGTGGCGCGGTGACCGAGAACACAGCGCCCCGCATCGTCGTCCGCCGCACCGTCCAGGCCCCCGCGTCGAAGGTGTTCACCCTGTTGTCCGACCCGGCGCGGCACGCCGAGATCGACGGGTCCGGCACCGTCCGCGCGGCGGTCGGCACCACGCCGATCACGACGGTGGGCGAGGTGTTCGTCATGGAGATGCACCGCGAGGCGCGCGCGGCCGGAGCGGACTACCGCACCGACAACCACGTCGTCCGCCTGAAGCCCGACCGCCGCATCGCGTGGACCACGGCGCTGGTCGACGACACTCCGTCCGGCTTCTTCTGGGAGTTCGAGCTGCAGTTGGAGGACGAGCTGACCACCGAGGTCGTGCACACCTACGACTGGTCGCAGGTGACGGACCCGGCCGTGCTGGAGCGGGTGGGCTTCCCGCTGGTCTCGGCCGCGCAGATGCAGGCCACGCTCGACCGGCTGGCGAACGCCGTCGCCTGAGCGGGGGCCGGCGGCGGGTACCGTCGGACGGGCCGGACGTGCCCGAACCGCGTCGCCGTTCGCACCCGGACACCGGCCTGGGCCGCAGCGCCGCGGACACCGCGAGCACTGGACGTCCCTGTGACCACTGCGAACCTCCCCACCGCCGCCACCGAGACCGCACCGCCCGTCGACGGCGGACCCGCTCCCACCGAGGGGGAGGTCCGAGAGGGGCCCGCCTGCCAGGCGTGCGCGCACCCCCTCGGCGCCCACGACGAGATCGGCCTGCGGTTCTGCGCCGCGACCACGTCTGCAGCGCTGTCCCGAGGGTGCATCTGTCGCTAGTCGGCGCGGCCCCCGCCGGTGATCCCGTCGAGCTCGGCGAGATCGGTCCCGGTGGGCTCCCACGCGCCGGCGGCGACGTTGGCCCGCACCTGCGCCGGGCTGGTCGCTCCCGCGATGACCGAGGACACCGCCGGCTGGGCGGCCAGCCCACCGATCGCGACGTCGAGCATGCTCACCCCGCGCCCGTCGGCGTAGGCGCGCACGGCCTCGACGGTGTCCCAGTCGGCCCCCTCGAGCCGGGCCGGGAGCGCCGCGAGCCGGGTGCCGTCCGGCGCGGCCGCACCCCGGGCGTACTTGCCGGTGAGCAGGCCGCTGGCCAGGGGGAAGTACGGCAGCAGGCCGACCCCGAACCGCTCGCACGCCGGCACGACGTCGGCCTCGACCCCGCGCTCCAGCAGCGAGTAGTGGTTCTGGGCGGAGACGAACGGGGTGAGGTGCGCGGTGCGGGCGGTCCACGCCGCGTCCGCGACCTGCCAGCCCGCGAAGTTCGAGCTGCCCAGGTAGCGGACGGTGCCCTCGCGGACGAGGTCGTCGAGCGCGGACAGGGTCTCCTCGACCGGGGTGAGCGGGTCCGGGGTGTGCAGCTGGTAGAGGTCGATCCAGTCGGTGCCCAGGCGCCGCAGGCTCGCGTGCACCGCGGTGCGGATGTAGCGGCGCGAGCCCCGGGCGCCGAAGTCGGGGCCGTTGGCGCCGTGCATGTCCGCGCCGAACTTGGTGGCCAGGACGACCTCGTCGCGCCGCCCCGCCAGCGCGGCGCCGAGCAGCTCCTCGCTGCGGCCGCGCACCGCCCCCGGGTAGACGTCGGCGACGTCGAACAGGGTGACACCCGCCTCGATCGCGGCGTCGACCACGGCCGTGGTGCCCGCCTGGTCCTCCGTGGCCGTCCCGGGCCGGCCGAAGTTGTTGCAGCCCAGCCCGACCGTGCTGACCGTCAGTCCCGAGTCACCCATGCGTCGCAGCTCCACGGACTTACCGTAGCCCGCTCGTGAGTCGTGCGAACGATCACCCGCGTACCGTGCTGCTCATGCCTGAGTGGAGCGCCACCCACCCCACCCGCCCCGTGTCATGACCCACCCCACCCGCCCGGAGCTCGTCGGCACCAGGGGCATGGTCGCGTCCACGCACTGGCTCGCCTCGGCGGCCGGGATGGGCGCGCTGGAGGCCGGTGGCAACGCGTTCGACGCCGCGGTCACCGCGGGCTTCGTGCTGCAGGTGGTGGAGCCCCACCTCAACGGTCCCGGCGGCGAGGCCCCGATCCTGTTCAGCCGGGGCGGCTCCGGCGAGGTGCAGGTGCTGTGCGGGCAGGGGGTGGCCCCGGCCGCGGCCACCGCCGCGCGCTACCGCGACCTCGGGCTCGAGCTCGTCCCCGGCACGGGCCTGCTGGCCGCCACCGTCCCCGGCGCCTGGGACGCCTGGCTGCTCCTGCTCCGCGACCACGGCACCCGCACCCTGCGCGAGGTCCTCACCCCGGCGCTGGAGTACGCGCGGGACGGGTTCCCGCTGATCAGCCGGGTCAGCGCCACCATCGGCGTCGTCGAGCAGCAGATGCGGGAGCACTGGCCCACCTCGGCCGCCCAGTGGTTGCCCGACGGCGTGGTGCCGGCCGAGGGCACCCGCTTCCGGCTGCCCGCCCTGGCCGCCACGTGGGAGCGGCTGATCGCTGAGGCCGAGTCCGCCGGGGGCGACCGAGAGGCCCAGATCGACGCCGGCCGCCGCGCCTGGTCGCACGGGTTCGTGGCCGAGGCGATCGAGGTGTTCAGCCGCACCGCCGTGCGCGACGACTCCGGCTCCGACCACGCCGGCCTGCTCACCGGGGCCGACCTCGCGGCGTGGACCGCCACCTACGAGCAGCCGGCGGTCGCCGAGCTCGACGGCGGCTGGAGCCTGGCCAAGTGCGGTGCCTGGTCGCAGGGCCCGGCGCTGCTGCAGACCCTGCAGCTGCTCCGTGGGTTCGACCTGGCCTACGTCGACGGCGTGCCCACCGCCGAGACCGTCCACCTGGCCACCGAGTGCGTGAAGCTCGCCATGGCCGACCGGGAGGCCTTCTACGGTGACTGCGGCCCGGACGGTGCGGCCGGGGTGCCGCTGGGGACGCTGCTCTCCCGGGACTACGCCGACGCCCGCCGCACCCTGGTCGGGTCGGAGGCCTCCCTGGAGCTGCGTCCCGGGCTGGACGGGGTGCTGCCGGCCTTCGTCACCTCCGGGGTGCGGGTGGAGCCCGCCGGCGAGGGCACGGGCGAGCCCACCGTGGGCCCGCTCGGCCGGGCCCGCGGCGACACGGTCCACGTGGACGTGGTCGACGCCGCCGGCAACATGGTCTCGGCCACCCCGTCCGGCGGCTGGCTGCAGAGCTCGCCGACCATCCCCGCGCTGGGCTTCTGCCTGGGCACCCGCGCGCAGATGTTCTGGCTGGAGGACGGCCTGCCCAGCACGCTGACCCCGGGCCGGCGCCCGCGCACGACGCTCACCCCGTCGATGGCGCTGCGCGACGGGGAGCCCACGCTGGCCTTCGGCACCCCGGGCGGTGACCAGCAGGAGCAGTGGCAGCTGAGCTTCTGGCTGGCGCACACCGTGGGCGGGCTGCACCTGCAGGACGCCATCGACGCCCCTGCCTGGCACTCCACGGCCTTCCCGTCCAGCTTCGCCCCGCGCGGCTGGACCCCGGGCGGGCTGGTGGTGGAGAGCCGGATCGGCAACCCCGTGATCGCCGACCTGAAGGAGCGCGGGCACGCCGTGGTGGACGCCGGGCCGTGGGCGCTGGGCCGCCTCTCCGCCGTGTCGCGCGACCCCGCCACGGGCCTGCTCCGGGCCGGTGCCAACCCCCGTGGCGCGCAGGGCTACGCCGTCGGCCGGTAGCCGGTGTGACTTCCGAGCTCGGCGGGCACGTGGGTAGGTACCCCAACGACATGGTGGTCGACGCGCGGGGCCGTGCCTTCGTCGGCAACTTCGGCTTCGACCTCATGGGCGGGGCGCCGATCGTGCCGACCCGCCTGGTGCGGGTGGACCCCGACGGCAGCGTCACCCCCGCCGCCGAGGACCTGTGGTTCCCCAACGGCAGCGTGCTGACCGACGGCGGCGTGCTGCTGGTCGACGAGACGTTCGGCAACCGGGTCACCGCCGTCGACGTCGCCGAGGACGGCTCCCTGGTGAACCGCCGCACGTGGGCCGAGTTCGGGGCGCTTCCCTTCACCCGGGAGGTGGCCGGGGCGCTGCCCGAGCTCGTGGTGGCCCCGGACGGCTGCGGGCTGGACGCCGAGGGCGCGCTCTGGATCGCCGACGCCGCGCACGGCCGGGCCGTGCGGGTCCGCGAGGGCGGCGAGATCGTCGACGAGGTCAGCCCGGGCCTGGGGGTCTTCGCCTGCGGCTTGGGCGGGGCGGACGGGCGCACCCTGTTCCTCTGCGCAGCGCCGGACTTCGACGAGCACGCCCGTTCCGCGGCTCGCGAGGCCCGGCTGCTCTCGGTGCGGGTGGAGGTCCCGCACGCCGGTCGGCCGTAGACCCACCGCCCGGCCGGGGTGGCCTCTTCAATACTTTCTGGCGGAGTGTCCGGTCCGCACGTGCACGTCGAGGTGTCCCCGGGCGGCAGCGGCACCGTGGATCCACGCGCGTGGCTCTCCGCGAGGGGCGTCGTCGTCCGAGGACGTCGCCCAGGGCCCGGCTCGGGGGTCGTCGTCGCCGGACCACGGGCCGCCGCGAGGGGCTACGGTTCGGCGTGACCTCGGCCCGGCTCCTGCGCACCGCTCTCGCGCTCGTGCTGGTGGTGGGCGTGCTCGGTGCCCCGGCCGCAGCGGCGCAGACGAGCCTGCCCGTGCCGCCGCCGGACCTCACGTCGACCACCGGGGTGGCCCCCACCACGGACCCGGCGCCCACCTCGCCGGCCGCCCCCTCCTCGGTGGCGCCCACGGAGAGCGCCACCACCACGGCCCCTGCGGCTCCCACAGCCCCCGCCGCCCCCGCCGCCCCCGCAGCCCCCGCAGCCCCCGCCGCCCCCGCCGCCCCCGCGGCCCCCGCGCCGACCTCGGGCCTGAGGGTGCCGCCCGCCCCGGTGGTGCCCGCCGCACCGCTGACCTCGGACGAGATCGTCGCCGCGCTCGCCCAGCTCTCCGCCCTGGACGCGGCCACCCTCGTGCTCAGCGACGAGATCAGCGCCCAGCAGGTGGCGCTGAACGCGCGCCGGGCCGAGCTCGCCACGGCCGCCGCGGCCGCGGACGCCGCCGCGACCGCCGCTGCCGACCGGCGTTCCGAGGCCGAGGACCTGCGGGCCGGGGTGGACGGGCTCGTCCTGGCGGCCTACTCCGGAGCGCGCACGTTCCGGCTCTCCGCCGTCCTCGTGGCCCGGAGCCCGCAGGAGCTGCTGGACCGGATGACCGTGCTGGACCTGCTCCAGCACGACAGCACCGACGCCCTCGCTGCGGCGCGGGCGGGCGTGTCGGTGGCCGACGCCGCCGAGAGCACCGCCGGCGAGGCCAGGACGGTGGCCGCCGCGGCGGAGGAGCAGGCGGTGGCCGCGCAGGCCGCCGTGGTCGAGCAGCGCACCAAGCTCCAGGAGCAGACCGCGCAGGCCACCGGCCTGCTGTCGACGCTGCTGGCCCAGGACACGAGCGGCGCGGACCCGGCGGTGCTGGTCCAGCTGGCGCTGAGCACCGACGCTTACGCCCGTCGTGCGAGCCGCACCGCGGCGCAGAGCCTGGCGTTCGTCGTGGTGCCCGCGGAGGGCAGGTTCACCTCCGGCTTCGGTGTCCGCGACGGCTCGCTGCACAAGGGCATCGACATCGCCAACGCCATCGGCACCCCCATCGTCTCGACGGCGGACGGGGTGGTCATCGACGCCGGCCCGGCCTCGGGCTTCGGGCTGTGGGTGCGGGTGCGACACGTCGACGGCACGGTGAGCACCTACGGCCACATCGACCGGTTCGTGGTGCGGGTGGGCCAGCAGGTCTCGGCCGGCCAGCTGATCGCGCTGATCGGGAACCGGGGGGAGTCCACCGGCCCGCACCTGCACTTCGAGATCACCCCGCCCGGCAGCAGCCAGGTTGACCCGCGGGCGTGGCTGGCCGAGCGCGGCGTCATCGTCTGAGGCGCCCGGCCGCGGCTCAGACCTCGGGGTACCCGCCGTCGGCCAGCCCCGCCTCCTGCTCGAAGCGGTTGCGCTCCCGGGGACGCCGGCACTCCTCCACCAGGTACCGGGCCGCGAAGCCCAGCCCGTGGCGGTCCCACTGCCGGGCGTGCACGGCCTCGTGGCGCAGCAGCTCCGGGCCCACGCCACGGTGCCCGGTGAGGAACACCCGCCCGATGGTGGTGCCGCCGCGGCCGTGGCCCCCGCGCATGCCGGCGCACACCAGCAGCCCGGTGGCGGGGTCCTCCACGGGCCGGGCGCCCCACGCCCGCGCCCACAGCAGCGCGAGCCCGGTGGCGGCGCGGACCTGTCGGGGGTGGTGCCCACCCGTCGTCGGCACGTGGTCCTCCCGGTCCCGGCGCTGACCGCTCAGCGGGCGAGGCCGCTGACCGTGCCCCACTCGCCGGCCAGCGCGGTGGCCTCCTCCTCGTCCTGCTCCGCGGCGGTGGGCCGGCGCAGGTCGCGCGGCAGCCCGAACGTCGCGAGACCGGCAGCCAGCAGGCAGACCACGGTGCCGAGGGCGAACGCGAGGGTGAACACCGACTCCCGCGGCACGCCGGTGCTCGTCAGGTTGCTGGCCAGCAGCGTGACGACGACGGCGCTGGCCACCGCGCTGCCGACGGAGCGGGCGATGGAGTTGACGCTGTTGGCCGAGCCCGTCTCGCCGGGTGAGACCTCGGCGACGAGCAGTGCGGGGAAGGCCCCGTAGGCCACGGTCACCCCGATGTTGACGATGACGGCGCCGACGACGACCTGCCACGTGAGCGAGTGCAGCAGGGCGAGCGACAGGTAGCCCACGGCGGCGATGGCGGCGGCGAGCGCGAGGGCGACCCGGGCCCCGGTGCGGCGCACGAGGCGGCCGCCCAGCGGGGCGACGACCACTCCGACGAGGGCACCGGGCAGCAGGTAGACGACGCTGGCCTGCAGCACGCTCGCGGTGAACCCGTAGCCGGCCACGGCGGTGGGCACCTGGACCAGGGTGGACACCCCGAGGAAGGAGATGAACAGCGCCATCCCGATGCACACCGCGGCCAGGTTGGTCACCAGCACCGGGCGGTGGCTGAACATCCGGGGCGAGACCAGCGGCTCGGCCGTCCGGCGCTCGAGGGCGAGCCAGCCGACGAACAGCGCCACGGCGAGGACGAGGCTGCCGACGGTCCGCACCGACGCCCAGCCCCAGGTGTGGCCCTGGGAGAGCGGCAGGAGCAGCAGGACGAGGCTGGCCCCGAGCACCAGGCCACCCAGCCAGTCCATCCGACCGCCGACGCCCCGCCGCTTGGGCACCACGGCGAGGGTCAGGACCAGGGCGGCCAGCGCCACGCCGAGCGAGAGCCAGAAGATGCGGTGGTAGTCGGCCCCGCCGTCGGTGAGCAGGCCGGTCAGGACCAGCCCGAAACCACCGCCCACGCCGAGGGTCCCCGACACGACGGCCATGCCCCCGGTGAGCTTCTCGGCGGGCAGCTCGTCACGCAGCACCGAGATGCCCAGCGGGAAAAGCCCGAACGAGGCACCCTGCAGCACCCGGCCCAGCACCAGCAGCACCAGGGAGGAGGTGGTGGCCGCCAGCAGCGAGCCGAGCGCGACGACCACGAGGATCCCGACGAGGACGGGACGCTTGCCGTGCACGTCGCCGAGACGGCCGAGCACCGGGGTCATCACGGCGGCGGCCAGCAGGTTCGCGGTGACCACCCAGCCGACGGCCGAGGTCGACGCGCCGAGCTGGGCGCCGATGTCCGCCAGCACCGGCACCACGAGCGTCTGCAGCACGGCCACCACCATCACCACGAAGCTGAGGGCGGGCAGGAGCAGGCGGGACGTCGCCGTGGTGGAGGACGTGTGGACCGGGCTGGACACGAGCGGACTCCTCGGGTCGTGCGGGTGCGGCGCCGGGGAGCGGACCGTCACCAGGAAGATCGTTGCGCGGTGCACATTCATTCCCGGCGCACGACGTCGACGACGCGCAGGGCTGTGCCACAGTGCGGGCATGAGTGTTCTCGTCTGCTTCCACGCCCATCCCGACGACGAGGTGTTCACCACCGGTGGAGTGATGCGGATGGCCGCCGACGCGGGGCACCGCGTGGTGCTGGTCACCGCCACCGACGGCGCCCTCGGCGAGGTGCCGGACGGTCTCCTGGCCGAGGGGGAGACCCTGGTCGAGCGCCGCCGAGCCGAGCTGCAGACCTCCGCCGACGCCCTCGGGGTGCACCGGGTGGTGCTGCTCGGCCACCCCGACTCCGGGATGGTCGGCACGCCGGACAACACCCGGGCCGACGCGTTCTGCAACGTCGACGTCGAGGTGGCTGCGGCCCAGCTGGCCCAGGTGCTGGAGCAGGAGCAGGCCGACGTGCTGACCGTCTACGACCCCCACGGGAACTACGGCCACCCCGACCACGTCCAGGTGCACGCGGTGGGCGTGCGCGCCGCCGAGCTTGCGGGCGTGCACGCCGTCTACGAGGCCACCACCGACCGGGACCAGATGCGGGAGCTGGTGACGGCCAACCCCACCTGGGTCGAGGAGGGGGCGTCGACACCGGACGTGGAGACCTTCGGGCTGCCGGCCGAGGAGATCACCACCCGGGTGGACGTCACCACGGTGATGGCGGCCAAGCGGGCCGCGATGGCGGCGCACGCCACCCAGGTCGGCGACTTCGGCCCGTTCCTGGCCATGGCCCCCGAGCAGCTGGCGGCCGCGTTCGGCTCCGAGGTGTTCCGGCGCCGGGGCCCCCGCCCGGAGCACCTCGAGACCGCGCTCCCGCTGCAGCCGTGACCACCCACCACCTGGCCCGCGAGCGGCGCACCCTGCACGGGACCTTCGACGAGCGCACCCCACCGGTGCTGGCCGTGCACAGCGGCGACGTCGTGGAGCTGTCCACCCTGGACGCGCACTGGTACGAGCCCCACCAGCCGGCCCTGGCCGCCGACCCGGACGCCGAGCTCGTGCCGTGGGCCGAGCTGGACCGGCTGCGCGATCCCGGGCACGCGCTGAGCGGGCCCGTCGCGATCGTCGGGGCGGAGCCCGGTGACGTCGTGGAGGTGCGGCTGCTCGAGGTGGTGCCCGGGTCCTTCGGCTGGACCCGTGCCGGTGGCTGGTCGAGCTGGGCCAACGACGGCTGCGGGGTGTCCGAGGTCGGCACGGAGCTGCTGCGCTGGCGCCTGGACGGCGAGCACGGGGTCGACCAGCACGGCGACCGCGTGCGGCTGCGGCCGTTCCTGGGGGTCGTGGGCCTGTGCCCGGCGGGCCCGGCCCCGGACGGCGAGGGCGTCGGCCCCGACGGGCTCGCGCACTCCACGGTTCCCCCGCGCCGGGTGGGCGGCAACCTCGACTGCCGCGAGCTCGTCGCCGGGTCCAGCCTGTTCCTGCCGGTGGAGGTGCCCGGCGCCCTGCTCTCGGTCGGCGACGGCCACGCTGCGCAGGGGGACGGCGAGGTGTCCGGGGTGGCCCTGGAGTGCCCCGTGGAGGCGGTCCGGCTGCAGGTGGTGCTGCACCGGGCGGGTTCGGAGACGGCGGCCGTGCCCGGGCTGCCGCGTGCCACCACCCCGGCCGGGGAGATCACGTTCGGCCTGGACGCCGACCTGAACGCCGCCACCCTGCAGGCGCTCAACGCCATGGTGGACCTGCTAGTGGCCCGGCACGGGCTCAGCCGGCCGCGGGCCCTGGCCCTGTGCTCGGTGGCCGTGGACCTGCGGGTGACCCAGGTGGTCAACCGCGTGCACGGGGTGCACGCGGTGCTCCCGCCGGGCCGCCTCACCGTGGGCGGCTCCTGAGCCGCTGGCACGGGCCACGACGACCACGGGCCGGGCGGGTCAGCCGCCGGGCAGCAGCGCGCGGGGGATGAGCTGCAGGTTTCCGTCGTGGTTGCCGGCGACGACCACGGTGCCGCTGCGCTCGTCGACGGTCACCGAGTTCGGCTGGCGCACGGTCGGCAGGTCGCCGAGAACCCGGGGGTTCGCCGGGTCGGCGAGGTCGACCACGCGCAGCAGGTTGGTGTCGGTCAGGGTCACGTAGAGCACGGCCCGCGCGGCGTCGTAGGCCAGGCCGTAGGGGCTGCCCGGGGCGTCGATCCGGCCGACGTCCTCGACCTGGGGGGTGATGCGCTCCAGCTCGACGGCACCGCCGGAGGTGTCGGCGATGGCCACCACTGCGCGGGCGGCGTCCGTGCCGTCGACGCGGCCCGGCTCGGCCAGCGTGATCGCGTGGGTGAGCAGCGCACCCACCGGCTTCTGGGCCACCTGGGTCATGGTCCGGGCGTCGTAGACCCACACCCCGCCGCCCTGCACGTCGGCGACCGCTGCGTAGTCACCGACGACGGCGAGGCCGCCCGGCTGCGGGGGACCGGCCGGCAGCGACCCGACGACCTCCCCGCCGCGGACGAAGAGCACCCCGCCGCCGTGCTCGTTGGTGACCACGTCGGTCCCGTCGGCGGTGCGGGCCGCGTTGTGCGGACCGTCGCCCACGTCCTTCGCGTCGGTGGCGACGGTGCGGGTGGGCACGTCGACGGTGAGCAGCTCGTTGGTGCCCTCCAGCGGGACCAGCACCGGTCCGGCGGGGGTGGCCAGGTCGAGGTGGCGCGAGGACTGGTCGGTGGTGAGCTTCTCGATGACGCGGGCACCGGAACCGTCGGCGGCCAGGTCGAGGAACACCAGCCCGCTGGTCTCCCGGACGGCGACGACGAGGGTGCCGTCGACCACGACGACACCCTCCGGCTGGTTGCCACCCGCGCTGACCACGGTGCCGACGGGCTGAGCGGTGAGCTCGGGGGAGCTGCCCGGCTCGGCCGCCACGGGCCCCGGCGCCGCTGAGCTACCGGAGCCGCTGCAGCCGGTGAGCGCGAGCGTGCCGGTCAGGGCGAGGGCGGCCAGCCGGGTGCGTGGGGTCACCGGCCCGATCATTCACGACCGAGGCTGAGCTGCCACACGTCGAGGTAGCGGGTGGCGAAGCCCGCCTCGCAGTACCCGAGGTAGAAGTCCCACATGCGCACGAACGTCTCGTCGAAGCCCAGGGCCTCGACCTCGGCCTGCTGGGCCAGGAACGTCTCGCGCCAGCGGGCCAGGGTGCGGGCGTAGCTCAGCCCGAGGCGGCGGGACTCCACCACCTTGAGCGTGGTGTGGGCGTCGTTCACCTCGTCGATGGCCTGCAGGCTCGGGATGATGCCGCCCGGGAAGACGTACTTGTGGATCCAGCTGTAGCTGCCCGCGGTGGCAAGCATGCGGTCGTGCGGCATGGTGATGGTCTGCAGGCCGAAGCGGCCGCCCGGCTTGAGCAGCGAGTCGACCGTCCGGAAGTACTCCGGCCAGAACTCCTTGCCCACGGCCTCGATCATCTCGACGCTGACCACGGCGTCGAAGGTGCCGGTGACCTCGCGGTAGTCCTGCAGCCGCACCTCGATCTTCTCGCCGAGCCCGGCGGCGGCGATCCGCGCGTCGGCCAGGCTCTTCTGCTCCGCCGAGAGGGTCACGGTGAGCACCGTGGCACCGCGCTGGGCGGCGCGGATGGCCAGGCCACCCCAGCCGCTGCCGATCTCCAGCACCGAGCTGCCCTCGCCCACCCGGGCCAGGTCGAGGATGCCGTCGATCTTGCGCTCCTGGGCGACCTGCATGTCCTCGCCGTCGTCGGGCTGGCCCTGGGCGGCGAACCACGCCGACGAGTAGCTCATCGTCTCGTCGAGGAAGGTCTGGAACAGGTCGTTGGAGAGGTCGTAGTGGCGGTGGATGTTCTCCCGCGAACCCTCCAGGTCGTTGACCTCGGTGGACGGGGTGCGCCGGTCGACCACGCGCCGGAAGCGCTGCAGCGGGGCGGGGATGAGGGCCCCCATCCGGGCGGCCATGGGGCCGAGCACGCCGGGGAGGTCGTCGGAGTCCCAGTCGCCCACCATCCACGCCTCGCCCAGCCCGATGAGCCCGTCGGAGCCCAGCCGCTGGAAGAACTCGTCGGGACGGATGAGGCGCAGCACCGGCGAGTCCGCGCCGCCCGCACCCCGTCGGGTGCCGTCCGGGAAGGTGACGCGCAGGTTCAGCGGGTCGACGGCGCGCAGGAACAGCGACTTCGCGACGCGGGCGCGCACGGTGTTGGCCGGCGGGGTGGCCAGGCCGGGCCAGTGCCCCTCGGCCGGACGCGGGATGACGTGCGCGGCCGGTGCCTTCGTGCTCTTGGTCGAGGATGTGGACTTCTCCGTGCGATCCGGGGTGGAGGTGCTCATCACCGGACTCCTTCCCAGCTGGATCGACGTGGGTGCGGCTGCACGGGCAGGGAGCCCGTGCGGCGACCCCGCAGCCAGAGGTGGATCCCCTGGCGGCGGATGAGCGTGCTGACGCGGAGGCTCGGCCACGTGTGGCGGACGAGCGTGCTCAGCACCGTGGCGGTGGTGGCGGGCAGCAGGTGCCCGCGCAGGGTGGCCGAGAAGGGGCGGGTGGCCCGGTCCGGGTCTGCGGCCGGTTCGGCCCGCTCGGTGGTGGGATCGGCGGCTGCGGCCGGCAGGTTGAGCACGATCGACACCTCGAGGGTGTCCGCCGGGTCGCTGATCCGCATCTCGTAGTGCCCGGCCGTGGTGAAGAACGGCGACACGGGGAACGTCTTGTCCACCTGCGCCCGGCCGTCGGCGTCGCGGTGCACGGCGTAGACGTGGCGCCCGCCGTAGGTGTTGTGCACCTCGGCCAGCACCAGGCTGGTGGTGCCGGTCGCGTCCTGCAGCCAGTGCACCGAGATCGGGTTGAACACGTGGCCCAGGGTGCGCGGCTGGGCCAGGGTCAGCACCCGGTGCGGGCGCGGCTGGTCGTGCTCGGCGCACCAGCGGTCCACGGCGGCGCGCAGGGTGGGGGCGGAGCCGTCGAAGTGGTCGGCCGCGCGGAACTCCGCGAGCACCCGCAGCACGCGGGGCAGGGCGAGCGGACGGCCACCGGGGTCGAGCTGGTCGAGGTCCACCAGCCAGGGCCGCACCGGGGTGGAGAAGACGTGGTCGAACGGAGCGCGCCGCGCGTGGCCCACGACCGCCTCGTACATCCACGGTCCGGTGCCGGTGCGCCCGCTGGTGCGCGCCGGGTGCACGGTCACCACTGCTCCTCCGACCAGCTCGATCCCAGCGACGCCGCGGCGCGGGCCCCGGCCAGGCAGCCGTCCTCGTGGAAGCCCCACCCGTGGTACGCCCCGGCGAACGCCGTGCGCCCGTCGTTGAGCCCGGGCAGCCGGCTCTGCGCCGCCACCGACTCCAGGGTGTAGATCGGGTGGGTGTAGTCCATCCGGGCGATCACCGAGGCCGGGTCGACGTCGGCGGTCTGGTTCAGCGTCACCACGTAGGTGTCGTCGGCGTGCAGGCGCTCGAGGACGTTCATGTCGTAGCTCAGCGCGGTGCGCTCGCCATTCTCGCCGGAGGTGCAGCTGGGCATGCGGTAGTTCCACGCGGCCCGGGCGGCGAGATGGGTCGGCAGCAGGGAGGTGTCGCGGTGCAGCAGCGTCTCGTTGTGCGAGTAGCCGAACGCGCCGAGCACCTCCTGCTCCGCGGGGGTCGGGTCCGTGAGCAGCCCCAGCGCGGTGTCGGCGTGCGTGGCCACCACGACCTTGTCGACGGCGTGCGTGGCACCGGTGACGTCGGTGACCTCGACGCCATCGGGGTGCCGACGGATGCTGCGCACCGCGGTGGACAGGCGGGTGGCGGGCAGCGCGGCGGTCACCTTCTCGACGTAGGTCCGCGACCCACCGGTGACCGTGCGCCAGGCCGGCGACCCGCCGACCGAGAGCAGACCGTGGTTCGCGAGGAACGTGAACAGGTACTTCGCCGGGTACTGCAGCGAGGTCGCGGGTCCGGCCGACCACACCGCGGAGACGAACGGCAGCATGAAGTGCCGGACGAAGTAGTCGGAGTAGCCGCCGAGCTCGAGGAACCCGCCCAGGGTCAGCCCGTCGAGCTGGTCGGAGGCGAGCACCCGGTGGGCCTGGCGGTGGAACCGCTTCACCTCGAGCAGCATCCTCAGGTAGCGCGGGTTCGCGGTGGAGGGCGAGCCGAAGATCTTGCGCAGGCCGCCGCCGCCGGCGTACTCGAGGCCGCAGCCGTCGCAGTGCACCGACATCGTCATCTCCGACTCCTGCGTCGGCACGTCGAGCTCGGCGAACAGCTTCAGCAGCGTCGGGTAGGTGCGGCGGTTGTGGACGATGAACCCGGAGTCCACGGCGATGGTGCGGCCGGAGGAGTCCAGGACGTCGTGGGTGTGGGCGTGGCCGCCGAAGCGGTCGTCGGACTCGAACAGGGTGACGTCGTGGGTGCGGCTGAGCGAGTACGCCGCGGTCAGCCCGGCCACCCCGGAACCGACGACGGCGACCGTCTCTCGCTGCGCACTCACGGGGGTCCTCCTGGGGGCTCGGCGGCCGGTTCGGAAGATCATCCCGGCTCTGGAGGGTCGTTCGCGCACCAGGGGTCGACGGTTCGGCCGGAACCTGGGAAGTGGCTGAGGGTCCGGCAGGGACCAGCGCTCAGGCCGGCAGCTCGGGCAGGGGCACCGCGAGCTCGCCCCGCGCCCCCGCGGCGAACGCCTCCACGAGCAACGGGTCCACCCCCAGCCCGAGCACGGCCGCCCCGGCCAGCACGGCCAGGCGGTGCCAGCGCCGCGCGTGCCGGAACATCGTGTGGTTGTCGCCCTCCACCACGAAGCGGGCCAGCCGCTCGGGCACGCCGCGGGCGCGACGGGCCCAGTCGGCCGAGAGGTCCGTGTGCACCCAGCGGTCCTGCGTGCCGTGGGCGAGGACCACGGTGCGCCCGGTCACCGCCTGCACGCCGTCCTCCTCGGGCAGCCACGGCGCCATGCCCACCACGCCGGTGACGCGCGGGTGGTCGGCAGCGGCGATCGCGGCCCGGCCACCCATGGAGTGCCCGACCAGCACCACCGGGGCGTCGCCGGGCATCGCGTCCAGCACGGTGCGGACGTCCTGCGCCGGGTCCTGGTCCGGGGCGTTCCAGCCGCGGTGGCGGTACTGCACCGTGCCGACGGACACGCTCGGCAGGCCGTCGGCGAGCGCGGTCGCGAACGGTCGCATCCGCAGCTGGCCGAAGCTCAGGGCCGACGGCCGGGTCTGCGAGCGGGCCTTGCCCCCGGGCAGCACGAGCGCGACGGGGGCGGACGGCGACAGCTGGCGCAACCACGTGACGTGGGGGAGGTCGTTCACGTTTCCATCATCACCGAGTGCTGGGCGCAGCGCTCGTGCGCGGGGAGTGACCCGTGCCCCACCCGCGCACGGACCCGTGCCCGCGCGGCCGACCGGAGCACGCCGGCTCAAGACCGCGGTCGAAGCGTCGGGCCGGACGTTCGGGCCGGAGGCGGTGTACTTCCCGCAGGACTCGTACTGGACGCTCCGCGGCGGGCTCCTGCTGACGCAGGTGCTGGGCCAGCTCGTCGACCAGGGCGCGACCAGGTCGTGGCGGACCGCACCGGGTGTGGGCTACACCGGTGCGGCGGACCTCCCCCCCTTGTCCGGCTCGAGGGGTCTCACCCGCAGCGTCGCGCAACCGGTGCCCGAGGTCCGGACCGCTCCCGAGACCGCCTCGTCGTCGAGGAAGGTGGTGTTGTCCTCGAGCAGCTCGGCGATGAGGGCGGCCTCCTCCCGCTCCCCCGAGCGGTAGGTCTGCAACCAGGGCAGGAACACGTCGTCTCCCGGGACGGAGAGCACGCCGGCGTCACACGCGACCCAGCGGCCACCGGGCCCGGGTGCACCGGCTTCGACGGTCAGCGCGAGCCCGGCGGTGGCGGTGTCGCCCCCGCCGCGCAGCGCGAAGTACGTGATGGCCACGATCACGACGACCGCAGCGACAACGGCGGCGACGAGCGCTAGCCACTTGCGGCCCCTGGGCTTGGCGCGGAAGTCCTGGAAGCTGTCGGGACCCTGGCGCGGGCTGAAGCCCTCGCCCGTGTTCCACGGCGGGGCGGTGCCGCCCGGCCGCCACGGGGGCGGTGGGCCCGACGGCCCCGGGGAGGCCTGCCACGGCGGGCTGCCGGGGGCGAAGTCCTGGACCGGCGGCAGCGCCCCGGCGCGGACCACCTGCGTGCGGTCGGAGTCGGGGTTGACCACCTGGGTGCGGTCGGAGTCCGCGGGCGGGACGCCGCGCACGACTTGGGTGCGGTCGGAGTCGGGGTTGACCACCTGGGTGCGGTCGGAGTCCGCGGGCGGGGCGCCGCGCACCACCTGGGTGCGGTCGGAGTCCACGGGCGGGACGCCGCGCACCACCTGGGTGCGGTCGGCTGCGCCCGGCCCCTGGGGGCCGTCCTGGGGGTGCTCGCCCCAGCGGAACGGGGGCGGGAACGGGTTGGACCCGCCCGCGGCCGAGCCGCTGCCGGAGCCGGCGAGGAGCTCGTCGCGCTGGGTGCGGTACTCCGGCGCCGAGATGCGCCCGGCCGCCACGTCGGCGTCCAGCGCGTTCATCTCGTCCTGCCAGGCCACCCCGGGTCCCCCTCGAGCTGTCGTCTCGGCGATCGGCGTTGATTGTCACACGGTCGTCACCGCCGTGGACGAGCTCCACCGGTTCCGAACCAGGTCCGGGCGTAGAATTCACCCATGACCTGGTTGGAGAACATCTTCGGTGGACCCTCGAGCACGGTGACCGCGGAGTCCGCGCTGCCCGGCCGCTCGACCCCGCTCAGCGTGCCGGAGACGCACGTCGTCACCGGCCACCGCATCCAGCCGCCCTTCCCGGAGGGCATGCAGACCGCCGTCGTGGCGGCGGGGTGCTTCTGGGGCGTCGAGAAGGAGCTGTGGCAGCACGAGGGCGTGTACTCCACCGCCGCGGGCTACGCCGGGGGCTTCACCGAGAACCCCACCTACGAGGAGACGTGCACCGGGCGCACCGGGCACACCGAGGCGGTCCTCGTGGTCTTCGACCCCGCCGTCATCGACTACGAGCACGTGCTCAAGGCGTTCTGGGAGGAGCACGACCCCACCCAGCTGAACCGCCAGGGCGCGGACCGCGGGACCCAGTACCGCTCGGCGGTCTTCGCGACGGACGCGCACCAGCTCGAGGTCGCGACGGCGTCCCGCGACGCGTACCAGCAGGCGCTGACCGCGGCGGGCCACGGCCAGATCACCACCGAGATCGCCCCGCTCGACACGTTCTACTACGCCGAGGACTACCACCAGCAGTACCTGGCCAAGAACCCGCACGGCTACTGCCCCGTGAACTCCACGGGGGTGAGCTGCCCCATCGGGCTCGGCGTGCCGGCCGACGAGAACGGCCCCACCGTCGCGCAGACCGACGTGGTGCCGCCCACCTCGGTGCGCTCGAGCTGAGGTCACGGTGGCCCGCCTGGTGCACGACCGTGACGGCCGAGCCTGGACCGTGTCCTCGCGGGCGCACCTCGTCGGCCCCGGTGCCTCCCAGGCGCCTGTCGAGCGGTCCGACGCGGTGCTGCGCACCGTGCTGCTGGGGACGTCCGCCCTGCTGGTGGTCGTCGTCCTGCTGAGCACCCCGGCGTCCCTGTGGCTCCCGGGCTGGGTCGTGGGTCCGGTGCTCCTCGCGGCAGGTGCCGTGGTGGCGACCTGGGCGCTCGGCCGCCCCTTCAGCGTCAACGCCGCCACCGCGGGCACGGTCGAGAACGACGCGGCCGCCGAGGACGTCCGCTGGGTCACGGGCCCGTGGTCGGCACGGCGCGAGGTGCGGGCGCTGTCCGCGGAGCTCGAGGCCTGGAGCACGCACCCCGGGCGCGACCTGGCCGGGGACCTCCCCTTCCGCGCCTGAGCGGGGCAGACTCCCCCCGTGCCCGAGCTCCCCGAGGTCGAAGCCCTCGCCCACCACCTGCGCGAGCACGCGGTGGGTCTGCCGGTCGGCCGCGTCGACGTCGCGACGCTCACGGCGCTGAAGACCTTCGACCCCCCGGTGACGGCGCTGGTGGGGACCACCGTCACCGGCTCGCGCCGGCTCGGCAAGCACCTCGACCTCGAGTGCACCGCCCCCGACGGGACCGTGCTGCACCTGGTGGTGCACCTCATGCGGGCGGGGTGGCTGCGCTGGTCGGAGTCGCTGTCCGCCGTGCCCCCCAGGCCCGGGAAGGGACCGCTCGCCCTGCGGGTGCACCTCGGCACACCGCCCGGCGCCCCCGGCTTCGACCTGACCGAGGCGGGCACGCAGCGCCGGCTGGGGGTGTGGGTGGTCCGCGACCCGGCCGACGTGCCCGGGGTGGCCAAGCTCGGTCCGGACGCGCTCTCCCTGGGTCTGGCCGAGCTGGCCGCGCTGCTCGGCGGGCGCGCGGAGCGGGTGAAGACCGTGCTGACCGACCAGTCGGTGCTGGCCGGGGTGGGCAACGCCTACTCCGACGAGATCCTGCACACCGCGAGGCTGTCGCCGTTCGCCACCACCGGCAAGCTGGACGCCGACCAGCTCGAGCGGCTGCACACCGCGCTGGTCGACGTGCTCGCCTCGGCGGTGGACCGGTCGGTGGGCCAGGGAGCGGCCAGCCTCAAGGGTGAGAAGCGCTCCGGCTTGCGGGTGCACGCCCGCACCGGGCTGCCGTGCCCGGTGTGCGGGGACACCGTTCGCGAGGTGTCCTACGCCAGCAAGAGCTTCCAGTACTGCCCCACCTGCCAGACCGGTGGAAAGCCGCTGGCCGATCGGCGGATGAGCCGCCTGCTGCGCTGAGCGCCGCTCCGGGTGGCGCACGGGGGCCCCGCTCGACAGGCTGGTGCCATGGCTGACGACGAGGACAACGACCTGAACCAGGACCTGAACGAGGAGACGCTGGACGCCAGCGAGGCCTCCGACTCCGACGAGCTCGGTGAGCGTGTCGGCGACGACGGCTACGACGCCCCCGACGGGTGGTCGGGCGCGAACCGCACCGGCACGACGGAGAACGAGGAGCTCGAGGGCGAGAGCCTGGACGAGAAGCTCGCCGAGGAGCGCCCGGACACCCCCCTCGAGGAGCAGCCGGCCGTGCCCGTGGCGGCGCGCCCGGAGTCCGAGCTCGACGAGAGCGTCGACGAGGTGGTCGACGACGAGGCCGCCGACGTCGAGGACACGACCGACCTGGTCCCCGAGGCCTGACCCGCACCGGTCCCGTGCTCACCGCCGTCAGCGTCGCCGCGCTCGTCGTCGCTGCCGTGGTGGTCGTCCTGCTCATCCGTCGGCTGCGGGACCGGCGGGGGTTCTCGAGCCCGCTGGAGCGGGTGGTGCACGACACCCTGCACACTGCCTCGCAGGCCGCGACGGCGCTGCGGCGCGGGCTGTCGGCCGAGTCCGCCACCGTGGCCGCGCCGCACCTGCGGGCCCTGCTCGGCACGGCGGCCACCGCGCTCACCGACGCCCGCGGCGAGCTGCTCGCGTGGCACGGGGGCGGCGAGCAGCACGCCGAGGACCTGCTGACCGCCGCCCGGCGGGCGCTCGAGACCTCCCGCCGGGCACTGGTCCCGCACGCGGACGTCGACTGCGGCCGGCTCGGCTGCGCGGTCCGCGCACTGGTCGTCGTCCCGCTGGTCCTGGAGGACACCGGCGTGGTGGGGGTGCTCGGCGCGGTGAGCACCTCCGAAGCCGGACCGGGGCTGCTGCGCACGGCCGACGAGGTGGCCCGCTACGCCGCCACCCAGATCGAGCTGGCCGAGCTGGACGACTCCCGCAACGCCCTCGCGAGCGCCGAGGTCCGGGCCCTGCGCGCGCAGATCAGCCCGCACTTCCTCTACAACGCCCTGACCACCATCGCCTCCTTCGTCCGCACCGACCCCGAGCGGGCCCGGGAGCTGGTCCTGGAGTTCGCGGACTTCACCCGCTACTCGTTCCGCACGGCCGGGGAGTTCACCACCCTGGCCGACGAGCTGCGCAACATCGACCGCTACCTGACCCTCGAGCGCGCCCGCTTCGGCTCGCGGCTGCAGGTCCGTCTGCAGGTGGCCCCGGAGGTGCTGGGGGTGGTGCTGCCGTTCCTGGCGCTGCAGCCGCTGGTGGAGAACGCGGTGCGGCACGGGCTCTCGGGCAGCGCGAACGGCGGCACCGTCACGGTCGTCGCCGAGGACGCCGGCACGGAGTGCGTCATCAGCGTCGAGGACGACGGGGTGGGGATGGACCCCGCGCGGCTGCAGCCGGGCGGCGACCTGAGCACCGCCGAGGCCCACTCGTCCGGCACGCACGTCGGACTGGGCAACGTCGACGACCGGCTCCGGGCCGCGTTCGGCGACGACTACGGGCTGGTGGTCGAGACCGCGCTGGGTGCGGGAACGAAGGTCAGCCTGCGGGTGCCCAAGTTCCGCGCCGGCGTGCGGTCGTAGGGCAAGCGCGGTCCGCGCTCAGCGGTGCGGTCGCCGCAGGGTCGTGTGACGCCGGACCTGCCGGTGCCGCTCCACCCTCCGGTGGCGGTGGACCTCGACGAGGATCCCCTCCCACACGCGTGGTGGCGGGGCCGCGTCGCGGAGCAGCGGGGCGCCCACCAGGACGGGGCGGGCGTCCCGGCAGGGCGGGCAGGCCAGCAGGTGGACAGCCAGGACGGGGTCGAGCACGGGGGGTCGCACGGGCACGTCCTGCGGGGTCGGGGGTGGTGGTCGCTGGTGGTTCGGCCCGCGGTGGGCAGCCGGTTCGCACGGGCGTCCGTACGCTCGACGAATGGTCAAGCTGCCCTCGTCGCTGTCGTCGAACTTGCCCGCGCGGTTGTCCGGGACGGCGGGCCCCGTCGTCACCGTGGTGCGGCTGCACGGTGTGATCGCCTCCGGCGCAGCGGGTCTCGGACGGACACAGCTCAACATCGACTCCGTCGAGGGGCCGCTGAAGCGCGCGTTCGCGGCCGACGGGCTGCAGGCCGTGGCGCTGGCCGTCAACTCACCGGGCGGGTCGCCGACGCAGAGCGCGCTCATCGG
The DNA here is from genome assembly GCF_026153295.1 of Rhodococcus antarcticus. Classification (NCBI taxonomy): domain Bacteria; kingdom Bacillati; phylum Actinomycetota; class Actinomycetes; order Mycobacteriales; family Nocardiaceae; genus Rhodococcus; species Rhodococcus antarcticus. The sequence goes on along the minus strand of NZ_CP110615.1, from coordinate 3,272,986 downwards.
CGACCGGGTCCGCCAGCTCGCCGCCGAGCACGAGGTGCCGGTGCTCGCGTTCTGCGAGGACGTCGCCGCGTCGGGGGGATACTGGCTGGCCTGCGCCGCCGACGAGATCTTCGCGACGCCCACGTCGATGCTCGGCTCCGTGGGTGTGGTCAGCTCGGGGTTCGGGCTCACCGGGCTGATCGACAAGCTCGGCGTGGAGCGGCGCCTGCACACCCAGGGCGCCAACAAGGCCCGGCTGGACCCCTTCTCGCCGGAGAAGATCGAGGACGTCGACTGGCTGCTGGGGATGCAGGAGTCCATCCACACCGAGTTCAAGGCCTGGGTGCGCCAGCGGCGGGGCGCCGCGCTCGTCGGCACCGACGACGAGCTGTTCACGGGCGAGGTGTGGACCGGTCGGCGGGCCGTGGAGCTGGGTCTGGCCGATGCCCTGGGCACCCTGCGGGGGGTGCTCGCCGAGCGCTTCCCGGACGCGGAGGTCCGGATGACCTCGCGCACGAAGTCGTTGGCCGCGAGGCTGGGTCTGCCCGGTGCGGCGGCCTCGGCGGTGGGCTCGGTGGTCGCGGCGGTGGAGGACCGGGCGGCCTGGGCGCGCTGGGGCCTCTGAGCGGTCCGGCGGAACCGGTGCAGGCAGTGGGGCCGGAGCCGGTGCGGCGGTCGGTGGCGGAGCGGCGGGTGCCCGGGGTGCGTCCGGGGGCGGCATGGGTGCCGGTGGCCGGGGCGCCAAGGGCCAGGAGGACTTCGAGCACGACACGCTCAGCTACCTCATCACCGAGGAGAACGGCTCGGAGCTGGTGGGCGAGCTCCCCAAGGTCGCCCCAGCGGTCATCGGCGAGTGAACGGCCAGCGGTGGCGCCTCACCCCCGAGGAGGTCCAGGTCGTCTGGCCACTGACGGGGGTCAGCCGCCTGCCGTTCCCCTTCGACGTCCGTCCCACGGCCGCGACGGTGGACGAGCAGCGTGCAGTGGACGCTGCGGCACGCGCACGGCTTGCGACCGGCCACGTGCTCGCCGGCGGCCGGCTCGACCCCGACCTGCACAGCGCGCTGCTCGTCCTGGTCCGGCCCCGTGCAGCGCTGGACGCCGTCGGCTTCTTGGGTGATCGGCCGTCGGACCTGGTGCGGATCCTGGCGGCGCGCTCCGGCACCTCAGGCGTGCTCGCCGTCCAGCTCCCCGGCCTCGCCGAGGACGCCGGGGGCGACCTGCTGGGACAGACGGTGCCCGCCGCTGGGCTCCCCGCCGCGCCCGTCCGGGCGCTGCCGCCGGCACCACCTGGCCGCAGCGGTGCCGTGCGGGTGGGGCCGACCGGCGCGAGTGCCGCGTGCGCTGGTTCGACCGGCCGGGCGACGGCCGATACCTGCTGCGCCACGACGCCGACGTGACCGCCCAGCCCGCGAGCAGCACGGAGATCGTCGAGGCCGCCCGACAGCAGCTCGAGGGTCTCCTGCGCACGGTATGACCAGCGCGGACCGCGTTCACGGGTGCACACGTGCACGCAGGGCGGGTTGCTCACGTGGACAACTCGGGCACCCGGCGCGCACCATGACGACCCCGTGACCGACCTCGCTGCGACCAGCCCGCCCCCCGAGCGCGAGCCCGGGGCGCTCACCGTGCTCGCGGTCGACGACGAGCCCCCCGCCCTGGACGAGCTCGCCTACCTGCTGCGCGCCGACGGACGGGTCGGGCTGGTCCGGACAGCGGCCGACTCCACCACCGCGCTTCGACTGCTCAACTCCGGCGAGCTGCCCGCCGTCGACGTGGTGTTCCTCGACATCCGCATGCCCGGGCTGGACGGCCTTGAGCTGGCGCGCGTCCTCGCCGCCTTCGCCGACCCCCCGTCCGTCGTCTTCGTCACCGCCCACGACGACCGAGCCGTGGAGGCGTACGACATCGGGGCGGTGGACTACCTGCTCAAGCCGATCCGCGCCGAGCGCCTGGCGGAGTCGCTGCGCCGGATCGAGCGGCTGCGCGCCCCGGGCAGCCCCGCGGAGACCCCCGCCGACGACGTGGTTGCCGTCGAGCTGGGGGGCACCACCACGCTCGTGCCGCGCTCGGCCGTCCGGTGGGTCGAGGCGCAGGGCGACTACGCACGGCTGCACACCGCCACCGGGAGCCACCTCGTCCGCATCCCGCTCGCGGTCCTCGAGGAGCGCTGGGGCGACGCCGGCTTCGCCCGGGTGCACCGGTCCTACCTGGTGTCCCTGCCGCTGGTCACCGAGCTGCGGATGGTCGGTAGCGGGTACGTCGTCCGGCTCGGGCCGCCGCACGCCCCGGGAGCCGTGGAGCTCCCGGTCAGCCGTCGGCACACCCGCGAGCTCAAGGACGTGCTCGTGCGCACGGTGAAGCAGAGCTGGAGCGCCCGGTGACCGGCCCGGACCCCGCTCCCCGACGCGTGCGGGTGGTCCTGGCCGAGCGGCGTGGCTCGCGTCGGCTGGTGCGCACCCGGGCCGAGGTGGAGGACCAGACCGAGGTGGGCGACGTCCTGCTCCGCGGCCTGGTGCGCACCCAGCTGGGGCTCTCGCTGCGGCTGGCCGGGCTGGTGGTGGTGCTGCTCGGCGTGCTGCCCCTGCTGTTCGCCCTGGTCCCGGCCCTGGGATCGGTGCAGGTGCTGGGGGTGCGGCTGCCGTGGCTGCTGCTCGGACTGCTCGCCTACCCGTTCCTGGGCCTCGTCGGCTGGGCCCACACGGCGCTCGCCGAGCGGGTCGAGCAGGACTTCGCCGATCTCGTGGACGACTGAGGGTGGACGAGTGATGCCCGGCCGCGCCCGGTGACCGCGCCGCCGATCACCCTGGCCGCGATCGCGCTCGTCGCGGTGCTGACCGTCGGCGTGGGTGCCTACGGGGTGCGGATGGCCCGCACCACCTCGGACTTCCTCGTCGCCTCGCGCAGCGTGGGGCCGCGCACCAACGCCGCCGCCATCTCCGGGGAGTACCTCTCGGCGGCGTCCTTCCTGGGGGTGGCCGGGCTCGTCGCCAAGTACGGGGCCGACGCGCTCTGGTACCCGGTCGGGTTCACCGCCGGCTACCTCGCGCTGCTGCTGTTCGTCGCCGCCCCGCTGCGCCGATCGGGTGCGTACACGATCCCCGACTTCGCGGAGTTCCGGCTCGGCTCCACGCGGCTGCGCCGGTTGGCGACGCTCGTGGTGGTGCTCATCGGGTGGCTGTACCTGGTGCCCCAGCTGCAGGGCGCCGGACTGACCCTGCGAATCCTCACCGGGGCACCGAGCTGGGTGGGCGCGCTGGCGGTCGGGGTCGTGGTGGTGGCCAACGTGGCCGGGGGCGGCATGCGCTCCATCACCTTCGTCCAGGCTTTCCAGTACTGGCTCAAGCTCACGGCCATCGGGGTGCCGGCGATCGTCCTGCTGCTGCACCACGGGGCTGACTCCCGCCCCGTCGGCGCGCCGGTCCCGCCCACGGTGTCCGCCGAGACCCGGGTCGACGTGACCACGGACGTGGTGCTCGACGTGGCCCGGCCGGTGGTGGTGCAGCTGGACGGCGTGCCGACCCGGTTCGACGTCGGCCAGCACGAGGTTCGGGCCGGCACGGTGCTGACCCTGGCCGCCGGCTCCGACGTGCCCGTGGTGGACGGGGTGCCCACCACGGACGCGGCCTGGCTGCTGCCCTCGGGCGGGCTCGGCGGCGACCACCCGCTGTACGAGACCTACTCGCTGATCCTGGCCACGTTCCTCGGAACCATGGGTCTGCCGCACGTGCTCGTCCGCTTCTACACGAACGCCGACGGACGGGCCGCGCGCCGGACGACCTTGGTGGTGCTGGCCCTGCTCGGCGTGTTCTACCTGTTCCCGACGGTGCTGGGGGTGCTGTCCCGGCTGTACGTGCCGCAGCTGCTCGTCACCGGGACCACGGACGCGGCCGTCCTGCTGCTGCCGGGCGCGCTGCTCTCCGGTATCGGCGGGCAGCTGCTCGCGGCCCTCGTCGCGGCCGGCGCGGTGGCCGCGTTCCTCTCGACGTCGTCGGGCCTGGTCGTCAGCGTGGCGGGGGTGCTCTCGACGGACGTCCTCCGCGGGCGGGTGCGCGACTTCCGGGTGGCCGCGCTGCTGGCCGGGACCGTGCCGGTGGCACTGACGCTGGCGCTGGTGCGGCTGGACCTCTCGCAGACCGTCGGCCTGGCGTTCGCCGTCGCGGCCTCGACCTTCTGCCCGCTGCTGGTGCTCGGCATCTGGTGGCGCGAGCTCACGGCCGCCGGGGCGGCGGCGGGCCTGGTGGTGGGTGGGGCGCTGGCGGTCGCGGCCGTGGTGGCCTCGGTGGTCGACGGCGGGGCGCAGGGCTGGCTGGGCTCGGTGGTGAGCCAGCCGGCGGCGCTCAGCGTGCCCGCCGCGTTCCTCGTCATGATCGGCGTCTCGCTGGCCACCCGGGGCTCCGCTCCCCCCGACGTCGGCCGGCGGCTGTTGCGGATGCACGCCCCCGAGCGCCTCGGGATGGGCGTGGACCGCGACGTCGAGCGCTGGGGGGAGTAGGCCGCCGATCGGTCCGCCCGTCCCGCCGTCGTTCTGCCACACCCAACGCGGTCGCGCCCCGCTGGTCCGCCGTCCTTCTGCCCGCGCCCCCGCTGGTCCGCCCGCCGCCCCGCCCGCCGCCGATCGGTCCGCCCGCCCCGTCCCGCCCCGTCCCGCCCGTCCCGCCCGTCCCGCCCGCCGTCGTTCTGCCCGCGCCCCCGCTGGCCCGCCGTCGTTCTGCCACACCCAACGCGGTGCGGGGTGCGCACGGTGGTTGTGAGCCGATGAGTGTGGCGGAGTGACGGGTTGAGCTGTCCACAGCCCGCGTGGTTGTCCACAGGTCGGCATCGGGTGAGCCGCACCGACCCTGTGCCGGAGCAGGGTCGACCCGTGGACAGGTGGGGGCTGTGGACGCACGCCGAGCTCGACGCGGCCGGGGTGCCGCGGAGCACCGTCCGGGACCGGGTCCGCCGGGGCAGCCTCGTGCGCGTGCTTCCGGGTGTGTTCGCCTCGGGTGAGCTCGATGGTCGCGGGATGGCGCGGGCGGTGACGCTGTGGCGTCCGGACGCCGTCCTCAGCCACCGCACGGCCCTCTGGCTGTGGGGCCTGCACCCCGAACCCGAGTGGGTGGAGGCCACCGTTCCGCGTCGGACAAGTGTCCGTACGCCCCGCGGGGTGGTGCTGTACCGGCGGGACCTGCCCGCCGACGCCCGCAGCTCGGCCTGGGGACTCCCGGTCGTGACCGTCGAGCGAGCCCTGCTCGACGGGCTGGCCGTGGTGCACGGCACCGATGCGGACCTCCTGGTCGATCGGGCCCTCGGTCACGAGCTGAACCCGCACGTGGTGGCGGAGCGGATGGAGCGGGACGGGAAGCGGCGGGGGCGGCCGGCGGCTCGTCGTCAGCTCGCGCAGTGGCCGGGCATCGTCGACTCCAAACCCGAGCGGCGCCTGGGCCGTGCCCTCAGGGCCCGAGGGTGGCGCCTCGAGACGGGAGCCCGGGTGCTCGGCGGGTACCGGGTCGACTTCCTGCACCGGCCCACGAGCACCGCGGTCGAGGTGGACGGGAGGGAGTTCCACAGTGATCCGACCACGTTCGTCCGGGACCGGTGGCGGCAGAACACGATCCAGCGAGGCGGGTTGTTGGTGCTGCGCTACGCCGCTGCCTCGGTCCTCGCGGACGTGGACGGGGTCGCCGAGGACGTCGTGGCAGCGCTGGGCGAGCGTCCACGTCGGCGGTGGTCGTCGTTCTGACACACCGAACGGCAACCGCCGCGCAGGCGAGCGTCGAGGGCAGATGAAGGTGCGGAAACGACGGGTGGGCGGCCGGAACGACGGGCGGCCGGCCGGACGGGCGGGTACGGGTACGGGTGCTCGGCCGGCCGGACGGGCGGGTACGGGTGCTCGGCGGACCGAGACGACGGGCACGGCGGACCGAGACGACGGGCACGGCGGACCGAGACGACGGGCACGGCGGACCGAAACCACGGGCACGGCGGGGCACGGCCAGGCGCGGCGGTGGCGGCGGCGCGCGTGGCGAGCTGTGACGGGGACCACTCAGCGCGGCCCGCCGACCGCCTGCCGACGGCTCGTGCAGCCCGCCGACCAGCATCGTCGTGGACCTGCCCCGAGGGCGCCCGCCTCCCTACGTTCAGCGCAGCCGCACGCCGTGACGACCGTCACGCAGCAGGTACGACGAGGAGGACAGCGTGAGCACCGTCGACGAGAAGCCGGACCAGGGCCCCGGCCCGAGGACCCCGGACGACCAGGCGTTCCTGGACATGCAGGCCAGCCCGGAGTTCCAGGAGCTGCGCAGCCGGCTGCGGAAGTTCGTCTTCCCGATGACCGGCCTGTTCCTCGCCTGGTACCTGCTCTACGTCCTGCTCGCCGACTACGCGCACGACTTCATGGCGACCAAGCTCGTCGGCAACATCAACGTCGGCCTCGTCCTCGGTCTGCTGCAGTTCGTGTCGACCTTCGTCATCACCGGTCTCTACGTGCGCTTCGCCAACCGCGACATCGACCCGCGCGCCACCGCCATCCGTGAGCAGCTCGAGGGGGTGCGGCGATGAGCGCGGTGCTCGCCCAGGCGGCGGCCGCGGACCTCGGCAGCCCGCTGGTCAACATCCTCATCTTCGCCGGGTTCGTGGTGTTCACGCTGGTCATCGTGTTCCGGGCCAGCCACAACAACAAGACCGCGGCCGACTACTACACCGGCGGGAGCTCGTTCTCGGGTGCGCAGAACGGTGTCGCCATCTCCGGTGACTACCTCTCGGCGGCGAGCTTCCTCGGCATCGCGGGCGCCATCGCGGTCTACGGCTACGACGGCTTCCTCTACTCCATCGGCTTCCTCGTCGCGTGGCTGGTGGCCCTGCTGCTGGTGGCCGAGCTGCTGCGCAACACCGGCCGCTTCACCATGGCCGACGTGCTGAGCTTCCGGCTCAAGCAGGGCCCGGTGCGCACCGCGGCCGCGATCTCCACCCTGGCGGTCTCGCTGTTCTACCTGCTCGCCCAGATGGCCGGGGCCGGTGGCCTCGTGGCGCTGCTGCTGGGCATCAGCGACCGCGGCGGGCAGTCCGTCGTCATCGCCGTCGTCGGGCTGATCATGATCGCCTACGTCCTCATCGGCGGGATGAAGGGCACCACCTACGTCCAGATCATCAAGGCTGCGCTGCTCATCGTCGGCGCGGCGGTCATGACGGTCCTCGTGCTGGCCAAGGTCGGCTTCAACCTCTCCGAGCTGCTGGGCAACGCCCAGACGATGGCAAGCGCCGCGGCCAAGCCGAAGGACATCCTCGCTCCCGGCGCGCAGTACGGCGCCACGGGCACCTCCAAGCTGAACTTCCTGTCGCTGGCCATCGCGCTGGTGCTGGGCACCGCCGGGCTGCCGCACGTGCTCATGCGCTTCTACACCGTGCCCACGGCCAAGGAGGCCCGGCGCTCGGTGGTCTGGTCGATCGGCCTGATCGGGCTGTTCTACCTGTTCACGCTGGTGCTCGGATACGGCGCGGCCGCCCTGCTGGGGCCGGACAAGATCCTGGCCGCCCCCGGTGGCGTGAACTCCGCAGCGCCGCTGCTGGCCTTCGAGCTGGGCGGGACGATCTTCCTCGGCGTCATCGCCGCCGTCGCGTTCGCGACCATCCTCGCCGTGGTCGCCGGGCTCACGATCACGGCGTCGGCGTCGTTCGCGCACGACATCTACGCCAACGTGATCAAGAAGGGGAAGGTCGACGAGCGCAAGCAGATCGCCGTCTCGCGGATCACCGCCGTGGTCATCGGGATCGTGGCCATCGCCCTGGGCATCCTCGCGAACGGCCAGAACGTGGCCTTCCTCGTCGCCCTGGCCTTCGCGATCGCGGCGTCGGCGAACCTGCCGACCATCGTGTACTCGCTGTTCTGGAGGCGCTTCAACACCTCCGGCGCCCTGTGGAGCATCTACGGCGGGCTCATCAGCACCATCGGTCTGATCATCTTCTCCCCGGCCGTCTCCGGCTCCGCGACGTCGATGATCAAGGGGTCGGACTTCGCGTACTTCCCCCTTGCGAACCCCGGCATCGTCAGCATTCCGCTGGCGTTCGTCCTCGGCATCATCGGCACGCTGATCAGCTCGGACAAGGGCAGCGCCGCCAAGAACGCCGAGATGGAGGTGCGCTCGCTGACCGGGGTGGGGGTCGAGAAGGCGATCTCCCACTAGACCCACCCGCCCCACCCCGATCGGGAAGCACCCGTGGTCGCCGAGACCACGGGTGCTTCCCGTTCCGCCGTCGTGACGGGGTTGCGTGCGGTTCACCGCCAGGACACCCGGCCGTGGGACGATGGATCCCGTGACCCAGCCCACCGTGCCCAGCGCCCCCGTCTCCGCCCTGCCCGACGACGTCGTCCTGCTCGACGTCCGGGAGGACGACGAGTGGGCCGCCGGCCACGCCACCGGTGCCCTGCACATCCCGCTCGCCGAGGTGCCGGCGCGTCTCGCCGAGCTGGGCGAGGGCACGGTGCACGTGGTGTGCAAGAGCGGCGGCCGCTCCGCCCAGGCCGTGGCCTGGCTGAACCAGAACGGTGTGGACGCCGTCAACGTCGAGGGCGGCACCACCGCCTGGGCCCAGGCCGGCAAGCCCATGGAGGCCACCGGGTCGGCCGCTCCCACCGTCCTGTAGCCGTGCCCGTCCAGCACTGCCACCGGTGCGCCGCACGGGTGCCCGTGCAGGGATACCCGCTGCCGTGGTGCCCCCGCTGCGGTGGTGCCCTCTCCGCCCCGGTCGCCACCGCGCCCTGGACCACGCGCTGGGTGGCCCACGTCCCCCCCGGCGCCCCGGTGGCTGCGTCGGCCCCGGCGCCGCTGGGACCCACCCCCCGCTACCACGCGACTCCGCGCTGGGGGCTGCCGTCCCGTCCGTGGGTGCACCCGCTGACGCTGGCCGAGGGGGTTGCTGCGCCCAGCGACACCGTCCGCGCCCGCGCGCTCGCGGCCAGCGCCCGGCCTCTGCTGGTCGGCGCCGCCGTCGCGTTCGTGGCGGCGGCCGGGGCCGAGGCGTGGCGCTACGGGCTGCTGCTGCGCGGTCGCACGGAGCTGCTCGGCGCGCGGACGGTGGCGCTGTCGGACTCGGTGGTGGTGGCCGCCGGAGTGCTCGCGCCGGTGCTCGCCGTCATCTCCGCCCTGGTGGTGGCGCTGTGGCTGGTCCGGGCCCGGCACGCCGCCGCCGAGCACGCGGGGCGGCGGGACTCCCGCTCGACCCGTGCCGTCCTGCTCGGTGCCCTGCTGCCCGTGGTCAACCTGGGCCAGGCCGGTGTCCTGGTGACCGAGCTGGAGCGGTCCCTGGGCGGCGGTGCGGGGCCGTCCCGGCTGGTGCGCCGGTGGTGGGCCGTGTTCGTGCTCAGCGGCCTGCTCGCTGCGCTGACCTGGGGCTGGCGGCTGCTGGGCACCGCGCAGGCCCAGGCCGATGCGGTGGTGCTCGCAGGCCTGAGCGACCTCACCGCGGCGGTGACGGCCGTGCTCACGCTGCTGGTGGTGCTGCGGTGCACCGAGCGGCTCGGTGGTGCGGCCCGACCGCCTCGGCGTCGGTGGGTGGCCTCGGTCCCGGCGGCGGCGCGGGAGTCGGCGTGAGCATCGGGGTCGTGGCCCACCGGGGCTCGTCCGCCGAGCTCCCCGAGCACACCCTGGCCGCCTACGAGCGCGCGCTGCTGCAGGGGGCCGACGCGCTGGAGTGCGACGTGCGGCTGACCCGCGACGGGCACCTGGTGTGCGTGCATGACCGTCGGGTCGACCGGACCTCGACCGGGCACGGCGTGGTCAGCGGCATGACCCTGCAGCGGCTGGCGGAGCTGGACTACGGCAGCTGGCACGATCCGTTCCCCGAGACGGCGGACGCCCTCGTCGCCGAGCGGGACCGCGGCCTCCCCGACCCGGAGGAGCCGGCCGGGGTGCAGAGGCTGCTCACCCTGACCCTGCTGCTGGACCTGGTCACCGCCCACCCCGGTGCGCGGCTGTTCGTGGAGACCAAGCACCCCGTGCGCTACGGCGGGCTCGTGGAGGCGAAGGTGCTGGCCGAGCTGCACCGCTTCGGTCTCGCGCGCCCGGCGGACCCGGTGGAGGCCACCGCCCTGGTCATGAGCTTCTCCGCGAGCGCGGTGTGGCGGGTGCGGCGCTCGGCCCCGAAGCTGCCGACCGTGCTGCTGGGCCGGTCCGCCGCGGCCCTGGTGGTGGTCCCGGGCAGCACGGCGATCGGCCCGAAGATCGACGTGATCCGCGAGGACCCCGACATCGTCCGCCGGGCCACCGCCCAGGGGCGCGACACCTACACGTGGACGGTCGACTCCGCGGAGGACGTGGCGCTGTGCCGCGAGCTCGGGGTCCGGTGGGTGGCGACCAACCACCCGCTGGCCGTGCGGGGCTGGTTGGGCCCGGCCGGGTAGGTTCGCTCCTCGTGGCGAAGAAGAGTGGACGCAAGGCTGGACCCCGACCCGGATCGGTGAAGGAGCCCCGCCGTGCGCGGCCGGTCACCCCCGACCCCGTGAGCCGGCCGTTCGAGGGCCTGGCCGCGGAGTGCGACCTCGTCGCGCTGCGCGAGTTCGTCCCCTCGGCCACCGCCACGCTGACCCTGGCCGGCGACGGGCGGCCCGTGCTGCTCGGCACCGTCCTCCCGATGGCCTCGGCCGCCCTGGTCCGTGACGACGCCGGCGAGGGCCTCGGGATGGTGGGCCTGCAGGTGCAGCAGGTGCCCGGTGCGGACCTCAGCCGCGACCTCGGTGCGGCCCTGCAGTTCGCCCGCACGGCCAACCCCGGGGAGTCCCTGGAGTCGGTCGGCGGCACGGTCGAGGCCCCGCGGCTGCAGGACCTGCTCGTGCTGGACGTGCCGCTCGAGGTCACCGTGCACGACGACTTCGGCTGGTGGGTGCCCGGCGACGAGCCGCCGATGGGTGAGGTGGCGCTGAGCCTCGAGCGGGCGAACGAGGCGATCATGCCGACCGCGCTGGTGCGGGCCGACGGTGTGCGCAGCGCGTGGTGGGTGGACGCGGGGGAGAAGGCCCACCTGCGCTGGGTCCGCCCCGAGGACGAGGACGCCCTCATGATGGCCCTGGCCCGGGTGCACGCGTCCGGGGCGCTGACGCTGGGCGAGGGTTCCCGCTTCGCCGGGTCCTTCCGCGCGCACGGGCTGCTCGTGCCGGTGTTCGACCTCGACCGCGAGATGCACGCGCAGGAGTGGGCCGCGGCGACGGCCGTGCTCGGTTCCGCCCTGGACGAGGCGCTCGCCGTGGACGGTCCCCTCACCCCCGCCCAGCGCCGATCTCGGGACGGGCTGCGCGCCCGCCAGGTGACCATCCGTTGAGCTCGGCCCCGGGGGGCGGGCTCAGCTAGACCGCGCCGCCCGCGGCCCGGGGGGCGCCGGAGTCCACGGCCTCGCCGCCGGCCATCTCGCGGGCGACGTAGTCCTCGACGTGGAACAGGTTGTCCCCGGCGCGGTCGACGATGGTCAGCAGCGTGGTCATCGAGGCCACCTCCTCCACCTGCTCCTTGAGGAACCACTGCACGAACTGCTCGCCGAGGTAGTCGCCGTCGTCGCGGGCGCACCGGGCCAGGCGGGTGATCTGCGCGGTGACGGTCTTCTCCTGGGCCAGGGCGAGAGCGACCGGCTCGCGGACGTCGGTGAACTCGCTCTGCACGTCCCCGACGCCGGGCACGCGGGCCGGCACGTCGTTGTCCAGCAGGTACTGGATCATCATCATCGCGTGGTTGCGCTCCTCGAGGGCCTGCGCGTAGAAGTGCGCGGCCAGCTGCGGGAGGTCGGCGTCGTCGAAGTACACGGCGACCGCCACGTACTGCTGCGAGGCGGTGAACTCGTTGCGGACCTGCTCGCGCAGGAGCTCGTGGAACCGGGTGCCCGGGTCGATCGCCGTCACGTTGGTCGCCGTCATGGGATGAGGATAGCCTTCCCTGGGATGCGGCCGCGGGGGCCTCAGCCCCCGGACACCAGGTCGGCCGGCAGCGGGCGGTCGGCCGCGAGCGCGCCGAAGAACTGCTGAGCCTTCGCTCGGTCCCACTCCACCACCGATCCGGCGCCGGGCACGTTGGGGGTGCCGCCCACGGGCACGGTGGTGTTCACGAGGTCGCCGCTGCTGATGGAGAGCCCGAGCCCGGCGAGGTTCCACACGTGGTCACCGGAGTCGACGGTCAGCGAGCCGACGCCCTGGGTGGCCAGCGGCAGGAACCGGAACGGGTTGAGGAAGGTGCTGGGGCTGCTGGCCTTGGCGAACAGCGCGGTGAGGAACGCGCGCTGGTTGGCGATGCGGGTGAGGTCCTGGTTGGCGAAGGTGTGTCGGGTGCGGACGTAGCCCAGGGCCTGCGCGCCGGTGAGCTGCTGGCACCCGGCGGCGAGGTTGATGCCGGCCGCGGGGTCGTCGATGGCGTTGGGCAGGCACATGGTCACCCCGCCCACGGCGTCGACCACCCCGGCGAACCCGCCGAAGCCCACCTCGGCGTAGTGCTGGATGCGCAGCCCCGTGGCCCGCTCCACGGTCTGCACCAGCAGCTGCGGCCCACCGATGGAGAACGCGGCGTTGACCTTGTTCCTGCCGTGGCCGGGGATGTCGAGGTAGGAGTCGCGCGGGATGCTGACCAGGGTCGACGCCCCGCTGCTCGGCTTGTGCAGCAGCATGATCGTGTCGGTCCGGCTGCCCCCGGTGTCCCCGGTGGACAACGCCGCCTGCTGCTCGGGGGACAGGTCGGCGCGGCTGTCGGAGCCGACGAGCAGCCAGTTCGTGCCCGAGGTGGCGGCCGGCCGGCCGGCGTAGTCCACCAGGGCGGCGACCCGGTTCAGCTTGGCGTCGAGGAACCAGGTGAACCCACCGAGGGCGAGCAGCAGCACCAGGGCGACGACGCCCAGGCGACGGCCCCAGCGCCGCTTCCTCCGCGGCCGCGCAGGGGGCACGACCGCCGCGGGCTGTCCGCCGCGGCGGGGTGGGCCCGGTGGCTGCTGACGCTGGGACTGGTCACGGTAGGGCTGGTCGCGGTAGGGCTGGGGAACCTGGCGGGGGGCGTACTGGGTGGTGTCGACGCCGTTGCGGTCCCACTGGCGAGCCGGCTGCCCCGGACCGCGGGGGTCCTGCTGGGTCCGGCCGCCGGGGGGAACCTGCGACCACGCACGCGGGCGGGGTGGTTCCGACCGGGGGACCGCCCGGGTGGGGTCGGCGTCCGGCTGCTGCTGACCCCGCGCCGGTCTGCGTCCGCCGTTCCACCCGTCTGCCACGCTCCCGAGGGTACGGCGCCAGGGCTGAGGTGAGGCTGAAGGCGCCGCGGCAGGTCAGTCGAGCGGGTCGCGGGAGACCGGGCAGGACATGCAGCGCGGACCGCCCCGGCCGGAGCCCAGCTCGGACCCGGCGATGGGCAGCACCTCGATGCCGGCGTCCTCCAGCCGGGCGTTGGTGCGCACGTTGCGCTCGTAGGCGACGACCACTCCGGGCGCGACCGCGAGGGTGTTGTTGCCGTCGTCCCACTGCTCGCGCTCGGCGGTGACCGGATCGAGCCCGGTGTCGATGACCCTGAGCTTGTCGATGCCCATGGCGTCCGCCGCGGCCTCGACGAAGGGGGCCGGACCTGCGACGGTGACGTGGTCGCCGTCCGCGCGGATGGTGAAGGCGGACAAGGTGTCCTGGATGGCCGGGTACATGACCACGGCATCGCGGTCGACCATGGTGCACACGGTGTCCAGGTGCATCGAGGCCCGCTCCTGCGCGATGGGGACCGCGAGCACCGTGTGCGCGAGACCGTCGGCGAAGGCGCTGCGCGCGAAGGACTCGGCCCCGGCCGGGGTGGTGCGCTCGCCGACCCCGATGGCCAGGACCCCGGGGGCGAGCAGCAGCACGTCGCCACCCTCGACCGGGGCCTGGGCGTGGCCGTACGCGCGGGCGGTGCCGGCGAAGCGCGGGTGGTGGGCGTAGATGAGGTCGGTCAGCGAGGTCTCCCGCCGGCGGGCGGGCAGGGCCAGGGAGGTGATCGCCACCCGGTCGCCCACCCACACCGAGCTGTCGCGGGTGAACATCAGGTTGGGCAGCGGGTCGACCACGAAGTCGCTGCCGTGGTGCATCCGCCGCACCAGCGACACCCCGGCCGTGCGCTCCGCGACCGGGAGCTCGTCGAAGGTCATGCCCGCGGTGAGCACGTCGGCGAGCTCGGCCGGGGAGACGTCGAGCAGGTGGGCGGAGAGCGCATCGGCGAGGCCGTGACCGAGCCGGAGCGCGTCGACGGCGGCAGCGACACCCACGGCCCGGGCCGCGTCCACGGCGAGGGCCTCGGTCAGCACCTCCGCCAGCAGCAGCACCTCGACCCCGCGGCCGCGCAGCACCTCGGCGAAGGCGTCGTGCTCCTCCTGGGCGCGCGAGACCCACGGGACCCCGTCGAAGAGCAGCTGGTCGTTGTTGCGGGGGGTGAGCCGCTGCAGCTCCGCCCCGGGCCGGTGGAGCATCACCGTGCGCAGAGCGCCCACCTCGGAGTCGACCATGGGTGCACGCTAGCGCGTGCCCGTGCGTGACTTCCGGACCCGGGGCGCGAGGTCCTCCCCGCGTTCGGCCGGCCCGGCTACAGCCAGCTGACGTGGGGTGCGAGCAGCGCGTACCCCACGAAGGCCACCACGTCGATGATGGTGTGACCCACCACCAGCGGCCACAGCCGCCCGGTGCGCTGCCAGAGGCGGCCGAACACCAGCCCCAGCACCACGTTGCCCACGAACCCGCCGAAGCCCTGGTAGAGGTGGTAGCTGCCGCGCAGCACCGCCGAGGCGAGCAGCGAGCCGTTCCCCCCGGCCCCGAGCTGCCGCAGCCGGGTGAGCAGGTAGGCGACGATGAGCGCCTCCTCCGCCCACGCGTTCGCCGCGGCCGACAGCACGAGGACCGGGACCGTCCACCAGGCGCTGTTCAGCGTGCTCGGGGCGACGTTCAGGTTGAGGTCGAGCGCCCGGGCCACCAGGTAGAGCCCGAGCCCGGGGATCCCGACGAGCGCGGCGAGCCCGGCGCCCCACGCGCCGTCGCGACCCGGCCGGGTGCGGTCGAGGCCCAGCGAGGCCAGGGTGAACCGGCTCCGCCACAGCAGGAAGATGCCGAGCGCGCCCCAGGCCACGAGCCGGGTGACGGAGAGCAGCTGGCCCACGAGGTCGAGGTAGCCCGCCCGGGCCTGCGGCACGTTGATCGCGACCGTCTGCTGCGCGAGCGGGACGGTGGAGGCCAGGGAGTCCAGCAGCGAGACGAGGCTGCGCAGCCCGGACATGCCCAGCGTGACGAGCAGGACGAGGGTCACCTCGATCCAGAGCCCGCGCCGCTCCCGGGGGTCGGTGACCACGGCCACGTCCGAGCGGGGTGGTTGGAGCCAGGCGGCGAGCACGATCGACGGTAGCGCGGGGGCTTCCGGCCCACGAGCTAGCGTCAGGGTCGTGGCCACCTTCCTGACGCTGGGGATGCCGAAGCCCGAGGGGCACCGCCCGCTGCTCGCCGGCCTGCTCGTCGAGGCGGGCGAGCTGCCCGTGGAGCTGTCGGCCGACGTGGGGCCGTCGGAGGCCGCGGACGCGCTGGCGTTCCTGGTGCACTCCGGGCGGGGCTTCGCGGCCTGCGCCGACGACGGCACGGGGGTGCTGCGGGTCCTGGCGGCCACCGTCGCGGCGCTGCGCGGGGACGACGTGCGCGCGGCGTGGTCCGTGCCGGACCCGGCCTGGGTGGCACTCGTCCCCGACCCCGCGGCGGAGGCGCTGCGCGAGGTGCTGGTGCACGTGGTGGTGCCGGACGTCGCGCGGGTCGCGGCCGAGCTGGCGGAGCTGGGGCTGACGTGATCCCGAACCGCCAAGTGCGGGCTTCTGGCGGTCATCCGAGGAGGGATGACGACGAAGAGCCCGCACTTGGCGAGGGTCAGGCGGGAGCGGTCAGCGGTCGGCGTCGCTGTAGAGCACCATGCCGCGGATGTTCTTTCCGTCGCGCATGTCCTGGTAGCCGTCGTTGATGTCCTCGAGCTTGTAGGTCTTGGTCACGAGCCCGTCCAGCTTGAGCTGGCCCTCCTGGTACAGCGAGAGCAGCGCGGGGATCTCTGCGCGGGGGTTGGAGCCGCCGAAGATGGCGCCCTGCAGGTCCTTCTGCAGCAGGGTGAGCTCGAACAGGCTGAGCTTGACGTCCATGTTCGCGGCCTGCCCCATGCCGGTGACGACGGTGCGACCGCCCTTGCCGGTGAGGCTGAGGGCCTCCTGGACGTTCTCGCCCTGGATGTCGCCGACGGTGATGATGACCTTCTCCGCCATCCGGCCCCAGGTGAGCTCGTTGACGCCGACCAAGGCCTCCTCGGCGCTGGCGTAGGTGTGGGTGGCACCGAACTCCATGGCCCACTCGCGCTTGGCCTCCACCGGGTCGATGACCATGACCCGCTTGGCCCCGGCCGCGGCCGCACCCTGCACGGCGTTCATGCCGACACCGCCGGCGCCCATGATCACTACGTTCTCGCCGGGACGGACGTCGGCGACCTTGGTGGCCGAGCCCCAGCCGGTGGTGACGCCGCAGCCGACCAGCGCGGCGACCTCGAGCGGGATGTCCGGCTCGATCTTCACCACGGACGCCTGGTGCACGGTGATGTACGGGGAGAACGTGCCCAGCAGGCACATCGTCTGGACGCCCTGGCCCTTGGCCGTGACGCGGTTGGTGCCGTCGGAGATGGCCTTGCCGCTCAGCAGCGCCGCACCGAGGTCGCACAGGTTCTGGTGGCCGTTGGAGCACGGCGGACACTGCCCGCACGCGGGGATGAAGGCGGTGACGACGTGGTCGCCCTCCTTCAGGCCGGTGACGCCGGCACCCACCTTGATGACCACGCCGGAGCCCTCGTGCCCGCCGAGCACAGGCATCTCGATCGGCGTGCCGCCGGTGACGAGGTGCTCGTCGGAGTGGCACAGCCCGGAGGCGGCCAGCTGGACCATCACCTCACCGGCCTGGGGGTCGCCGACCTCGATCTCCTCGACCGACCACGGCTGGTTGGTGCCCCACAGGATCGCGCCTTTGGTCTTCATCGTCGTCCACTCCTCTGCTCGCGCGGCCGGAGCACGTCGCCCCAGTGCCCGTGACCATAGTCACGTGCGCACGTGGCGCAGCGGGGCGGCTCACCGGCGGACGAGCTCGACCAGCGCGACCACGGCGAACACCGCGAACACCGCCCCGGCGACCCGCTGGATGAGCTGCACGGGCAGCCGGCCGGCGACCCTGGTCCCGACGACGACGGCGATCGTCGCGACCAGCGCCAGCGCGAACCACGCCCCGAGCCCCACCGAGAGCGGGTTGCGGTAGCTCGCCGCGAGCGCCGCCACGGCGAGCTGGGACGCGTCGCCCCACTCCGCGGCGAACAGCACGCCGAAGCTGGTCAGCGAGATCCGCCACCAGGGCAGCTGCTCCCTCCCGGCGGCGGCCTGCTCGGCCTCGTCGTCGTCGGCCGCGCCGAAGCCCTCGCGCAGCAGCAGGAACGCCCCGACGGCGAACAGCAGGGCGACGACACCGGCGACCACCCGGGCGGGCAGCAGGCCCAGCGCGCTGCCGAAGGCCACCGCGATGACCACCTGCACAGCGAAGGCGAGCACCACCCCCGCCAGCACGGCCCGGGGGCGGCGGTAGCGGGTGGTGAGCACGAGCGTGGCCACGAGCGTCTTGTCGGGCAGCTCGACCGGGAAGACCACGACGAACGTCGTGAGCAGGACGGAGAGGGTGATCACGGAGAGGGCTCCTCGGGTGGGGCGACGGGTCCGCCACGACCGCGGGCCGGCGCGTCGACCGCCTCGCCGCCGCGACCCTCGCCCCGGCGGGGGCCGGTCCCCGCCGGCCGGGGCAGCCTACCCGGCACCGCCGTAAGGTCGGCAGTCGTGCAGCGCATCGCCTACCTGGGCCCGGCCGGGACGTTCACCGAGGCCGCGGTCCGCACGCTGGTGGACCCGGACGCGGTGGAGCTGGTGCCCGCCGCCACCCCGCCCGCGGCGATGGAGCTGGTGCGCCAGGGGCGGGTCGACGCCGCGTGCGTTCCCATCGAGAGCTCGGTGGAGGGGCCGGTACCCACCACGATCGACGCCCTGGCCACCGGGACCCGGCTGCAGATCGTCGCCGAGGCCGTCCTGCCGGTGCGGTTCTCGGTGCTCGTCCGCCCCGGGACCACGGCCGTGCGGACGGTCCACACCCATCCGCACGCCGCCGCGCAGGTGCAGCAGTGGCTCGCCGCCGAGCTGGGAGGGGCGGTGCTCACCCTGACGTCGTCGACCGCGGCGGCTGCTGAGGACGTGGCGGCCGGGCGGGCCGACGCGGCCGTGTCCACCGCGCTGGTCGGCGAGCGGCTGGGCCTGGTCGCCCTGGCGGTGGACGTGGCCGACGTCCGAGACGCCGAGACGCGGTTCGTGCTGCTCACGACCCCGTGCGCCCCCCCGGAACCGACCGGGCACGACCGGACGTCGGTGGTGCTGCAGCTGGCCAACACCCCGGGGGCCCTCGTCACGGCGATGGCGGAGCTCGCCCTGCGGGGCATCGACCTCACCCGCATCGAGAGCCGGCCCACCCGGACCGGCCTGGGCACCTACCGCTTCTTCCTCGACTGCACCGGGCACGTGTCCGACCCCCTCGTCGCCGAGGCCCTGGCCGCGCTGCACCGGCGGTGCGAGGACGTGCGCTTCCTCGGGTCCTGGCCCGCGGCGAGCCCGGACGCCGGCACCGTGCCACCCGATCCCGCGGGCTCCCGCGGCTGGGTGGCCGGGCTCGGCGGGGGGCGGGGATGACGCCGCCGGGGGCGGGGATGACGCCGGGGGCGGGGATGAGCGGGCGGCTCGTCCTCGCCCGGCACGGCGAGACCGCCTCGAACGTGGCGCAGAGGCTGGACTCGCGGCCCCCGGGCGCGCCGCTGACCGAGCGCGGGCACGGCTCCTGCTCGACGGCACGGTGGTGGTGGTGAGCCACGGGGCGGCGATCCGGCTGGTGGGCGCGGTGCTCGGCGGGGTGGACGGGCGGTTCGCGGCGTCCACCCGGCTGGAGAACACCGAGACCGTGGTGCTCGAACCGGTGGGGGCCGACGGCTGGCGCTGCGTCGCGTGGGGCCCGCACCTGCCGCCGTTCACCGCCCCCGTGGGCTCCGGCGTCGACGACGGGGCCTGAGGAGCGTGCGGGCGGACCTGCTCGCGGACCGAGCGGCTGCGAGGTGACCCGGGCACTGCTCGCCCCCCGGCCCGCTCAGCCCCAGCCGAGCTCGTGCAGCCGCTCCTCGGCGATCCCGAAGTGGTGGGCGATCTCGTGCACCACGGTGATCGCCACCTCGCGCACCACCTCGGCCTCGTCGCCGCAGTGGTCGAGCAGGGCCCCCCGGAACACCGTGATCGTGTCGGGCAGCACCCCGCCGTAGGTGGAGTCGCGGTCGGTCAGCGCGATCCCCTCGTACAGCCCGAGCAGGTCCGGTTCCTCGGGGTGCCGCTCGGCGACCAGCACCACCACGTTGTCCATGGCCGCGGCCAGCCGGGCCGGCACGAGGTCCAGGGCGTCGGAGACGAGCTCGTCGAAGCGCTGCTCGTCCATGACCACCGGCACGGCGCTCAGCCCCCGCCGGGTGCGACCGGGGTGCGGCCGCCGTCCAGCGGTGCCGCCGTCGGCGCGGCGGGGAGTGCTGGGGTGCTCGCCGGGCCGGGGGCCGGGGCGGTGGCCGGCGGCGCGGCCTGCTGGCCCACCACCACCTTGCCCCGCGAGTCACCGGTCACGGGGGCGAACCCGCCCGCGGCCAGCTCCTGGCCCACCGAGCAGTTCACCCGCGTGCTGCCGGCCGTCCAGCTCTCGTAGCGGACGTTGTCCCAGAACACGGCGAGCCCCTTGGCCGCGGCTCCGTCGGCAGCACCGGTGAAGGCGTCCGAGGCCACCGCGCACGTCGTGGTGAGGTAGGCGTCCTGGTCGGCGGTGCTGGGGAAGCCACCGGGGAACTGGGCGGCGAGGTCGACCACGGCGATGGTCTCCGAGGCGTGCGGTCGAGCGCAGTCCACCGGGTCGGTCGGCAGCGTCGCGTCGATGCCCAGGCAGGTGCCCACCTGCGTGACGTCGGACTGGTCGGTGTCGGCGACCCTGCCCGTGACGGGGAACGGCGTGGTGGAGCGACCCACGTTCTGCAGCCCGCAGGCCAAGGTGCGCTCCCCGGCTCGCCAGGCGGCCTGGCCCGGGTTGATCAGTCCTACGGTGAACGCGCCGTAGGGGTCGAACTTCTGGTCGAGGTACGTCTGCACCGCGGGAGTGCAGATCTCCGCGCGCAGCGCCGCCAGCCGCAACGCTCCGGGCAGAGGCGCGTCCGGCCCGAACTCGGCCCCCGGGTAGACGCTGAGGTCGACGTCGGCGGCCACCTCGAACAGGTGCGGATCGGCGCAGCTCGTGGCCGTGATGTCGCTGGCGTCGGCGGCGGTCCAGGTCAGGCAGCTCCCCGCCCGAGCCCCCGCGAACGCCTTCTCCGCCGGCGTGCCGTCGCGCGCGATCCCCTGCTCGGCCGCGAGAGCGGGGCCGGCTGCCGCGACCGGTGCCGTGGCGCCGGAGAGCACCGCGGCGCCGGCAGCCAGCAACGCTCCCACCGCGAGCATCACCAGCACCGAGCGCGTGGTCTGCGCGGAGGACCGCGGTGCGCTCGGCGCGGGGGAGCGCCTGGACGTGGACATCGGAACCCATGATGCCCGCCCCGGTAGCCTCGGCGCTCCCGGCCGGTCAGGGCGGGCAGTGGGAGAGGTGCGTGACCGTGCGGGAGCAGCAGGAGCAGTCGTTGATCGAGGACTACGCCCTGGTGGGGGACCTGCACACCGTCGCGCTGGTCAGCCGCCGCGGGTCCGTCGACTGGTTGTGCCTGCCGCGCTTCGACTCCGGGGCGTGCTTCGCGGCGCTGCTCGGCGGCGAGCAGCACGGGCACTGGCAGATCGCGCCCACGGCCGAGGTCCTCTCCTGCACGCGCTCCTACCGTGGCGAGACCCTGGTGCTCGACACCGAGATGACCACGTCGACGGGGACGGTCCGCCTCACCGACGCCATGCCCCCGCGGGACGTCTGCGTGGACCTCGTGCGCATGGTGGAGGTGCTCGACGGCGAGGTGGAGCTCGAGCTGCGCTGGACCGTGCGCTACGACTACGGCTCGGTGGTCCCCTGGGTGCGCCACCTCGGCCTGCACGGGCCGGGCGACGACGGTGACGAGCGCATCGAAGCCATCGCGGGGCCGGACGCGGTGGTGCTGCGCGGTTCGGTGCTGCCGGCGCCGGTGGACTCCGAGCAGGTGCACGCCGTCACGTTCACGCTGCGGGCCGGCGAGCGGATGAGCTGGTCGATGCAGTGGTTCTCCTCCGTCGACGAGCGCCCGCCCGCCGTGGACGTGGCGGCCCGGATCCGCGACACGCTGGACTTCTGGGAGGGGTGGTCGGCCCACGGCTCGTACTCCGGGCCGTACCGCGACGCCGTGCACCGCTCGCTGCTCACCCTGAAGGCGCTGACCTACGCGCCGAGCGGGGGCATCGTCGCGGCGCCCACCACCTCGCTGCCGGAGGTCCTCGGGGGGGAGCGCAACTGGGACTACCGGTACTGCTGGCTGCGGGACGCCACCCTCACCCTCACGGCGCTGGCCGGCGACGGCTACCTGGAGGAGGCCGCGGCCTGGCGGGAGTGGCTGCTGCGCGCCATCGCCGGCTCGCCCACCAACCTGCAGATCCTCTACGGCGTGATGGGCGAGCGGCAGCACCCGGAGTGGGAGGCCACCTGGTTGCCCGGCTACGGCGCCTCCAGCCCGGTGCGCATCGGCAACGCGGCCGCCGGCCAGCTGCAGCTCGACGTCTACGGCGAGGTGATGGAGGCGCTGTACCTGGCGCGGGTGAAGGGCCTGGACGACTCCGAGCTGGCCTGGAGCCTGCAGCGCGCGCTGATCGAGCACCTGGCCGGGATCTGGCAGAGCGAGGACCAGGGCATCTGGGAGGTGCGCGGCCCGGCCCGGCACTTCACCCACTCCCGGGTGATGGTGTGGGTGGCCTTCGACCGGGCCGTGCGCACGGTGGAGGAGTTCGGGGTCGAGGGCCCGGTCGACCGCTGGCGCGAGATCCGCGACGCCGTGCACGCGGAGGTGTGCGACCAGGGCTGGAACTCCGAGGTGGGCGCGTTCACCCAGTACTACGGCGGCACCGAGCTCGATGCGGCGGTGCTGCTCATCCCCAGCGTGGGTTTCCTGTCCGGGGACGACGAGCGGGTGGTGTCCACGGTCGACGCAATTGGCCGCAGCCTGCGGCACGGGGACGTGGTGGACCGCTACACCACCGGGGAGACGCAGGGCGGCGACGGCCTCTCCGGCAAGGAGGGCGCCTTCCTGGCCTGCTCGTTCTGGTTCGTGGACGCGCTGGTGCTGACCGGGCGGGCGGACGAGGGGCGGGCGATGTTCGAGAACCTGCTGCTGCTGGCCAACGACGTGGGGCTGCTCGCCGAGGAGTACGACCCGGTGGCCCGCCGGCTGCTCGGCAACTTCCCGCAGGCGTTCAGCCACCTGGCGCTGGTGAACTCCGCGCTGCTGCTCGACGGTCCCGGCCCCCGGGCGAGGGTCTCGGCGGCCGGTGCGTGACCGGGCGCGCGCACCGCTCCGGCCGGTGCCACGATCGCAGCGTCCGCCGGCCGCGCGTGTGAGGAGCACCCTGGCATGAGCACCACCACCGTCGACGTCGCGACGCCCGACGGCACGGCCGACGCCCTGCTCGTGACCCCGGACGGTGACGGCCCGCACCCCGCCGTGCTGCTGTACATGGACGCGTTCGGCGTTCGGCCCCGGCTGCAGCAGATGGCGGAGCGGATCGCCGCGCAGGGCTACGTGGTGCTCGTGCCGAACGTGTTCCACCGGGCTGGGCGTGCGCCGGTCGTCGATCTCGAGGACCTGATGAAGCCGGAGAACCGGCCGTCGATGATGGCCACCCTGGGTCCGCTCATGCAGGCCCTCACCCCGGAGCGGGCCGTGGCCGATGCCGGTGCCTACCTCGACTTCCTGGCCGCGCACCCCGCGGTGGCTGACGGGCCCGTGGGCACCACCGGGTACTGCATGGGAGGTGCGCTCGCGCTGCGCACGGCCGCGGCGCACCCGGGCCGGGTGGCCGCGGCCGCCAGCTTCCACGGTGGCAACCTCGCGACCGAGGCGCCGGACAGCCCGCACCTCGGGGCCGCCACCACCACCGCCGAGGTGTACGTCGCGCACGCCGACGCCGACGGGTCCGCGCCGCCGGAGCAGCAGGAGCGGCTGGAGGCCGCGCTCACCGACGCCGGTGTCCTCCACCGCACCGAGCTGTACGAGGGCACCACCCACGGGTTCACCATGGCCGACACCGCGGCGTACTCCGCCGAGGCCGAGGAGCGGCACTGGACGGAGCTTCTCGCCCTGTGCGCCCGGAACCTGTGACCGGCCCGCTCACCGCGGCGCAGGCCGAGATCGACCAGGCCGGGGTGGCCGGGGCGCTCGGGGACCTGGCGCGCGGTGACCGTCTCGCGCTCGTTGTGCCGGGCTCGCCCCGACTGGTCACCGCCGTCATGGGGGCGCTGCGCGCGGGGGTGGTGCCGGTGGTGCTGGACCCGGCGACGCCGCGGGCCGAGCTCGAGGCGCTGCTGACCGACGTCGACCCGGCGCGGGTGGTGCGCGGCGCCGACGAGCTCGAGGCCCTGCACCACCACGCCCCGGCCGAGCTGGCGCCGGTGCCCCTGGGCCGGCCGGTGCACGTCACCTCCGGCACCACCGGCCGCCGCAAGGGCGTGTGGTCCGGCGTGCTGGCCGTGGACGCCGCCCGCGCGCTGTGGGCGGAGGAGGCGGATCTCTGGGACTTCGGCCCGTCCGACGTCCACGTCGTCGTGTCCCCGCTGCACCACTCGGCGCCGCTGCGGTTCGCGATCGGGACGCTGCTCGCCGGTGGCTCGGTGCTGGTCCCGGGCAGCTTCTCGCCCGCCGGGTTCCTCGAGCTCTGCGCCGACCACCGCCCCACCACCGTGTTCACCGCGCCGGCCCAGCTGCAGCGCCTCCGCGAGCACGGGGGTGCCGAGGCCGCACTGGCGGGCTTCCGGCTGATCGCCCATGCGGGCGCACCCTGCCCGGAGCCGGTGAAGCGCTGGCTGGTGGACGCGGCCGGGGACGCGGTGTGGGAGTTCTACGGCTCCACCGAGGGCCAGTTCACGGTGTGCTCGGCCGCGGACTGGGCGGCGCACCCGGGCTCGGTGGGGCGGGCCCGCCCCGGGCGCACCCTGAGCACGGACCCCGACGGGACGATCTGGTGCACGGTGCCCACCTACGCCCGGTTCACCTACTGGAACGCCCCCGACAAGACGGCTGCGGCCTGGCGCGGGGACGCGTTCACCGTGGGCGACCTCGGCCGCCTGGACGCCGACGGGTGGTTGTACCTCGACGGCCGGCGCGACGACCTCGTCATCACCGGGGGCGTCAACGTCTACCCGGTCGAGGTCGAGCGGGTGCTCCAGGAGTGCCCCGGGGTGCGCGAGGTGGCCGTGTACGGCGTGGACGACGAGCGCTGGGGGCAACGGGTGGAGGTGGCCGTGGTCGGCGACGCCGGCGCGGTGGACGGCTGGGCCCGTGAGCACCTCGCGCCCGCGCAGCGGCCCAAGGTCGTGCACGTCCTCGACGAGCTCCCC
Organism: Rhodococcus antarcticus; assembly: GCF_026153295.1. Taxonomy (NCBI): domain Bacteria; kingdom Bacillati; phylum Actinomycetota; class Actinomycetes; order Mycobacteriales; family Nocardiaceae; genus Rhodococcus; species Rhodococcus antarcticus. Next base: position 3,248,395 of record NZ_CP110615.1, on the reverse strand, counting down.
CGGACCTCGACCGGCAAGGTGCTGCGGAGGGCGCTCCGCGCCCGTGCGTGATTTCTGGACCCAGGGCACGAGCTTTCCTTCACAGTCGTACGGTCGGTCTGGCTGGCCGGGCGCTCTGCTGCTGGCACGGAGCGGAGCCGGACGGTGCAGCGGCAGGCCGCTCGGCCACCGTCGGCCGCCCCGTAGGCTGACCCCCCGTGATCGACCTCAAGCTCGTCCGCGAGGACCCCGACGCCGTCCGCACCTCCCAGCGCACCCGGGGCGAGGACCCATCCCTGGTCGACGCCCTGCTCACCGCAGACGCCGCCCGCCGTGCCGCCGTCCTCGCCGCCGACACGCTGCGTGCAGAGCAGAAGACCGTCAGCGGACAGGTCGGCAGGCTCATGGGTGCCTGGCAGAAGGCGCAGAAGTCGGACGCCCCCGACGCCGCTGAGCTCAAGGCCACCGCCGACACCGCCCGGGCGCAGGCCGGCGAGCTCAGCGAGCGGGTCAAGGCCGCCGAGCTCGTGCAGGCTGCCGCGGACAGCGCCCTGGACACCGCGCACCGGGCCATCTCCAACGTCGTGCAGCCCGGCGCGCCCGCCGGTGGCGAGGACGACTACGTGGTGCTCTCCCACCACGGCCAGATCCCGGAGATCCCCACGCCCAGGGACCACCTGGAGCTCGCGGAGGGCCTGCGGCTGCTGGACGTGGAGCGCGGGGTCAAGGTCTCCGGCGCCCGCTTCTACTTTCTCACCGGTGTCGGGGCGCTGCTGCAGCTCGGCCTGCTCCAGCTCGCCGCGCAGAAGGCCGTGGCCAACGGCTTCACCCTCACCATCCCGCCCGTGCTGGTGCGTCCGGAGATCATGGCCGGCACCGGGTTCCTCGGCGCGCACGCCGCGGAGGTCTACAAGCTGGCCGACGACGACCTCTACCTGGTGGGCACCTCCGAGGTGCCGATGGCCGGGTTCCACGCCGACGAGATCCTCGACCTGTCCGCGGGACCGAAGCGGTACGCCGGCTGGAGCACCTGCTTCCGGCGCGAGGCCGGCAGCTACGGCAAGGACACCCGCGGCATCATGCGCGTGCACCAGTTCGACAAGGTGGAGATGTTCAGCTGGTGCCGGCCCGAGGACGCCGACGCCGAGCACCAGCGGCTGCTGGGCTGGGAGCAGGAGATGCTCGCGGCCGTCGACGTGCCGTACCGGATCATCGACACCGCGGGCGGGGACCTCGGGTCGTCGGCGGCCCGCAAGTACGACTGCGAGGCGTGGGTGCCCAGCCAGGAGGCCTACCGCGAGCTGACGTCGACGTCGAACTGCACGACGTTCCAGGCGCGGCGGCTGAACGTTCGCTACCGCGACGAGGCCGGCCGCACGCAGGTGGCCGCCACCCTGAACGGCACGCTCGCGACCACGCGCTGGATCGTGGCGATCCTGGAGAACCACCAGGAGCCCGACGGATCGGTGCGCGTGCCGGTGGCGCTGCAGCCCTTCGTCGGCACCGACGTCCTCCGCCCCTGAGCGCGGGGTCCAGAGCCTTCGTCGGACGGTGCCTGCCGGCCTCCGCCGAGCTCGGTGGGTATCGTGCCCGCGCGTGCACACATCCGTGTCAGGTGTCCCGGACCGCCCCCCGTCGTCATCGGTGCTGACCGCGCAAGCGCTGGAACCTCGCCCTACGGGACCACGGTGGATAGCCGTAATAATTTTTGTTGCCTTCTTCGTCCCAACGGCGCTCTGGTCGGCGAGCACACCACTGTGGGCCTCCCCCGACGAGAACTTTCACACCCTCAAGGCCTGGTCGGTGGCGCACGGGCAGTTCTACGTCACACCCGAGGCGGCGAGCTCCGGGACCGGCGGGTTTGTATCCGTGCCTCAGGGTCTGGTGGACAGCGCCGCGTCAATCACCTGCCTGGCCTTCACGCCGCAGGCGAACGGCAGCTGCGTCGCCATCCCAACCGAGGACGAGACCATCGTCCGGTCGGCCAATGCCGCCGGACGGTACAACCCCGTCTACTACTTCGTCGTCGGCCTGCCCTCCCTGGTCACCGACCTCCAGCACGCCCCGCTGGCCATGCGTCTCGCCAGCGCGGCCCTCTTTGCGTTCTTCGCGAGCTGGGCCGTCTCCGCGCTCGCTCAGTCGGCGAGGCCGGGGGTCGCGGTGGGAGCCGGAATGCTGGCGTTCACCCCGATGGCCGTGTTCCTTGGCGGTGTGGTCAACCCGAACGGCCTGGAGATCGCCGCATCGGCCGCGCTATGGGCGAATCTGGGCATGTTCTTGCACGATGGCCCCAGGATGACCGCGTCCGCTCGCGGCCGCCTGCTGCGGCGGGCGGCACTCGCAGCCTCGGCGATGGTCGTCACCCGCGGGCTGTCGCCGGTGTGGCTGGTAGTCATCGTTTCGTGCTGCCTGCTGACCGGCACGCGTCAGTCCCTTCGGTTGATGCTGACCCGCCCAGCGCTGCGATGGGTGGCCTTCACGGCAGTGGTCGCCTTGCTTTCGCTCGTCTGGATCGTCGTCTCGCAGTCGCTGAAGGCCGGGTCCGTGGGTAGCCCGGTGTCGCACTGGCTCCTCGACCGGCTCCACATCGCGAGCTCGACGCAGGAGGGCAAGTGGCGGATGGCAGTGGGCAACTTCGGCTGGCTCGACGCGCCGCTGCCGGAGTTCTTCACCTCCGCCTGGTTGTACGTCGGTCTTGCCGTCGCCGCGCTCGCGCTGGTGCGCGCGACCGCCGGGATGCGGGTGGCGATCGTGGCCGTAGGCGTGGCGTCCTACATCTTGCCGGTCGTCCTCGAGGCTCAGAGCCTCGACGTGACCGGGGTGATCTGGCAGGGCCGGTACACGCTGCCGTTGTACGTCGGGGTGCCGATCCTCGCGGCAGTGGCGCTCGGGCGGTCGTCGCGACGCCTCTCGGTGGAGAGCGCGGTAGCCGCGCTGGTGGCTGCCGTTGTCGCCCTGGGCATCAATGTCTTTGGCTTCGCCTTCGCCCTTCACCGCAACACCGACGGGCTGTTCGACGGCAGCGGCACCACGACCCCCTTCACCCTCGATGGTCCCTGGCAGCCGCGGTTGGGTGCCGTCACGTCGGTATTGACCTACTCGGCGTGGGTCCTTGGAGTTGCCGCGGTCCTGGGCCTCGTCCTATGGCGGGCTGCCCCGTCCGCCGAAGGGACTATGGATCCGGACGACGAGGATGCTTGGTTCGCAGCCACAGTGTGACCCGGGCGTGCCGGCGGGTCCCCGGCAGGCTGGGCAGTATGGTCGTGGGGTGCACGGGGTGAGGAGAACATCAACCGTCCTCGTCGTCATTCCTGCGTGGAACGAGGAGCTCGCGCTCCCCGCCGTGCTCGCCGAGGTGGCAGCTGCGCTGCCCGAGGTGGACGTCCTCGTGGTCAACGACGGATCCACCGACAGGACCTCTGCGGTGGCCCGTGAGGCCGGTGTGGTCGTGATCGACCTCCCCATCAACCTCGGCGTGGGCGGAGCGATGCGGGCGGGGTTCCGCTACGCACGGACCCGGGGCCACCAGGTGGTCGTCCAGCTGGACGGGGACGGGCAGCACGATCCGCTCTCGGTGCGCGATCTGCTCGCCGAGCTCGCCGCCACCGGCTCGGACGTCGTGATCGGGGCGCGATTCGCCGGTGCGGGCTCGTACGAAGCGCGAGGACCGCGTCGAGCCGCCATGAAGGTGTTGTCGGTCGTGCTCTCCCGGCTCGTCGGCACCAGGCTGACCGACACGACATCGGGCTTCAAAGCTTCGGGACCGAAGGCCGTAGCGCTTTTCGCCCGGGACTATCCCGCGGAGTATCTGGGTGACACGGTGGAGTCGCTCGTCATTGCCGCTCGCGCCGGACTCGTTGTGTCCCAACACCCAGTCGCGATGAGGCCACGCTCCGCCGGCACCCCGTCCCACAGCCCGGTGAAGGCGACGATCTTCCTGTTCCGAGCGTTCGCTGCCCTGGCCGTCGCGGTGACGAGACCGCGGTCAACGGTACCTGCCATCGACGGGGATGACCTGTCGTGAGCGGCTACCCGTTCGCCCTGATCCTGGCCGTGGCTACGGTCCTGCTCATCGGTTGGCTGTTGCGGACGCGCCGTCTGCGTGAGAAGTACGCGTTCCTTTGGCTGGCGCTCGCCGTCGGTATCTGCGCCCTCGGAGCCTTTCCTCGTGCCTTGTTCGCCGTCGCCGTGTTCTCCGGGGTGGAGACGCCGGTAAACGTCCTGTTCTCCGGTGCGATCGTCGTGCTCCTGCTCGTGGCCGTCCAGCTCAGCGCCGAGCTGTCCCAGCTCGAGGAGGAGATGAGGACGGTCGCCGAGTCGGTGGCTTTGCTCCAAGTCAGGGTCGACGAGCTGGAGCGCAACGGGCGTCGGGCTGGCAATGGAGAGGCCCCCGAAGACGTGGACGAGGCGCCGGGGCAGGCGTCGCTCTAGCTGGTGGTGCCGTCCTGGTTCGCGGTCGTCCTGAGCATCGCAGTAGGAGTAAACCCGGATCCACCGTTGTTCGTGGTGGCGCTGGTTTCTCGGGGAAGTTGTGTCCAGGGACGTGGTGGGCGGGTGTGACGGCGTGGCGGGGCTGCCGGTCTGCCGGCTTCTCCGGGTCCTGGTCGGTGTCGTGGGGTGTGGGTGGTCAGCGGCGCAGGGGGATCGCGTGGATGCGGGTCAGGGCTAGCAGGATCGGGGCTGCCCACGGCCAGGATTGGGGTAGTCGCAGGTGTCGGCGTCGGCCGGTGTGGATGAGGCGGCCGGGCATGGTGAACACGGTGCGGCGCAGTGTTGCTGCGGTGGCCCGGGCCAGTGCGGGTCCGGCGAGCAGGGCGATGGCTCTGCCGAGGTTGTGGGCCATCACCGCCAGAGCGAGCCAAGCGGCGTTGGCCATGAACCGCCCCGAGGGCAGGTGGGCCAGGCCGGCGGATGTGAGCTCGGCGATGTTCTGCTCGACGACGGCGTGACGGCGGTGGTCGGCCTCGACCTCGGCCAGGGGCAGGTCCCGGTCGGTGACGAACGCGTGGTGGTCCCAGGTGGTGAACAGGGCCAGCTGGCTGCCGGGGGTGGGGCGGACCCGACGGACGACGAGGCGGACCCCTCGGGCGTGGGTCTTGTCGCTGGCGAAGACGGTGAACGGGGTCTCGGCGATGTCGGCGCCGGAGACCTCGGGGGTGGATAGCCAGTACGGGATCTGCTGCCAGGCGCCTTCGTCTATGGCCTCGATCGCGGCGCGGACCCGCGGGTCCTGCCGGGCGGTGATCGAGAACCGGACGTCGAACTTCGCGGCGGTGCTCAGCATCGACTTGGAGTAGAACGCGGAGTCGGCGCGCACGGTCAGTGCCCCGGTGGCCCCTGCGTTTCGGACTCGGCTGATGGTCTCGGTCACCAACGACGCCGCACCGCGGGCGGCGCCGGCACTGCCCCCGCGCAGCCGGCACATCAGCACCTGCCCGGTCTCGGCGCAGGTCGCCAGCTGCGGGTGGTAGCAACGAACCTTGGTGTAGCCGAACGCGGCACCCTGCTTGGCCCGGCCGTGCACAGCCACGATGGTGGAGTCGATGTCGATCGTCAGCGGCGCCGTCAGGTCCGCCGGACCGGCCCCGCAGCCCCACAACCGGGCCAGCAGCTCACGGCTGATCGCGTCGAGCTGGCGGACGTTGGACCACTTGTGGGCCCGCAGCCACGACCCGACCGTCGACGGTGCCCGCGTCCCGTCGAACAGCGACCCCGCCGCCCCCGCCCGCAACAACGCCGTGTCGTCGATGCTGTCACCGCCTGCGAGCATCGCACCGATCACCGTCAGCGCCTTCGCGCCGCTGTTCGCGCCGTGACGGGCCAGGCGAAGCCGGCGATCGACGACCCCACCAAGGTCCACCCGCTGGGCCAGCACCGCCGCCGGCAGCAGGCCCGCGTCCGGCACCAGATTCCGCTCATCGAAAGTCGTGGAAACGCGACTCAGATCGTGGTTGGCTCGCACTCAGCAGGTGCCCTTCCACTCGGCGACGAATGATCCCTCAGCAAGGTCATCGTCCCAGGTAGAAGGGCATTTGCGCTGCCGGCAGGCCGTCAGCTACTCAAACTCCAACGGTGGATCCGGGGTAGACGAGGGCCATGGCTGCGCTGACCGGACGGCATCGGCACGACGGGCGCGCCGTCGAGGTCGGGCGCCCCTCCGGCCCTGCCTCTCCCGCGGTGCCCCAGCGCACCGACATCCAGGGCCTGCGCGCCCTCGCGGTGGGACTGGTGATCGTCTACCACCTCCTGCCGGACCGGCTCTCCGGCGGCTTCGTCGGGGTCGACGTCTTCTTCGTCATCTCCGGGTACCTCATCATCGGCACGCTGCACCGCGAGGTCGTGCGCACCGGTCGGATCGACCTGCCTGCGTTCTACGCGCGGCGGGTGCGTCGGCTGGTGCCCGCGGCGACCGTGGTCCTCGTCGCGACCGTCGTCCTCACCGTCCTGCTGCTGCCGGTGTCCCGCTGGCGGCCGGTCGCGCTCGACGTCGCCGCGTCGGCGCTGCAGGTGCAGAACTGGGCGCTGGCCTACGGCTCGACCGACTACGCAGCGGCAACTCAGGCGGTCTCGCCCCTTCAGCACTACTGGTCGCTCGCCGTGGAGGAGCAGTTCTACCTCGTCACCCCGGTGGTCATGGTCCTGGCGGTAGCTCTTGCGGCGAGGAACAAGCGGGTCCCGGCCCCACGGGCGGCGGTGGGGGCCGTGCTGCTGCTCGGGGCGACCTCCTTCGTCTACTCCGTGCTGCACTCGTGGTCCGACCCCGCGCAGGCCTACTTCGTCACCACCACGCGCATGTGGGAGCTGGTGCTCGGCGGTGCGCTCGCGATGGCCCCGGTGCGGCCGTGGGTGCCGGGTGTCGCGCGGATCGTCCTCGGCTGGGCAGGCCTGGCCCTGGTGCTGGGCGCGGCGCTGACCTTCACGACGTCCTCGGCCTTCCCGGGGTGGATCGCTCTGCTGCCCACGATGGGGACGGCGATGGTGCTGTTCTCGGGCTCGGCGGCGACGGGCGCGTCAGCACCCGGCTCGGTGGGGGCGCTGCTCTCGGTCCGCCCCGCCACCTGGATCGGCGACATCTCCTACAGCCTGTACCTGTGGCACTGGCCGGTGCTGGTCTTCTACCTGGCCGCGAGCGACCGTGAGAGTCCTGATGACCTCGGCGTGGTGATGGTGCTGGCGCTGAGCCTCGTGGCGGCGGCGTGGTCGGCCCGGACGGTGGAGAACCGTTTCCGTCACGTACGCCCGCGCCCCCCACCGTGCCCGACGGACCGGTGCCGAGCTCCCTGCGGTTCCAGCTGCCTGCGTTCCGGCTGGGCATCCTCATGGTGGCGGTGTCACTGCTCGCGGCGTCCGGGCCGTGGGTCTACGCCCAGCACCGGATCGGCAACCTCGCGGCCAGCGGCGTGCTCGACGCCGACCACCCGGGTGCGCTGGCCCTGGACCCCGTGGACCCACGGCCGGTGCCGACGGGCGTGGCCGTCGTGCCCGACCCGGCAGTGGCGACCTCGGACCTGCCGGTCGTGAACGCCGACGGCTGCATCGAGAAGGACGTGAGCGCGGCGGACGACCCGATGTCTGCCTGTGTGTACGGAGCAGCCGGCGCCGCCCGTCGGGCTGTCCTGGTGGGCGACTCGCACGCGGCGCAGTACAGCACCCCGCTCATCGGTGCGGCTGACCGGGCGGCGTGGTCGATGCAGGTCATGGTGCGCAACGGGTGTCCGTTCACGGCGATCGGCCCGAACGACGGGGGCGGCCCGGTCGCCTCGTGCTCGGACCAGAACCTGCGCCTGCGCGACCTCATCCTCGCTGAGCGGCCCGCCCTGGTGGTGACCTCGGCACTGTCCGAGCGCGGGTACGCCCGCGACCTCGGCTGGACCTGGAGCTCGCCGGAGGAGATGGCGCGCGGCTACCAGCAGATGTGGCAGCCGCTCGTGGACGCCGGGATCCCGCTGGTGGTCGTCGCTGACACTCCGCTGCCCGCCCCCGCCTCGGTGCCTGAGTGCGTCGAGCAGAACGGCCCCAGCTCGGACCGCTGCACTACGAGTCGGCTGGACGGGACCGGTGACGGACCCGATCCGCTAGTTCTCGCGGCGCGAGGCATGGAGGGCGTGCGGGTGGTCGACCCGACCGATCGCGTGTGCACGGGGGACACCTGCCCGGCCGTGGTCGGCAACGTCCTGGTGTACCGGGACAACCACCTCACCGACACCTACGCGCGCAGCCTGACCGGGTTCCTCGCCGAGACCGTGGGCATCAGCTGACGCGAGCGCCGCCGGCCAGGCCCGCTTGGCTCGCCAGCACGACGACCGAGGTCACGGTTCGGACACCGCCGGACCATTCGTGCCGTGCCCGGTTCGCCCGATCAGTACGGTCGGCAGCCCGCGGCGACGTGCTGCGGGTTGCAGCGCCCTTGGACGGAGAACCCCCGTGTCGATGCCCTCGTACGACTCGAACAACGACCCCAGCGCCCAACCCGGCTACGGTCAGCAGCAGCCCTACGGTGGCCAGCAGCAGCCCTCGGCGGGGGCCAGCAGGGCTACGGCCAGCCGACCGGGCCCGCCCGCAACGGGCTGGGCGTCGCGGCTCTGGTGCTGGGGATCCTGGCCATCGTCACGAGCATCACGGTCGTGGGCGGTGTGGTCCTGGGCATCGTGGCGCTGGTGCTGGGCATCGTCGGGCGCAAGCGGGCCACGCGGGGGGAGGCGACCAACGGCGGCGTCGCCCTCGCGGGGATCATCACCGGTGTCATCGGTGCCCTGCTCTCGATCCTGCTGGTCGCGCTGGGCGCGGCGGCCTTCTTCGGCAGCGGTGGCGGCAACCTGATCAGCTGCGTGAACGACGCGAACGGGAACCAGACCGCGATCGACCAGTGCAACAACGACTTCCAGCAGGGCGTCGGCAACGGCCGCTGACCTCACCGACCAGCCCGACCGCACGTCGTGGTCGGGCCCGTCGGTCTCAGCGCAGCAGCCGGAGCCGCGCACGCGGCCACGAGGAGGGCCACCTCACCCACGCCCCACGCCGAGCGGTACGACGTGAGGTCCGCCCGGCGGGCCGACCACGAGGGGGTTCCTCCCGGCCACGGCACCCCCGATCTCGCCGAGCCGACGGGTCCGCCCGGCGCTAGCCTCCGGCGATGCGCACGAGTGCCTCGCACCCCCTGGGTGTCACCGTCACCGACGTCCGGCTCGAGGACGTCGGTCCCGCCGAGGTGGCCGGGCTGACGGACCTGATGGCCACCCACGGTGTCGTCGTCCTGCCCGACCAGACCCTCGACGACGGCCAGTTCGTCGAGCTCCTGCAGCGGTTCGGCGAGCTGACCTTCACGACGGGGGAGACCCCGGTCGACGGCTTCCCCGACCTCAACGTCGTCAGCAACGTCGGCCGCACCACCCCGCCGCGCAGCACGTTCCACGTGGACTCCAGCTACCTCGGCCGCCCACCCGCCTACACCGCGCTGCGGGCCGTCACGGTCCCGGCCGAGGGCGGCGAGACGGTGTTCACCGACCAGTACCGGGCCTACGAGACGCTGCGGCCGGAGCTCCGTGAACGGCTCGAGGGTCGCACGATCACACACGTGGTGACGGGCCTGGACCTGACCGAGGACGACGAGACCTCCGCGGAGCACCCCGTGTTCCGGGCCCACCCCGTGTCGGGGCGCACGACCCTGTTCCTGTCGACCCCAGCCCGCTGCGTGGCCGTGAGTGGGATGTCGGCGGCGGAGTCGGCGGAGGTGGTCCGCGAGCTGTTCGACCACTCCACCCGCGAGGACAACACCGTCCGGCACGCCTGGTCGCCGGGCGACGTGGTGATGTGGGACAACGCCTGCGTGCTGCACAAGGCCGACCACTCCGGGGTGGTCGGGGACCGGGTCATGCACCGCGGCATGGTCGCCGGCGGACCCACCCGGGCGGCCGCTGCCCGATCCTGACCTCGCTGGACCCCTTCTCGACGTGCGGGCTCCGCGGGTGTCCCGCACACTTCCACCGAGCACACCACGAGCCCTGCCGGACCGTCCACCATGGACTGTCCGGTGTGGACGTGCCGTGTCCGACGATCGCCAGCTCCGCGGTTCAGTGCGGCCCAGCGCCGCGTGCCGCCCGGCCCGGGCCCCTGGTCCGGCACCACCCCACCGACGGACGGAACCCTCCTGTGCCAGCCCTCCTGTTCGGCTCGATCAGCACGCTCGCGGACACCTCCGAGCTGCAGCGCCAGGCGTTCAACCAGGCCTTCGCCGAGCACGGGCTGGACTGGACCTGGAGCCGCGAGGACTACCGGGAGCTGCTCACCAGCAACGGCGGCGAGCGGCGCATCGCCGAGCAGGCCCGGTCCACCGGTCAGACCGTCGACGCCGCCGCGGTCCACGCGAGCAAGTCCGCACTGTTCCAGAAGTCGCTGGTGGACAACGGCATCGAGCCCCGTCCGGGAGTGGCGGAGACCGTCCGCGCCGCCCGCGAGCAGGGTGTGTCCGTCGCGCTGGTCACCACGACGTCGCCGGAGAACGTGGCCGCGCTGCTGACCGGCCTGGGTGACGCGCTCGGTGTCGCCGACTTCGACCTGGTGGTCACCTCCTCGCAGGTCAGCACACCGAAGCCGGACGGTGCCGTCTACGCCTTCGCGCTGGAGCAGCTGGGCGAGCAGGCCGAGCACTGCGTCGCCATCGAGGACAACGTGGGCGGTGTCGCGTCCGCGGTGGCCGCCGGCGTGGACTGCGTCGCCTTCCCCAACGAGAACACCGCCGGGCACGACTTCGCCCGCGCGCACCACGTCGTCGACCGGATCGACCTCAGCGAGCTCTCCCCCCTGCTCTGAGCTCGTCCGGCAACCCCGTCCCCCAGACCCCAGGAGAACCCCATGAGCGTGCAGGCGACCTACACCGCGACGGAGACCTCGTTCCACGTCGAGGGCTACGAGAAGATCGAGTTCGACCTGCTGTACTCGACGGGCGCCTTCGCCCTCGGGAGCACTGAGATCGCCGACAGCTACCGGTCCTGGGGTCGTTGCCTGATGGTGATCGACGACGCCGTGTACCGCCTCTACGGCGACCAGATCCAGGCGTACTTCGCCCACCACGAGATCGAGCTGACCGTCTCCCTGGTCACCATCAAGGAGACCGGCAAGACGCTGCGGACCCTCGAGCAGATCGTCGACGCCTTCTCCGACTTCGGGCTGGTCCGCAAGGAGCCGGTGCTGGTGGTCGGCGGGGGGCTCGTCACCGACGTCGCGGGCTTCGCCTGCTCCACCTACAAGCGCAAGACCAACTACATCCGGGTCCCCACCACGCTGATCGGGCTCATCGACGCGAGCGTGTCGATCAAGGTCGGGGCCAACCACGGCAAGCTGAAGAACCGCCTCGGCGCCTACCACGCGTCGCAGAAGGTCATCCTGGACTTCGGGTTCCTGGCCACGCTGCCCGAGGACCAGGTCCGCAACGGCATGGCGGAGCTCATCAAGATCGCCGTCGTCGCTAACCAGCAGGTCTTCGAGCTGCTCGAGGAGCACGGTCAGGACCTGCTTCGCACCCGCTTCGGTCACCTCGACGGGACCCCGGAGCTGGTCGCGGCGGGCAACACCATCACCTGGCAGGCCATCGACACCATGCTCGAGCTCGAGGTGCCCAACCTGCACGAGCTGATGCTGGACCGCGTCATCGCCTACGGCCACACCTGGAGCCCCACCCTGGAGCTCACCCCGGACGTGCCGATGTTCCACGGCCACGGCATCACCATCGACATGGCGTTCTCGGCCACGCTGGCGGAGCGCCGGGGACTGATCTCCGCCGCGGACCGCGACCGCATCCACACGCTCATGAGCGGCCTGGGCCTGTCGATGGACAGCCCGTACTTCACCCCGGAGCTCGTCTGGCGGGCCACCGAGTCGATCATCCGCACCCGGGACGGCCAGCAGCGCTGCGCGGTGCCGCACCCGATCGGCAGCTGCGACTTCCTCAACGACCTGACCAGGGACGAGCTGGAGCAGACCCTGGCGGCGCACAAGGAGATCTGCCGCTCGTACCCGCGCGGGGGTGATGGCGTGGACATGTTCATGACCCCCGAGCACGCCGTCGATCCGGTCCCCGCGTGACGGTCTCCACCACCACCCGTCCGGTGACCCCGGTGGGGATCCTGGCGGCGGAGCTGGCCGAGATCAGCGCCCGCCTCGACGCGACGGACGGGGTGGGCGAGGACCTGCGGGCGCGCCTGCGGCGGGCGAGCGCCCTCGCCGGCGGGCTGGACCCCTACGTCAGCGCGTGCACCACCCCGGAGTCCCCGGCCCTGCGGGCACTGGCCGCCCGTACCGCGGCCGAGGACTGGGGCGACCACGGATCCGCCCCGCAGCTCGAGCAGGAGATGCTCTCGGGCCACGTGGAGGGCCAGGCGCTGAAGCTGCTCGTGCACCTGGGGCGGGCCCGACGCGTGCTGGACGTCGGGATGTTCACCGGGTACTCCTCGCTGGCGATGGCCGAGGCGCTGCCCGCGGACGGCACGGTCGTGGCCTGCGAGGTGGACGCGCACGTGGCGGGCATCGCCCGTGAGTGCTTCGACGCCTCCCCGGACGGTCACAAGATCACTGTCCGGGTGGCCCCGGCGGCGGACACCCTGGCCGAGCTCGCGGCGGCGGGTGAGCGCTTCGACCTGGTGTTCCTCGACGCGGACAAGGGCGGCTACCTCGGCTACCTGCAGCAGGTGCTGGACGGTGACCTGCTCACCGAGCACGGGGTGGTCTGCGTGGACAACACGCTGATGCAGGGCCAGCCCTGGTGCGGGTCCACCCCCAACGGGGACGCGGTCGCGGCGTTCAACCGCGCCGTCGCCGACGATCCGCGCGTGGAGCAGGCGCTGCTGCCGGTGCGGGACGGGCTCACGATCCTGCGCCGGGTGTGACCGTGCGCGACGCGGCCCGCACCGTGGGGATGCTGGGGCTGCTGACCGCGGTGGCCCCAGTGAACCTGCTGGTCACCGGGGCCGCCCTGCTGCGCTCGGCCGTGCGCCCGCCCGCCCGGCAGGTGGCCGCCGAGCCGCGCACCGTCCTGGTCAGCGGTGGGAAGATGACCAAGGCCCTGCAGCTGGCGCGGTCCTTCCACGCCGCCGGGCACCGGGTGGTGCTGGTCGAGCAGGGCACCTACCGGCTCACCGGGCACCGCTTCTCCCGGGCGGTCGACCGCTTCCACGTGGTGCCCGCGCCGGACGCAGCGGGGTACACGCAGGCGCTGCTGGACATCGTGCGGGCCGAGGGTGTGGACGTCTACGTCCCGGTCTGCAGCCCGGTGGCCAGCTACCACGACGCCGTGGCCAAGGCGGCGCTGAGCCCGTTCTGCGAGGTCGTCCACCTCGACCCGGACGAGCTGCGGGACGTGGACGACAAGGACCGGTTCGCCGCGCTGGCCGCCTCGCTCGGTCTGCGCGTGCCCGAGACGCACCGGGTCACCGCCCCCGCCCAGGTCGCCGCCTTCGACTTCGCCGCCACGGGGCTCACCTACATCCTCAAGAGCATCGCCTACGACCCGGTGCGCCGCCTCGACCTCACGCCGCTGCCCCGTCCGACCCCGGCGCAGACCCTGGCCTTCGCCGCCTCGCTGCCCATCTCCGAGGACAACCCCTGGATCCTGCAGGAGCTCGTCACCGGGCAGGAGTACTGCACCCACGGCACCGTCCGGGGCGGCGAGGTCCAGGTGTGGGCGTGCTGCGAGTCCTCGGCCTCCCAGCTGAACTACGCCGAGGTGGACAAGCCTGCGATCGAGGAGTGGGTGCGGACGTTCTGCCGCGCGACGGGGGTGACGGGGCAGCTCTCGTTCGACGTCATCGAGGAGGCCTCCGGGGAGGTCGTCGCCATCGAGTGCAACCCACGGACCCACTCGGCGATCACGATGTTCCACGACCACCCGGACCTCGCCCGGGCGTACCTGGAGGACGGGGTGGGGCCGATCACCCCGCTGCCGGGCAGCCTGCCCACCTACTGGCTCTACCAGGAGGTGTGGCGGCTGGCGACGCAGCCGGGCACCCGCCGCGCGCGCCTGCGGACCATCCTGGCCGGCAAGGACGCCATCTTCTCCCTCGACGACCCGCTGCCGTTCCTCATGGTCCACCACGTGCACATCCCCTGGCTGCTGGTGCAGAACCTGCGCCGCGGGGGGAGCTGGCTCAAGATCGACGTCAACATCGGCAAGCTGGTCGAGCCCGGGGGGGATTGATGCAGCGCATCCTGCACCTGGTGGGTTCCGCCGCCAGCGAGTTCTACGCCGACCTCTCCCGGCTCTACGCCGCGGACGCGCTCGCCGCGCTCGACGACCCCGCGCGGTACGTCCACCTCGTCGCCCACGTCAGCCCCGACGGTCGGTGGTGCTTCCCGGACGGGCTCACCCCGACGGCCCTCGCGGCGGCTCCGGCCCTACCGCTGTCCGAGGCCGTCGAGCGGATCGTGGCCCTGGGTGTCGACGCCGTTGTGCCGCAGATGTTCTGCATCCCCGGCATGACGACGTACCGCTCCCTGGTCGAGCTGCTGGGCATCCCGCTGCTGGGCAACCCCGCGGACGTCATGGCCCTGGGGGCGCACAAGGCGCGGGCCCGGGCGGTGGTCGCGTCGGCGGGGGTCCGGGTGCCCGAGGGGCAGCTGCTGCGTCGCGGCGACCGGCCCGCCCTCGCCCCGCCCGTCGTCGTCAAGCCGGTGGACACCGACAACTCGCTCGGCCTGGCCCTGGTGCGCAGCGCCGAGGAGTACCCGGCCGCGCTCGAGGCGGCGTTCGCCGAGTCCGACGAGGTGCTCGTGGAGCGCTACGTCGAGCTCGGCCGTGAGGTCCGCTGCGGCATCGTGGACCGCGACGGCGAGCTCGTCGGCCTGCCGCTGGAGGAGTACGCCGTGGGCGAGCACAAGCCGGTGCGCCTGCACGAGGACAAGATCAGCTCGGGGTCCGCGGGGCTGGGGCTGGTGGCCAAGGACGCCGCGCACGCCTGGGTCGTCGACCCGTCCGACCCGATCACCGAGGCGGTGTGGGCCGCAGCGAAGGCCTGCCACCGGGCCCTGGGCTGCCGGGACTACAGCCTGTTCGACTTCCGCATCGACCCGGACGGGCAGCCGTGGTTCCTGGAGGCCGGGCTGTACTGCTCCTTCGCCCGCACCAGCGTGGTCGCGGTGATGGCCCGGGCCGCCGGGACCGAGGTGGACGAGCTGTTCGCGACGGTGCTGGCCGGAGCGCTGGCCCGCGGCTGACCGACCCCCGGCTACGCCTTCTCGACCCGCAGCTCGTGCCCGGCGCTGGTGAGGCAGGTCCCGTCCTCCAGGTTCCACTGCCAGCCGTGCAGCTGGCAGGTCATCGTCGTGCCCTCGACCACCCCGAACCGGGAGAGGTCCGCCTTGAGGTGCGGGCAGCGTTTCTGGACCCTCCAGCCCTCGAGCACGATCTCGGCGCCGTCGTCGTGCTGCTCGGCGAACCAGCCGTCCGCGTAGGCCATCCGCTCGTCGGTGAGGCACTTGAAGAACGTGTAGAGGAACTCGTTGTATCCCCCCACCCGCCAGGCGCGGAACCGGGTGGACAGGAAGATCGAGTTGACCCAGTCGTGCTCGCCGTCGCGGAGCACCGTGCGGACGAGCTCCGGCGGGATCGCGAACCCGTAGCGGGACTTCTCGCCCTCGACCCCGGCGCGCACCGTGCGCGTGGCGAAGTCCAGCACCACCATCTCCGCCCCGAGCTCGAGGACCACCGGGCCACCGATGCCCGTGCTGATCGCGTCCGCCTGGGCCATGAGGGGCTCGAACAGGGCCTTCAGCGGGGCCAGCAGGGGCTCCCCCTCCGCCGGCGCCCAGGACGCCTTGGCCGCGGCGACCACCGGACGCTGGCGCTGGGCGAAGGCCTCGACGTAGGCGGCCTTGACCCCGTCGTCCCCGTTCCCGAACACCGACGCGGGGTCGATCGCGTGGGTCAGCACGGGCTCGGCGGACCCGTGACAGTCGGCGGTCGAGCCGGGCAGCATCAGCAGGCCCTGCTCGGCCCCGTTGCGTCGCATCTGGTCCAGGAACACCGTCTGGTCCGGGAAGATGTTCGAGGGATCGCCACGGTCGTCGTTGAGGTAGCGCAGCTCGTCGTCGAGGAACGCCGGCGGGCCCGCGGACGGGATCACCCACGTCGCGCCGACCTGCTCCACGTAGCGCCGGGCCCGGTCCATCTGCCGCTGCCGCTTCTGGGTGCCGAAGGCGACCTTGGCCCGCTCGGGCAGGTCGTAGACCATCGGGTACCAGATGGCGCCGGAGAACTGCAGGGCGTGCACGTCGACGCGGCCGAACTCGCGCTCCAGCAGGTCCAGGTCCACGGGGCGGGCGTCGTTCATGTTGAACAGGACGGTCTCGCCGTCGTCGAGCACCAGCGCGGAGTCGCCGATCGGCCCGTCGGCGGGGGAGCGCAGCGCGATGATCATGAGGTCGAGCACGTTGCCGTCGCGCCCGGTGACGCGGTGCTTGGTCTCGGTGGTGGTCTCGAGGAAGTCGTGGAAGCCCAGCGCCTCGAGCTCGCGACGCAGGTCCGGCACGGGGTAGTCCGGCAGCAGGACGGTGGCGTCCTTGTTGACGTGCGCGGCCAGCAGCGCCGGGTCGAAGTGGTCCTTGTGGAGGTGGGAGACGTAGAGGTAGTCGCAGGCCCCGAGCGCGTCCCAGTCCAGGGTCGTGTTGTCCGGGAACGGGAACCAGGAGGCGAAGTACGCCGGGTTCACCCACGGGTCGCACAGCACGCTCCCCGCCGCCGTCCGCACGTGGAACCCCGCGTGACCGATGCTCGTGACCTGCACTCCGACACCCTCCTGAAGACCCGCCTGTACCGGTCCAGGGTAGGCGGGCCCGGCCCGGGGCACCCAACCACTAGCCTCACCTGCGTGGAGCCCGTGTACTCAACCGTCATCGCGATCGCCCGCACCATGTTCCGGGTCCAGGGGCTGAAGTTCCGGCTCACGGGCACCGAGAACGTCCCGCGCAGCGGGGGCGCGCTGGTGGTGATGAACCACATCGGCTTCTTCGACTTCACCTACGCCGGCTTCGCGGCGAAGCCCCGGGGCCGGTACGTCCGGTTCATGGCCAAGGCCGAGGTGTTCGCCCACCCGGTGGGCGGCCCGCTCATGCGTGGCATGCACCACATCCCGGTGGACCGCGCCGCCGGCGCCGGCGCGTTCGACGTGGCCGTGCAGGCGCTGCGCGACGGCGAGGTGGTGGGCGTGTTCCCCGAGGCCACCATCAGCTCCAGCTTCGAGCTCAAGGCGTTCAAGTCCGGGGCCGCACGGATGGCCCTGGAGGCCGGGGTGCCGATCCTGCCCACGGTCATCTGGGGCTCGCAGCGGGTGTGGACCAAGCGGGCGCCCAAGCACCTCGGACGTACCGGCACCCCGATCTCGGTGGACATCGGCGCCCCGATCGAGGCGACGGGCTCGGCGCTGGAGCTGACGAACCTGGTCAAGGACCGGATGCAGACCCAGCTCGACCGGGTGCGGGCGGACTACCCCGATGGTCACCCCGCGGGTGCGCCGTGGGTGCCGGCGTCGATGGGCGGCAGCGCGCCGACGCCCGACGAGGTGGTGACCCTGGACCGCGCCGACACCCGCGGCAAGGTGGCCGCCCGCCGGGCGAAGATGGACGGGCGCAAGCACGGCTGACCGGTACGGCTCGCGGCCACGAGGTTCCACGTGGCCGCCCAGGCACGGCTCGGACGGCCACGAGGTTCCACGTGGCCGCGGCGCGGCGGGCTAGAGCTCGGCGGCCACGGCCTCGAGGACCTCGACGCGTCCGGCGTAGACGCCCTCGGTCCGCGGGTGGTGGACCACCACGTCGGTGAACCCGAGCTCGTCCGCCCGCCCCACCTGGTCGCGGAAGGCCTCCACCGAGCTCAGCGCGTACACCCCGCCGGAGTCCAGGTTGAGGTACCGCTCGAGCCCCGTGCCGCTCCGACCGTCGACCTCGGTGTCCTCCAGCCGCCCCACCAGCCCGGCCACCGCGCTCCACCACTGCTCGCCGGTGACGCCCTCCGGGCCCGTGGTGGCCCAGCCGGCCCCGTGCGCGACGGCCACCCGCATCGCGCGCGGTCCGTTGGCGGCGACCACGAAGGGCAGCCGGGGCCGCTGGAGGCACCCGGGGAGCATCCGGGCGTCCACGGCGGAGTACCGCGCCCCGTGCACGGTGGTCACCGGCTCGCGCAGCAGCTCGTCGAGCAGGCCCACGAACTCCGCCAGCCGGTCCACCCGCTCGCGCGGAGACAACACCGCACCCCCGAGCACCGTGGCGTCGAACCCCGTGCCGCCCGCGCCCACGCCCAGGGTGAAGCGGCCGTCGGAGAGGTCGTCCAGGGTCATCAGCTCCTTGGCGAACGTCACCGGGTGCCGGAAGTTCGGCGAGGCCACCCAGGTGCCCAGGCGCACCCGCTCCGTGGCCACCGCGGCAGCGGCCAGCAGCGGCACGGTGCCGAACCACGCCTCGTCGGCCAGCGAGCGCCAGGCCAGGTGGTCGTAGGTCCAGGCGTGGTCGAAGCCCAGGGCCTCGACCCGCTGCCACTGCTCCCGGGCCAGCGCCCACCGGGCCTGGGGCAGCAGCACCACTCCCACTCGCATGGGAACCGACGGTAGCGGGCAGGATGTCGGGCGTGCAGCCCCCCCAGCTCGTGGCCAGCGACGTCGACGGAACGCTGCTCGACGGCACCGACCGGGTGAGCCCCCGGACCCGCGCCGCGATCGAGGCCGTGCGCGCCCGGGGCGTGCCGTTCGTGCTGGTCACCGGCCGCCCGCCCCGGTGGATCGCGCCGGTGGTGGACCAGCTCGGGTTCGCGCCGATGGCGGTGTGCGCCAACGGCGCGGTGCTCTACGACCCGGCCACCGACGAGGTGGTCAGCGCCCAGCTGCTCCCCGTCGAGCTGCTCCGCGAGGTGGCCGACGTGGCCGAGCGCCTGCTGCCGGGCTGCGGGCTGGCCGCCGAGCGGGTCGGGCGCAGCGCGCACGACGACGCCACCCCGCAGTTCGTCGCTGCGCCGGGGTACGTGCACGCCTGGCTCAACCCCGACGACGTGGAGGTGGAGGACCACCTGGTGCTGGCCGAGCCCGCGGTCAAGCTCCTCGTCCGGCACCCGGAGATGACGAGCGGCTCGATGGCCGCGGCGCTGCGGGTCGAGCTGGACGGGCTGGTGGACCTCACCTGGTCCACCGACAACGGGCTCGTCGAGCTGGCCGCGCCCGGCGTCACCAAGGCCAGCGGCCTCTCGGCGGTGGCTCACACCCTCGCCGTGCCCGCGTCGCACGTGGTGGCCTTCGGGGACATGCCCAACGACGTCCCCATGCTGCGCTGGGCCGGGCTCGGGGTGGCCATGGGCAACGCGCACCCTGACGCGCTGGCCGTGGCCGACGAGGTGGCCCCCCCGAACACCCAGGACGGCGTGGCGCAGGTTCTCGAGCGCTGGTGGTCCTGAGGGCCCGGTGCGGGGTGGTGTCACACTGCTCCACGACCACACCGTGACCCCGCCCGTGAACACGGGGTGGCGGTCCCCGACCCTGTCACCCGATCGAGGAGACACCGATGCTGCGGCGCCTGCGCGAATCCGCGCACACCAAGGTTCAGAACGCCGTGCGTGAAGTGCTCGACGAGCGTCGTGACGCTGATCGCGCAGAGCTGCTCGGGGTGCGCGACCAGCTGGTCGCCGAGGTCGTCCGCTGCCGCGAGGAGGCGGCCGCCGCGAGGGATCTCCTGGCCAAGGCCATCGTCGATCTCGAGTGGCGGCAGCGCAGGGACCTCTTCTTCGCCGCCGAGGTCCGCGCAGCGGCTGAGAGCGAGGCGTTCATCCTCCACCGGATGCCCACGGCGCCGTCGTTCCCGCACCCGTACGACACGTTGCGGTTCGGCGCCGGCCGGGTGGCCGTCGACGGGCTTGCGCTCGAGTTCGGCGTGGCCACCGGGGCGACGCTGCGGATCATCGTCGAGAGCCTGCCGGGTCGCGGTGTCCACGGGTTCGACGTCTTCACCGGTCTGCCCGAGGACTGGCGCACAGGGTTCCCGACGGGTGCCTTCTCCCAGGAGTCGCTGCCGGACGTGCCGGGCGCTGAGCTCGTGGTGGGCCTGTTCGAGGACACGCTGCCCGAGTTCCTCGCGGCGCACCCCGGGCCCGTCGCCCTGCTGCACGTCGACGCTGACCTCTACAGCGCGGCGGTCACCGTGTTCGAGCACGTGGGCCCCCGACTGGTGGCTGGCTCGATCGTGGTCTTCGACGAGTACTTCAACTACCCGGGTTGGCAGGGCGGCGAGCACAGGGCGTGGACCGAGTTCGTCGAGCGGACCGGGGTCGAGTTCGCCTACCTCGGGTACACCTTCGACAACGAGCAGCTCGTCGTGGAGATCACCAGCGTCCCCCGGGCCTGAGCGCGGGGGACGTCCTCAGGACCTGCCGTAGAGGCGGGCCCAGTTCTCCCGGCTGGTGAGCTGCGGCATGGCCGCCTGGTACCTCGCCTGCAGCTGCGGCGCCTCGACGCTGAGCCGACGGCACACCTTGATCCCGCGAACCAGCAGCTCCTTCGCCACCCCGGGGTCGCGACGGCGTAGCCGTACGCCCTCCTGGGAGGCGTCGGTCACCACGGCCTGGTCGAACTTCGAGACGTGCCACCAGTGGGCCTCAGCCGCGGGGATGGCGACGGTGGTCGCCTGGGTGCGGCCTAGGGCCTGGTCCAGGATCCGCTTGACGAGGATCACGCGCTTGAGGCTCGGCGCCGGGGGTGCGACGACGATGGACATGTCGGCCGCCCGCAGACCCGGCACCGCCGAGGCCGGGTGCCGGACGGTCTCCGGGTAGCCGGCGCGCTCCTTGCGGATAGCGCCGGCGGCGGCCTGTCCGCCGTCGTGCAGGAGCTCCGGGCCCTCGAGGAAGTCCTCCACGGCGCGGATCATCGTCGCCGCCAACCCGTACTGCATGGAAAGCAGGTAGCGGGTGAGCTGCGCTCGGAGACCCTTGGCGACCTGCTTGCCGTTGAAGTCGCTGTGCAGGGCCGCGGTGACCATGGCGTTGCGGATGTTGAAGTACCGGTGCCAGTCGTCCCAGTCCTTCCAGGCGAAGTCGGCGTGCCAGACCCCGGCGCCGGGCAGGGTCACCGTCGCGTGGCCGGCTGCACGGGCGCGGTAGCCGTACTCGATGTCGTCCCACTGGAAGAACAGAGGCAGCGGGAAGCCGATCTTCTGCACGATCTCGGCGGGTATGAGGCAGGTCCACCAACCGTTGTACGCGCCGTCGACCCGCTCGTCCTGGTGGTTCTCGGTCACGTCGATGTCGTGCAGCGCCCGGGGGGTGGCGATCCCCGCAGCCAGCGTCGGCAGGTCCGCGCGCTCGGCACCGACGTGCAGCTGCTCGGGGTGCAGGAGGTACAGCATCTGCCCGCCGATGATCGCGGGCTCGACCGTCTTGTTGGCGAAGGCGTTGAGGCGCAGCACCGTCTCGGGCTCGCAGAGCACGTCATCGTCCATGAAGATGACGTTTGCGTGCTCGGAGCCGGTCTGGTCGGTCACCTCGAACAGTCCACGGGTGAAGCCACCCGCGCCACCGAGGTTGGGCTGGGTGATGTAGCGGAGCTTGTCCCCGAGCAGGGCGGAGACGCGCGCGAAGCCCTCGCGGGACTCCACCCGGTCGGTGCCCTGGTCGACCACGTACACCGTCTCCACGCCGGCCAGCGCGGTTCCGTCCTCGGCCATCGCGGCGAGCGTGGCCACGCAGTCGTCGGCCCGGTTGAAGGTGCAGATGACGACGGAGGCGGGCCGGTGCTCGGCGGGCGCGTCGACCGACCACGTGAGGTCCTCCAGGACGAGGCGCTCGGTGGTGCTGGTGACCTCCACCCACAGGGCGCCACCGTCCACGAAGTGATCAATGCTCGCCGCGAGGCGGAGCGTCCCGTCGCCGTCGACGGCTGCACTGCTCACCGTGCGGGTCTCGCCCTCGACGTCGGAGGCCACGACGGCCACGCGGCCCCGCCCGGCGACGGTGGCCGAGACGGTGACCTCGGTGACCGCGGTCCAGCGTTGCCAGTAACTCGCGGGCAGGCGGCCGAAGTAGGTGTTGGTGCTGACCCGTGCATCCGGCTCGAGCTGCACCCGGGTCCGGCTGCGGTGCGCGATCCCGCGCTCGACCAGGCAGTACATGTCGTCGGAGACCAGCGGGGAGGGCCCCCCGAAGAGGCCTCGCTGGGCAACCATCGTGCTCGTCGTGGCGGTCATCGGTGTTCAGTCCTCCAGCGAGCCGGCAAGTGGCCGACCCTCGGTGAAGTAGGGGGCGATCCTGTTGTCGTACATCGACAGCGCGCTGCTGATCGCCATGTGCATGTCCAGGTACTGGTAGGTGCCGAGCCGACCACCGAACAGGACGTTGCGGTCGGCGGTCTCCCGCTTGGCCAGCTCGCGGTACGCGGTCACCTTCGCCCGGTCCTCGGCGGTGTTGATCGGGTAGTACGGCTCGTCGCCCGGCTCCGCGAAGCGGCTGAACTCCCGCATGATGACCGTCTTGTCAGTCGGGTAGTCCCGCTCCGGGTGGAAGTGCCGGAACTCGTGGATGCGGGTGAACGGGACGTCGGCGTCGGCGTAGTTCATCACCGGGGTCCCCTGGTGGTCGCCGGTGGCCAGCACCTCCTGCTCGAAGTCCAGCGTGCGCCACCCCAGCTCGCCCTCGACGTTGCCGAAGTAGGCGTCCAGCGGTCCGGTGTAGACAACGGGGACGCCGGGGTTGGCGGCGAGCACCTCGTCGCGCACGTCGAACCAGTCGGTGTCCAGACGCACCTCGATGCCGGGCTGGTCGGCCATCGCCTCGATCCAGGCCGTGTAGCCGTGGGTGGGCAGGCCCTCGTGGGTGTCGTTGAAGTAGCGGTTGTCGAAGGTGTACCGGACCGGCAGACGACTGATGATGGCCGCGGGCAGCTCGGTGGGGTCGGTCTGCCACTGCTTGGCGGTGTAGCCCTTGAAGAAGGCCTCGTAGAGCGGGCGGCCGACGAGCGAGACCGCCTTCTCCTCGAAGTTCGCGGCCTCCTTGCCGTCGATCTCCGCGGCCTGCTCCGCCACGAGCCCGCGGGCCTGGTCCGGGGTGAGGGCGCGACCGAAGTAGGCGCACATCGTGGCCAGGTTCACCGGCATCGAGTAGGTCTTGTCGTCGTGGACGGTGAACACCCGGTGCTGGTAGCCCGTGAACGAGGTGAACTGGTTGACGTACTCCCAGACCCGCTCGTTCGACGTGTGGAACAGGTGCGCGCCGTACTTGTGGATCTCGATGCCCGTCTCGGGCTCCGGCTCGGAGTAGGCGTTGCCGCCGATGTGGTGGCGGCGGTCGAGCACCAGCACCTTCTTGCCCAGCTGCGTCGCGGTCCGCTCGGCGATGGTGAGGCCGAAGAAGCCGGAGCCGACGACGACGAGGTCCCACGGTGCAGAGGTCACGACGACGAAGGATACCAACGTCCCGGTGCAGGGCCCTTCGCTCCGTGGTGGCCTCAGGACGAGAGGGTCAGCTGAACGCCGTCGAAAACCCCGACCCAGCCGGCGTCCAGGCCCCCTTCCTTCACGCTGATCGTCGACCCCGCGACGATGCCGACCCGGTTGTCGGACAGTGCGAGCGCTTGAACGCCCGGCGTCGCCAGGACGGCCCGGCGCCCGGAGAAGCCTTCCGTGAGCAGCACCTGCCTGCCGCTCAGCACCCCGATGCGGTTGCCCCACATCGTGACGGAGTCCGCTGAGGTGAGGACGACCCATGGGACCGTCAGCGGACCGTCCTTTGCGATCACGGTGCCGTTCGTCACCACGGCGAGCCGGGTGGCCGCCATGGCCAGCTGGCTGACCCCAGACGGCACCAGGACCCACGGCGCGCTCACGTCACCCTCCTTAACGGCGGCGACGCCAGCGCTGTTGATCACGCCCAGCCTAAGACCGTCCAGCGCGTAGCCCGTCACGCCCGTGCCGACAGTTGTCCAGCTGCTCAACAGCCTGCCATGCTTGACCGCGAGCACCCCGGACGGGGACACGGTGCCCAGCCGGCCGGCACTCGTCAGCGGTGTCGTGGTGACCGGTCCAGCTCCCTCGGGTGTCGTGGTGGGAGCTCTGGCGTCGGCCACGTCCGCGAACTCCGTGATGCTCCAGGTCTTGCCCGCACCGGTGACCGAGCCGACCCCGATGACGGTGAACCGGAGGTTTAGGATGTTCGCCCGGTGGGGAGGGCTCGCCATCCAGGCGTCCACGACCACGTCTGCTGTTCCACCGTTGGCCACGCTCTCCCCGACCGTGGACCATCCCGAGGGCCCGTCGGCATCCATGTCCGCGCCGAGCGACGGGTCGCGGCTGAGCGTCCCTGCCGCAGCCAGCGCGGCGGACCAGCGCCACGCGACGTCCGTCGCCCCACCGGATAGGCGGAAGGGGGGGTTGCGCAGGGCGGGGGCGCCGGCCGTCAGACCGAGCAGCCCAGTGAGCACGAGAGGGTGAGCGCGAGGAGCGGGCGACGCCCCCTCGACGCGGACGTGGTCGAAGATCCGGGTGCCGATATGCCGCTCCCTTGCGTCGTGCCACCAGGTCCGCCCGGGCCGTTGCCGACGACGCTGGGCCGAAGGCGCTGGTGGCGCTGTGGTGGCATTCCCTGCAGGTGTCGGCCACCGTTGACCCGCACGTGAGGCTGTCCCGTCAGCACCCCACGACGAGATGAACTCTCGTCCAGGACGTGAGGTACCGCCGAGCTTCTGCCGGCGTGGCCGGTGCTCGCCCCGCCCGTGTGGTCCGTAGCCTCTCCGGGATGTTCTCGCTCCCTCCCCGGTCCCTGTGATCACGTGGCTCCAGGGCTCCCCCGCCCTGCTGCTCGCCGCGGTCCTGCTCCTGCTGCCCGGGGCGGCCATCGGCATGGCGTGGCGGCTGAGGGGTCTTGCCGTGCTGCTCGTCGCACCGCCGATCAGCCTGGCCGTGGTGGCCGTGGCTTCCCTATGTGCTCCGGTCGTCGGCCTGCGGTGGGGGTTCCCTGCCCTTGCCGCCACGACGGCGGTAGTGGCCGCGGCGGTGCTGGCTCTCCGTGGCCACACACCGCACCACGGCGGGATTCGGGCGGACGCGCGGCTCGAGCGCCCGCACGGTGGAGTTCCTGCCGGTCGCTCGACGTGGGTGTTCGTCCTCGGCGGCTGGGCGGTCGCGGCTCTCCTGGTCACGACGACGTTTCGGCTCGGGGTGGGCAGGCCCGACGAGATCTCCCAGACGTACGACGGGGTGTTCCACCTCAACGTCCTGCGGTACATCCAGACGACGGGGTCGTCCTCCCCGCTCGACGTCCAGGGGATGATCGGGGGGACGTACTACCCGTCGCTGTGGCACGCACTCGCGTCGCTCGTGGTCCCTGCGTCGGCAGATTCGGTTCCTGCTGCGGCCAACCTCACCTCCCTGGGGGTCGCGGTGGTCGTGTGGCCGCTCGGCTGCGTCTTCCTGGCCCGGCAGGTCCTGGGGCCACGGCCGGTGCTGCTAGGGCTGGCGGCCATCCTCTCCGCGGCCTTCACCGGTTTCCCGTGGGTCGTGCTCAGCTGGGGCGTGCTGTGGCCGAACGCCATGGGCGTCGCGCTCCTGCCTGCTGTGATCGCCTGCCTGACGAGTGCGGTGGGCACCGCCCGGAACGACCTGCTGGGTGGACGGCGCACGGGGTGGCTGGCGACCGGTGCCGCTGCACTGGCGTGCGGCTCTGCGCACCCTGGGGCCCTCATCTCGGGGATCGTCCTGGGTTCGGTCCTGCTGGTCGTCCAGGGGGTCCAGCGCGCCCGAGGCTCCTGGTCGACCGCGGCGCGACGACGGGGACTCGCCGGGCTGGCCGCGACGCTGGGCGTGGTCACGGTGGGATGGGCGGTGCTGCTCGCGACGCCAGGGATCCGCCAGCTCCAGCAACGCTGGGACGCAACGGTGAGCGCGCCCGAGGGGGTGGCGCAGCACCTGGTCGGAACGTCCGACGGTGCTCGACCGGCCTACCTGGTCTCCGCGCTGGTGCTGGTCGGTGCGTTCCGGTGCGCGTGCCGCCCGGAGCTGCGCTGGCTGCTTGCGGCGCATCTGGTCAGCGTCGGGCTGGACGTCCTCACCGCGAGCAGCAACGGCGCGTTTGCCCACGCGGTCGCCGCCTTCTGGTACGACGACCGACACCGGTTGCTCGCGGTCGTGCCTGTGACGGGGGTCGTGCTGGCAGTGGTGGGGGTGGAGGGGCTGCACTCCCTGGTCGTGTGCCTGGGCCGGTCCCGCGGCGGACCCGTCGGTAGAGCGGGCCGCACGGCCCGAGCCTCGGCCCCGACCATGGTGGCGCTGGTGCTCGCGGTCAGCGCTGGCGTACTGGGAATCTCCGGCAACGCTTTCGTTCTGGCCTCCACGAACTCGTCGGCGTCGAACCTGGTGACCGTCCAGGAGCAAGAGTTCATGCAGCAGCTGGACCAGGTCACGCCCACGGACGCGTTGATCATCGGTAACCCGTGGGACGGGAGCTCCCTGGCCTGGGCGGTGGGCGACCGCGCAGTTCTTTTCCCCTACTTCGCCGGGACCCGGACCCCGGCGGCGCAGTACCTGGCCGACCACCTCAACAACCTCGACACTGACCCCGAGGTGTGCCGCGCGGTGCGAGAAACAGGAGTGACGCACGTGCTGCGCCTGAACCCGTCATTGTTCACCTCGTCCCCGCGGGGGTACACCGGCACCTACGGCGCAGGCAACGGACCGGGATTCACCCCCGTCCTGGTGAACGACGTCGGCCAGCTCTTCCTCATCAGCGGGTGCCGCTGAGGACGAGAGTGCAAGCAGGGGCGTCGAGGACGCAGCTGACGAACAGCCCACGAAGCCGCGAGAACCTTGGGCCGCGAGCCGGCATGACACGCTGAAGTCCAGTCGCCGAGCGGGAGGAGATCACGATGGGTGTCGTCTCTCGGTCACGAGGAGGGCTCGTGCCGATCCTTCCTCGTCGATTTTCCGTGTACCTGGTCGTGGGCGCGGCCAGCGTCGGTACCGACCTCGGGCTTCTCCTGCTCCTCCGGGAGGGCTTCGGCACGCCGGTCTGGATCGCGGGCACCGTGGGCTACGGGGCGAGTGTCACGGTCAACTACGGGCTCAACCGCACTCTCGCGTTTCGCGACAGGGTGGCGACGAGGACCTCGGTGCTGCGGTACACAGCGCTGCTGGGGTTCAACTGGGTGACAACGCTCGCCGTGCTGGATCTCGCCGATGTCGTGGGCGTCGGCTACCTGCTCGGCAAGGTGGTGGCGGTGGCGTTCCTGACCACTGGGAACTACCTCGCCTATGCGCGGTGGGTGTTTCCGGTGACCACGGAGTCCTGAGGACGGTCACGCCCGCTTGCGGGCCACCACGTGCATGATGTCGCTGGTCCGGTCGTGGTTGAGCAGCGGTGCCGCCAGCCACGCGGCGGCCACGCCGGTCACCGTCAGGGGCGTGGGCCGACCGCCCTCGTGCGCGCGCTCCCACAAGCCGCGTCGGACGACGCTGGGCAGGCTCTCGACGAGCACGGGCTCGAGATCCTCGACCTCACACAGCTGCGCCAGTCCTACGGGGTCGAAGTACCACAGGTGGGGGGAGGGGAAACCAACCTGCCACAGGCGGTCGGACAGGCGGTGGGAGCCTGCCCTGTCCATCCAACGCCCGAGGGTGAACACGACCCCACGGGTGCTCGGGATGTTGATGCTCACCAGTCCGTCGGGGCGCAGGTGTCGTCGGCAGGCCGCGACGGCCCCCCGGACGTCGGGGAGGTGCTCCAGGACGTCGTTGAAGCAGATGGCGTCGAAGGTCTCGTCGTCGGAGAGCGCATCGGGGAAGAACCCGTGCCGGACCGTCGCGCCCGCCCCGGCGGACCGTGCGGCGATGGCGTCGTCCGGTTCGAGCCCCTCGGCCCGCCACCCCCGCTCAACCGCAGCCCTGACGAACCACCCGTGGGCAGATCCGACGTCGAGCACCCGAGCTCCGTCTCGCAGGCCGAGCTGGGCCAGGCGGTCGAGCACGCGGGCGTTGTTCGCCGCCCGCAACGCGGAAAGGCCGGTCTCCCGCAGCGACTCGTCGAGGCCGCTGTGGGTGTCACCGTTGATGTCCACGCTCAAGCGGGAGGCCCAGGTTCCGCAGCCGGCACAGCGGAACCTCCACCCCGGGCCGCACTGGTCCATCGTGGCGTCGCACACACAGCACGTCATCTGCTCCATGGGGGCAGACGCTATCGGGTGATCGGGCTCAGGCCGGCGGCCCCGTCGGGACGGTGGCCAGCAGGGCGGGGCCGAGTGCGGCGATGACCGGCGACGGGCTGCCGTTGTTCAGCTCGATGAGCCGGGCCCAGCTGGTGACGGGACGCTTGTCGGTGGCTGTCACGCGGTACACGGTGGCGTCGCCGTCGGACACGGCGAAGACCTCCGAGGTGATGGCGGCTGCGCTCGCACGAGGCAGCGCGAGGAGCGTGCAGGACACCGGGGAAAGCGGGGTGACGGGCAGGGCCGACGATCCCAGGCTGGTGACGAGGTCCAGCGGTCCGGTACGCCCGAGGAAGGTCTGCGTACCGCACCGAACGAGGCTGGACAGCCCCCCTGCACGGGGGTAGCCCGACACCGTGGACCTTGGCGGTTCGGTGAAGGTCGTCGCGATGCCGAGCCGGGCAGCTGCACGGAAGGAGCTCAGAGGGACGAGCTGTGACGTTCCGTCGACCAGGGACACCGTTCCGTCCGTCCCGTCGAGCACGAGTCCGCCGGGCTGCAGCAACGGGGTGCCCTTCGGCAGTGAGTCGGCAACGGCGTCCGCGACGACGACGACCGTCGGCAACGTGCCTCCGTTGAGCGCGACGAGCGCCACCCAGCTAATGACTGGCCGGGCCACCGCACCAGCGATCCGCACGATGGTGGGGTCGGAGGCGCCGCGGAGGTATCCGGGGCTCGTCAGCGCCCCCTCGTCCCCGAGCCGTGCCAGGAGGGTGTCCGAGACCGCGGTGAAGGTGGCCGACCAGGCCGCCGGATCGGCGACCTGGCGTCGACCGGTCGGCGTCAGGAGGTAGCTTGTGAAGGGGTCCGAGCCGCGGACGAATCCGGTGTACGGAAGGTCCTGCGGGAGCGCAGCGACCGACTGCGCGTCCAGGAGCTCCGCGGCAAGCGACCGCGACCAGACGTTCTGGACGTTGATCGAGGCAGGCACCGGGGTCAGCCGACCCGCGTGGGTCAGCCACACCGCCGCAGTGCTGCGGGACACGACCAGGACGTCGTCGCGTACGACGGGCGGACCGTAGGGGAGCGTCGCGATCGACGCCTCGCTCAGCACCACCCGGGGGCCGCCCATCCCCGCCGCGGTCAGGGCCGCGTCGTCGAGCGACTCCCGCTTCCGGCCGCTGCCCACGACGAAGGTCTTCCCCGAGGTCGTGCTGACCAGCCCGGTCAGCACGCTGGTCTGGGAGAACAGTGCGACCTGGGTGCTGGTGAGCGGCACGGACGCGGCGCAGTCGTCCCCGAAGTCGGCCACCAGCCCGCAGGTCTGGACGGGGTGCAGCACCGACCCGTCCAGGAAGAACACGGTGCCGTCGGGGCCCCTGACGAACCGACCCAGCGTCCGCCCCTGCTCGAATCCGGCCAGGTAGTCCACCGACACGACGCCGACGCTGCCCAGTGGAGCGAGCGTGCTGAGCGTCGCGAGGTCCGGCACGGAGTAGCGCTTCTGCCCGCTGACGAGGTAGACGGTGGCGTCCTCGGCCGTCCGGAGCAGGTAGCTGCCGGTCTGCGTGTCGCCGAACCAGTCGGAGAAGATGCGCCAGAAGTTGCGGTTGCCGTACGCCGAGCAGCTGTCCCCGGGCCCGTACAGGTCGGCCAGGGCGGCCCCGTTCGGCTGGTACGGCGTGTAGGTGTAAAGCCCGGCGGTCGCCTGGTTGGCGATGTAGACGCTGCCGCTGCCGCAGCCGGTGTTGGGGTTGTAGAGGATCGAGTTGACGCGGCCCGCCTGGTAGCCGTACCGGGTGGGGTTGGTCGCGTAGACCTTGAACTGGCGCGCGGCCATGTAGACCTGGTTGAAGAACCCGTAGTAGGTGGCGTCGCACGCAGCGGTGTCGGGGCAGCCGTACCCGGTGGCCGAGCGGTAGGCGGTCGTCGACGGTGTGGTCCGCGTGACGAGCGAGGACTCCTTCTCCAGCAGCACGAGCAGCGAGCGAGGGTTGATCCGGCAGCTCCGTGCGACGTTGACCACCATCGACGCGGCGCTCTCGGCCGCCGATGCGGTGTACCCGGCACACAGCCCGTTCTCGGCCGTGCGGCTGGGCGGGACCTGGACGTAGTCCTTGAGGCATGCGAGACCGTTGGCGGCGCGACACCCGCTGCCCTTGTCGTTCAGGAAACCCTGGACCTGATCGGCGTTCATCGTGCCGAAGTCGTAGAAGACGCTGTCGGAGATGATGCTGCCGGCGTTCCACTGGCTCCCGGTCAGGGCGGTCGCCGCGGGGGCCGTGGTGAGCCCGACCACGACCACCACCCCCCCCGCGGTGACGGCCGACAGCAGGGCGGCGAGGACGCGTCGTGCGGCCCTCACCGGGTCACGACCACGTCGGAGCCCGCGGATCGGCCCTGGTGGGTGGGTGAGGAGTAGGTCACTGTTGCCGTCCAGGTGCCGGGGGCCATCGTGGTGGAGTCGATCGTGAGCTGGTCGCAGATCGTGGTGGTCGCGTCGGCCGAGGCGGGGGCGGTCGCCGTGCGGGGATCGGCCCCGGCGGCGTCGCTCAGGGTCAGGGTGCAGGTTCCGCCGTCCTCGAGCACGGCGGCGAAGGCGTTGACCTGGACCCGCTGGGTCGTGGGGTCCCAGCCGGCGTAGGACACGGTCACCTCTGCGTTCGCGCCGGGCGGGGTGGACGTCCCGGGCTCGCCCGGCCCGGCCCCGTCCGCGCCGCGCGGGTCAGGGGTGGTGGTCGCGGCGCTAGTGGGGGCCCTCGTCGAGGTCGCGGGCGGCGGCGGACCGGTCGCGGTCGTGGTCGTGGTCCTGGCAGGGGACGACGTCGGCGACGGTGTGCGCCCGCTCGCCACCGGGTCTCCGCCGCCCACCGGGTCTCCGCGGCCGACCGTGAGCGCCACGGCCACACCCGCCACCACCACCACCACTGCCGCCACCACGGCTGCCGTCCTGCGCACCATCACGAGCTCCCTGGTTCCACGTCACCATCGACACGAGGACATCGGCCCGTGTCCGGTCAACCTTGACCGGGCGGGGGTGAAGAGTCGGTGTGCGACACCGCGCGGGGCGAACCGCGGGACCGCCGGTGCGCCACGACTACACTCGCCGTCCGTGACCGTTGACCCGATGACCGAGGCCGACAGGCCCCACCGGATCTCCGTGGTGGTCCCGGTCTACCAGGGTGAGCGCACGCTCCGACCGCTGGTCGACGAGCTGCTCCCGTGGACGCGGCCCAGCACCAGCCCCGCCGGCCACCCCTTCGTCGTGGAGGAGGTGCTGCTGGTCTTCGACCACGGTCCCGACGGTTCGGCGCAGGTCATCCGTGAGCTCGTGGCGGCCCACCCGGTGGTCCGCGCCGTGTGGCTCAGCCGAAACTTCGGCCAGCACCCGGCGACGCTCGCGGGCATGGCCTCGACCGGTGGCGAGTGGATCGTCACCCTCGACGAGGACGGCCAGCACGACCCGGCCGCGATCGGCGACCTGCTGGACACCGCGCTCGAGCGGGGTGCGTCGGTCGTCTACGCCCAGCCGTCCAACCCCGCTCCCCACGGCCTGGCCCGCAACACCGCCTCCCGCGGCGCGAAGTGGCTGGTCGCCAAGGCGCTGGCCGGGGACGCGGCACCCTCCTACCAGAGCTACCGCCTGGTGCTCGGCGAGGTCGGGCGCTCCGTCGCCGCCTACGCGGGCAACGGCGTCTACCTCGACGTGGCGCTCGGCTGGATCGCCGGGGAGGTGGCGACGTGCCCGGTGGCCCTGCGCGAGGAGGGCGGGCGACGATCGGGCTACAGCTACCGCACGTTGCTCTCGCACTTCTGGCGGATGGTGCTCTCGAGCGGCACGAAGGGCCTGCGACTGGTGAGCGTCCTGGGGGCGGTCTTCGCCGTGTTCGGGGTCCTGCTGGCCTTCTACATCCTGGCGGCGCGCCTGTTCTTCGACGCCAACACAGGATCGGGAGCACAGGGATGGACCTCGACGGTGGTGATCGTGCTGCTCAGCACCGGGGCGATCCTGTTCTCCCTCGGCATCATCGCGGAGTACGTCGGCGTGAACGTCAACATGGCGATGGGCAAGCCGCCCTACCTCATCGTCAGCGACCCCCACGCCGGACCGCTGGGCCGTGCGGGTCGCGGCGGGGCCGGTCGCGGGCCCGTCCCCGACGTCCGATGACCGCTCGACCGACCACCTGGGTGGTCGGCAGCGGTGGGCTGCTGGGCAGCAGCGTGCGGACCGAGCTGGCCCGACGAGGTGACGAGGTGCTCACGTCCGCGGTCCCGTGGAGTGATCCAGAGGCGGCCGTCGCCGCGCTGCGCCACGGGGCGCGCACCCTCGTCGAGCGGGCCGACGGTGGTCCGTGGCGGCTGGCCTGGTGCGCAGGGTCCGGGGTGACCGGCACCCCGCAGGGCGTCCTCGACGCGGAGAACGGCGTGCTCACACGGGTGCTCGACGAGCTGGCCGAGTCGGCCGGGCCGGGCGCCGCTCGAGGCACTGTCTTCCACGCGTCTTCGGCCGGCGCCGTGTACGCCGGGGTGGCCGGCGCCCCCCACACCGAGCTCAGCGCGGTGCGTCCGCTGGCCCCGTACGGGCGAGCCAAGCTGGCGGCCGAGCAGGTCGTCCTCGACTTCGGCTCGCGGACCGGGGCGACCGTGGTGGTGGGCCGCCTCTCCAACCTCTACGGGCCAGGGCAGAACCTGGCCAAGGCGCAGGGCCTGATCTCGCACCTCTGTCGGGCCTTCCTCGTCGCGCAGCCCGTCTCCATCTACGTCTCGCTGGACACCATCCGCGACTACCTCTTCGTCACCGACGCGGCCGCGATGGTGGCCGACACCCTGGACGGTGCGGCCGCGCGGGGTGAGAGGTCCACCACCAAGATCTACAGCGCCGGTCGGGGCACGACCATAGGCGCGGTACTGGCTGAGTGCCGCTCGGTGTTCCGCCGCCGTCCTCGGGTAGTTCTCGCCGCCTCCGAGCTCGCCTCGGCCCAGGCCCGGGACCTCCGGCTGCGCTCGGTTGTGTGGACCGAGCTCGACGCTCGACCGCAGACCCCGCTGGCGGTGGGCATCGCCTCGACCCTGGACTCGACGCGTCGAGCCCTGCTGGGCTGAAGGGTCCGCGCGGGCGCCATCCGACGGGTTCAGACCCGAACGCGTTCCTGCGTTCGCAGATCGGGGCCAGGGCCGGCACCTTGCCCATCTGCCCCGAAGCGGAGTCGACGCCGCCGCCGGACGTCCGCAACGGTGAGGAGCGCGATGCCCACGAGGCCGACGACCAGCGCAGCGAGGCCGAGGGTGGTGCCCGGCGGCCGGAAGGTCACGGTCAGGGTGCCCCGCGTCCCAGCCGGGACGTCCACCGTCACGAAGATGCCACCCGTGGCCGTCACCGGGACGGGCCTCCCGTCGATCGTCGCCGTGTAGCCCGGCCATGCGAGCCGGGACAGTACGACCGCCCCCCCCGAGCCGGACTGGACGCGGTAGCTGCCGACGGCGTCGGACTCGGAGGCGAGGCTCGTCTCGACACCCTGGGCCGACACCACGCGACCGTCGGCCCGCGAGAGCAGTCCGCCGGCACGCACGAGCACCAGCGAGTCGGAGTCTCCGCCCTGCCACTGCCAACCGGCCGGGGCGTCCTGTCCGATCACCAAGGGGTACTGCGCTCTCTGCAGCACGACGCGGTCCAGCATCATGAGGTCGGCGTAGGTGCGGCCGGTGCTGGGCTCGGTGGTGAACAGCTTCTGGTACGCCGCGGGGCAGGTCGAACCGTCGTAGGTCATGCACAGCAGGTCGGAGAACGCCGCGTACCCGATCGAGGTGTAGCTGTTGACGTAGTCCCTGTTCAGCGTCTTCGCGTAGTTGCCGAAGATCAGCGAGTCCCAGGCGCCGTCGAGGGTGCGGTCCGAGGGCGGGACGAGGTTGCGGTCCCCCAGCTGCAGCGTCAGACCGGGCTGCGCGGGGAACGCCGCCTGCGCTGCGTCCTTGCTCGTCGGAAGGTTCCAGGCGGAGGTGTACGGGTAGCGCGAGATCTGGAACCAGAGCACGGGCAGCGAGGAGAGGATCAGCAGGACTGCCACGAGTCGGGGCCGACCCCAGCGGGCGGCCAGCAGCACGACCGCCCCGGCCAGCACGATCGCAAGGCCGACCAGGACGTGGCGACTGAACAGTCCT
Organism: Rhodococcus antarcticus; assembly: GCF_026153295.1. Classification (NCBI taxonomy): domain Bacteria; kingdom Bacillati; phylum Actinomycetota; class Actinomycetes; order Mycobacteriales; family Nocardiaceae; genus Rhodococcus; species Rhodococcus antarcticus. The sequence continues at coordinate 3,214,112 of NZ_CP110615.1, read as the reverse complement.
GGATTCGAGGAGAAGCCGCGGGCGACCTGGACACCGACGAGCAGGAGTGCCATGCCCACTCGGGTCCGGGAGGGGCGCGACAGGCCGTGCCGGCTCAGCAGGGTACAGACGACCAGCAGCATCGTCAGCGCGACGAAGGGGAGCCAACGCGCCGGCCAGCGCAAGGCGCCGAGGCTGCTCGGACCGTCGGTGATGACGAGCATGACGGCCCCGAATATGATTGCCGAGGACAGCGCACGCAGCGACCGGCGGGCCGCCGCCCAGTCGATGAACGCGAGCGCGGGTATCAGGAACCAGGCTACGTAGGTCACCGGCCAGGGCTGCACCTCGCCGAACCACGCCTGGATCGACGGAACGCTCGACGGCAGGCTCGCGGTGAGGGTCTCCGACCACGGCGCGGTGAGAAAGTTGTCGTTGTAGAGGTTGCCCTGCCCGCTGCGCCACGTCACCGACGAGGAGAGCAGCCCGGGGAGGAACGTGAGCGCACCGCAGGCCGCGGCCGCGGCCGCGGCCGCGGCGAGCTTGAGGCCGGGCGCCCAGCGCCCCTGGTGCAACCGTTCCCCGACGACCAGGCAACCGGTGAGCAGACCCGCGGCGATCGCGGCGTGTGGGTAGCCGACGCTGATTGCGAGGTACAGGAACACGAAGGCGGGAACGGGGCCGGAGTTGCCGCGCGCGTAGCGCAGCGAGCTCGCCCAGGCCTGGGCGATCCACGCCATGCTGGTCAGGGCCGTCACCCAGGAGGCCTGGTCGTAGAACAGGGAGAATCCGGTGAGCGGCACCGCGGCGCCCGCGACCGCCGCCCAGTGCGGGCGGGCGCTGTACTCGAGAGCGGTCCGGTAGGCGCCCAGGGCCAGCACGAGCGCGAACACACACTTGACGGCGGCGGAGAAGAGGGACAAGTCGTTGATGGACGGAGCGATGGCGTTGATGAGGACCTGCACGGGGTTCCAGAGCCCGCCTTGGCCCTCGACCGCCCAGTTGCCGCCCATCCACTGGTCGGGACTTAGCGTCGGCAGCTCACCCGAGCGCAGCAGTCGTCCGAGCTCGATCCAGTTGGGTATTGCTCCTGACTCGGTGTCGTCGGAGTAGAAGAAGCGCCTGTTCTCCACCAGGATCACCAGGTAACCGCCGAGCACGCCCAGGACGGTCACCGCCCCCCAGGTCCACCGGGAGCGGCGCGACGGTGCGACGGGCTCGTAGCGGGTGGGTCTCGAAGGGCCCGCGCAAACGCCGTCCGCGCGCCTCGAACGCGCCGCGGGGCGTTCAGAGATCAGCATTCAGCACCTCGTCCGTTCCGGGGGATCGTGCCCAGGATACCTACCGGGCGCCACGGTTCAGCCCGGCTCCGCGGGACGGAAGAATTCGGGCTGTCCAACCACCGCGTACTGTCGCTCATCGTAGACACAGCCGCGCACGTCGTACGTCTGACGGCAAGGTTGTCCTCCGTGCGTGCATCGAGGAGGAGCATGACCTCGCCGGCCACCCCACCCCGGTCTCGGGACGTTCCGGGGACGGCGGCGCCCGCGGGCGACTCGCCCAGCACCCCGGCCCCACCGGCCGGGATGACGGGCGAGCTGGGTCCGCTCATGCGGCTGATCTCGAACCAGAAGCTGGCGTTCCTGGCCGTGGGTGGGGTCAACACCGCCATCGGCAGCGGGTGGTTCGTCGTGTGGGAGCTGCTCACCGGCGACCGGCTCGGGTACCAGTTCAGCCTGGCCGCGGCCTACTTCTGCAGCGTGGTCACGGCGTTCCTCATGTACCGCTTCCTCGTGTTCAAGGTCCGCGGGAACTTCGTCCGCGACCTGGGTCGCTTCGCCGTCGTGAACTTCGGCGCGTTCCTGGTCAACCTCCTGCTGATGACCGTCGCGGTCTCGGGGTTCGACCTCCCCCGGATCCCGTCGCAGCTCGTCATCACCGCGGTCCTCGCCGTCGCCCAGTTCTTCGGATACCGCGACTTCTCGTTCAAGCGCCACGGCGCACCGACAGCAGCACCGGGCCCCGACGCGGCGTCCGAGAGGGGTGGAGCATGACTCCGCGCGTGTCCGTCGTCATCCCGGCCTACAACAACGCCGAGTACATCGTGGAGACGATGGAGTCGGTGCTGGCCCAGGACTACGAGGACCTGGAGGTGATCGTGGCCGATCACTCCTCCGCCGACGGGACCGCCGCGCTGCTCGCGCGCTTCGCCGACGACCCGCGTGTCACCCTGCTCACCACGGAGGCCGGCGGGGGTGCCGTGCGGAACTGGAACCGGGTCTCCCAGCAGGCCCGTGGTGAGCTCGTCAAGCTGGTCTGTGGCGACGACCTGCTCGAGCCCACGGCGGTCAGCGAGCAGGTGGCGGAGTTCGACGCCCACCCGAGTGCGGTGCTGGTGGCCAGCCAGCGTGACATCGTCGACCACCACGGTGTGCGCGTCGTGCGCAAGCGCGGCCTGGCGGGGCTGCGCGGACTGGTGGACGGGCGGGTGGCGGCTCGGCGCACGGTGGTGGTGGGCAGCAACATCTTCGGCGAGCCGGCGTGCGTCCTGCTACGCCGTGACGTGCTGGCGGAGGTGGGCTGGTGGTGCAACGACCACCCGTTCGTCATCGACGAGGCCACCTACATCGCGGTCATGCTGCACGGCGACGTGGTGGCGCTGCCCCGGTCGCTCGCGAGCTTCCGCATCAGCGCCACCCAGTGGAGCGTCGCCCTGGTCAAGGAGCAGTCCAGCCAGGTCCACGGCATGCACCGCGCGCTGCGTGCCGAGGACCCCGCCCTGCTCTCCGCCCGAGACGTCCGAGTGGGAAACGCCCGCGTGGTGCTCATGGCCTTCCTCCGGCGGATGACGTACGTCTGGCTGCGCCGCCGGATGGGATCCTGACCGGCCACCGCGGTTGATCGCGGTCGGTACGGCGTGACAGGCGGCAGTCACGGCCTGGGGCGGGGGGGCGGGCGGGTGCCTCGACCAGCTCCCTGCACCGCCCTTCCCCTACAGGCGGGTGAAGCGTTCCTTGCGCCCCAGGGTGCGCAGCCGGAACCACTCACGCAGGCCAGCCGGGTCCCGCCGGTTCACCAGGAAGTACCAGCCGAAGCGGAGCCACTCCTGCGGCAGCAGCCTGCGCATCCCGGGTTGCGCCATGAGGTACCCGCGGTTGCGGTAGGTGTAGAACCGCTTGACGTCGTCGTCGGGGTACTGCGTGTGCAACCGGCCACCCAGGATCGGTCGGAACTCGTCGGACCCGTTCGGGTGCAGGTACGTGGTCTGCAGGCACGTGCCGAAGCGGACGCCGGAGCGCACCAGCCTCCGGTGCACCTCCACCTCGTCCCCGCGGAAGAACAGGCGGTGGTCGGGCACGCCCACGGTGTCCACGCAGTCGGCGCTGAAGAGGGCACCGTTGAACAGCGAGGCGATCCCGGGCAGCAGGTCCTCGCCGTCGTCGCCGAGCTCCGAGCGCAGCCGGCGCCACTGCACACCGCGCCGCAGCGGGAAGGCCAGTCGGGAGGGGTCGGCGATGTCGACGACCACCGGCGACACCGCGACCAGCGAGTGCCGCTCGGCGCACGCCAGCAGCGTCGCCAGGACCTCAGGGCCCTCGGGGCGACCGTCGTCGTCGGCGAGCCACAGCCAGTCGGCCCCCAGGCTCAGCGCGTGGAGCATGCCCAGGGCGAACCCGCCGGCTCCCCCGAGGTTGCGCTGCGAGGGCAGGTAGGTGGCGGGCAGGCCGCACTGCTCGACGACCGCGCGCACCTCGGGCTGGGCACCGTTGTCGACCACCACCAGGTGGTCGACCGGGCGGGACTGGGCCGCCAGGACCCGCAGCGACTCGGTGAGCAGCTCGCGGCGGTGCATGGTGACCACCACGGCCACGACGGTCGCCGGGGGGGCGGGCTGGCTCACGCGTGCGCAGCGATCATCCGGTCGACCCGCTCCGCCGAGTCCGGGCCGTTGTAGGCGGTGAGCACGTCCCGGATGGAGCCGGACTGGCGCACCGTGCCGTGGTCGATCCACATGGCGCTGGAGCACAGCTGGACCAGGAACTCGTCGGAGTGGCTGGCGAAGACGAGGATGCCGGCGCGGGCCACCAGGTCCTGCAGCCGGACGCGGGCCTTCTTCATGAACTCGGCGTCCACGGCCCCGATGCCCTCGTCGAGCAGCAGGATCTCCGGCTCGATGCTGGTGACCACCGCGAGTGCGACTCGTACCCGCATGCCGGTCGAGTAGGTCCGCATGGGCATCGCGAGATAGTCGCCGAGCTCGGTGAACTCCGCGATCTCGTCCATCTTGGCGAGCATCTGCTTGCGCGTCATGCCCAGGAACAGGCCCCGGATGATGATGTTCTCGAACCCGGAGATCTCCGGGTCCATGCCCACACCGAGGTCGAACACCGGCGCGACTCGACCCTGGATGGAGGCACGGCCACGGGTGGGTTCGTAGATGCCCGAGAGGAGTCGCAGCAGGGTGGACTTGCCCGCGCCGTTGTGACCCACGAGCCCGACCCTGTCCCCCTCCTTGAGGCTGATGGTGATGTCGCGCAGGGCTTCCACCACCACCACGTTCGAGGAGTTCCGGCCGATGCTGCCGCCGGCCCTGCCGAGGAAGGCCTTCTTCACCGACCTGCTCTTGGCGTCGAAGATGGGGAAGTCGACGCAGGCGTCGTGCGTGTCGATCGAGACGTGTCCAGAACTCATGTCAGCTCACACCCAGTAGGCCACGCGGGCCCGGTAGTTGCGCAGGAAGAACAGGGCCAGCGCCCAACCCACGACGGTGATGGCGATGACGATGAGCCAGTGGTAGAGGTACTGGCTGTCGCCCAGCATCGGCGCCCTGATGATCTCGAGGAAGTGGAACAGCGGGTTGACCTCCACCAGACGGGCTCGGGAGGTGAGGCTGCCGTCGGCGTTCTTCGGCAGCTGCGCCGCCGTCCACACGATGGGGGTCATGAAGAACAGGAGCTGGACGAGGCTGCCGATGATCGGCGAGACGTCCCGGAACCGGGTGGCGACGATGCCGACAACGATCGCCAGCCACACCCCGTTGAGGCCCAGCAGCGCCAGGGCCGGCACCGCCAGCAGCGACGTCCAGTGCAGACCCTGCGCCGGGAAGTAGATGGCCAGGAGGATCACGTAGATGATCAAGTTGTGGGCGAACAACAGCATCTGGCGCCACACCATGCGGTACACGTGCACGCTCAACGGCGCCGGGAGCTGCTTGATCAGCCCCTCGTTGACGATGAACACCTCGGAACCCTCGAGCATGAAGCCCGAGAGCATGGTCCACACGATGAGGCCGACGGTGATGTGGGGCAGGAACGTGGCCAGGTCGATCTTGAACAGCTGCGCGTAGAGCAGCCCCATGGCCAGCGCGGTGACCCCGGTGGCGATGGTGATCCAGATGGGCCCGAGGTACGAGCGGCGGTAGCGCTGCTTGATGTCCTGCCACCCCAGGTGGGCCCACAGCTCGCGCTGCGCGAACCCGGTCCGCAGGTCCTGCAGCGCACGGTGCAGGGTCCGCGAGTCGGAGGCGACGACCTCGGCGCGGGGCTGCTCGACGGCAGTGGTGGCGGACACGGTGGCCGAGGCTACCCGGTGGGGGCGTGACGAGAGCCCGGTACCGGCGCGGCGCTACCTGCCCTGCTCGAGCAGCCCCAGCAGGTAGGTGCCGTATCCGGACTTCACCAGCTTCTCGGCGCGCACCCGGAGGTCGTCGTCGGTGAGGAAGCCGCGGCGCCACGCCACCTCCTCCGGCGATCCCACCTTGAGTCCCTGTCGGTCCTCGATCGTGCGCACGTAGTTGGAGGCGTCCAGCAGCGAGTCGAACGTGCCGGTGTCCAGCCACGCGGTGCCCCGCGGCAGCACCTCCACCTTGAGCCGACCCTGCTCGAGGTAGGCGCGGTTGACGTCGGTGATCTCGTACTCCCCGCGGGCCGAGGGCTGCAGGTCGCGGGCGATGGCCACGACGTCGTTGTCGTAGAAGTACAGCCCCGGGACCGCGTAGCTCGAGCGCGGCTTCGCGGGCTTCTCCTCCAGCGACAGGGCGGTGAAGTTCTCGTCGAACTCCACGACGCCGTACGCCGTGGGGTCGGCCACCCGGTAGGCGAACACCGCGCCGCCGTCGATGTCGGCGAAGCGGCTCAGGGTGGCGCCCATGCCGGGGCCGTAGAAGATGTTGTCGCCCAGCACGAGCGCGCTCGCGTCGGAGCCCACGAAGTCCGCGCCGAGCACGAACGCCTGGGCGAGACCGTTGGGCTCCGCCTGGACGGTGTAGGTGAGGTGGATGCCGAACTGGGAGCCGTCGCCGAGCAGGCGGTGGAACTGCTCCGCGTCGTGCGGGGTGGTGATGACCAGCACGTCCTGGATCCCCGCCAGGATCAGGGTGGAGAGCGGGTAGTAGATCATCGGCTTGTCGTAGACGGGCACCAGCTGCTTGCTCACGCCGAGGGTGATCGGGTTGAGCCGGGTGCCGGAGCCGCCGGCCAGGATGATTCCGCGCATGCGGGGCATCCTGCCCGGTGCGTGACGTCCGGCCCAAGGTGGCGCTGCTCCGCACGTCCAGGGGGGCTACAGGTACTGGCCGGTGCCCGGGGTGGTCGGTGGCACCGGCGTCGCGCCCGGGGGCAGGGCCCCCTGGTGCACCTGCTCGAGCTGGGAGCGCGCGGCCAGCTGATGGGCGATCACGGCGGTCTGCATGCCGTGGAACAGGCCCTCGAGCCAGCCGACGAGCTGGGCCTGGGCGATCCGCAGCTCCGCGTCGGAGGGAATGGCGTCCTCGCTCAAGGGCAGCGCGAGCCGGTCGAGCTCGTCGCGGAGCGCCGGGGCCAGGCCCTGCTCGAGCTCGCGGATGGAGCTGGCATGGATCTCGCGGAGCCTCGTGCGGCTGGCGTCGTCGAGCGGAGCGGCCCTGACCTCCTCGAGGAGCTGCTTGATCATCGTGCCGATGCGCATCACCTTGGCGGGCTGCTCGACCATCTCGGACACACCGGAGAAGTCGGACGCGGCCTCCTGCACCTGGACCTGGTCGGAGTCTGGTCGTGTCATGCAACCATCATCCCCGGCTGCAGGTAGGGGGGCCTCGCGGTGGGGTCGGTCGGGTGGGGAGGGCACCCGGACCGCACGTCGCCCGGCCGTAGGCTGCGGGGCATGGGTTTCGACGTCGCCCGGATCCGGGGCCTGTTCCCGGCCCTCGGTGACGGGTGGGTGCACCTCGACGCGCAGGCGGGCATGCAGGTGCCGGACTCGGTCGCCACCACGGTGTCGACGGCGATGCGGGCGCCGGTCTCGGGTCCACGGGGGCTGTTCCCCTCGTCGCAGCGCGGGTCGGCGATCGTCGACGCCGCCCGGCGCGCGGCGGCCGACGTGGTCGGTGGGGACCCGGCGGGCGTGGTGCTCGGTCCCGGCCGCTCCGAGCTGCTGACCCGGCTCGCCGACGCGCTGGCTCCGCGGCTGACCCTCGGCACCGAGGTGGTTCTCTCGCGGCTGGACGACGAGGCGAACGTGGCCCCGTGGCTGCGGGTGGGTGACCGCAACGGGGCCACCGTCCGCTGGGCCGAGATCGACATCGAGACCTGCGAGCTGCCGGACTGGCAGTACGACGACCTCGTCACCGGGGCGACCCGGGTGGTCGCCGTCACCGCGGCGGCCAGCTCCGTCGGGACCCGGCCGGAGGTGCGCCCCATCGCCGACCGGGCCCACGCCGTGGGCGGGCTGGTCGTCGTCGACGCGACCTCGGCCGCACCGTTCCTCCCGCTGGACCTGGAGGCGATGGGGGCGGACGTCGTCGCGCTGTGCGGCTCGTCCTGGGGGGGACCGCCGGTGGGCGCGCTGGTGTTCCGGGACCCCGCGCTGCTCGAGGAGCTGCCGTCGTGCTCGTTGGACCCGGAGGCGCGCGGACCCGAGCGGCTCGAGCTGGGGCGGCACGCGCACGCGATGCTGGCAGGCCTCGTCGCGTCGGTGGAGCACCTCTCGACCTTGGACGACACGGCCACCGGGTCACGCCGGGCCCGGCTGCTGACGTCGATGGCGTCGGTGAAGGCCTACCAGGCGGGTCTGCTCTCGCACCTGCTGGCGTCGCTGCGGGCGCTGCCCGAGGTGATGGTGCTCGGCGACCCCATGCGGCGGGTGCCGATGGTGAGCTTCACGGTGGCCGACGTCCCCGCTGCCGACGTGGTGCAGCGCCTGGTGGACAACGGTATCTGCGCGTTCCCGTCCGCCCCCGGCAACCGGGTGTTCGAGGCCCTGGGCGTCACTGAGATCGGCGGGGCCGTGCAGCTGGGGCTGGCGCACTACACGACGGCGGCCGAGGTGGACCAGGTCGTGCGCACGGTCGCCTCCCTGGGCTGAGTGGCCCGCTCCCTCAGCGCACGCGCAGGACGATCTTGCCGACCACGTCCGCGGAGTCGAGGAGCTCGTGGGCCCGTGCGGCCTCGGCCACCGGGACCTGCTCGTGCACGAGCGGGCGCACCCGACCGTCGGCCACCATCGGCCAGACGTTGGCGACCACTGCAGCGACCACCTCGGCCTTGCTCGACTCCCCGGTCACCGGTCGCCCGCGCAGGCCCGCGGCGGTGATGGTGCCCCGCGTGGCGAGCAGCGCACCCAGGTCGAGCTCCGCCGTGCGCCCGCCCTGCATCCCGATGACCACGAGGTGGCCGTCCTTGGCGAGCACGGCGACGTTGCGCGCGAGGTACTTGGCCCCCATGTTGTCCAGCACCACGTCGGCACCGTGGCCGCCGGTGGCCGCGCGCACCGCCTCGACGAAGTCCTCCTCGCGGTAGTTCACGAGGATGTCCGCGCCCAGGGCCGCGCACCGCTCGAGCTTGCCGGCGCTGCCGGCGGTGACCGCCACCGTGACGCCGAGGGCCTTGGCCACCTGGATGGCGTGGGTCCCGATCCCGCTACCGCCGCCGTGGACGAGCAGCACGTCGCCGGCGTGCAGGTCCGCCGTCATGACGAGGTTGGACCACACCGTGCACGCGACCTCGGGCAGTGCGGCAGCGGCGTAGAGGTCGAGCCCGCTGGGGACCGGCATGAGCTGCGGCGCCGGGACGGCCACCTGCTCGGCGTAGCCCCCGCCGGCGAGCAGAGCGCACACCTCGTCGCCCACGGCCCAGCCGGTGACGCCCTCGCCGAGCTCGCGGACGGTGCCGGAGCACTCCAGGCCCAGGATCGGGCTCGCGCCGGGCGGCGGCGGGTAGTTCCCCTGCCGCTGCTGCACGTCCGCCCGGTTCAGGGCGGCCGCGGTGACGTCGAGGACGACCTCCCCGGCGGCGGGTCGGGGGTCGGGCACCTCGGTCCAGCGCAGGACGTCGGGGCCTCCGGGCTCAGCGATCTCGATGGCGTGCACGGTCGTCGACGCTAGTCCGCCGCCTGCCGCGGCTGCTCGGCGAGCGGCGGTAGGGGATGACGCCCACGTCGTAACGGGCCCGCCGGCGTGCCTCCTGCCGCTCGAAGCGCTCCCGGTCCCGCTGCACCCGGTCGCGCCAGTCGACCGTCTCCCCGTGCACGAGGACGCCGCGCTGGGCGTGGAAGACCCGACGGTGAGCGAACCGGGTGGCGGGGTCGCGGTGGAAGGTCTCGGGTGGCCGCACGAGCCCGAAGTGGTCGCCCCACCACTCGCCGGGCTCCGGGTCGAGGATCAGGTCGAGGTGCGCGGGGAACCGGCGGGACGCCAGGTCTCGCGTGGCCGGTGGCTCCTTGAGCGCGGGGACTCGGCGGCGATCGGCGTCGACCACCACGAGCCGCAGCCCGGCAGCCCGCAGCAGCCGGGTGAAGAGGGCGACGCTGATCCCGGTGCGGCCGGCCTCGGTGCGGCTGACCGTGCTGGGACTCACGGCGCAGGCGGCTGCGAGCTCGCGCTGGCTCATCCGAGTGCGGCGCCGGACCTGGCGCACGTAGCCGCCGACGTCGAGCTGGGGTTCTCGTCTCATGCCCCGACCCTGGCGCGCCGCGGTGGGCGCTGGCGGTGCGGTCCGTCCGCCTGTGGACAGCTCGAGCTGGTGTGGACGACACGCCGAGCCTCGTCGGGTGCGCCAGGGAATTGTCGGAGGGCCGTGCATCCGTCGCCGAGAGCACCTGTTCACACGACGCTTTTCTCTGAGTGCAGATCTGCACTCCTCTGTCCCGTCGGCCTGGCCCGGACGGAGGGAGCTGGCGGGCCGGCGGCGCTCCGCAGGCGGCCGTGTGGAGCACCGGACAGCATCCTGACCTGGGGTGCTGCGTTCGTGCGTGCAGAGGAAAGCAGTGTGTCCGGGGTGCCGTCGTGGGTGGGAGTGCAGTCGACCCGAGGTGCTGGCCGGACAGGGTCAGCGGTGACGAGCAACCACCCGGACCCCTGGTCCCTGCGGCACCTCGTGCTGCGCACCCCCCGCCCCGCGCTGCGCCCCGAGGACGACGCCGGGCTGCTCGAGCTCGTCGACCTCGCGCACGCCGGCATCCACGACCCCGACCGCATGCCCTTCCTGCACCCGTGGACCGACGTGCCGGCTGACGAGCTCGGGCCCGCCACGATGCGGTACTCCTGGGCGCTGCGCTCGGCCCTCACCCCGACCGGTCAACTTCCTCGTGCCGGTCGACGGGGAGGTGGTGGGAACGCAGGAGCTGTCGGCCGAGCCGTTCGCGACCGTCCGGGAGGTGGACTCCGGATCCTGGCTCGAGCGCGCCCACCAGGGACGGGGAACGCGCCCACCAGGGACGGGGAATCGGGGCGGAGATGCGGGCGGCGGTCCTCCTGCTGGCCGTCGACCACCTCGGGACCCGCAGTGCCCGCCCGAAGCCCTTCGTGGACGACGCCGCCTCCCTGCGGGTGAGCGAGAAGCTCGGCTACCGGCTCGACGGCACGGCCACCCAGGTGCGGCGCGCACGGGCGGTGGTCGAGCAGCGGCTGCTGCTCACGCCCGAGACGCTTCTGCGTCCGAGCTGGGAGCTGCGGGTGGGGGGACTCGCGGACTGCCGGCACCAGCTCGGTGCCTGAGCAACCGCGTCCGGCTCAGCCCAGGTCGTCGGTGCTGAACGTGTCGCACCGGTTCGGGTCGCCGGAGCGGTAGCCGGCGTCGAACCAGCGCTGGCGCTGGGCGGACGTCCCGTGGCTGAACGACTCCGGGTCCACGGTGCCGCCGCCGAGCTGGGTCTGGATGTAGTCGTCGCCGATCCGGGCCGCCGTGTCCAGGGCGCTCGCGACGTCGGCGTCGGTCACCTCGAGGATCAGCGGCTGCCCGTCCGGACCGGGAGCCGTCGTCGCGTGGTTCACCCACGCCCCGGCGTAGCAGTCGGCCTGCAGCTCCAGGCGCACGCTGCCCGACGCCGGACCGGTCTCGCCCCGGGTCACGCGGGCGTTCGTCCCCAGCAGGCCCTGCACGTGGTGGCCGTACTCGTGGGCCAGCACGTAGGCCTCGACGAGCGGTCCCCCCCGGGCGCCGAACCGGGTCTCGAGCTCGCGGAAGAAGTCCGCGTCGAGGTACACCAGCTGGTCGCCCGGGCAGTAGAACGGTCCCGCGGCAGAGGTCGCGCTGCCGCACGCGGTGCGCACCGACCCGCTGAAGAAGACCGTGTCGGCCGGGACGTAGGAGGACATCTGGCCCGCCCAGTAGCCCTGGACCGAGTTGATGTCGGCGAGCAGGCGGCAGTCCTGGTTGGCCGCGGTGCTCGCGACCGCGTCGCACTCCGCCTGCAGGTCGCCGGGGGACGCCTGCTGGCCCTGCTGCAGCGAGCCGAGCCCGTCGAGCAGCGCGGAGGACCCCGAGCCACCGCCGAGCTGGGTCAGCAGCACCACGACGATGACGCCGACGATCCCGAGGCCACCGCCCCCCACGGCCGCCCGGCCGCCCCGGCTCGCGGGCAGTCCACCCCGGCGGCGGTCCTGGACCTGGGAGGCGTCGAGACGGGCGTTCTCGTTGTAGCGCACGCGCGGAGCGTAGGGGAGGCGGGCGGTCCGGCTCCAGGGCTAGCGTCAGGCCCATGAGCAGCTTCGGCGACCTGCAGAACGAGATCTACCTGGCCGGGCTGGGGGGTGCGCGACCGGAGCTCCCGATGACCGCTGCGGGACTGGAGGACGCCGCCCGCGCGCAGCTGAGCCCCGAGGCGTTCGGCTACGTCGCCGGGAGCGCGTCCACCGAGCGAACGGCCCGGGCCAACGTCGCCGCGTTCGGCGAGCACCGCATCGTCCCGCGCATGTGGCGGGGCACGGCGAAGGCCAGCGCCCGCGACCTGTCGACCACCGTGCTCGGCACCCACCTGGCTGCCCCCGTGCTCACCGCGCCCATCGGGGTGCTGGGCCTCGTGCACCCCGACGCGGAGCCCGCCGTGGCCTCCGCGGCGACCGAGCTGGGCATCGCGGCCGTGGTCTCCACCGCGGCGTCCACCCCGATGGAGGAGGTCGCCGCCGCGGCCGGGGACTGGTGGTACCAGCTGTACTGGCCGGCCGACGAGGAGGTGGCGCGCTCGTTCGTCCAGCGGGCGGAGGTGGCCGGGGCCGGCGCGGTCGTCGTCACCGCGGACACCCCGGGCATGGGCTGGCGTCCACGTGACCTCGAGCTCGGGCACCTGCCCTTCCTCAAGGCCCAGGGCATCGCCAACTACCTGACCGACCCGGTGTTCCGCAGCCGCCTGGCCGCCCCGCCCGAGGAGGGCGACCAGGCGATGCAGACCGCCGTGCTGACGTGGCTGGGCATGTTCGGCAACCACACCGTGCGCCCGGCCGACATCGCTCGGCTCAAGGAGTGGACGAGCCTCCCGGTGCTGGTCAAGGGCGTGCTGCACCCAGACGACGCCCGGGCCGTCGTCGACGCCGGAGCCGACGGGGTGGTGGTGAGCAACCACGGCGGGCGGCAGGTGGACGGTGCGGTGGCGGCCCTGGACGCACTGCCCGGCGTGGTCGCCGCGATCGGCCGGGACAGCAGCCGGGGGGCCACGGTGCTGCTGGACTCGGGGGTGCGCTGCGGAGCCGACGTGGTCGTCGCGCTCGCGCTCGGCGCCGAGGCCGTGCTGCTCGGCCGTCCGTGGGTGTACGGGCTCGGGCTCGCCGGGCGGGCCGGGGTCGTGCACGCCCTGCGCTGCCTGCTCGCCGACCTCGACCTGACCATGGCGATGGCCGGACTCGCGTCGGTGGCCGAGGTGGACCGCTCCGTGCTCTCCGTGCGGGGTTGAGCACCTCGCTGCCCGGCGCGTCGAGCTGGCTTAGTCTTCGACCATGTCGACAGGTGCCGTGACGACCCCCGAGAAGGCTCGGGAACCCGATCCGGCGACGGCCCCGTGGCTCGACGCCTCCGAGGCGCGGGCCTGGCGGGCGTTCATCAACGGCAGCCAGCGCCTGACCGAGGTGCTCAACCGGGAGCTGACCGAGGCGCACGGGGTCAGCATCGACGACTACCGCATCCTCGTGCTGCTCTCGGAGTCCGAGCGCGGGGCGCTGCGGATGAGCGAGCTGGCCGACGGCATCGTGTCCTCCCGGAGCCGACTCACCCACCAGGTGCGACGGCTGGAGAAGCAGGGCGTGGTCCGGCGCGAGGAGTGCCCCTCCGACGGGCGCGGCGTGCTGGCGGTGCTCACCCCGGCCGGGCGCGAGCTGCTTGCGGTGGTGGCCCCCACGCACGTCGCCGGGGTCCGCACGCACCTGGTGGACCACCTCGACCGCACCGAGCAGGAGCTGCTCGCGACGATCTTCACCCGCATCGACTCCGCGCTGAGCGGCGCCTGAGGCCCGCGGCCCCGGCCGGTAGGCTGCCGGGGTCCCGGGCGCGCACCGCTGTCCGGCGACGCTGGAAGCGTGGCAGAGCGGCCCAATGCACTCGCCTTGAAAGCGAGAGACCCGCAAGGGTCCGGGGGTTCAAATCCCTCCGCTTCCGCAGGTCAGGACGGCGCTGAGCTCCGCACCCATCCCGGTCACGGGTGAACCTGCTCAGGTGGCGGCGGCGAGGAACGCGTCGTTCTCGGCGGGGGTGCCGGTGGACACCCGCACCCCGTCGCCGGCGAAGGCGCGCACCAGCACCCCGGCGTCCGCGCAGCGCTGGGCGAGGGCGAGGGCGCCGTCGCCGACCGGCAGCCAGACGAAGTTCGCCTCGCTCACCGGCACCTCGTACCCGGCCGAGACGAGCGCGTCGCGGACCCGCTCCCGCTCGAGCACGAGCTCAGCGCACCGGACCATCAGCTCGTCGGCCGCGTCGAGGGAGGCGACGGCCGCGGCCTGGGCGATGCCGCTGACCCCGAACGGGACGCCGACCTTGCGCACGGCCGTGGCCACCGCGACCGGGGCGACCGTGTAGCCCACCCGGAGCCCGGCGAGCCCGTAGGCCTTGGAGAACGTCCGCAGCACGGCCACGTTGGCGCGTCCGCGGGCCAGCTCGACGCCGTCGGGCACCTCGGGGTCGCGGACGAACTCGGTGTACGCCTCGTCCAGCACCACCAGGACCTCCGGCGGCACGGCGTCGAGGAAGCGCTCGAGCTCGGCGCGGCGGACGACCGTCCCGGTGGGGTTGTTGGGGTTGCACACGAACACCAGGCGGGTGCGCGGGGTGATCGCGGCGAGCATGGCGGGCAGGTCGTGGCCGTGCTCGGCCGTCAGGGGGACGGTCACCGGGACCGCGCCCACCACGCGCACGAGGATCGGGTAGGCCTCGAAGGACCGCCACGCGAACACGACCTCGTCACCGTCCGCGCAGGTGGCCTGGACCAGCTGCTGGCAGACGCTGACCGAGCCGTTGCCCACGACCACCTGCGCCGCGTCGACCGCGAGCCGGGCCGCGAGCGCGGTGGCCAGCACCGTCGAACCCGTGTCGGGGTAGCGGTTGATCCCCGCGGCGGCGGCCGTGATCGCGGCGACCACGCTGGGCAGCGGACCGTCGGCCACCTCGTTGCTGGCCAGCTTGACCGCACCGGGGGTCGAGCGCCCCGGGACGTAGGCGGGCAGGAGGTCGAGATCGGGGCGGGTGCGCGCGGTCACCCCAGCAGGGTAGAGCCCGGTCCCGGCCGTCGTGCCCGGTGCCGATCCGCCCGCCCGGGATCGTCGGGTCGGTGGTCGGACCCCGGGCCCCGGTGCCACACTCGGGGCATGGCGGGAACCGAGGTGGCAGCGACCGACGACGTGACGGAGAACGGGGTGCCGCTGACCGTGGCCGAGGCCGACGGCGTGCCGCGGGGCGGGATCGTGGTGCTGCACGAGGCCCGCGGGGTCACCGAGCTGGTGCTGCGCCTGGTCGGGACGCTGGCCGAGGACGGGTGGTTGGCCGTCGCTCCGCACCTCTACCACCGCGAGACCGGTGAGCCCGACGTCGAGCAGGACGACGCGGACGCCCAGGTGGCGAGCCTGACCGGCGACACGGTGCTCGCCGACTGCGACGCCGCCATGGCGTGGCTCGCCCGCCGCGGCGTCAGCGCCGACCGGGTGGGCGTCTTCGGCTTCGACACCGGGGGTACCGCGGCCCTCGTCGTGGCGGCGAGCCGGAGCCTGGGGGCGGCGGTCAGCGTGTCGGCGGCCGGCATCCGCGAGCCGCTCTCGGCCGGGCTGCCCGCGCTGCTCGACGTGGCCCCTGACCTGGGCTGCCCCTGGCTCGGGCTCTACGGCGAGGCCGATCCGGCCATCCCGAGCGAGCACGTCGAGGCGCTGCGTCGTGCCGCGGCCACCTCCGACGTGGCCACCGACGTCGTGACCTACCCGGGGGTCGGCCACCGGGTCGGCGAGGGTGCGCTCGAGGCGGAGGGGAGCGAGTCCTCCACCACCGATGCGCTCGCCCGGGTGCTCGGGTGGTTCGACAGCCACCTCCGATGAAGGAGCGCACCCACGTCGGCCCTGCCCTCGGTCGGGTCGCGCGCTGGGTGCCCGACGGTGAGCGCGCGGTGTCCGTGGTGACCCTCGTGGCCCGCGTGGCCGGGCTGCTCGCCGTGGTCTCGGTGCTGCTGCCGGTGGGCCGCGCTCGCGACCGGGTCCAGGAGCCGCTGACCGACTGGTTGAGCCTGCCCGAGCAGGTGACGGCCATCGCCGTCACCCTCACCCTCGTCACCGGGGTCGCCCTGCTGCTGCTCGCGACGGGCCTGCGGCGCCGCAAGCGCAACGCCTGGTGGACCTCGACGCTGCTGGCCGCGGTGCTCGTGGTGTCGCACGCCGTGCACCCGCGGGGGGTTCTCGGGCTGGTGGCCGCGGTGGCGCTGCTCGTGGCGCTGCTCGCCACCCGGACGCGGTTCACCGCGCGCCCCGATCCCTCCGGTCGCACGTTCGCCGTGGGAACCGGGCTGCGCCTGCTGCTGCTGGGCTTCCTGCTCGAGATGGCGGTGCTGGTGCTCAGCGGCCGCGCCCAGCTGGGTTCGCCCACGCTGTGGGAGCGGGTGCAGCACGCGGGCCTGGCCCTCGTCGGGATCGCGGGGCCCGTGCGGTTCCGGATGGACCTGGTCGACGACGTGGTGGCCGGGGCCGGGCTGGGCTTCGGGCTCAGCGCGCTGGGCGCCGTCCTGTACTTCCTGCTGCGCACGCAGGAGCCGCCCGGGGCCCTCACCTCGACCGACGAGCTCGGCCTGCGCGCGCTGCTCGACGGCCACCAGGACACCGACTCGCTGGGCTACTTCGCCCTGCGCGGCGACAAGTCAGCGGTGTTCTCACCCTCCGGCAAGGCCGCTGTCGCCTACCGGCCCATCGCCGGCGTGGCGCTCGCCTCCGGCGACCCGGTCGGCGACCCGGAGGCGTGGCCCGGGGCGGCGGAGGTGTTCCTCGCCCGGTGCGCGACCAACGGCTGGTCGCCCGCGGTGCTGGGGTGCTCCGAGGCCGGCGCACGGATGTGGTCGCGCCACGGGCTGGGAGCGCTCGAGCTGGGCGACGAGGCCGTGGTCGACATCGAGTCCTTCACCCTCGACGGGCGGGCCATGCGCGGCGTGCGGCAGGCCGTGGGCAAGCTCGAGCGGGCCGGGTACTCGGTGGACGTGCGTCGGGTGTCCGCCATCCCGGCCGAGGAGCTCGTCACGCTGCAGGAGCTCGCCCGGCGCTGGCGGGGCACCGAGACCGAGCGGGGCTTCTCCATGGCCCTGGGCCGGCTCGGGGTGGATCCGGAGTGCGTCCTGGCCACCGCCACGCAGGCCACCGACGACGGCCCGGTGGTGCGGGGGCTGCTGCACTTCGTGCCGTGGGGGGTCGACGGCCTCTCGCTCGACGCGATGCTGCGCGACCGCGAGTCCGACAACGGGGTGAACGAGCTGCTCATCGTCGGGGTCGTGCGGACCGCGGCGGCCGGCGGGGTGCGGCGGGTGTCGCTGAACTTCGCGGTGTTCCGGGCCGCCCTGGAGCGGGGGGAGAAGATCGGGGCGGGACCGGTGGCCAAGGGGTGGGCGTGGTTGCTGCGCGCGGGCTCCCGTTGGTGGCAGATCGAGAGCCTGTACCGGTTCAATGCGAAGTTCGCGCCCCGCTGGGTGCCGCGCTACCTCGTGTACTCCTCGGCCCGGGAGCTGCCCCGCGTCGCGCTCGCCGCCGCCGAGGCCGAGGGCTTCGGCGGACGCCCCCCGGCCCTGCTCAGACTGCTGCGGCGGTAACCGTTTTGGAGCACGGAGACCGGGCCGTGTAGCCTTTCGCCGGTGGCTGCGAGGCCATGCTCTGCGGCTTTCGGGTCGTGCTCCACAGCCCGGGAGGCTTCGCCTAGTCTGGTCTATGGCGCCGCACTGCTAATGCGGTTTGGGGCTTAAACCCCATCCCGGGTTCGAATCCCGGAGCCTCCGCTCGGTCGGTGCTCGCACCGGCACAACTGAACATGCGCCCGTAGCTCAACGGATAGAGCACCTGACTACGGATCAGGAGGTTAGGGGTTCGAGTCCCTTCGGGCGCACCACACGGCAGGCCCGGACCACACGGTCCGGGCCTGCCGTCTCGCGTGCGGGGGCGCACCGTCCGCCTGGGTCGGTCGCCGGGGCCCGTTCGGCGGACTGTGCCGATGACGGTGATCCCCTACGGTGACGACCGTGACCGCTCCCGACGACGTCGTCCCGCGCTGGCCGGCCGTGCTGACGTGGCGGGCCCACGGCGCGCCGCGGATGGAGTCCGCCCGCCTCCAGGTCACCGAGCGCGGGCTCAAGGCGGCGGGGCGGGTGGTCGGCGGCGACTGCCCCGAGCACCCGGCGTTCAGCGCGTCCTACGACCTGCTGCTCGACGGTGACGGGATCACCCGTCGGCTCAGCATGCGCAGCGTGGTGGCCGCGGGCGAGCGCCAGGTCTCCCTCACCCGCAACGCCGAGGGGTTCTGGCTGGTCGACCACGGCCATGGTCCGCAGCGTGCGGAGTTCGACGGTGCGCTCGACGTCGACGTGGTGCTCAGCCCGCTGTTCAACACGCTGGTGGTGCGTCGGCTCGGGCTGCTCGCGGCGGACGCGGAGATCACCGTGCCGGTGGTCTACGTGACGCTGCCGGAGCTCACCGTCAGCGGCGAGGTGCACCACTACACGGCGCGCGCGGGGGTGATCTCGGTCGTCACCCCGCTGGGCAGCGCGGTCCTCGAGGTCGACGAGGACGGTTTCGTGCTGGACTACCCGGGGCTCGCGGTCCGGGTCTGAGCCCTCGCGATCGGGGCGGTCCGGTGTCAGGCGATCGCCGAGGCCACCCGGAGCACCCCGCGCTCCTCGAGCTTGATCCCTGCCACCTGCAGCCCGACGGGCAGGCCCTCGACGCCGGGCGCGGGCACGCTCACCGCCGGGACGCCGAGCACGCTGAACGGGATGCACAGGCGCAGCAGCGCGGCACGCACGTCCTCACCACCGTGGGTGTCCTCGCCGAGCGGGGTGGCCCGCAGCGGGGTGGTGGCCAGCAGCAGGGCGTCCAGGCCGAACGTGCGCCGCAGCGTGTGCAGCGACTGCGCCCGCAGCCGGTCGCGGGTCCGCAGCGCCATGAGGTAGTCGAGCGCGCTGGTCCCCGACTGGGCGGACAGGCGCTCCCGCGTCAGCGGCTGGAAGTCCTCCGGGCGCTGCGCGAGGGCACGGGCGTGGGTGGCGTGCGCCTCGGCCCCGACGATGACCGGGTAGGTCGCGCTGAGCTCCTCGACGTGCGGCAGCTCCACCTCCACGAGCTCGGCGCCCGCCCGCTGCAGGGCCTGGGCCGCGCGCGCCACGGCAGCGGTGATCGCCGGGTCCAGCACGCGGAACAGGTTTCCCGTCGGCAGGCCGATGCGCAGCCCCTGCACCCCGGGCTGCTGGATGCCACCGCCGGTACCCTCGGCGCCGCGGGCCAGCACGTCCCAGGCCACCGAGGCGCCGTGCACGTCGGAGGCGAGCAGCCCCACGTGGTCGAGCGTCGTGGACAGCGGCACCGTGCCGGTGGTCGGCAGCGCGCCCAGGGTCGGCTTGAGCCCCACCACCCCGCACAGCGCCGCCGGGGTCCGCACGCTGCACCCGGTGTCGGTGCCCAGGGCCAGCGCGACGATCCCCAGCGCGACGAGCGCGGCCGAGCCCGAGGAGCTGCCGCCGGTGATCCGGGTGGGGTCGTGCGGGTGCACGGCGGGACCGTCGACGCTGACGGCGCCGGTGGGCCCGTAGGCGAGCTCGTGCAGGTGGGTCTTGGCGACGACGACGGCGCCGGCGGCCCGCAGCCGGGCGACCACCTCGGCGTCGGCGGTGGCGGGGGTGACCTCGGCGTAGATGCCGCTGCCGGCTCGGGTGGGCAGGCCCTCGACGTCGATGTTGTCCTTCACCGCCACGGCCACCCCGTGCAGGGGGCCGAGCCACCGACCAGCGGCGATCTCCTGCTCTGCTCTGCGTGCATCCGTGCGTGCTCGGGCATCGTCCCGGCCCACCACCAGGTTGGCGTGCGGGGTGCCGGCGAGGGCATCCACCGCAGCCAGGGCCTGCTCGACGTGCTCCGTCGGGGTGAGGGCGCCGGAGCGCAGGTCCAAGGCGAGCTCGCGCAGATCCATGGGCCCATCCTGCCGTGCGCGCCGGTCAGCCCAGCGTGCGCAGCACCCGGGCCGGGGTTCCGGGGCGGGTCTTGGTGCGTTGTGCGCGCACAACGTCGTTCCGGGAGGGGTCTTGGTGCGTTGTGCGCGCACAACGCGAATCGGAGGGGTGGAGAAGCGCGAACCAGGGCGTCAGAGGGCCCGCAGCACCCCGCCCGCGCGCCCGGCCTCGCGCAGCGCCCGCAGGTCGGTCGGGTCCACGTCGGTGATGTCGAAGCGCTCGTGCTCGGTGAACAGCCGCCGGGCGTCGTGCCCGTCCTCGACCGTCGCGGCCACCGTGCCCGTCGAGGCGAGCGCTCCCCGTGCGGCCCCCAGGCGGCCCAGCGCGTCGTCGAGAGCCTCCTGCAGACCCGCCCGGTTGGCCTCCAGCATCGCGCGGGTGAGCTCGGGACGAGTGCCGGCCACCCGGGTGCCGTCGCGGAACGAGCCGGCGCCCAGACCCAGGGCGAGCGCCCCGCCCTCGGCGCCGACGCTGGCGAGCACGGCGGCCAGCAGGTGCGGCAGGTGGCTGATCCGGGCCACCGCGGCGTCGTGCTCGGCCGCCGCGGCCGGCACCACGTGCGCGCCGCAGTCCAGGGCGAGCCGCGCCACCCGGAGCCACGTGTCCGGGTCGAGCCCGTCGTCGGCGGCCACCACCCAGGCGGCTCCGGCGAACAGGCTCGCGCTCCCGGCGTCCCAGCCCGACTCGGAGGTGCCGGCCATGGGGTGCCCGCCGACGAACCGCGCCGCCAGCCCGTGCCGCGCCACCGCACCCGCCACCGGCGCCTTCACGCTCACCACGTCGGTCAGCGCGCACCCCGGGGCGTGCTCGGCCACGGCGCGCAGCACCTCGTCCAGGGCCGTGACCGGCACGGCCAGCACCACGAGCGCGTCCTCGGTGGCGGCGCGGGCCAGCACCGCGGCCAGGTCCGTCGTCACGTCGAAGCCCTGGGCGTCGACGGGGGTGCGGTTCCAGCCCCAGCCGATCCACCCGGCCGCGGTGGCCGCCCGCAGGACGGATCCGCCGATCAGACCCGTGCCCAGCACGCACACCCGGCTGCTCACCTCGGCGCCAGCTCGCCCAGCGCGAAGCCCGCGAGCAGGGCGACGCCGGAGGCGAGCACGTCCTCGTCGAACACCACCCGGTTGCTGTGGTTGGCCGCGGCGTGCGCCGGGTCCACCCCCGGCGGGCTGGCGCCCAGGAAGGCCATCGCTCCGGGCACCTGAGCCAGCACGTAGGCGAAGTCCTCGGCGCCCATGACCGGGTTCTCCATCGGCGGCGCGCTGCCCGCGCCGAGCAGCGACCTCGCGAGCGCCTGCACCGTCGCGACCACGCGCGGGTCGTTCACCGTCACCGGGTAGCCGGGCTCCAGCACTACCTCGGCGGTGCAGCCGTGGGCGGCCGCGGTGTGCAGACACACCCGCCGGACCTCCTCGCGGAGCAGCGCACGGGTGTCCTCCGACAGGCAGCGCAGGGTGCCCTCGAGGTGGGCGGTCTCCGGGATGATGTTGTGCGTCGTCCCGGCCCACAGGTGCGCCACGGTCACCACCGCGGGGTCGAACACGCTGATCCGCCGGCCCACCATCGTCGCCAGAGCGCCGATGGTGGCGGCGGCGGCCGAAACCGGGTCCAACGCCTGGTCGGGTGCGCTCGCGTGCCCGCCGCGACCGGTGACCGTCACCCGCAGGGTGTCCGTGCTGGCCATCATCGGGCCCGGCCGCACCTGCACCTGGCCGCACGCCACGGTGGCCGAGACGTGCAGGGCCAGGGCCGAGACCGGTCGCCCCGCGATGTCGAGCACCCCGTCGTCGATCATGGTCCGCGCCCCGTGGTGGCCCTCCTCGCCGGGCTGGAACATCAGCACCACCCGTCCGGCGAGCTCGTCGCGCCGGGCGCTGAGCAGCCGCGCCGCGCTCGCCAGCATCGCGACGTGCGCGTCGTGCCCGCAGGCGTGCATGGAGCCGGCGACCTCGGAGGCGAAGGGCAGGCCGGTGTCCTCCGGCAGGGGCAGCGCGTCCATGTCCCCGCGCAGCAGCACCGTGGGTCCCGGCCGTGCGCCCGTCAGCACCCCGACCACCGACGAGCAGCTGCGCCCGGTGCTGACCTCGAGCCCGGGGACGTCAGCGAGCTCGGCCAGCACCGCGGCCTGGGTCCGCGGCAGGAGCAGGCCCTGCTCGGGGTGGCGGTGCAGCGCACGACGCAGGGCCACGGTGCGCGGCTGGAGCTCGGTGGCGGCCGCGAGCAGGGGGTGCGGGGTCACGCCCCCGATCCTCCCAGTTGGTGGCGGTCGCCGACCGTCCCGGGCCCAGCGGGTGGTACGTGCAGACCACCCGACCCGGTTAGCGTGGCCCCCATGGCCACGCAACGCGCTCGGGACAACGGCGCGCAGGACGACGACGACCTCGACGGGTTCGCCGTCGCCGTCGTCCGCGAGGAGGGTCGCTGGACGTGCCGGCCGATGAAGCCTGCCGCCCTGACCAGCCTCGCCGCCGCCGTCACCGAGCTCAAGGAGCTGCGCAGCGCCGGGGCTGCGTTCGGCCTGCTCGACGTGGACGAGGAGTTCTTCCTGCTGCTGCGCCCGGGCCCGCGGGGGATCTCCCTGCTGCTGAGCGACGCCACGGCGGCGATCGACTACGACATCGCCGCCGAGGCCCTGGACGCCCTGCACGTGGAGGTCCCCGACCTCGACCCCGACGAGCTCGAGGACACCGAGCCGTGGGCCGAGGGCGACCTGACCCTGCTGGACGACCTCGGGCTGTCCGAGCCGGTGCTCGGGATCATCCTCGGCGAGACCGACCTCTACCCCGACGAGCAGCTGACCATGATCGCCGAGCGCTGCGGGTTCGCCGACGAGCTCGCCGCCGCGGTGGACGCCTTCCACGGCTGAGCCGGTGCCCACCGCCGACGCCCCCCGCTCCGGGGACACCCCCCGCGCCGCGCTGGCCGACACCGTCCTCGTGCGCGCCGCGCTGGCGGTGGCCGCCACCACCAACCCGGCCGACGTCCCGGTCGGGGCGCTGGTCTACGGCCCGGACGGCACCGAGCTGGCCCGGGCCACCAACGCCCGCGAGGCGACCGGGGACCCCACCGCGCACGCCGAGGTGCTCGCCCTCCGGGCGGCCGCGCGCGCGCACGGGGACGGCTGGCGGCTGACGGGCTGCACCCTCGTCGTCACGCTGGAGCCGTGCACCATGTGCGCGGGTGCGGCCGTGCTCGCCCGCGTCGACCGGATCGTCTTCGGGGCCTGGGAGCCGAGGACCGGTGCGGTGGGCTCGCTGTGGGACGTGGTCCGCGACCGCCGGCTCACCCACCGGCCGCAGGTGCGCGGGGGCGTCCTGCGGGACGAGTGCGCCGCCGTGCTCGAGGCGTTCTTCTCGACCCACCGCTGACCTGGCGAGGTCGGCCCCCGAGGTCCGGTACTCTGCTCCGCGGTAGCGTGTCCGAGCGGCCTAAGGAGCACGCCTCGAAAGCGTGTGAGGGATAAAACCCTCCGTGGGTTCAAATCCCACCGCTACCGCCACGGGCTCCCGACGAAATAGGCGGGGAACGCCGACGAAAAAGTTTCTTGACCGTTGTCCACCCTTTTTTGAGGGGTGGGCAACGGTTTTTTCCGTAGTTGAGGGCCCGATCGAGACGTTTACGTTTGTTTACGCGGTTGTGCGAATGCTGAAGAACGAGAAATGGCCCAGCGTCCCGTTTTTGGGATCACTAGGCCAACTCGGTAGAGAATGGTGTGGGGAGAGAGTGGCGCAGGTTTGGACGGCTACTTTTCGGGTTCAGGTATTTCTACTTCGGTTTCACCGATGCCCGGCGGCATGTTCGTTGTTGCGTGGTCATCTGTCCGGAGGATCTTCGGGACGTACTGGTCGCCCTTTTCGTCGCGCCGCGCGTTGACCAGGAAGGTCTTGATTCGGCGGGTCGCTACGGCGGCGAGCAGGATGGAGGCGAAGAGTTGCTGTGCTGCGAGGCCCCGGACGCGTCGCCGTGAGGGTGCGTCGAAAGCCTCCTGGGCCTTGTCCTTGACGGACCCGTGGACGCCTTCCTGCCCCTGTCGGAGCGCGTTGTAAACCCGTGCTTGCTGTACGGATCCGTACTGCAGGGGCTGCCGGAACTTTGCCCCGTCGGCGGCGGTCACCGTGACGGTGTCCTTCGTGCACACGGCGGGCGCCTTACCGTTGGTGAGGACCTTGCGGTGGCGGATGACAGGCCGGGTGTCGGCGATGCTGCCGTCGTCCTGCTTTATCGGTCGGGGCGCCTGGGAGGTCGGCTTGAGCGCGCAGATAGCGACAGGGTTGGTCCCCGATGCCGGGCAACCCAGCCGCTCCTGGGTGATGGTGGTGGCCTTCTGCTTCTGCCGCATTCGGAACTGGACGCGTCGCTTGATCGTTTCGGTGTAGGTCTTCAGGTCGATCTTCTTTGTCCTGAGGTCCTCGGTGAGGGTGTCGAGGCTGTCCGGCATGCAGGGCCCGTAGTAGGCCCCGTCGACGAGGCGCATCCCGGAGTCATGCGCGTGCTGGTCGCCGCTCTGGTCCTTTCCGTACGCGAGGACGAGACCGAAGCCCATCTCGCGGGCGGGGATCTGAAAGTTCTCTGCCACCAGGTTGGTGTACAGGCGGTCGCCAGCCAGGTATCAGAGGTTGTGCTGGCTGGTGTCGATGGTTGCGAACATCCTGCGAGCCGCGGCCCCGGGCTTTTCGCCGGGGCGGTCAGCCGTCATCCGGAAGGGGATGGACGGGTAATACGAGCGGTCGGGGTGTGAAGAGTCGGCGGCGACCATGAGGTGGACGTCGAGGCCGTAGATCAACTTTTCTGTGGTGCGCTTGAAGCGGTCCCTGGTCTCGTTAGGGTCGCGGTGATCAGCCTTGCGGGAGTAGTAGCCGCCGCACGGGTCCGCGGAGGTCTCGGTGTTGTGGACACCGCGGCCCCGCGCGAAGAGTTCCATCGGTGTGGCGTCGATCCCGAAGTCCTCACCCAGGGCGCGGCGACGCTGCTGGACACTGTCGGGGAGTTGGCCGCTGACCGTCTCCAGCAGCCGGTTGACGACCCACGTGAGCGACGACATGCGCCGGTACTGCTCCTCGGCGGGGAGCGGCTTGCGCAGGGCTTCGGCTTCGGCCCAATCCATATTGCGGTTGCGTGGGATGGTCTCGGGGTCGATGCACTCAAGCATGCGGCGGAACGCCCGCCGGACGAGGGCGTGGTTGCGCTCGTCCCAGGCAAGTTGGTCCTGGAAGCGGGCGGGCTGGTCCCGGTTGGGCACGTCGAGGAGCCGACGTCCAGTCGGTGTGATTCGGGCGAACAGGGTGTCGCGAACGTCGGTCATATTCATCGAACGCTGGTTCAGGGCGTTCAAGAAGAGCGCCACCAGCAGCGCCCGGCTGGGGAGGAGCGCCCGGCGCCCGCGCGCGTCCTTCAGACGTGCGTACTCCTTGTCCAGGTGAGTGCAGATCGCCGAGTGCCCAATTACCCGGTAGGCGTAGTCCGTCCACTTGTCGTTGTAGGAGGGAGTGCCGTTCGGGATTTCGGGTAGGGCGATGTCCGTCGACAGGGGCACGACCGGGAGGTTGCGCGCGACCTGGTCGACGGTCCCCGTGAGGAACACATCCCGTGAATTCACGGCCGTCCGAGGCAGTGAATAGGGCGGCTTTTTGGTCTCCTCCACCGACGGCACCTGAACCGTCTGCTCCACCGACGGCACCTGAACCGTCGCCTTCGTGGGCGCGGTTGCGGCTTTCCGGGCGGCGTTCCGCGCGGCAGTAGCGACAGCGTGGCGCGGGACCTGCTTGTTGCTCATGCGACGCCACCACGAAGGGTTTGGGCGCGTTGAGCCGGGTCCGGGGTTGGGACGAACACGAGGTACGCCTCGATCGCCTCGATCGACTTCACCCCGTACGCCGCCATGAGGATCGGCAGGGGCGTGCCCGCGGTGAGGTGCGCGACGAGCCACGTCACCCGCAGCGTCTGCGGGGAGAACCACACCGGCGGACGGTTGGCGTGCTGGACGTCGGCCGTGGCGGCCTGCACGTTCCGAGCAGACAAGGGCACGGTGTGGCAGGGGCGGAACAGGGTGTGCGCAGGCGACAACGAGCCGCTGACCAGGGCGATGAGTCGGGGCTCCCACACCGCGCGACACGTCACGACCCGTGTCCCCGTGATCGTGTTCTGAGGGTCCCGCTTGACGACGGAGACATGCGCTCCGTGCTCGTCGATCAGGACATCACCTGCCGTGATCCCCGCGATCTCCGCGGACGTCAGCCCGCACCCCAGCCCCAGAACGAGAGCAGCGGCCATCTTCTCGCGCTGCATGCTGGTCTTGGCACCCTGAGCCCACACCCACAACGTCGCCACGTCATAGTCGGAGATCGGCTCCACCGGCAGGTTGTTCTGCCGAAGGCCGATCGCGGTCGCCGTCGGGACGACCCCGGCTTGGGCGTTCGCTATCAGGTCGATCCGGGACCTGTAGTTCCGGCGGGTCCCGTCGGTGTAATCGCCGCACCCCAGGTGCAGGAACCGCCGCCGCGTTTGCGCGGACAGCAGGTGCTCCGCCACGACGTCCTCACCGACAGTCCGCGCCCACTCCACGAGCCGACCCGTCACCGCGAGGCTGAACGACACCCAGGCGCGGGTCACGGGCTGCGGTGCGCACACCAACGCATCGAGGACAATCTGCTGTACTACGAACGCAGACTGAGGGTCGAGAACAGGGCTGCTGCCCTTGTAGGTTCGTATGCGATCAAGCGCCTTCTGCATCGCGACGGCGCAGTCCGGGTCGAACGGCACACCCTTCTTCGCCATCAGAACCCACCACGCAGGAAGGGGGAGCCGATGAGGACAACGTCGCCGGTTCGCGCACTCGTGCTCGGCCCACCACTGCGACGGCCAGATACGGTATTCCTCCAGGACAGCCGGGTCGCCAGGGGGACACTCAGCCACGACCCGGCCTCCCCCTGCTCCCCGCCCCCAGGCATGCCGACAACACCCGACGGCAGGGAGGCGCGCCGCGGCGACGAGGTGGTGGCAGCGCTCGACCACAGGGGCGGGTCTGCCTCAGCCCCGCACGACGCGGAGCAGGTGTCAGTACCGCGAGCCGTACTGCCGACAGGGAAAGTCGGGCGGGTCGCAGTCATCGGTAGTCGTTCGGCCGGTGTGTTCACGAGGGACGTCATTGGCGGGGTCAAGCACCCACCTGCAGACGTTCGGACAGACTGTCCGAACCTTCCCTTTGCATCACCTCCCGCGCGGCTAGTTACTGTGGACTACTGGCATATGCTAGGGCCAATGGGGACGCTGGTACACCCCGGACAATGTGTCCGACGATCATGAGTGATCTGGGCGGGGAACCCGGTCCACCCGTCTTGTGGCGCCGCTACGACGACCTTCGGACCGTTGACCCGCGGTACTGGCCCGAGCCCATCGGTCCGCTCTCGATGGAACGCGTCCCTCTCGACCCAGGGGAACGGGAACCGCGCCGCCACCCCCACTCGCTCGCATCCTGGTGCCTCACCTGCCAGCGGAACGTCGACGGGAACACCCCCCTGTGCGACCAGTGCGCCGCACAGTTCGACAACATCCGGCGACGACGTCAGCGCTACGTGGGTGCCACCCGGATCCAGGTGGACGCAGCCGACCTACGCGAACTACACGAACTGGAGACCGTGCTCTTCGAAGCCCTGATGAAACTCACTGCTGCCTACGCGGTCGGTGGCGAGACGCCTGACATGGTGGCGAGGCTGGCAGAGAAGATCGGGCCGTTCGTCGAGGTCCTGAACCGACTCCCGCGCCCCTGACCGTGCTTAACGCCACGTGACCCTCGTCCGCGAGCAGCCTCACCCGAGGCGGGCGTCGTCGGATCGGCGGAGTTCCGGGGTTGACTGCTCCAACCACAGTCCGCAGCAGCGAACGCCGAGGGGGACACGGTCGAGCAGGTCGGGACCGTTCACCTGTCCGGGTCGGTGTCCTGCTCGTGCGGCTTGTCAGCCCTCGGCCTCAGACCCCGCAGCCTCGCGACCGCGATGTGCGCCCGCAACCCGGGTGGTACTGAGTGCCTGGTCGCGAGGAGCCCGAAGGTCAGGTGCGGCGGCGTTGCCCCGGCAAGCCGTCCGACACCGTGTGGACAGACTGCTGGCTATCTGGAATGCACCCATCGCAGCGAGTGCGCCGGGGCGTGGACATCGGCCGTTGGAATGTTTGCCGGCAGGTGCTGCAGACAGCGCTCTCTGAGGGCTCTCGGACAAGCGGTTGCGGCCTAGCGGAGGCGACGGCATGAAGATGCGCCCGACGGCGGTAATCCATCAGTGGTAACAGCGTCTCGCGAAGCCACCGTCGAACATCTGGCTCTTGTTCGGTCGTGTACATCTCGCGAACAAATCTCCCAGCCGCTTTTCAATCTTCCGCGGCCATCAATGCACTGACATGTTCCGACTCCTTCGGCCTGGCGTGCTGGAAATCTACCTCCGCAGTGTGCACGACCAGGGGAATCAAGGAAACAAGTTCCTCCCTCGTTATCATTTCTGGCGAGACTGCCCGTACCGTGGTTCGGGAAGCCCTCGTACTCAACCCCCCGAGGTACGGGGGCTTCGTCGCACCCAGGTGACGTCGCGGGACGGGGTACCGCTACGAGGCCGGCAAGTCCCAGCGGTACCCGATCGCCGTGAGGTCCTCGTCTTGTGGGGCGAAAGGCAACACCGAGAATGTTCCGCTGGTGGGATCCACGTTGCCGTCCCGGTTCAACACGATGTCGGAGAGCACCCCCAGGACGCACTGGCCAGGGTATCGACGTGCGTGGGCAACCTCGCCAGCCGAGATCAGCACAGCGCCCCCGGAAGTCTGGGTGCCTTTTGCTTCCAGGTAGACCACCTCCCCCGCCCGCCTCGCCACCGCGTCGTAGGGGTTCCCGTAGCGGGTGTCGGTGACTGTCCAGCCGTCGGCGCGGTACTCGGCCATGAGCCGGTTCTGCGCCGCATCCTCGACCTGCTTGCGACGCACGGGGTCGGACTGCCACCCCTGAGACGACCCGGTGGAACCACTCCTGCCCGCCAGGACTTCGAGCCCGTCCACGCCGTAATCGCCGTCGACGAGGTACTTCGTCCCACGGTCCCGTGGGACCGCCGCGCCGTGCAGCGCGTCGTACGCACTATCCCCTGGCCCGAGGACGTCACCGATCAGGGCCTTCTTCACGGTGCCCCGCGGCAGATCCGCGGACGGCTCCCAACCCGTCAGCGCGACAACCACCACGACTCGACCGCGGTAGGAGAGGGTGGCGTACCGCTCCGCCTCAACCTTCGCAGCCTCCAGGCTGTGCTGGCCGCGGTTCTGCGCCCACAGGTCAACATCGCTGCGGGACTCGTCGTACCCGTACCAACTGCGGCCAAGAGAATCCGTCTCGGGTTCGATGTACTGGACGTCGACAAGCCGGAGGTTCAGGACCATGGGCGCAGTGTTACCGGGTCGCGGCCTGCGGGCGAGGTGAGGGGGTCCACGAACTCCCGTAGCCAGCACAAGGAGCGCGCCTGACCCCAGAACGGTCCGCGAACACCGCGCCTCAAGCAAGATGGGCGCACAGCATCCGCGGCGCGGGACCACGCGGTCCGGCCGCAGCGCACACAGATCATCTGAGGGGAACAGTGCACCATGAGCAGCCTGGGCAACTTCGTGTGGGGCATCGCCGACCAACTCCGCGGCGTCTACAAGCCGCACCAGTACGGCAGCATCATCCTGCCGATGACCATCCTTCGGCGCTTGGACGCGGTGATGGAGCCGTCACGCGACACCATGCGTGACCTGGCCGGAAAGTACGACAACCCGAACCTTCTGGCGTCCAGGGTCCGCAAGGAGTGCGGACTTAGTTTCCACAACACGAGCGAGTTCGACCTAGCCCGAATCGTCGCCGACCCCGACAGCGTCGCCTCAAACCTCGTCGACTACATCAGCCGGTTCTCGCCCAACATCGACGTCTTCGAGCGCTTCAAGTTCGAGGCCGAGATCGCCACGCTGGCTGAAAAGAGCCGTCTCCTGCTGGTCGTCCGCCAGTTCGCCGAGGTCGACCTGCACCCCGACACCGTCTCGAACGCGGAGATGGGCGACCTCTTCGAAGAACTCATTCGCAAGTTCGCCGAGGCATCCAACGAGGAGGCAGGCGAACACTTCACGCCGCGAGACGCTATCCGTCTCATCGTCGACCTCCTCTTCGCCGAGGACGACAAAGCACTGGAGACCGGCGCCATTGTGCGCACCGTCTACGACCCCACCGCGGGTACCGGCGGCATGCTCTCGGTAGCCGAGGAGCGCTTGCTGGAGATGAACCCGCAGGCACGGTTGGTCATGTTCGGCCAAGAGATCAACGACCAGTCCTACGCCATCTGTAAGTCGGACATGATCGCCAAGGGTCAGGACGCCACCAACATTCGCCTCGGCGATACATTGGCGGATGACATGTTCGCGGGGAAGACCTTTGACTACTGCATGTCCAACCCGCCCTATGGCGTGGACTGGAAAGCCTCGACCGAGGCTATCACCGCCGAGCGTGCCGCCACCGGCGTCCACGGCCGCTTCGCCCCCGGGCTGCCGAAGATCGGCGACGGGCAGATGCTCTTCCTGACGCACCTGGCACACAAGATGCGCCCCGTGCACGAAGGCGGGGGCCGGGCTGGGATCGTGCTCAACGGCTCTCCACTATTTAACGGCGGTGCAGAGTCCGGCGAGTCCGAGATCCGTCGCTACCTGCTCGAGAACGACCTCGTCGACGCCATCGTGGCCCTGCCGACGAACATGTTCTACAACACCGGCATCTCGACTTACATCTGGATCCTCGACAACGCCAAGCGCCCCACGCGGGTCGGCAAGGTCCAGTTGATCGACGGCTCCGGCTTCTTCACCAAGATGCGCAAGAACCTCGGCGACAAGAGCCGCGAGGTCACCGAGGCTGACCGGAAGAGAATCGCGGAGTTCTACAGAGACTTCGATGATCAGAAGCGAGAGGCAGCGGAACATAGTCGAGTCTTCTTCACCACCGATTTCGGCTACTGGACGGTGACCGTGGAACGCCCGCTGCGGCTCAACTTCGAAGTCAGTCCCGAGCGCATTGAAGTTGCCGTGGCTCTTGCGGAGGAGGCTAAGGGGCCACTCGCGACTACTGACGCCGCTCGGCTGCGCGGCGTGCTGGAGGACCTCGGAACCGAGACCGGCGCCAAGCGCTACGTAGACCGCGCGGTCTTCCTCGGGGTCCTGAAGGCTTGCCTGAAGAACGCCGGACTGGTCTTGGGCGCACCAGCCTCTAAGGCGCTCTGGCTCGCCTTGTCGGAGCGCGACGAGACCGCCGAAATCTGTCTCGATGCCAAGGGCAAGGCGGAGCCCGATACCTCGTTGCGCGACACCGAAAACATCCCGTTCGGCTGGGCCCCGCCGGGGAAGACGGGGAACTCGCGTCACGGCGAGGACCACCGCGACGAGGTCATCAAGGCCTACTACGACTACGAGGTGAAGCCGCACGTACCGGACACCTGGATCGACCACGCCAAGACCAAGACCGGCTACGAGGTCCCCTTCCACAGGCACTTCTACAAGTACGTTCCGCCCCGTCCGCTGGAGGAGATCGACACGGATTTAGACGTACTCGTGAAAGAGATCCTGGTGCTGTTGCAGGAGGTGGAGGCGTGATCTACTCGCGACTGCCGATAAGGCGTCTCGGGTCCGTCTTCCTTGGGAAGATGATCCAGCCCGAGTTGAAGTCGATCGGCGACGTCCGAGCACCCTATCTACGCGCGGCGCACGTTCAGCCGCTTGGAAGGCTCATCGACGTCGATGACAAGACGATGTGGTTTGACCCCCAGGAACTGCGTCTACACGATCTGCGCGATGGCGACGTGGTCATCGTCGAGGGCGGTGCTGGCTATGGGCGATCTGCAGTGATCACGGGCGACCACGATGGTTGGGGTTTCCAGAACTCTATTATTCGGGTGCGCCCTCGTCACAATCGCGCAGACGGCCGGTTTGTAAACTACGCACTTCAGTCCGCGCTGGCGTTGCGGCAGATCGAGGTTGCCTGCTTCATTTCGACCATTCCCCACTTCACCGCCGACAAGGTAGGAGCGTTCTCGATTCCAGCGCCACCCCTCCCCGCGCAGAGCGCGATTGCCGAGTACCTCGACCGCGAGACCGCTAAGATCGACGCGCTCATCAGCAAACAGCGGCGGCTCATCGCGACGCTGCGGGAGCGGCGCGCGGCGGTGGTTGGACGGGCCATTGGTCCGGAGACAGGTGGCCTGCGGAGCCTCGGTGGTCTATCGGTCGGCGGAATAGCCAGCGGAGTCGACTTTTCGGCCGACGAAGGCCAGGTCGGTTGGCCGCGCTATATCCGTACAACCGACGTGTCCGGAATGGCCTCGCTCCACATCCACACACTGCGCCGAATCACTGTCGAACAAGCCGGCGACTCCCTCGTGCGACGTAACGATATTCTGTTCACGCGGTCCGGATCGCTGGGGACAAACTACCTCCATGAGTCCGACGAGGTGATGGCTTTCGCGGGCTACATGGTGCGCTTCAGAACTCGCACCGATCTGTGTGTGCCGCGCTACGTGGCTTGGTGGTCACAATCTAGGCATCACCAGGATCAGATTGCCCTCGGTGCTTCTCGGTCAACTATCGACAACTTCAGTGGGAGCAAGTTCCGCACTATGAAGATTCCCCTCCCGCCCCTGACCGAGCAGCGTCGAATTGCCGACCACCTCGACGAGCAGACAGCCAAGATCGACACCCTGATCGCCAAGGCGGAACGCTTCATCGAGGTATCCCAGGAACGCCGGTCGGCGCTCATCACGGCGGCCGTGACCGGTCAGATCGACGTACGGAAGCACGAGGGTTCGGCTGGGGCACTGTCCTCCTCGAAGACGCCCGCCGACTGGGAAGCGCAGTACGCCTGATGGCCGACTACAACGAGAAGCCCTTCGAAACCGAAATATGCGAGCATCTGGCCGCCAATGGGTGGTTCTATTCGACTCACTCCAAGGGTTACGACAGGGAGCGGGCGCTCTTCCCCGAGGACGTTTTCGGTTGGCTTTCCGACACCCAGCCGGACTCACTGGCGAAGGTCGTCAAGGCCGGGTCGCCGGATGAGTCAAAGCAAAGGTCGTACCTGCTCGATCGACTCGTCAAGGTGCTCGACACTCCGGTCACCAATGGGGGTGGCACCCTGAATGTGCTGCGCAACGGCTTCAAGCAGGTGTCAGCCAAGTTCGAAATGGCGCAGTTCAAGCCGGAGACCACACTCAACGCGACCGACGTGGATCGCTACGCCAAGATGCGGGTGCGCGTCGTTCGGCAGGTCTACTTCTCGACCGCTGACAAGCGCTCGGTCGACCTTGCGCTGTTCGTGAACGGGCTGCCAGTGGCGACGCTGGAGTTAAAGACGGACTTCACGCAGTCGGTCAATGAGGCCATCGCGCAGTACAAGACGCGTCTTCCTAGGGACCCGGGCGGGGGCGAGCAGCCGCTGTTCGCGTCAGGTCGCCGGGCGTTGGTGCACTTCGCGGTGTCCAATGACGAGGTCTGGATGACGACCAAGTTGGACGGACCGAAGACGCGGTTCTTGCCGTTCAACGTGGGCTTCGACGGCGGTGCTGGCAACCCGCCCGCCGCCGACGGGAAGTCGTCGAGCGCCTACCTGTGGGGGCGGGTACTGCACCGCGATTCGCTGCTCGACATCCTGGGCAAGTTCATGCACACCGAGACCACCACCTCCTACGACCCGATCACCGGGAAGCCCTCGACACGTACGGCGCTGTTGTTCCCGCGCTACCACCAGTGGGACGCGGTCACCTCTCTCGCGAGCGCCGCGCGGATCGAAGGACCCGGGCACCGTTACCTCGTGCAGCACTCAGCCGGGTCTGGCAAGACCAACTCGATCGCCTGGGCCGCCCACCGGCTCGCCCGGCTACACGATGCGAACAACAAGAAGGTCTTCGACTCCGTCATCGTCGTCACCGACCGCAACGTCCTCGACGCTCAGTTGCAAGATGCCATCCGCCAGATCGACGGCGGTACAGGCGTGGTCGTCGCGATCGACGAGGACGCCGTCAGCAAGGCCGCATCGACGAGCAAGGGCGACATCACGTCCAAGTCCGGACTGCTCGCCAAGTCGCTGCTCGACGGACGGCTCATCATCGTGGTGACCATCCAGACGTTCCCCTACGCCATGGACACGATTAGCAAGACCAAGGGCCTTGCCCACAAGAAGTTCGCCGTCATCGCCGACGAGGCGCACTCCTCCCAGACCGGCTCCACGGCGAACCGACTGAAGGAAGTCCTCTCAGCCGAAGAACTAGCCTCCCTGGCCGACGGGGGCGAGATTGACACCGAGGCCGTCCTCGCCGCTGAGGCCACCGCGCGCGCCAGCAGCGAACACATCTCCTACTTCGCGTTCACCGCTACACCCAAGGCCAAGACGCTGGAGTTGTTCGGACGCAAGCCGGGCGGCACCCACGGCGAGGATGCCCTGCCCGCGCCGTTCCACGTCTACACGATGAAGCAGGCCATCGAGGAGAAGTACATCCTCGACGTGCTGCCCGGCTACCAGACCTACAAGACCGCGTTCCAGATCGCCGTGAACGCCACCAACGGCAAGGTCACCGCCGCCGGGAACGGGCAAGAGCCCCAGCCGGACACCGACCTCGTGGACGAGTCCTCAGCGGTCAAGGGACTGATGAAGTGGGTGAAGTTGCACCCCACGAATATCAGCCAGAAGGTCCGCATCATCGTCGAGCACTTCCGCTCCAACGTGGAAGACCTGCTGGAAGGCCATGCCAAGGCCATGGTCGTGACCGACTCCCGCAAGGCCGCGGTGCGCTACAAGATTGCAATCGACAAGTACATCGCGGACCACGGCTACGCCATGAAGACCCTGGTGGCGTTCTCAGGCGAGGTCGAGGACATCGGATCCGGTCCTGACAAGTTCACCGAGTCGAACATGAACCCTGGTCTTGGCGGGCAGGACCTCCGCTCGGCCTTCGCTGGCGACGACTACAAGGTCATGCTCGTGGCCAACAAGTTCCAGACGGGCTTCGACCAGCCGCTGCTGTGCGCGATGTACGTCGACAAGCAACTCTCCGGGGTCACGGCGGTGCAGACGCTGTCCCGCCTCAATCGCGTGTACACGACGCCGAACGGGGTCGACAAGACGCAGCCGTTCATCCTCGACTTCGTCAACGATCCCGAGGAGGTCCGCAAGGCCTTCGAGCCGTACTACACCGACGCGTTCCTGGAGACGGCCACCGACCCGAACCTGGTTCACGACCTGTCTGCCAAGTTGGACCAAGCGCAGATTTTCACCGACGACGAGGTCGACGCGGTTGTCGACATCTGGGTGAAGGGCGGCAAGGGCGCGCACAACGCACTCACCGCCGGTATGGCCCCAGCGAAGCAGAGGTTCAAGACGGCGTACATGTCGGCCCTCACGGCCAACGGCGGTAGTGGTGACAAGGCGGCGGTCGACGTTCTTGACATGTTCCGCAAGGACGTGGCCACCTTCGTGCGGCTCTACGACTTCATGAGCCAGATCGTCGACTACGCGGACGTGGAACTGGAGAAGCGTTCGATTTTTCTCCGACTATTGGAGCGGCTCATCCGCGACACCAACTGGTCCAGCGCCA
The DNA here is from genome assembly GCF_026153295.1 of Rhodococcus antarcticus. Lineage (NCBI taxonomy): Bacteria > Bacillati > Actinomycetota > Actinomycetes > Mycobacteriales > Nocardiaceae > Rhodococcus > Rhodococcus antarcticus. Next base: position 3,178,605 of record NZ_CP110615.1, on the reverse strand, counting down.
TAGATCTCGGCGACGTCACGCTGCTCAACGTCAAGCAGGTCGACACGGGCAAGCACAACCTAAGCCTGGGCGACAAGAAGGGCCTCACCGGCCTCACCGCGGCAGGATCGGGAACGAAAACCGAGCCGACCATGGTCGCCTTCGCTGAGGTCATCGACCGGCTCAACGACCAGTTCGGGGACGAAGAGTTCAGCGCGGGGCAGAAGACCTCGTTCGTCGAGATGGCCCTCAACATGATGCTGGAGAACGAGGTCCTATTTACGCAGGCCGCTGCCAACACGTCGACGCAGTTTGCGGAGAGCCCCGACATCAAGCCCGAGTTGCTGACCTCCGTCGCCGACGGCTCCGGCGCACAGCAGAAGATCACCGACTTCTTCTTCAGCGACAGCCCCAACGCAGACAAGGTCATCGTGAGCCTGGCCGCCCTTTACCATGCAACCGTCCAGGAACGGGTGGGGGAAGGGGTAGGGCATGGTCGATGATTGTTTTCCGAACTGGGATACTCTAGTGCTCCGATGACTTGTTGTATTTCGCCTCCTCACGTTTAAGGACTTCCTGTTTGAGTCGGATGAGACAACTGCAGGTTGCCCGGAGATCACAGCAGGGTTCGTGAATCAGTACGTGTAGTTCATGATGGCATCTCAGGCGGAAAGCGGGCCCTGGGTCTTCGTCAGCGCTTAAAGGGCCCGCAGTGAAACGGGCACCTGGCCAGGCGGTTGTTAGTGTTCGCATTAGTGGAATACTGACCGCTCCGTGCCTGTGGTCCGGTTCGGCCGTAATCATTCTAATGCCGATTGAATACCGGCCGTCATCGTTTTCGATCAAGATGCTTACGTGACCGACCGGCCGAGTGCCAAGTGTCGCTTCGACGATTTGGGTCAGGTGCGGTCCCTGTGGGCATATCGGACCCCATCGAAAGTGCAGATTTGGATTGCTAGGCATTCAAGTATTATGACACAAGAGCGCGAGTTATTGGCCCGGGTGCTACCCGCGCGCAGGTTGCAGAGTGCGGTGTGCGAGTATTGTTTGCAAGCGTCAGGTCGCTCAAGGTGACGTTATATACCGATTCCCCGTAACGTTGAAAGTGTAGGACCCATGCTTGACGGGCTTGCTGTCGAGTGAGCACCGTGCAGGCAGGCGACCTATGCGGCCGGGGACCGGTCGTCACTTCTCCGCAAATATGAGAGCGGGCACTGCATGGGCGTACATGATGACGACGATGAGGTTCCCACGCGTCCGACAGACATACGTCAAAAGTCAGACGTACGAGTCGTTTGCGTTGAACTGACCTCTTTTCGAGGTGTTCCGGGCAATATTGAGGTTTCTTTCGAGGGGTCCCGGGGGCCAACATCCACACTGATCTTCGGTGAGAATGGCTCGGGTAAGTCCAGCATCGTGGATGCTATCGAATGGGCTTGTCAAGCACGCATCGGTCGTGCTCCTGTGGGCGCCGCCCCGGGTAGTCCGAACGCAGTGAACCTTTATTCGTCCCTCGGGCGGGCCACCGTTGAGGCGGTTCTGACTTCAGGTATTCACCTACGACGACGTACAGACGGGGATGGGGTACGAGGCGACCCTGTACCAGAGTGCTTCTGGCGGGTACCGATGTCGCTGAAGCGAGCCGACATTCTAACGTTCCTCAGTACTGTTCCAAGTTCGCGTGGCAAGGTCTTTCTGGATCACACTCTGGAGTCGCATCCGTCAGAGCAGGCCGTAGCAAATCAGCAACATTTTCTCCACGAGGCGGTGCTCGATGCGAAGCGGGATACGCGTAGGATTGCTGGGGTGTTGGCGACCGAACTTAGTCAGGACGCGCCGAAATCGTTTGACCAGATTCAAGCGCTTATTGCGGAACATATTTACAAGGGTTTGCCGGCCGAACTATGGGATCGTGTGCGGATTCCGCGTGAATATGAGCAGCACTTACGCGATATCCGAAGTGCGCAAGATCGCGTGGCAGCGTTGATAGCCCAGGTCAACGCTACTCATAAGCGCGAGACCCGCTCGCTGAGTACCCGCGTCCGAGCCACACACCAGATTCTTGGCGACGTTAGCGACTGGCTCACGCGAGCGTTTCATGACGTGACCCAAGCCGAACATGTCTCGCATATCGAGGCGACGTTTGGCCAGTCGAGCGATATCAGCATTGACATCTGGGTATATTTCGACACCGGGGCCAGAGGTACGCCTCAACAAGTCTTTAGCGAAGGTTACCAGGATCTCATCGCGCTGCTCTACTTTCTTGCCGTCATGCGTGCGGCGGGTGAGCGCGGACAAGCGCGAGTCCTGATTCTTGACGATGTTCTTCAAAGCGTTGACGCGGAGATTCGAGTCGCTCTAATGTACTTCATCGCTGAAGAGTTCAAAGAATGGCAACTGTTCATCACGGTGCACGACAGGCTCTGGCGGAATCAACTACGCGACGTGTTTCAACGCGTCGAGCATCCGCTTGCGGATATAGAGATTCGGGGTTGGAAATTCAGCGAGGGGCCCCGCATCAGCACTAGCATTTCGGCTGATCCTGCACTACCACTGTGGAAGGCGCTTGAAGGGGAAGACCCGCATACAGTCTGCGGGGTAGCGGGGCGCGTTTTGGAACAAGTAAGCGACCGTCTCAGTTGGACGATCCCGATCAGTGTTCAGCGGAAGCGAGGGGACGCCTACACCTTGTATGACCTCTGGCCCGGGTCCCTAAAGGAACTAAAGCGGACGTCGGCCGGTGGCACAGTCATGGAGATTGATAAGTTTATCCACCTGCGAAACATGGCAGGAGCACACTACAACGAGTGGGCCGGCAATGTGCCCTGGTCCGACGTCGAACGGTTCGCGTGGGCGGTCTGCGATCTCGTGAGCAAAGTGTTCTGCGGTACATGTAACGGTTGGATCGAGCGACGCGCAAGGCACACATACTCTTGCCGATGTGGGCATACCACAATCGGACCGGTTTCCTATTGAGTTAGTACTGATTGCAGACTAGCGTCCCAACTCACGTTTACAAGATACTTGCTCGGGGCCAGGTAAGGCAACTCGCCAGTTATTGACGCAAGTCTGACCCATAAGCCGTTGGCCCTTCGAAGGTGCGGCCATCTACTGTGCAGAAGACGATGGAGCCCGACCTCGATCACCGTTGGGTGACGTTCTTAGTGTCTAGCGGCCGACTCTCGACCTTGACTCCTCATCGCAAGCGTGTACTCTTACCCCATTTTCTTTGCCCGCTTAATCTTGGTTCGATCGGTGCGGAGAGTCTTAATCTCTCTCCCGCTTGGAAGGTGCCAGAAGGTCCATCCGTTCACCTGGGAGTCAGAGACGGAGAGAGCGAGTGCGGTCATCGACTTGTACGTCTGACCGTTGCGGGTCAGTCGTCCGTCGCGTTCCACCATGGCGTGGAAGCGCTTGCCCTTGTACCGCGCGTGCAGGGGTGTCCCGCCCTTCAGCAGGCCGCTTCCCATGAGCAGCAGCACTTCCGGGTCGAGGGTGTCGGGTGGGTCGAGGCGGGAGACGGTGTCTCGTCGGCTCAGCAGGGGACGTGAAGGCGTCGTGTGTGGCGGCGATGCGTTCTTGCGTGCGGCCGTGGGGTTCGGCGGGGCGCTAGGACCTGTGTAGGCCGGGAAGACCGTGGACTTGCGTTCGGTGAAATAGGACCGTGGCCCAGCGTCCGGTGCTGCGTCGCCGTCCTCGGCGAGGGGTATTCGTGCGCGCAGGGTGTCCAACGTCGTTCGGTGGCCGGTCGCGTGGACCACGCACCACCAGGTCCAGCCGTTAATGTCGTTGTCCAGGAGGGCGCCCGCGGCTGCGGAGGGTCCGTCATACCGCCGGGTGCGCACGATGAGAGTCCCGTCGGCGTTGACGGTGGCACCGACCTGTTCGCGGTGCGGTGCCGTTGGGTGCAGCACCTCGCCTGGTTTCAACTCGCCTGCCGCGAGGAGGTGGCTGAGGGTGACGTTCCGACGAACCCGTGGCTGCGGCAGCGGTGCAGGCTCACTCGCAGGGGGCTGGGGGATGTTGAGGGATGGTGGCCTGATCTTCGGAGGGATGCTCGGGGCAGGGGCAGGGGCAGGGGCAGGGGCAGGGGCAGGAGCGGTGCGCACCTCCAAGGGAGTCGACGGTGCTGCTGCCCGGTGCTCAACGTCGACCCCAAACGTGCGGAGCACCGCCAGCACAGAACCGAGGACGTGTTCGGTGTCCCTCCGAAGTCGGATGTCCACAGGGGCGTCGGGCGAGGGTGGCGAGAAGGTGCTGCTCAAGATCACCGACGGTGTTGCAGACAGGCACTGGCGAAGTTGCTGTTCGAGCAGTTCCGTCTGGGCCGCGGTGAAACCTCGTGCCGTGCGCCGCACCACCACCGAGTGTTTCCAGGTAGTCGACGCGGGCAGGCCCGTGCGGACGGTGACCCGGAGGTTGGTGCTTCGGCCCACGCGGATGCCGGTCCGGTCGTCAGTCTGCAGGGCCTTGAGCAGCAGATAGCAGCCTTGTGTCGACCACTCCGGTCCGAGGTTCTGGAGGCTGGTGCGGGTGGCGACGGCGATTTCTAGCGGTGCTGTTCCGAACTGGATGATGGTGGGGACGCCTGCGTTCGTGGGCAGGAACCATTGGGTTTCGGTTCCCATCCCGGGCCGTCTGCCGCTCATGGCCGCATCGTGCCTCAGTGCACCACTCGGCGACAGCAAAGCAAGCGAACTCCTCGGATGCGCTAGATGGTGTCGTTCGACTAGTCGCGGAGGTCGCCGAGCGTGCGACCGTTCGTCGTTCGGAAGTTGTCAAGGTGGTTGAGGCCAGTGGGAGTTATGCGGCTGCGGTGACGGTCTCCTGTTGTTGATCTTCGGGGTGGTGGATCGGGTGGTTGATCCAGGCGGCCTGGGGTAGGTCGAGGATCCTTGGGTTGATGCTGCTGGTGAACCTGTTCGGGGTGGCAACGCGGGCGGCAGCGAGGGTTCGTCGTCGGCGTTGGTCGGTGTCGGCGGCGAGGCCGTAGTGCACGTTGGCGGGGGTGTGCAGACCAATACCGCTGTGGTGGTGGTCGTGGTTGTAGTGCTGCACGAACTCGTCGAAGAACGTGCGCGCGTGCTGCAGCGACCCGAACCGGTCGGGGAACACCGGGGCGTATTTGAGGGTCTTGAACCAGGCCTCGGAGAATGGGTTGTCATTGGATACCCGTGGGCGGGAGTGCGAGCGGGTCACGCCGAGATCAGAGAGCAAAGCGGTCACGGTCTTCGATGTCATCGAGGTACCCCCGGTCGGCGTGCACGACCTGTGGGGTGCCGTGGATGGTGAAGGTGCGGCGCATCATCTCCTCGGCCAGCACGGCGGATTCGGTTGGGTGAACGCACGCGCCGACGATGTAGCGGGAGTAGATGTCGATCATCACGTAGGCGTCGAAGTAGGCGCCCTTGACTGGGCCCCGCAGCTTGGTGATGTCCCAGGTGAACACCTGGCCCGGGCCGGTCGCAACCAGCTCCGGGCGCACCCGGGCCGGGTGCCGCGCCAACCTGCGTCGGTCGGTGACTTGGGCGTTCGCAGCCAGCACCCGGTACATGGTCGACACCGAACACAGGTACCGGCCCGCCTCCAGCAGCGCCGCGTAGACCTGTACCGGGGTGCGGTCGACGAACTCAGAGCTGTTGAGCACGGCCAGCACCTGCGCACGCTCACCGTCGGTGAGCCGGTTCGCTGGCAGTGGCCGCGAGAACCGACGTGGCGACGACGCTGCCACTCGCCCCGCGGTGGCCCGCGCCACCCCGGTCAGCCCGGCTGCGGCCCGGGTTGTGACACCGGCAGCGGTCAACGAGCGGTAAGCGTTCATCAGCGCCGCTTGGGCTGCGGGTCCTCCTGCGCGCTCTCGGAGATCTCCTCCAAGAGCGCGTGTGCTTTTCCCATGATGTCCAAGGCCACCTCCGTCCGCGCCAGACGCCGCTCGGCCTTCCCCAACTGCGCCCGCAGCCGGGCGATCTCGAGCTGCTCCACGGTCAGCCGGCCGACCTTGCTGCTGGCGGGGCGGCCCTCCAGCACCCCGGCGTCGCGCAGCTTGCGCCACTCGGTGACCTGCGAGGAGTACAGCCCTTCCCGGCGCAGATACGCCCCACCTTGGGAGGCCTGGCAGGCCTGGTCGTAGGCCGCCAGGTGCTGCAGCTTCTCCGCCGCGGCAAACGTTCGGCGCCGCGATGGGCCACCAGCCCGCGGCCCGGAACCACTCATCAACCCATCATCAACGACAGGGACAGACAGCATCGAACTCGACATGATCATCACCCTGAATCTCGCCCTGCCCAAGCGGACTTGCTCCGAGCCACTGGCCTCAACTCACCCTGACAGGCAGGGGTTCGCCAGAAGCGCCATCCGTTCACGTTGTTGCTCGTGATGGATACGGCCGCCGCGGTCGGTGTCGGGTAATCGACGCCGTTGAGGCGAAGGTGGCCCTCCTGAGTGATGGTGGCGCGGTACTCAGTGGACTTGTACCGCACGACGACAACCTCCCCTTGCGACAGTGCGCCCGTTGCCAGGAGAGCCGACACCGTCGTGGGTGTCGTGGTCACGGGCCGCGGTGCAGGTGGAGTGACTGAGGTTGTGGGACTCAGGGCTGTCGGGGTCGCGTCGGGCCGCGGCGCTCCAGCATCGTCGAGGCGCGGGTTGCTCAGTAGTGCCCTCAGGACACTCAGCGGAGTGACGCTCCCGGAATCGGTAGACACGCCCCAGAACGTCCAGCCGTTGACGCTGTGCCCGACGACAGCCCGTGCCGCTGCCGACAACGATGCGAACACATCACAGTCCATCATCACAGCACCATCGGCGCGGACCTCAGCGTGGGGGCCGTCAGAAGAGGAGACGGGGTGGAGTTGGGCACCCACTTGCAGATGCCCTGCCGCGATCAGTTCCACCAAAGTTCCGTCCGGCCTGACGGGTGGCTGCCGTCCATGAAGAGGCGAGGATGGCGTGGCTTGCCGTGCGCGGCTGTCCGGATTGAGCCCCAGCACCCGGAGCAGGCCCAGGACCGGCTCGATCACGGCCTCTAGTTGGGTGCGGTGCCACTGCGGGAGCGTCTCGTCGCTGGGCCGGTTCCCGTTGCCCAGTGAGATGAGGTCTGCCGCCTGCAGGACGTCGTACAAGCGGCCCTCAAGCCACCCGGCCTCCGCGGAGTTAAAACCTTGGTAGGGCCGCCGAACGAGCACCGCACGCTGCCACTGCTCGCGGCCACGTATGTGTTGTCGGACTCGCGTGGTCAGACCGCCCGTTGCCTTGCCGACGTACACGCCGGTTCTGCCGTCGCTGTCGGTGGGATCCAGCAGGAGGTACGCCCCGGGCGCAGCCCACGCAATGTCGAGGTTGTGGATGCTCAAGCGCGTCACCACCGCGAAGTCCAAGTTGGCACCCGGTACTTCGACGAGCACTGCGCCCGCGCTGTCGGGGGGCATGAAGCACGTCGCGCCCATGCCGTGCCCGTTCGATGCCCCCGTCACGCGACGCAGTCTGCCTGACCACCAACAACAGGCAGGCAAGTCGGCACGAGGACCGCCTGGCCTCCGCCAGATCGAGGAGCGCACAGGCTGTTCTCCGCAACTGCAACGCCACGACGTCCCCACCGCGACACTCACGACATGAACGGTGAGCCTCCGACCGCGCCCGACATCGCGGGAACGCTTCACGCGTCAACACTCATGCGGACCCTGGGTCGCGTGCGGCCGCTGTTCCACTCCGAAGCCGACTTCCAGTTCGCCTTCGCCCAAGCCGTCGTAGCCGCCGACCCAACTCTCGAGGTCCGCCTGGAGGTCCGGCAGTCAGCGGAGCGTGCCGAGTACGTCGACCTCGCGTGCTGGTCGCCCAACGGCACGCACACCCTCATCGAGTTCAAGTACGCCACAGCGGGGTGGGACGGCACCGACTCCCACGGTGAGGCGTTCACCGTGCGCCACCACGGCGCATACGACCTCACCCGCCGCTACTACATCCACGACGTGCACCGACTTGAGAGATTCACAGCAGCGAAGCCCCGCATCACCGGACTCGCCATCCTGCTGACGAACGAGCCGAGCCTGTGGAACAACACCGGCCGCCCCGGCGCGCGCGACGCCAACTTTCGACTCCACGAGGGGCGGACCCTCGGTGGCCATCTTGTCTGGGGCACAGGTACCACACCGAAGTACGACCAAGACCTCACCGGCACCTACTCAACCCAGTGGCAGGACTACTCAATGGTCGACGACGGACCACGGGGCCGGTTCCGCTGGCTCGGCCTCCACATCTCCCCAATATTGGCCACCTGAACCCGAGGCGCAGGTGCCCCTGACGCGCGGAGAGCCCTCCCGAGGCGCGGTCGCCATCACGTGCTCCGCTCTGACCGCCGCGCGACTCCGTGACCTGCATGAGCGCCGCAGCCACGGGGAATGGCGGCTGGAGTCACGGGGAATGGGAAAACCCCAGGTCAGTGGCATGGGGTCTGACCTGGGGCAAAGTATTTTCGTCGGGAGCCCGCCACTCCTGCTCACCGGAACCCCCGCGACGCGTGTGCGTCCGGGGGTTTCGTGCGGATGGAGGTGGCCCGCCCGGTGCCGGGTTGCTGGCGCGCGCAGCGCGCGGAACCGTCATGCTGGCGGGCACGCCGGGACGAGGGGAGCGCGACGTGGCCGGACAGGGCGCGGACAGCACGGTCAGCGTGTCGCCGGACCGGGTGCTCGACGGCGTCCCCGCGGCCGTGGTCAGCACCGACGTCGGTGGTGTCGTCCTCTCGTGGAACCGGGGCGCGGAACGGCTGTACGGGTGGACGGCCGCCGAGGCGGTGGGCCGCGGGGTCGACGAGCTCACGCTGCCGAACGGGTGGGAGCCGTCGGCGGTCCGCGACTCCCTGGCGAGCGGCCGGTCGTGGTCGGGGGCGTTCACCGCGCGCCACCGCGACGGCCACTCCTTCCGGGCGTCCGTCACCACCACCCCGGTCCACGACGACCAGGGCGCGGTCCTCGCCCTGGTGGGCGTCTCGACACGGGCCGTCGAGGAACCCCCGCTCGACCGGGTGCAGCGCGAGCTCGCCGCCATCGTCGACTCCTCGGTGGACGCGATCGTCGGGGTCGACGTGGAGGGCGTCATCACCAGCTGGAACCCCGCCGCGACGACCCTCTTCGGGTGGACGGCGGCCGAGGTGGTCGGCACGTCGATCCTGGCCCTGCTCCCCACGGTCCAGGCCCAGCGGCTCCGCGGGCTGTTCGCCGAGCTCGTGGTGGGTGCGGTCGTCCCCGACCGGGAGACCACCGGCTGGCGCAAGGACGGTTCCAGCTTCGCCGTCGACGTCCGGCTCTCGCCGTTGCGGGACCGCGGGGGTGACGTGGTGGGGTACTCCGGGCTGTGCCGGGACATCTCCGAGCGGTCCGAGCTGCGCCGGGTGGCCGAGGCGGAGCGGGCCCGGCTGCGGGCCGCCCAGGCGCTGGCGCACGTGGGCAGCTGCGAGCTCGACCTGGCGACCGGCGCCACCGCCTGGTCGGACGAGTCCTGGCGGATGCTGGGCGTGCCGCCCGAGCCGGGCGCGAGCTTCGACCGCTTCGTCGACGCGGTGCACCCCGAGGACCGTGCGCAGGTGCGGGGAGCGGTCGAGCTGATGAGCTCCGGCCACGCCCCGGAGGCCCAGGAGTACCGCGTGGTGCGGCCGGACGGGGAGGTCCGCTGGATCCGGGAGGTCTTCGCCGTCGACCACGACACGACCGGTCGCGCCGCCACCGTGCTGGGGACCAAGCTCGACATCACCGACATCCGGGCCGCCGTGGAGGGCCGCACCGCGGCGGAGGGCATCCTGCGCCAGGGCTTCGAGCACTCCGCCATCGGGATGCTCGTGTCCGACCGCCACGGGCGCACCACCACCGTCAACGCCGCGTACCTCGAGATCGCCGGGCGCACCGAGGCCGAGCTGCTCGGCGCCCAGAGCTCGAGCTGGGTCCACCCGGAGGACGCGGAGACGGCGGCGAGACCCCGCGCCGCCATGCTCCGGGGGGAGCTCGACACCTACTCCCACGAGCACCGCGTCGTGCGCCCGGACGGCACCGTGCGCTGGGTGCGCAAGACGGTCTCGCTCATCCGGGGCTCCGACGGCGAGCCGGCGTTCTTCCTCGGCCAGGTCCAGGACGTCACCGACCAGAAGCAGGTGGAGTCCGAGCTCGCGCACCAGGCCTTCCACGACCCGCTGACCGCGCTGCCCAACCGCGCCCTGCTCACCGACCGTGTCGTCCAGGCCCTCGCCCGCCGGTCCGCCGGTGCGGTCACGGCACTGTTCCTCGACGTCGACCAGTTCAAGGTGGTCAACGACAGCATCGGGCACGCCGCCGGCGACGAGCTGCTGGTCCTGGTCGCGCAGCGCCTGCAGTCGGTGGTCCGGCCGGGGGACACCCTGGCCCGCTTCGGGGGCGACGAGTTCGTCATCGTCTGCGACGGGTTGGCCGAGGCCGACGTCGAGCTGCTGGGGGTGCGGGTGGCCGAGGCGGTCCGGGCGCCGTTCGCGCTGGACGGCCGCGAGGTGACGGTGACCGTGAGCGGCGGGATCGCCACGTCCGGTGCAGGTTGCGACGCCGAGTCCCTGCTGCGCAACGCCGACGCCGCCATGTACCAGGCGAAGGCGCGCGGCCGGAACTGCGTGGTGGTCTTCGACGACGCGATGCACCACCAGGCCACCGAGCGGCTCGACACCGAGCTGCAGCTCCGCCACGCCCTCGGCCGGGGCGAGCTGGTGGTCCACTACCAGCCGGTGCTGGAGCTGCCCAGCGGCCGGGTCGCCGGGGTGGAGGCCCTCGTGCGGTGGCAGCACCCCGTGCGGGGACTGCTGACGCCGTCCGCCTTCATGGAGCTCGCGGAGTCGACCGGTCTGGTGGTGAGCATCGGGGAGTGGGTGCTCGAGACGGCCCTGGCCCAGGTGCAGCGCTGGCGGACGAGCCTGCCGGGTGGTGCGGAGCTCACGGTGGCCGTGAACCTATCGGCCCGCCAGGTCGCGGCGCCGGACCTGACCGGTCTCGTCCGGCGGGTGCTGGACAGCAGCGGCATCGACCCGGCGGCCGTGCACCTGGAGATGACCGAGTCGGTGGTGATGAACGACGGAGCCGTCTACGTCGACGTCCTCACCGAGCTGCGCGCCCTGGGTGTGGGCCTCTCGGTCGACGACTTCGGTACCGGCTACTCCTCGCTGAGCTACCTCAAGCGGCTGCCGGTGGACACCCTGAAGGTCGACCGCTCCTTCGTCGACGGCCTCGGTGGCAGCGACCCGCACGACCGGTCCATCGTCGTCGCCGTGCTGAGCCTCGCCTCGGCGCTGGGCCTGCAGGTGGTGGCCGAGGGGGTGGAGACCGACGCGCAGCTCCGCGAGCTGGTCGCCCTGGGTGTGCGCAGCGCCCAGGGGTACCTGTGGAAGCGCCCGGTCGCGGCCGCCGAGCTCGGGCCCTGGCTGGTGGAGCGGACCCAGCGCACGGGGCGGTGAGCGCGCACGACAAGAGCCCCGGACCGCACGACAGGAGCCCCGGACCGCACGGTCCGGGGCTCGTGGCGGAGGATGGGGGATTTGAACCCCCGAGGGCGTTAACCCAACCCGCGTTCCAGGCGAGCGCCATAGGCCACTAGGCGAATCCTCCGTCGACGAGTGTAGCCGGGCCGGTGCGTGCTCCCGCACCAGCCCCGGCCGGTAGGGTTGGCCCCGGACCCCGCGCGGCGTCCATCCTGTGAACTCCCCCAGGGCCGGAAGGCAGCAAGGGTCAACGGGCTCTGGCGGGTGCGCGGGGTCCCCTTCTGCCCACGCCACCGGGAGACGCACGTGACGCTGTCGACACTCAGCCGCGACGAGCTGGGGGCGCTGCGCTCCGAGCAGCAGACCGCCTACGACGGGCTCGTCGCCTCGGGGCTCGCGCTGGACCTCACCCGGGGCAAGCCGGCGCCCGAGCAGCTGGACCTCTCCAACGCCCTGCTCACGCTGCCCGGGGTGGACGGACTGGGCGCCGTGGCCGGACCGGACGTGCGCAACTACGGCGGCCTGCAGGGCCTGCGCGAGCTCCGGGAGATCTTCGGCCCGCTGCTCCGGGTTCCCGTGGACCAGCTGGTGGCGGCCGGCAACGCCTCGCTGACCCTGATGCACGACCTGCTGGTCCAGTGCCTGCTGCACGGCACGGTCGGCTCCGAGCGGCCGTGGTCGCAGGAGCCGCGCGTCCGGTTCCTCTGCCCGGCACCGGGCTACGACCGGCACTTCGCGGTCTGCGAGCAGCTCGGCATCGAGATGGTTCCCGTGCCGATGCGCGAGGACGGCCCGGACACGGCCGCCGTCGCGGCGCTGGTCGCGGAGGACCCGTCGGTCAAGGGCATGTGGCTGGTGCCCACCTACGCCAACCCGACGGGCTCGGTGGTGACCGAGGAGGTGGCCCGCGCGCTGGCCGAGATGCCCACGGCCGCACCGGACTTCCGCATCATCTGGGACAACGCCTACGCCGTTCACCACCTCACTGACGTCGAGACGCCCACCGCGGACGTCCTGGGGCTGTGCGCGGCCGCCGGGAACGCCGACCGCGCGTTCGTCGTCGCGTCCACCTCGAAGATCACCTTTGCCGGTGCCGGCGTGTGCTTCTTCGGGGGCTCGGCGGCGAACGTCGCCTGGTGGCTGCGCCAGCTCGCGTTCCAGAGCATCGGCCCGGACAAGGTGAACCAGCTGCGGCACGTGCTGTTCCTGCGCGACGCGGACGGGGTGCGTGCGCTGATGGCCGCGCACCGGGCGCTCATCGCGCCGAAGTTCGCGATCGTGGCCGAGGTGCTCGAGGCTCGTCTGGGCCCGCTGAAGGCCGCGAGCTGGACCGATCCGGCGGGCGGCTACTTCGTCAGCCTGGACGTGCTCGACGGCACGGCGGCGCGGGTGGTCTCGCTGGCGAAGGGGGCAGGGATCGCGATGACCCCGGCCGGCTCGGCCTTCCCCTACCGGGACGACCCCGACGACCGCAACATCCGCATCGCGCCAACGTTCCCGTCGGAGGCCGACGTCCGGGCGGCGATGGAGGGGCTGAGCACCTGCGTGCTGCTGGCCGCGGCGGAGCACCTCCTGGCCTGACCACGGGCACGTCGTCGTGGGGTGGACGCGTCGTGGCGGCCCGAGCCCGCCCCGCAGGCCGAGGAGTGTCAGGCCCCGCCGGTAGTCTCCGACCTCGTGGCCCTGTACCGGAAGTACCGTCCGGCGACCTTCGCCGAGGTGATCGGCCAGGAGCACGTCACCGAGCCGCTGAGCACGGCGCTGGACGCGGGGCGCATCAACCACGCGTACCTGTTCAGCGGACCCCGGGGCTGCGGCAAGACGTCCTCGGCGCGCATCCTCGCCCGCTCGCTGAACTGCGTGCAGGGTCCCACGTCCACCCCGTGCGGGGTCTGCGACTCCTGCGTCGGCCTCGGCCCGGGCGGCGGGGGGACGTTCGACGTCACCGAGCTCGACGCCGCCAGCCACGGTGGCGTGGACGACACCCGCGAGCTGCGCGACCACGCCGGCTTCTCCCCGGCCTCCTCGCGCTACCGCATCTTCATCATCGACGAGGCGCACATGGTCACCACGGCGGGGTTCAACGCCCTGCTGAAGATCGTGGAGGAGCCCCCCGAGCACGTCGTCTTCATCTTCGCCACGACCGAGCCGGACAAGGTGCTGCCCACCATCCGCTCCCGCACCCACCACTACCCGTTCCGGCTCCTGTCGCCCGCCACCATGCGCAGCCTGCTCGAGCGGATCTGCGACCAGGAGGACGTGCCCGTCGCGTCGGCGGTGTACCCGTTGGTCATCCGCGCGGGCGGGGGTTCCCCGCGCGACTCGCTCAGCGTGCTCGACCAGCTGCTCGCCGGTGCGGGGTCCGAGGGCGTCACCTACCCGCGTGCGCTGTCCCTGCTCGGGGTCACCGACGTCGCGCTCATCGACGACGCGGTGGACGCCCTCGCGGCCGAGGACGGCGCCGGCCTGTTCGGCACGGTGGACCGGCTGGTCGACGCGGGACACGACCCCCGCCGCTTCGCGACCGACCTGCTCGACCGCATCCGCGACCTCATCCTGCTGCGCGCGGTGCCGGACGCGGGCGAGCGCGGGCTGGTCGACGCCCCGGGCGACGTGCTCGAGCGGATGTCCGAGCAGGCCCAGCGCATCGGCCCCGCGACGCTCGCCCGCTTCGCCGAGGTGGTGCACGCGGGTCTCGGCGAGATGCGGGGTGCCACCGCCCCCCGGCTGCTGCTCGAGGTGGTGTGCGCCCGGCTGCTGCTGCCGGCTGCGTCCGACGCCGAGTCGGCCGTGCTGCAGCGCCTCGAGCGCATCGAGCGGCGAATGACCATCACCCCGCCCAGCGACGAGGCGACGAGTGCGTTCCAGCGACCGTCCCAGCGTGCCGCGGCGTCCCCGGCCCCAGCAGCCGAGGGCGAGGTCCCGGCGACCCCGGCCGCTGTGGTGGGCGCGGTGCACCCGGCCGCGGCGGCGGACGAGGCGACCATTCCCGCGCCGACCACCGGGCGTCCGGCGGCCACGGTCTCTTCGCAGCCCGTCGCGGCGGCGCAGCCCGACGCCCCGGCGCAGCCCGACGCCCCGGCGCGGGCTGGTTCCCCGGTGCCGACCGACCGCGGGCCGGTCGCGCACCCGGAGGCTGACGATCAGCCGGTGCCGGGGGCTGGCGCGGAGGCGACTCCTGCAGCCCGCCCCGAGAACCACGATCGAGGGGACGCCGCCGTCGTCGGGGCACCCCCCACCCCACCGTCACGTCCTGGTGACCGGGTCGGGGAGCGCGTCGGCAGCTCTGGGCCCACCCCGCAGCCCGGAGAGGCCCCGGACACCGCGGATGCTCCTGAGCCCGCCCCCCGCCCCACCACCGGGCAGCCCGACGCCGCCGCGGTGCGCAGGGTGTGGCCGGAGGTGCGCAACAAGGTCCGGGAGCGCAGCCGGACCACCGAGGTCATGCTCTCGGCCGCCACGGTCCGCCGCGTCGACGGTGACACCCTCGTGCTCAGGCACGACTCCGGGCCGCTGGCGAAGCGGCTCACCGAGTCGCGCAACGCCGACGTGGTCCGCGAGGCGCTGCGCGACGTCCTCGGGGTCGACTGGACGGTGGTGTGCGAGAGCGGGTCCGGTGGGTCGGAACCAGCGCCGCCACCGGTCCCCGTGCGCGCGGCTCCGCCGTCGGGGGGCCAGCGCTTCACCCGTCCGCAGCGCAGCGGCGCTGCTGCTGCCGCCCCGTCCCACGCCGTGGACGACGTGCCGCCGCCCGACGAGCCCTCCGACCCCGACGACCCCGAGCCGGGCGCCGGTGCTCCGGGCGCACCGGTGGTCGACGACGAGGAGGCCCTCCTCGCGGAGGCCGCCAGCGGTGCGCCCGCGGACGCCGCCGCGCGCCGCGATCCCGAGGACGTCGCGCTCGAGCTGCTCGCCACCGAGCTGGGCGCGCGTCCGCTCGAGCGCGGCCGCTGAGGGCGGGGCCGCTGAGGGCGGGGCCCACCCCCCAGGGGCTCGGACCGGGCACGCGGCTCGTGCACCCGCCTCGTGCGACCGGCTCGAGCACCCGTGCTCAGCCCGCCAGGTGCCGGGCCAGGAAGTCCAGCGCACGCGGGTAGGCGTCCTCCCGGTTCGCCCGCTTCGCGAGCCCGTGGCCCTCGTCGGGGTATATGAGCAGCTCGCACTCCACCCCGCGCGCGCTGAGGGCGGCGTGCAGCTGCTCCGCCTCGCTGAGCGGCACCCTCGGATCGTTCGCGCCGTGGATGACCACGAGCGGTGCCCGCAGGTCGTCGATGCGGCTCAGCGCGGAGGCCCCGGTGAGGAACTCGCGGTCGTGGGCGAGGGTGCCGTACTCGCGCTCGCGGGCGGCCCGGCGGTAGGGCGAGGTGTTCTCCAGGAACGTGACCAGCGAGGACATCCCCACGATGTCCACCCCGGCGGCCCAGCGCTCGGGCTGGAACGCGCACCCCATCAGCACCATGTACCCGCCGTAGCTCCCGCCCCACAGCGCAGCACGCGCGGGGTCCAGGCCCTGGCTGGGCAGCCACTCGTGCAGCGCGGCGAGGTCGGCCACCGAGTCGAGGCGCAGCCGGACGTCGTCCAGGGAGTACCAGCGCTTGCCGTAGCCGACGGAGCCGCGGACGTTGGGCACCAGCACCGTGTGCCCGGCCGCCACGAGCGCCTGCACCACGGGGGAGAACTCCGGGCGGCTCTGGCCCTCCGGACCACCGTGCACGTTCACCACCGAGCTGCCGGCCAGGGCCGTGGGCTGCGTCGGGGCGTAGACGTGGCAGGGCACCTGCTCGCCGTCCGGCGTGGGCACCAGGTGGCTGGAGGGGGAGACCGCACCCTCGGCGGGCTCGCCCACCACGGTGCGCACCGCACCAGTGGCCACGTCGAGCAGCAGCACCGAGCCGGGCTCGCCGGGGGCGGTGAACGAGATCGCCACGGTGGCCGAGTCCGGGCTGAACACCGGTGCGGGGAAACGCCCGCCGACCACGCCGGGAACCGGCAGCACCACCTCGCGCACGCCGGAGCCGTCCACCGCGGTGAGCGTGAGCGAGCTCCAGCCGTCGGCGTTGGCTTCGCAGAGCAGGGTCGAGCCGTCGGGGGAGAGCCACGCCGTGGTGTCGTGCTCGCCGGCGACCAGGACGGTGAGCTCGTCGGAGTCCAGGTCGAGGCGGGCGACGACCGTGCGGTCGGTGGTCCGGTCGGTGGTCAGCACCAGGCCCGAGGAGTCCGGCAGCCAGTGCACGTTCTCGAACCGGGCGTGCTCGTCGGCGCCGGTCAGCTCGCGGACGACCCCGTCCCGGGTGCTGGCGAGGTTGTCCACCAGCAGCAGCTGGGTGGACATGGGCTGCGCACCGATGACGCCGACCAGCACGTACCGGGAGTCCGGGCTCAGGCTCACCTCGGTCACGTTGCCGCCGCCGTCGTGGACGACCTCCTCCAGCCCGGCGGTCACGTTGCGCACCACCACGTCGAAGTCGATCCCGTTGCGGCGGTTGGTCCGGTAGACCACCCGCCCGGGCAGCACCTCCGCCAGGGAGTGGATGAAGGCCGGGTCGCGCACCAGGGGTGCGAGCGCGAACGGCACCTCCGGGTCGAGGACGGAGAGCTGACCGCGCTCGTTGCCCCCCTCGTCGTGCTGGACGACGACCATCCGCTCACCCGGCAGGTAGCGACCCGAGCACGATCCCGGCAGGTCCGTGAGCACCGTCCGGGTGCCGTCCGGCGCGATCTCCACCAGCTGGACCGAGCCCGAGTTGTCCCAGCCGGCCAGGACCCGCCCGGAGTCGTCCACGTCGAAGGCACGCCAGGTGCGGGCCCGGAGCAGCTCGAGAAGTGTCATGTCTCCAGGATGGTGCTCCGCAGGTGTGAAGGAAAACTCGCGTCCTGGGTCCAGAAATCACGCACGGGCGAAGCCGCGCAGCGCGAAGCCTGCTGAGCCCTGTGGGGCGAGCTTGACCGCGAGCACCTGGTGGAGCTGGACCACGTTGCGCTCGAAGCCCAGCCGCGAGCCGGCCATGTACAGCCCCCACAGCCGCGCCGTGCCCTCGCCGACCTCGGCCACGCACTCGTCCCAGTGGTCGACCAGGTTCTGGTTCCAGTCCCGCAGGGTCAGCGCGTAGTGCTCGCGCAGGTTCTCCTCGTGGCGCACCTCGAGCCCGGCGTCCTGGATCTCGCTGATGATCGTGCCGGAGCCGATGAGCTCGCCGTCGGGGAAGACGTAGCGGTCGATGAACGAGCCGGTCATGGTGCGCCGGTCGTTGCCGGGGCGGGTGATGCAGTGGTTGAGCAGCCGCCCGCCCGGGAGCAGCCTGTCCACGATGAACGCGAAGTACGCGGGGTACTGGGCGATGCCGATGTGTTCGGTGAGCCCGATGGAGCTGATGGCGTCGAAGCCGGTCTCGCTGACGTCGCGGTAGTCGCTGTGGCGGACCTCGGCGAACTCCTGCAGCCCCTCGCGGATGATCGCGGCCTGGCCCCACTCCGCCTGCTCCTTGCTCAGCGTCGCGCCCAGGGCGTGCACCCCGCGGCGGGCGGCGAAGCGGACCATCCCGGCCCAGCCGCAGCCGACGTCGAGCAGCCGGTCACCGGCCTTGAGCCCGAGCTTGTCGAAGACGAGCTGGTACTTGTCCTCCTGGGCCTGGCCCAGGGTGGCGTCCTCGGCGGGGTAGTACGCGCAGGTGTAGGTCATGGAGTCGCCCAGCACGTGCTCGTAGAACCTGTTCGAGACGTCGTAGTGGCTGTGGATGGCCTCGGCGTCGCGGATCTTGGAGTGCCGCAGGCCCTGGGCGGTGCGGCGCCACTTGGGCAGCGCCTCCTGGGGGGGCGGGGCCACCGGGCGCAGCGTCTCCCAGCCCAGCGAGCGCATGATCGCCGCCAGGGTGAACGCCGGCGGGCGGTGCAGCTTGAGCCCCTCGGCCATGGCCACCAGGGCGTCGTAGGGATCGCCCGGGTGCACGCCGGAGACGGTGAGGTCGCCGGAGACGTAGGCGCGCGCCATGCCCAGGTCGGGGTCCTTGGGGGCGGTGGCCAGGTAGGTGGCGCCGCGCGGGGACGCCAGGTGCATCCCGATGGGGGCGTCCTCCGGCCCGGCGGAGCTGCCGTCGTAGGCGGTGAACCGGAGCCCGAGCTGGCCACCGGCGAGGGTGTCGACGATCTCGCCCAGGGTCATCCGGTGGCCGGTGCTCGCACGGCCGGGGGTCTTGATCGTGGTCATCTTCTGCGTACCGCCTTGGCGTAGAGGTCGAGCAGGCGTGTGGAGGGGTCGTAGCGCCGCTTGAGGGACTCGTAGAGCCCGCCGCCGTAGAGGGCGGCGAACTCGTCTTCGGAGTAGTAGGAGTCGGAGTACAGCGACTTGTGGCCGTCGAACTGCGTCACCTGCGCCTCGATCAACCGGTTCGTGGCCCCATCCACTCCCGGGGTCACCGGGACCGTGGACCAGAAGCCGACGTTGACGTAGGTGCGGTCGGTCGCCATGGGGTAGAGGTCCCACGTCCGCGCGGGGTGCTCGGGGGTGTCGCGCAGCCGCAGCGGGCACAGCCACAGCGGCTCGATGGGCACCTCGTCGAGGAACCACCGGAGGAAGGCCGCGGTGTTCTCCACGGGGACCTCCACGTCCTGCACCACGCGCTCGCGGGCGGGGCGGCCCTTGCGTGCCTCGAGCCGGTCGGCCACGTGGTACCTGGCGTCGAGCCCGATGAGCCTCGAGTAGAAGCTGCTGCGGCGCAGGCGGCGGGGCCAGAAGCGCCGGACGGTGGGGTTCTGCGCCCCGAAGGCCCGGGAGCACCAGAACCAGTCGGTGTCCCAGCGCCACAGGTAGTCGCCGATGGTCAGCCGGTCGGTGCGGCGCTCCTGGATCGACCGGTAGAACACCTGCTGGCCGGTGTAGTCGCTGACCGGCCCCGGCTCGTCGGTCTGGGTGCCCAGCGTCAGGTAGGACTCGGTGGCGGTGAAGACCACGCCGTCGAGGTAGTCCACCGCGACGCCCTCGTGCTCGCGGAGGGTTGAGATCCGGGCGGTGGCGTCGGCCAGCTCGTCGAGGTCGTGGAAGCGCAGGTGCCGCAGGGCGACGAACGGCTTCACCGGCTCGAGCTCGATGCGCAGCCGGGTGGCGTAGCCGAGGGTGCCGTAGGAGTTCGCGAACCCGCTGAACAGGTCGGCGTGCTCGTTGTCGCGGGTGGCGGTGACGATCTCGCCCGCACCGGTGAGCACGTCCATCTCCAGCACCGACTCGTGCGGCAACCCGTTGCGGAAGCTCGTGGACTCGATGCCGAGCCCGGTGACCGCCCCGCCGAGGGTGATCGTCTTGAGCTGCGGCACCACCATCGGCGCCAGGCCGAAGGGCAGGGTGGCCGCCACCAGGTCCTCGTAGGTGCACATCCCGGCGACGTCGGCGGTCCGCCCGCTGACGTCCACCGCGAGCACGCCCGTCAGCCCGGAGACGTCGAGGCCGGGGGCCGTGGCGGCGTCGCGGGCCCGGAACAGGTTGCTGCTCTTCTTGGCCAGGCGCACGGTGGCGTCGGCGGGAACGGCGCGGTAGCTGGCGAGGAGACGATCGACCCCGACCTGGTGGGCCGCCGGAAGGCCCCCGATCGTTGCCCGCGGCAATGAGTTCTGCACGACCTGACGTTAGTACGGTGCGAGCCGTCGACGCACCTCTGTGCGGCGGCGCGGTGAAGATCGTCACCAGACGTTCTCCCGCGGTGCGCCGGGCGCGTCCGGCGACGGTCGGCGTCCGAGCGCCGACCCCCCGTGCCGGGTTCAGCGGGCGGCGAGCCAGGCGAGCACGGCGTCGGCGAGGGCCCGGGCGAACGTGGTCCGCCCCGCGGTGCTGGTCGCGGCCGCGGCGTCCCCGCTGTTGCGCATGTTGACCAGCTCCACCAGCACCGTCGGCTGCGTGGACAGGTTCAGCCCGGCGAGGTCGGCGCGCGGGTCGAGACCTTCCCTGCCGAGGTAGGTCGACGGGGTGAGCCCGTCGGCCACGAGCGTGTCGCGGACGGTGCGGGCCAGCGACGGTGACGGTCCGGACTGGGCGGCGTCCAGCGGCGGGCTCGCGTACGCGACGTGGAACCCGTGCCCGGCGGCGGCCGCCCCGTCACCGTGGATGCTCACCACGACGTCCGCCCCGGCCCGGTTGCCGATGGCGGCCCGCTCGTCCACGCACGGGCCCACGCCGGAGTCGTCGGGGCGGGTGAGCCGGACGGTGACCCCCTGGGCCTGCAGCAGCCGCGCCGTCTCGGTCGCCACGGCGAAGGTGAAGGCGTGCTCGGGGTAGCCGCCGTCGGTGGACGTCCCGGTGGTGTTGCAGGCCTTGGTACCCCCGCGCCCGTCCGGGACCGGCGCGTTCACCTGGCCCGGGTGGGACCCGTTGGCGCCGTTGTGGCCCGGGTCGAGCACGACCACCGCCCCGGCGGCGGAGCGAGCCCCGGGCGCGGCGGCGGTGGGTGGTGGTGGTGTGGCCGGTGCTGGGGTGGCCGGTGTCGTGGTGGCCGGCACGGTGGTCGTCGCGAGGAGGCTGGTCGTCGGCGGGACGGGGGCCGTGGTGGGCGGGGGTGCGGTGGTCGTGCGGGAGTCGGGTGCCGGGGCCTGCGCGACGGGTGGTCCGGACGAGCACCCGGCGAGGGCCAGGGCGACGGTCAGCACGAGGGCGGTCGCGACCGGTGGACCCGCCCGCACCGGGCCCTGCGCCTGCACCGGGACACGGTAGCGCCGCGACGACCACTAACCTGGCAGCGACAGCCGGAGAACCCGGCTCCGACCCATGCCGCTTCGAACCCCCAGTGAGGACCCACCGTGAACCCTGGCGACGCCCCCGACATGCAGGCGATCCTCCAGCAGGCGCAGCAGATGCAGGCCCAGCTCATGGCTGCGCAGGAGGAGCTCGCGCAGGCGCAGGTGAGCGGCCAGGCCGGCGGCGGCCTCGTCACCGCGACGGTCACCGGCGCCGGCGAGCTCGTGGGGCTGACCATCGACCCCAAGGTGGTGGACCCCGAGGACGTCGACACCCTGGCCGATCTCGTCATCGGTGCGGTGGCCGACGCCAACCGGGCGGCGCAGACGCTGGCCGCGGAGAAGATGGGCCCCCTGGCCGGGGGCATGGGCGCCGGCGGTCTGGGCCTGCCCGGCCTGTGATCCGCACCCGAGCCCGGGGGGCCTGAGCCGTGTACGAAGGTCCCGTCCAGGACCTCATAGACGAGCTCGGTCGCCTGCCCGGGGTGGGGCCAAAGTCGGCCCAGCGCATCGCGTTCCACCTGCTGGGCGTCGAGCCGGCGGACATCGGACGGCTCCAGGCCGCGCTGCAGCGCATCCGTGACGGCGTCCAGTTCTGCACCATCTGCGGCACGGTCAGCGAGAAGGAGCTGTGCCGCATCTGCGCCGACTCCCGGCGCGACCGCGCGGTGATCTGCGTCGTGGAGGAGCCCAAGGACGTGCAGGCCGTCGAGCGCACGCGGGAGTTCCACGGCCGCTACCACGTGCTCGGCGGGGCGCTGGACCCGCTCTCGGGCGTGGGCCCCGAGCAGCTGCGCATCCGGGAGCTGCTCGCGCGGCTGGGCAACCAGTCCGACGGGGTGGACGTCTCCGAGGTGATCATCGCGACCGACCCCAACACCGAGGGCGAGGCCACCGCGACCTACCTGGTGCGGATGATGCGCGACTTCCCCGGGCTCGTGGTCACCCGGCTCGCGTCGGGCCTGCCCATGGGTGGTGACCTGGAGTTCGCCGACGAGGTGACCCTGGGCCGCGCGCTGTCCGGCCGCCGCGCGATGTGAGCACGGCTGCCGCGATCGCCGACGCCGCCCTGGCCGTGCCCGCCCGCCTCGGGTCGGTCCGCCTCGTCGTGCTCGACGGCCCCTCGGGCTCCGGCAAGTCCACCCTCGCCGACGCGCTGGTCGCCGAGCTCGGCCCCCGGGGTGTCCGCACCGGCCTCGTGCGCACCGACCACTTCGCCACCTGGGACGACCCGGTGGGGTGGTGGCCGCGGCTCGAGCGCGGGGTGCTCGAGCCGGTCGCGGCCGGACGCCCCGGGCGGTACCTGCCCACCAGCTGGGGTAGGCCCGTGCTCCCGGTGCCGGTGCCCGTGCCCGACGTGCTCGTGCTGGAGGGGGTCAGCTCCGCGCGCCGCAGGGTGGAACACGTCGTCTCGCTGGCCGTCTGGGTGGAGCTGGCCTCGTCGACCGCCCGGCTCGAGCGGGCCGTGGCGCGGGACGGGGAGCGCGAGCGCGCGCACCTGCGCCGGTGGCAGCGCGTCGAGCAGGGGTGGTTCGCGGTCGACGCGACCCGACGCCGCGCCCACGTGGTCGTAGCCGAAACGTAACGCTGCATTTCGCCCGAACGGACCGGGGGCGCCGCTAATGTCCACCCCCACGCGGCGCCCACCCGGCGTCCGGCGAGCCTCCGGCGTACCACCGCCGACCCGAGATGACGGAGCCAACCCATGACGAGACCCACCACCCGACGGCTGGCCGCCGCCGGCCTCGCCGCCCTCGCCACCGTCTCCCTCGCGGCCTGCGCCAGCTCGGACCGGTCCGCCTCCGGCGGCACCTCCTCGTCCGCGGCCGGCGCCACCGGCGGCACCATGGTCTTCGGCGCGGCCGGTGCCCCGAAGCTGTTCGACCCCTTCTACGCCACCGACGGCGAGACCTTCCGCGTCTCCCGGCAGATCTTCGAGGGCCTGGTCAGCTTCACCCCCGGCACCGCCGACGTCGCCCCCGGACTGGCCAAGACCTACGACTCGAGCCCGGACGGCCTCACCTGGACCTTCGGCCTCCAGGACGGCGTGACCTTCTCCGACGGCACCCCGTTCGACGCGGCCGCCGTGTGCAAGAACTTCACCCGGATGTACTCCCAGAAGGGTGCGGCGGCCTCCGAGGCCGTCTCGCAGTACTGGGCGGACAACTTCGGCGGCTTCGCCGACGGTGCGGCCCCCTCGCTCTACAAGTCGTGCGACGCCACCAAGGCCTCCACCGCGGTCGTCACGCTCACCCGGGTGACCAGCAAGTTCCCCGCGGTCCTTGGCCTGCCCTCGTTCTCCATGCAGAGCCCCACCGCGATGGAGAAGTACGACGCCAACACCGTCACCGCGAACGGCGACAGCTTCACCTACTCTCCCTACGCGCTGCAGCACCCCACCGGGACCGGGCCCTTCACGTTCGACAGCTTCGACCAGGCCAACGGCGTCATCACCCTCAAGCGCAACGAGAGCTACTGGGGCGACAAGGCCAAGCTCGACTCCCTGGTGTTCCAGGTGATCGCCGACGAGTCCGCCCGCAAGCAGGCGCTGCAGTCCGGTCAGATCGACGGCTACGACCTGCCGAGCCCCGCCGACTGGGACCAGCTCAAGCAGGCCGGCTACGACCTGCAGGTCCGCCCCGCGTTCAACGTGCTCTACCTGGGCATCACCCAGTCCAACAACCCGGCGCTGGCCGACATCCGCGTCCGCCAGGCGCTGGCCTACGCCATCGACCGCAAGGGCCTCGTCGACCAGCAGCTGCCCCAGGGCGCCGAGGTGGCCAAGGAGTTCTACCCGAGCACGGTCGCCGGCTACTCCAACGACGTCATGGCCTACGACTTCGACCCGGCCAAGGCCAAGGCCCTGCTCGCCGAGGCCGGCGCCAGCAACCTCACCCTGAACTTCTACTGGCCCACCGAGGTCAGCCGCCCGTACATGCCCAAGCCGTCGGACATCTTCAACTACATGCAGGCCAACCTGCAGGCCGTCGGCATCACCGTCAACGCGGTCAGCGAGCCCTGGAACGGCGGCTACCTCGACGACGTCGACGCCAAGAAGGCCGACCTGTTCCTGCTCGGGTGGACCGGTGACTACAACACCCCGGACAACTTCATCGGCACCTTCTTCGGCAGCACCTCGAACCGGTTCACCACCGGCGTCTCCTCGTGGGGCCAGACGCTGGCCGACGACCTGAAGGCCGCCGACTCCGAGCCGGACGTGAGCACCCGCAAGGCCGACTACGAGGCGCTCAACAAGAGCCTGATGGCCGACTACCTGCCCGCGGTCCCGATCTCGCACTCGCCGCCGGCGATCGTCGTGGCCTCGAACATCACGGGCCTGGTGCCCAGCCCCCTGACGGACGAGAAGTTCGCCTCCGTCTCCAAGGGCTGATCCCGTGCTCCGGTTCACCGTCCGGAGGGTCCTGCAGCTGGCGGTGGTGATCGCCGTGCTGGCTCTGCTGCTGTTCGCCTGGCTGCGGAGCCTGCCCGGTGGTCCCGCCTCCGCCCTGTGCGGGGACCGCTGCTCGGAGGCGGCCAGGGCGCAGCTGCAGACCTCGCTCGGGCTCGACCGCTCGCTGCCGGTCCAGCTCGGGTCGTTCGTCGGGCGCGTGGTGCGGGGTGACTTCGGGACCTCCACCGGCGTGCAGCCCGGCGTCAGCGCCTCGCAGATCTTCCTCGACCGCTTCCCGGCCACCGTGGAGCTCGCGCTCGCCGCGATCGTGCTCGCGGTGGTGCTGGGGGTCCCGCTGGGCTACCTCTCGGCCCGGCGTCGCGGCACCTGGCTCGACAACGTCGGCGTGGTCGGCTCCCTCATCGGGGTGGCTGTCCCGGTGTTCTTCCTGGCCTTCCTGCTGAAGTACGTCTTCGCCGTCAAGCTCGGGTGGCTGCCCTCGGCCGGTCGGCAGGCCGTGGACATCAACTCCACCACGGTGACCGGCTTCGCCACGCTCGACGGGCTGCTCACCGGCGAGTACGACGCCACCCTGGACGCGCTGAAGCACCTGGTCCTCCCGGCCGTGACCCTGGCGACCATCCCGTTCGCCGTGGTCTTCCGGATCACCCGGGCCGCGGTGCTCGACGTGCTGGACGAGGACTACGTGCGCACCGCGGAGGCCAAGGGGCTGCTCGCGCGCACCATCCGGAGCCGCCACGTGCTGCGCAACGCGATGCTGCCGGTGGTCACCACCATCGGGCTGCAGGTGGGCGCGCTGCTCGCCGGGGCCGTGCTCACCGAGACCGTCTTCGCCTACCGCGGCCTCGGCGACGCGCTGGCCACCGCGTTCCGCGAGCGCGACTACTCGGTGCTGCAGGTGCTGATCCTGGCGGCGGCGATCGTCTACGTCGTGGTCAACCTGCTCGTCGACCTCTCCTACGCGCTCATCGACCCGCGGGTGAGGACGCGGTGAGCACCACCTCCACGACGGACCCCACGCCGGTGCCGGAGCCGCCCCGCCGCGACCTGCTCGGCCGCAAGAAGCGGCTCGACGACCTCGCGGACTCCGGCGTGAGCCTGTCCACCGATGCCTGGCGCCGGCTGCGCCGCAACCCGGTGTTCCTGCTGGGCGGCGCCATCATCACGGTGTTCGTGCTGGTCGCGATCTTCGCGGACCTGCTCGCCCCGCAGGACGCCAGCGTCACGATGCTGGCCGACCAGGTCTCCCGGGCCCGCAACGCCATCCCCCCGTCCCAGCCCGGGCACCCCCTCGGCGGCGACCAGTTCGGCTACGACCTGCTCTCGCGGCTGATCGTCGGCAGCCGGCAGACGCTGCTGGTGGGCGTGCTCGCCACCCTCATCGGGCTGGCCGGCGGGCTCACGCTCGGCACCCTGGCCGGCGCGCTCGGCGGCCGGGTCGACACCGTCATCATGCGCGTGGTCGACGTGCTGCTCAGCATCCCGAGCCTGCTGCTGGCCATCTCGATCACGGCGCTGTTCAGCCAGGGTTCGCTCTACACGGTGATCGTGGCCGTCGCGGTGGTGCAGATCCCGGTGTTCGCCCGCCTGCTGCGGGGCTCGCTGCTCGCCCAGCGGGACTCCGACCACGTGCTCGCCGCCCGGTCGCTGGGCATCAAGCCGGTCCCGATCGTGTTCCGGCACATGCTGCCCAACGCCATCTCACCGGTCATCGTCCAGTCGACCCTGGTGCTGGCGACGTCGATCATCGACGCGGCGGCGCTGAGCTTCCTCGGCGTCGGCAACCCCGACCGCTCCCGGCCGGAGTGGGGCCAGATGCTGGGCGAGGCGCAGGGCTTCATCGACAGCCACCCGTCGCTGGCCTTCTACCCGGCCGGCGCCATCGTGCTCGTGGCGCTCGGCTTCACGCTCGTCGGCGAGTCGCTGCGCGAGGCCCTCGACCCCAAGAACAGGCGGTGAGCACGGTGTCGCTGCTCGAGGTCGACGACCTGACGGTCACCTTCAACCGCAAGGGGGCGACCCCGTTCACCGCCGTGGACGGGGTGAGCTTCGCCGTCGACGCCGGGAGCACCGTCGGTCTCGTCGGCGAGTCGGGCTGCGGCAAGTCCGTCACCTCGCTGGCGATCATGGGGCTGCTGCCGCACCGGGGGGTGCAGGTCAGCGGGTCGGTCCGCTTCGAGGGCACCGACCTGCTCACCCTGGGCGACAAGGCGCTGCGCGACCGACGCGGGCGGGACGTCGCGATGGTGTTCCAGGACCCGCTGAGCTCGCTGAACCCCGTGGTGCCGCTGGGCATCCAGGTCACCGAGGTGATCGAGCGCCACCGCGGCACGGCCCGGAAGGCGGCCATGGTCGAGGCCGAGGGCCTGCTCGAGCGGGTGGGGATCCCCGACCCGCACCGCAGGCTCAAGGAGTACCCCCACCAGCTCTCCGGCGGGATGCGCCAGCGCGCGCTCATCGCCATGGCCCTGGCCTGCAAGCCGCGGCTGCTGATCGCCGACGAGCCGACCACGGCCCTCGACGTCACCATCCAGGCGCAGATCCTGGCCCTGCTGCGCGAGCTGGTGCTGGACAGCGGCACCGCACTGGTCATGATCACCCACGACCTCGGCGTCGTGGCCGGGCTCTGCGACGAGGTGAACGTCCTCTACGGCGGCAGGGTGGTCGAGCGGGCGGGACGCCACGAGCTCTTCGCCCACCCGCGGCACCCGTACACCCACGGCCTGCTCGCCTCCATCCCACGGCTGGACACCGGTGCCGGCGGGGGACGGCTGGTCCCCATCCCCGGCTCGGTCGTCGACAACATCCCGTGGACGCACGGCTGCGCCTTCGCTCCGCGCTGCTCCCGCGCCGTGGGCGCCTGCACCACCGAGACCCCCGAGGAGCTCGTCGTGGACGGTCGCCTGCTGCGCTGCCACAACCCGGTGCCCGAGCTCGCGGGGGTGGGCCGGTGACCGCCGCCGCGACCACCCCGTCGGAGCCGGACGTCCTGCTCTCCGTCGAGGGCCTGCAGGTGCACTTCCCGATCACCCGGGGCGTGCTCCTCGACCGCGTCGTCGGCCACGTCCACGCCGTGGACGGGGTGGACCTGGCCGTCCGGCGCGGGGAGACCTACGGACTGGTGGGGGAGTCGGGCTGCGGCAAGTCCACGCTCGGCCGCGGGATCCTGCGGCTGGTGGAGCCCACCGGCGGGCGGGTGGTCTTCGACGGCACCGACCTGTCCACCCTCAAGGGCGAGGGCCTGCGGACGGCCCGCCGGCGGATGCAGATGGTGTTCCAGGACCCGCTCAGCTCGCTGGACCCCCGGCAGTCGGTGGAGAGCCTGCTGACCGAGGGGATGAAGGCGCACGGGCTGCACCCCGGGCCCGGGCAGCGGCACGCGCGGCTGCGGTCGCTGCTGAGCTCGGTGGGCCTGCCCACCACGGCGCTGAGCAAGTACCCGCACGAGTTCTCCGGCGGTCAGCGCCAGCGGATCGGGATCGCCCGCGCGCTCACGGTGGAGCCGGACCTGCTGGTGGCCGACGAACCCGTGAGCGCGCTCGACGTCTCCGTGCAGGCGCAGGTGCTGAACCTGCTGGAGGACCTGCAGGCCGAGCTCGGGCTGACCTACCTCGTCATCGCCCACGACCTGGCCGTGGTCCGCCACATCTCCGACCGGATCGGCGTGATGTACCTGGGTGGGCTCGTCGAGGAGGCCCCGGCGGGCGAGCTCTACCGCGAGCCGCTGCACCCGTACACCCGCGCGCTGCTCTCGGCCGTGCCGGTGCCGGACCCGGTGGTGGAGGACAGCCGGCAGCAGATCCTGCTGGCCGGCGACCTGCCGTCCCCGGCCGACCCGCCCACCGGCTGCCGCTTCCACACCCGGTGCCCGTGGAAGCAGCCCACCCGCTGCGACACGGAGCGACCGCAGCTGAGGGTGCTCGACGGGGTGGACTCCGGGCACCCCGTCCCGGCCGGACACACCGTCGCCTGCCACCACGCCGAGCGCATCCTCTCCGGCGAGCTGCAGCCGCACGCCGTCGTCGCGGAGGCCACCGACCCGGCGGAGCTGCAGCTGCGCGAGGTCCCGGACGGTCCGGGATCGGTCAACGAGGTGGTGTGACGACGGGCGCTGCTACCTCGCCCGAGGAGGACCACCACGTCGGGCTCGCCCTGCGCCACGCCACGGGGGGCCCGCGCCGGGCGCAGATGTGCACGCTGTGCCTGACCACCCACACCGGGAACGGGGTCGCGCTGATGGCCGCGGCCCGGGCCGGGGCGCCGGGGCGGCGCGGCGACACCGCGGGGATCTACACCTGCTCGGACCTCGCGTGCTCGCTCTACGTGCGGGGCAAGCGGTCCCCCGCGGCCGGGCGCAGCTACAAGGAGGACGTCGACCCCGCGGACCGCGCGGCGCGCATCCGGGCACGGATCGCTGCGTTCATCACCGCGTGCGCTGAGCCCCGGGCCCCTGCCCCCCGGCCCACTTGCCCCCCGACCCACTTGCCCCCCGGCCCACTTGCCCCCCGAACGGCGTTGTGCGCGCACAACGCGCCAAGAACGGCCCCTGACCAGCGTTGTGCGCGCACAACGCCGGTCAGGGGGCCGCCAGAACGCCCCCGGGTCCCCCGGGACCCGACCGGGCCTCAGGCGCGGTTCACGGCCGAGACCACCGCGCGCAGCGAGGCCGTGGTGATCGACGTCGCCAGGCCCACGCCCCAGACCACCTTGTCGCCCACGGCGCACTCGACGTAGGCGGCCGCGGAGGCATCGTCACCGGCGGACATCGCGTGCTCGGAGTAGTCGAGCACCCGCACGTCGAAGCCCACCCCGGCGATCGCGTCGACGAAGGCCGCGAGCGGACCGTTGCCCGTGCCCTCGATCTCCCGCTCCACCCCGTCGACCTTGACCACGGCCACGATCTGGTCCAGGCCGTCGTCGGTCTCGGCCGCGGTCACCTTCTGCCGTATCCGCTCCAGCGGGGTGATCGGGTCGAGGTAGGTGGTGGCGAACACGTCCCACATGGCCTTGGGGCTGACCTCGCCCCCCTCGACGTCGGTCACCTTCTGCACGATCTGGGAGAACTCGATCTGCAGCCGCCGCGGCAGCGCCAGGTGGTGGTCGCTCTTCATGATGTAGGCGACACCGCCCTTGCCCGACTGGCTGTTCACCCGGATCACGGCCTCGTAGGTGCGGCCGACGTCCTTGGGGTCGATGGGCAGGTACGGCACGGCCCACCGGAGGTCGTCGACGTCGCTGTCCGCGGTGTCGGCATCGATCTTCATCTGGTCCAGGCCCTTGTTGATCGCGTCCTGGTGGCTGCCGGAGAACGCGGTGTAGACGAGGTCGCCGCCGTAGGGGTGACGCTCCCCGACGGGCAGCTGGTTGCAGTACTCGACGGTGCGGCGGATCTCGTCGATGTCGGAGAAGTCGATCTGCGGGTCCACGCCACGGCTGAACAGGTTCAGGCCCAGGGTCACCAGGCACACGTTGCCGGTGCGCTCCCCGTTGCCGAACAGGCAGCCCTCGATGCGGTCGGCCCCGGCGGCGAAGCCGAGCTCGGCCGCGGCCACCCCGGTGCCACGGTCGTTGTGCGGGTGCAGGCTCAGCAGGATCGAGTCGCGCCGGGCGAGGTGGCGGTGCATCCACTCGATGGAGTCCGCGTAGACGTTCGGCGTGGCCATCTCCACGGTGGCCGGCAGGTTGATGATCACCGGGTTCGCCGGGGTCGGGGCCAGCACGGCGGTGACCGCGTCGCAGACCTCGAGGGCGTACTCCAGCTCGGTGCCGGTGTAGCTCTCCGGGGAGTACTCCCAGCGCCAGCGCGTCTCGGGCTGCTTCGCCGCACACTCCAGGGCGAAGGCCGCGGCGTCGGTGGCGATCTTCGTGATGGCCGTGCGCTCGCTGCGGAAGACCACCCGGCGCTGCAGGATCGACGTCGAGTTGTAGAAGTGCACGATGGCCGAGGTGGCCCCCTCGCAGGCGGCGAAGGTGCGCTCGATCAGCTCGGGTCGGCACTGCGTCAGGACCTGGATGGTCACGTCGTCGGGGATGGCGCCGTCGGTGATGATCTCGCGGACGAAGTCGAAGTCGGTCTGGCTGGCGGCCGGGAAGCCGACCTCGATCTCCTTGTAGCCCATCCGCACCAGCAGGTCGAACATCCGCCGCTTGCGCGCGGGGCTCATGGGATCGATCAGGGCCTGGTTGCCGTCGCGCAGGTCCACCGCGCACCACAGCGGGGCACGGTCCAGCACGACCTCGGGCCAGGTGCGGTCGGGCAGGACGACGGGCGCGACGTCGTCGGCGTAGGACAGGTAGCGGTGGGTCGGCATGGAGGACCCGCGCTGCGGGTTCCAGGGCGCCTGGTCGGCCGGGGCGGGCCGGGCGGGGGTGCGGATGCTGCGCGAGGCGGGGGTGAAGGCGTCGGGAGTGGTCATGTCAGGGCTCCAGGGGGGTCGTCACGAAGGGGGTGCGACCGGCGCTGCGGGGAGGACACGCGGTGGAGCCCCGCGACGAGGAGCCGGTCTGGACTCAGGCCTCGTCGCGGCGGCGAAGGAGGAGCGCGCGCTGCACGGGGTCGACTGTAGCCCCGGTGCAGGTGGCGGCGGCAACCACGTGACCTCACCCGGCTGGCTACTGATCGGTAACCAGGTGGTGACGTGCGGAGTGGACCGTGCTTGACTGCCGCCCATGGCTGAGGAGCGCTCGACGAGGAACGCCCGTGCTGCGGTCGGCAAGACCGTCAACGGGGCGGCGACGCTCGTGCGCGGGGTCGCCACCCTGTTCGCGGTCGTCCTGGCGGCTCAGATCGTTCTCACCCTCGGCGGCGCGAACGCCGAGAACGGGATCGTCAAGCGCGTCGCCGACCTCGCGCGGCCGCTGGCGCTGGGGTTCAAGGACCTGTTCACCTACGGGCCCGACGAGGTCAAGAAGATGATCCTCATCAACTACGGCCTGGCCGCCATCTTCTGGCTCGTCGTGGGAGTGGTCCTCGCCAAGGTCATCCGCCGCTTCGCCTGAGCGCCGGCCGAGGAGCTCCTCCGCCGCCGTGGCGGCCGAGCACGCCTACGTGACGGCCGTGCGGGCGGCGAACCGCTCCTGGGTGTCCTCGCCCCCGTCGAGCACGGCCCGGACCTGCTCGACGGCCGTGACGAGGTCGACGAACCGCGTGGTGGTGGGGGCCAGCCCGAAGCGTGCGATGTCCGGGTCGCGGAAGTCGCCGACCACGTCCCGCGCGATGAGGGCCTGCACCAGGGCGTAGGCCCGCGGGTGCCGGACGCTGACGTGCGCGCCGCGCCGCGCCGGGTCCCGCGGCGTCGCGATCTCGAGCTCGGGGCAGTGCGCGTCGAGCAGCTCGAGGAAGAAGCCGGTGAGCGCGGTCGCCTTGGCCTGCAGCTGTGCGGGGGTGGCTCCCTCGAGGGACTCCAGCCCGCACAGCAGCCCCGTCAGCGAGAGCACCGGCGGAGTGCCCCCGGCAAGACGCTGGACCCCGGGGGCGGGGGTGAACCCGGTGCTCATGGCGAACGGCTCTGCGTGGCCGAACCACGCCGGCGTGGGCGACGGCAGGCCCGCGTGGTGACGCCGGGCCACGTAGCAGTGCGCCGGGGCGCCCGGACCGCCGTGGAGGAACTTGTACCCGCAGCCGACGGCGAGGTCCACGTCCCAGGCGTGCACGTCGACGTCGAGCGCGCCGGTGGAGTGGCAGAGGTCCACCAGGGCGAGGGCGCCGGCGGCGTGCGCGGACGCGGTGACCGCGCCGACGTCCCAGCGGAACCCGGTGCGGAAGTCCACCTCGGTGACGGAGACGAGCGCGACGTCGTCGTCGAGCACCCCGAGCAGGTCCTGCGGGCCGTCGACGAGCCGCAGCTCGCCACCCCCGCGGAGGGCGAGCACCCCGCGGGCGACGTAGAGGTCGGTGGGGAAGGAGCCGCGCTCCATGACGATCACGCCCCGCCCGGGCCGCAGCGTGAGCGCGGTGTGCAGCAGCTTGGCCAGGTTCACCGACGTGGAGTCGGCCACCACCACCTCGTCGGCGTCCGCTCCCAGCAGGGGGGCCAGGGCCGCCGCGGCCCGGGCCGGGGCGGTGTACCAGCCGGACTCGTTCCAGGACCGGATGAGCCGCTCGCCCCACTCGTGGGCAACGGTGTGCTGCAACCGCGCCGGTGCCGTGCGGGGCATCGCGCCGAGGCTGTTGCCGTCGAGGTACACGAGGCCCTCGGGCAGGTGGTGGCGCTCGCGCAGGTGCGCCAGCGGATCCTGGGCGTCGAGCTCGGCGGCGCGCTCACGGGTGCTCACCCCCACATCCTGACCCAGGACGTGCGCTCGCCGCGCTGCGAGCGGTGGGCGGGGCCGAACCATCGAGCGCGGGACGAGCAGCGGGGGTGCGGGACTCACCCGAGCACGGGCGCGCCCCACGTGCCGGCGAAGGCGACCTCGGCGAGCGCGCGGCGCGCCCGCGGCTTCTGCTCCTTGGCGGCGAGCTCGGGCTCGACCGTGGACGGGTCGGCGAGCGACCCCACTGCGACCAGCACCAGGGGGGCGAAGTCCTCGGGCACCCCGAACCTCGCTCGGGCTGCCTCGGCGTCGAAGCCTGCCATCGGGTGGGTCACCAGCCCCTCGGACACCGCCTGGAGGGTGAGCTGGGCTACTGCCTGGCCGAGGTCGAAGGCGCTGTGGGTCAACACCTTCTCCCCGTCGCGGACCCGGGTGACCCCGAGGACCAGCGCCGACGCGCGGGGTGCCCAGGAGCGGTTTCCGCGGGACAGGGTGGACACCAGTCCGTCGAAGGTCTCGTCCCCCCGCCGACCGACGATGAAGCGCGCGGGCTGCGAGCCACCCCAGGACGACGCCCAGCGGGCGGCCTCGAGCAGGGCGGTCAGGGTGGTGTCGTCGAGGGTGGCGGTGGGATCGAGCGCTCGGGGGCTCCACCGCGCGGCGACGAGGGGGTGCACGGGCACCGCGGTGTCGGCGAGCCGGGTGGGGTCGGGAGTGGTCATGCGGGCGACGGTACGGACGGTCGTCGTCGACGCCGTCGGGGAGGCCACCGACCCGTCGGTAGGCTGGTGCGCGGCCGGAAGACCAGCAGGTGAGCAGGAGGACGACAGCGTGGCCCTCGTCGTGCAGAAGTACGGAGGTTCGTCGGTCGGGTCGGCCGAGCGGATCCGTCGGGTGGCCGAGCGCATCGTCGACACCAAGAAGGCGGGACACGACGTCGTCGTCGTCGTCTCCGCGATGGGCGACACCACCGACGAGCTGCTCGACCTCGCCCGCCAGGTCGCCCCCGTCCCCCCCGCCCGGGAGATGGACATGCTCCTCACCGCTGGGGAGCGCATCTCGAACGCGTTGGTGGCCATGGCGATCCACTCCCTCGGCGCCGAGGCCCGCAGCTTCACCGGCTCGCAGGCCGGCGTCATCACCGACGGGGCGCACGGCAGGGCACGCATCATCGACGTCACCCCGGGGCGGGTGCGCAGCGCGCTCGACGAGGGCTCCATCGTCCTCGTCGCCGGCTTCCAGGGGGTGAGCCAGACCAGCAAGGACGTCACGACGCTGGGCCGCGGCGGCTCGGACACCACCGCCGTGGCGCTGGCTGCCGCGCTGGGCGCCGACGTCTGCGAGATCTACACCGACGTCGACGGCGTGTTCTCCGCGGACCCGCGCATCGTCGCCGACGCCCGCCAGCTGGAGTCCATCTCCTACGAGGAGATGCTCGAGATGGCCGCCTGCGGGGCCAAGGTCCTCATGCTCCGGTGCGTGGAGTACGCCCGGCGCTACGGAGTCCCCGTGCACGTCCGCAGCTCGTACTCGACCAAGCCCGGCACGATCGTGTCCGGATCGATGGAGGACATCCCCGTGGAACAGGCGATCATCACCGGTGTCGCGCACGACCGCTCCGAGGCGAAGGTGACGGTGGTGGGCGTGCCGGACAACCCCGGCAAGGCCGCCCAGATCTTCCGGGCCGTCGCCGACGCGGAGATCGACATCGACATGGTGCTGCAGAACGTCTCGGGCGCAGCGACCGGCAGGACCGACATCACCTTCACCCTGCCGCGCACCGACGGCCCTGCCGCCGTCGAGAAGCTGACCAAGCTGCAGCCGGTCATCGGCTTCACGCAGGTGCTCTACGACGAGAACGTGGGCAAGGTGTCCCTCATCGGTGCAGGCATGCGCAGCCACCCCGGGGTCACGGCCACCTTCTGCGAGGCGCTGGCCACCGCGGGGGTCAACATCGACATCATCTCCACCTCCGAGATCCGCATCTCGGTGCTGTGCCGCGACACCCAGCTCGACGACGCCGTGCGCGCGCTGCACGCCGCCTTCGACCTCGGGGACCCCGACGGGG
This sequence comes from Rhodococcus antarcticus, assembly GCF_026153295.1. Taxonomy (NCBI): domain Bacteria; kingdom Bacillati; phylum Actinomycetota; class Actinomycetes; order Mycobacteriales; family Nocardiaceae; genus Rhodococcus; species Rhodococcus antarcticus. Next base: position 3,143,694 of record NZ_CP110615.1, on the reverse strand, counting down.
GCCAGGCCGTGGTCTACGGCGGGACCGGGCGGTGACGGGCGTGAACGTCGGCATCGTCGGTGCCACCGGGCAGGTCGGGGCCGTGGTGCTGCGGCTGCTCGCCGAGCGTGCGTTCCCCGTGGACGACCTGCGGCTGTTCGCGTCGGCGCGATCGGCCGGCTCCACCATCACCTGGCAGGGCCGCGACATCACCGTCGAGGACGCGTCCACCGCGGACCCCGCGGGCCTGGACATCGCGATCTTCTCCGCGGGCGGCTCCACGTCCACGGCGCAGGGTCCGCGGTTCGCGGCCGCGGGCGTCACCGTCATCGACAACTCGTCGGCCTGGCGGATGGACCCGGACGTGCCGCTGGTGGTCAGCGAGGTCAACCCCGAGGCCATCGCCGACGCCCGCAAGGGCATCATCGCCAACCCGAACTGCACGACCATGGCCGCGATGCCCGTGCTGAAGGTGCTGCACGACGAGGCCGGGCTGACCCGGCTGGTCGTCTCGACCTACCAGGCGGTCTCCGGCAGCGGCCTCGCCGGCGTCGAGGAGCTGGACAGCCAGGTGAAGGCCGTCGTCGAGCGGGCGAGCGAGCTCACCCACGACGGCTCGGGCGTTCCCTTCCCCCCGCCGGTGAAGTACGTGGCGCCCATCGCGTTCAACGTGCTGCCGCTGGCCGGGTCGGTCCTGGAGGACGGGTCGAACGAGACCGACGAGGAACGCAAGCTCCGCAACGAGAGCCGCAAGATCCTCGGCCTGCCCGAGCTGCTGGTCTCCGGCACGTGCGTCCGGGTGCCGGTGTTCACGGGGCACTCGCTGTCGGTGAACGCCGAGTTCGCCCGGCCGCTCAGCGTGGCGCGGGCGCAGGAGCTGTTGGCCGGCGCGCCGGGTGTCGAGCTGGTGGACGTGCCGACCCCGCTGGCCGCGGCCGGGGCCGACCCGTCCCTCGTCGGGCGCGTTCGCCAGGACGAGGGCGTCCCGGACGGACGCGGGCTCGCGCTGTTCATCTCCAGCGACAACCTCCGCAAGGGCGCGGCGCTGAACACGGTGCAGATCGCGGAGCTCCTGCTGCCCTGAGCGGCCGCGCCCACCCCCGGGGTGCACGATGGAGCCATGCTGATCGCCGTCACCGGCGCCTCCGGGCGCACCGGGAACCACGTCGTCACCGAGCTCCTGCAGGCCGGTCACACCGTGCGGGCGGTGGTCCGCTCCGAGGAGAAGGGGGCGCCGCTGCGCGCGCGGGGTGCGGAGGTCGTGCTGAGCGACCTGACCACCGACGACCCGTCCGCCTGGCTGGCCGGCTGCGACGGGCTCGTGCACACCGCGGCCGCCTCCGATCCCCGCCCGGGCGCGTCCGACGCCGTGGACCGGGTCGCGACCCTCGCCCTGGTGGCGGCCGCTGGCGCCGTCGGCGTGCCGCGCGTGGTCCAGGTCAGCTCCATGTACGCCGACCGGCCCGACGAGGGGCCCGAGTTCCTCCGGGACGTGCTGCGCGCGAAGGCCGTCTCCGACGCGGCGCTGGCTGGCTCTGGTCTGGTGTGGACGATCGTGCGGCCTGGTGGGCTGCTGGACGACCAGGCCACCGGTCAGGTCGCGGCGGGACGGCAGCTGGGCAGCGGGCGGATCAGCCGGGCCGACGTCGCCGCGGTCTGCGTGGCGTGCCTCGCCGTGCCCGCCACCGAGCGGCTCGCCTTCGACCTCACCTCCGGCGGGCAGTCGATCTCCGACGCGCTGGCGGGTCTCGCCGGCTGAGGACGGCTCGGGCGGGGGCGGAACACGACCTCGGGCAGGTGCGTTGGACGGACGTACCCACCGTCGAGCCGCAGGAGAAGCCCATGAGCATCGAGACCCTCTACACCGCGCACGCCGTGGCCACCGGGGACGGCCGCAACGGCCATGTCGCCTCCTCCGACGGTCTCGTCGACACCGACGTCGCCATCCCGAAGGAGATGGGTGGTCCGGGCGGCGCGACCAACCCGGAGCAGCTGTTCGCCGCCGGGTACGCCGCGTGCTTCCACAGCGCGCTGAAGATCGTCGCCGGCAAGGAGAAGGTCGCGCTGGGGGAGGACACCACCATCGACGCCAGCGTCGGCATCGGCTCCAACGGCGCCGGGGGCTACGGGCTCACCGTCGCGCTGGTCGCACACCTGCCCGGTCTCACCCAGGAGCAGGCCGACGACCTCGTGGCCAAGGCCCACCAGGTGTGCCCGTACTCCAACGCCACCCGCGGCAACATCGACGTGGCGCTCTCCACCACCGTCTGACCCGCCCTCTTCCGCCAAGTGCGGGCTACTGGTCGCCATTCGTGGGCGAATGAGCGCCCGTAGCCCGCACTTGGCGGTGTGGGTGGTGGGTGGGACGGGGTGGTCAGGCCCGGGCGGCCAGGAGCAGCGCACGGCGGGCGAAGTCGACCTCGGTCGCCACGTGGTCGATCATCTGGGACACCACGAGCGACCCGTGCCCGGCGTCGTAGCGGACCACCTCGTAGCTCGCGCCCCGGGCGGCGAGCGCATCGAGGTAGCTGTCCACCTGGCGGATGGGGCAGCGCGGGTCGTTCTCCCCGGCCAGCAGCAGCACCGGCGCGCGCACCTGCTCCACGTAGGTCAGCGGGGAGCACTCGCGGTACAGCTCCGGCAGGTCGTCCGGGGAGCCGCCGAACAGGGCGCGGTCGTAGGCCCGCAGCGGCTCCATCTCGTCCTCGAACGCGGCGACGTAGTCGGCCACGGGGACCCCGGCCACCCCGGCGGCCCAGCGCTGCGGCTGGGTGCCCAGGGCCAGCAGCGTGAGGTACCCGCCCCAGCTCCACCCCTCCACCACGCACCGTGCCGGGTCGGCGAGGCCGGAGGTCACCGCCCAGTCGTGCACGGCCGCGACGTCCTCGAGCTCGGTGAGCCCCGGGCGGCCCTCGATGGCGTCACGCCACGCGCTCCCGTAGCCGGTGGACCCGCGGTAGTTCACGTGCACCACCGCGAACCCGGCGTCGAGCCAGGTGGCCCGCATGGCGGAGTAGCGGTCCTCGTCGGCGGCGTGCGGCCCGCCGTGCAGGCTGAACACCGTCGGCAGCGGACCGTCGGGCGCGTCCGCCGGCCGGGCGACCAGCGCGTGCACGTCCCCCACCCAGTGGTCGGCCAGCGGCTGGGAGGCGGGGGCAGGCTCGGCGCCGGGCGGGGTGAGCAGCACGTCGTCGGTGCCGTCGGGGAACCGGGCACGCACGGCGGAGGGCTGCTCCGAGCTCGACCACGCGTACTCCACGGTGCCGTCCGGGCGGGTGCCGGCGCCGGACACCGTGCCCGCCGGGGTGTCGAGCGGGGTCAGCGTGGCCGTGGCCAGGTCGTAGTGGTGCAGGGTGCTGCGCCCGGCGTGGGTGTGCTCGACCAGCAGGGCCCTGCCGTCGGTGTGGAACTCGGCGCCGAGCTCGCCGGGGAGGTCCAGCACGAGCTCGGTCTGCTCGCCGGAGCTCACGTCCCAGAGCAGCAGCTCCTCGCGCCCGCGCCGCTCGTGCACCACGAGCAGCCGTCCGTCACCCTCGACGGGGGAGAACTCCAGCGGCTCGAGGCCCTTGCCCGGCCCGTCGTGCAGCTCGCCCACGGTCTCGGCCACGGTGCCGTCCTCCGCGAGTCGGAACACCCGCAGCGAGGCGTGCCGGGAGTCACCGTGCTCGGAGTGGCTGATGGCCAGCAGCGTCTCGTCGCGGGAGAGCGCACCGACCCCGGCGTGCTCGGAGTGCGAGTAGACCTCGAGCGCGTCCGCGTCGCCGACGCGCGTCCAGATGGTCGTCCGGTCGTCGGTGGAGGCTCCGACGACGGTGACGCGGGTGCCCAGCTCCAGGCCGGCGGGGTAGCCGGGGTGCACGCCGGGCACGGCCGAGACGGGCTCCCACCCGTCGGGTCGCCCGGAGAACGGCTCGCGCACCCACACGCCGAACTCGTCGCCGTCGGCGTCGTCGAACCACCACACGTGCTCGCCGTCCGGGCTCAGCGCGACGTCGTGCGTGCCGGACGGCCGGTCGGTGACCTGGCGGCGGACGTCGGTGGAGCGGTCCCACGTGTACACCTCGTAGGTGCCCGAGGCGTTGGAGACGAAGACGGAGCGGTCCGGGGCGTGCAGGGCCCAGTCGGGCAGCGAGATCCGGGCGGCGGTGAAGCGGGCTCGCCAGCGCGCCTCGGCCGCGGGGTCGTCGAAGAGGTGGGCAGGGGTCGCGGCGGCGGGGTGCACGGGACGATCCTGCCAGCCGGTCCGGTGTCAGGCCGGCAGCACCAGCTCCATGCAGATGGAGAACGTGATCGGCTCGTACGGCGCGAAGATCGGCACCCGGTGGTACCCGGCGCGCTCGTAGACGCGGACGGCACCGGGCTGGCGGTCCCCGGTCTGCAGCAGCACCCGGCGGTGACCGAGCCGGCGCGCCGCTGCGTGGGCGGCCTCCAGCAGCGCCTGCGCGACCCCGATCCCCCGGTGCGCGGGGTCGACGTACATCCGCTTGAGCTCGACGGCGGCGTCCAGGGTGCGCAGGGCGGCGTGACCGGCCGCCGACCCGTCACCGGTCAGGGCCAGACCCGTCCACACCACGGTCTCGTCGTCCACGCCGAGCGGACCGGCCGGCAGGTCGCGGTCGGCGTAGACCGCCGCCATCTCCACACCCATCCGCTCCCGCAGCGACACGGCGTCGGGGTGGTCCCACCCGACGTCGCGGACGACCAGGGCGGACTGCGACACGCTGGCCTCCTCGTGCTGAAGGCCGCAACGGCGCTCCGTTGCGGCCTTCGGTGCCCTCCGGGAGGGCGGTGGTCGGGGTGGCGGGATTTGAACCCACGGCCTCTTCGTCCCGAACGAAGCGCGCTACCAAGCTGCGCCACACCCCGGTGCAGCGAGCCGAACTCTACCCGACGCCGGACCCGCCGCCGACCGGGATCCCCCGCTCGCCCACCACCACCGGGGCGGGCCGGGACCCGGCTGGCGCCGCCACCAGGGTCAGCAGGCTCGCCTCCGGTCGACAGGCGAACCGCACCGGCGCGTAGGGGGACGTCCCGAGCCCGGCGGAGACGTGCAGCCAGGTGTGCGCACCCCAGCGGGAGGGACCCTTGGCCCGGCTGCGGTCGAGCTCACAGTTGGTGACGACGGCACCGAGCAGCGGGATGCAGAGCTGGCCGCCGTGGGTGTGCCCGGCGAGCACCAGGTCGTACCCGTCGGCGGCGAACACGTCGAGGACCCGGGGCTCGGGGGAGTGGGTGAGCGCGAGGCGCAGCTCGGCGTCCTCCGGAGCGGCTCCCGCCACGGTGGCCATCCGCTCGCGCTGCAGGTGCGGGTCGTCCACGCCGATCACGGCGATGCGCACCCCGCCGACCTCGAGGCGGTGCCGGGTGTGGGTGGCGTCGAGCCAGCCCCGCTCGCTGAACGCGGCGCGCAGGTCGGCCCAGGGCAGCGGCACGCCGTGCACCCTCGTGTGCCTGGCTGTGAGGTAGTGCGCGGGGTTCTTGGGCGTCGGCGCGAAGTAGTCGTTGCTGCCGAAGACGAACAGTCCGGGGCGGGCCAGCAGCGGGTCCAGCGCCTGCACCACGGACGGCACCGCCCGCCGGTGCGCCAGGTTGTCCCCGGTGTTGACCACCAGGTCCGGGTCCAGCCGGTCGAGCTCGCGCACCCACTGCTGCTTGCGGCGCTGGCCCGGGGTCATGTGCAGGTCGGAGACGTGCAGGACCTTGATCGACGACGACCCGGGCGCGAGCACCGCCAGCGTGACCTCGCGCAGGGCGAACGCGTTGCGCTCGATGCCCGCGGCGTAGCCCACGCCGGCCACCCCGGTGGCAGCCACCGCGAGGGCGGCGCGAGCCAGGGGGTGCGCGGGCAGGCGGCGGGCAGGTGTCGGGGCAGCAGGCACGCCTCCAGCGTACGAGCCGAACCTGGTTGCGGGCCCCGCGTAGCGTCTGGAGCCATGGCAGAGCTCAAGGCACGGATCAAGACCGACCTCACCGCGGCGATGCGTGCGAAGGACGTGCTCGTCGTCTCCACCCTGCGGCTGGCGCTCTCCGCCGTGCAGACCGAGGAGGTCGCGGGCACCACGGCCCGGGAGCTGTCCGACGACGAGGTCCTGAAGGTGCTGGCCAAGGAGGCCAAGAAGCGCGCGGAGGCGGCCGAGGCGTTCGCCGGAGCGGGTCGCGAGGAGCTGGCGGCCAAGGAGCGGGCCGAGGGTGAGGTGCTGGATGCCTACCTGCCCGCCCAGCTCAGCGACGACGAGGTGACCGCGCTCGCTGCCGCGGCGCTCGCGCAGGTGACCGCGGAGACCGGGCAGACCCCGGGCATGCGCCAGATGGGTCAGGTGATGAAGCTGGCCGCCGCGGCCGCCGCGGGACGTGCCGACGGCTCGCGGGTGTCGGCGGCGGTCAAGGCCCAGCTGCAGGGCTGAGCCCGGCACACCAGGAGGCACGCACGGAGACGGGCCCCGCACCGAGCTGGTGCGGGGCCCGTCGGCGGTGCGGGATCAGGCGGGCGGTGCGTTCGGGTTCTGCTGCCCGGGCGGTCCCGCGCCACCCGGCCCGGGTGGTGCGTCACCGCCCTGCCCGGGCGGCGCGTTCGGGTCCACGGGAGCCGGCTGAACGGGCGGGTCGGCGGTGGGTGCCGGGTTCTGGACGACCGGGGAGCGGCCCGAGCTGGCGTACAGGGTGACCGTCGCCCCCGGGACGCTGGCGCCGGTGACGCTCTGCCGGAGGACCGTGCCGCGGGCAGCACCGCTGGTCACCGTGGACTGGCGGACCTGGAACTTCAGCGCCTGCAGGGCGGCGGTGGCCTCCGTGACGTCCTGGCCCACCACGCTCGGCACGTTGCCCGTGCTGGAGCCGTTCACGAAGGCCGGGTCCGTGGGCGGCAGGGCCACGGGTCCGTAGGCGTCGATCACCGGCTTGAGTGCCGTGTAGAAGGTGTGGGCCGGTGTGGTGCCCCCGGTGATGTTGCCGCACTCGAGGTTGCCGCAGCTGCTGGGGCTGAATCCGGCCACCCGGATGCCCTTGGGCGCTGGGGAGTCGTCGAAGACGATGTTCGCGCCGGCCAGGGTGTTGGTGAAGCCCAGGAACGCCGCCGACTTGTACCCGTTGGTCGTCCCGGTCTTGCCGCTGGTCGGGTAGCCCCAGCCCACCTGCCGGGCGGCGTTCGCCGATGTCCCGTTGACGTCGTCCTGGCTCAAGGCCACGGTGAGGGTGTTGGCCAGGCCCGGGGCGACCACCTGGGCGCAGGCTTGCTCGCCGATGTCCACCGGGGCGCCGGTGGACTCGGTCACCGACTCGATCGGGCTCGGTGGGCACCACATCCCGCTGGAGGCGAGCGTGGCGCCCACGTTGGACAGCTCGACCATGTTGACCTGGTTCACGCCCAGGGTGAAGGAGGCGGAGTTCTCCGCCTTCACCTTGTCGGCGACGCTGCGCTGGGGGTTCGCCTCGATGGGGGCGGAGGCCGGCGTCGCGAGCGAGCGCATGCCCAGCTTGACGGCCATGTCGACGGTGGGGGTGACGCCGACCTTGGTGATGAGGTCCACGAATCCGGTGTTCGGTGACTGGGCCAGGGCGTCGGTGATGGAGTACGAGGGCTTGTAGTTGCCGTTGTAGTTCTGCACGCAGTACGAGTCGGCCGGGCACCCTTCCGCGCCGCCGACGCCGAAGCCCTTGACCTCGATGCGGTTGGGCGTCTGCAGCACCGCGTTGGTGCCCATGCCCTGCTCCATGGCGGCGGCGGTGGTGAACACCTTGAACACCGACCCCGCGCCGTCCCCGACGGGTGTGTAGGTCATGGGCTGCACGGTCTGCGCGGTGTTCGCGGTGAAGCCGTAGGTGCGGCTGCTCGCCATGGCCACCACGCGGTGCTTGTCCTGGCCCGGCTGCACCACGTCCATGACGTTGGCCACGTTCGGCCGGTCGGCGGGGACGTCGACGTTCACGGCCGACTTGACCGAGGCCTGGACCACGGGGTCGAGGGTCGTCCGGATGACGTACCCGCCCCGGCCGAGGTCAGCCTTCTTCAGGTTGAGACCGTTGAGGTAGGACAGGGCGTAGTCGCAGAAGAAGCCGCTGTCCCCGGCCCCCAGGCAACCGTTGGTGGGCGAGCCGGGGTCCGCCAGCACCCCGAGCGGGGTGGCCTTCAAGGTGTCCGCGTCGGAGGCGGTGATGATGGCGTTGTCCCGCATCGTGTCCAGCACGGTGTTGCGGCGGTCGGTGACGCCCTGCACGTTGGTGTAGGGGTTCAGCGCGGAGCTGGACTGCACCATCCCGGCGAGCATGGCCGACTGGGGGACGGTGAGGTCGACGGCGTTGATGCCGAAGTACGTCTGCGCCGCGGCCTGGATGCCGTAGGCGCCGTTGCCGAAGGGCACCAGGTTCAGGTACCGGGTCAGGATCTCGTCCTTGCCCAGCTCCTTGTCCACCGCCAGGGCGATGCGGATCTCGCGCAGCTTGCGGGCCGGGGTCGTCTCGGTGGCCTGGCGTCGCTCGGCGTCGGTCGTCGCCAGCACCAGCAGCAGGTAGTTCTTGACGTACTGCTGGGTGAGGGTGGAGGCACCCTGCGTGGCGTTCCCGCTCGCGTTGCTGAGGAACGCACGGGCCGTTCCGCGGTAGTCGACCCCGGCGTGCTCGTAGAACCGCTTGTCCTCGATGGAGACGATGGCCGCCTTCATGGCCGTGGAGATCTGGTCGCCGGTGACGACGGTGCGCCGCTGGTCGCCCCACAGCGTGGCGATGGTGCCGCCGTTCTTGTCCAGCATCACCGTGGTCTGCGGGACCAGGCCCGTGCCGATCTCGGACGAGACGCTGTCGACCGTCGCGCTGGCCTGGTTGGAGAGCAGGCCGAGCCCGCCGACGGCCGGGAACAGGACCCCGGCCACGAGCACGCCCGCCAGCACGCAGACGCCCAGCATCTTCACAAGAGCTCGCACAGCAGTCACGGGGCACAGGGTACGCAAGCAGGCCGTCACTCCGGTGAGGTCACGACCTGGTGGTGACCGTGCGTCACTGACCGTGAGGTGTTGGCAACACCAGGGGAACCTCCTACAGTTCGGCGACGTCCCAGTGGTCGGGTCGGCGGGAGGCCGGCACGTCCACGAGTGGGACGAGGGGTGGGTCGCGCTGTGGCACACCCCGCCGAGGTTCGGACGAGCTCAGGGGGAGCGACGTGGTCGACGGTGGGGTCCGGGTGCTGCCCGGACGGCAGGAGTGCAGGAGCGAGGCCGACGTGGCCCGCGAGGCGTGGGTGGCGCGGGCGGCGTGCCGGGGGGTCGATCCGGAGCGCCTGTTCGTCCAGGGGGCCGCGCAGCGTGCGGCCACCGTCATCTGCCGGCACTGCCCGGTGCAGATGGAGTGCCTCGCGGACGCGCTGGACCACCGCGTGGCCTTCGGGGTGTGGGGCGGGCTCACCGAGCGGGAGCGCCGCGCGCTGCTGCGCACCCGGCCCGACGTCACCTCGTGGGGCGAGCACCTGAAGGCCGTGCGTGCCGACCTCGGTCGGGACGCGCGCGCGAGCTGAGGGGAGGCGGCCGGCGCTGCTGCGTCGTCACGGTGCGTCCCCGTGGCAGCCCTCAGGTCGTGCCGGTGAGCTGGTCGCCCACCGCCCGCAGCGCCTCGAGGTCGGCCACCTCGAACGGCAGGGCGGGAACACCGACCAGCGCCACGCCGGGGTGGCGACCGGTGAAGTGCGCGAGCAGCGCCACCTCGCGCTCGGCGGTGACGGCGCGCTCGGCGTGCACGCGCAGCACGGCTGCGGCCAGGGGTGCCGAACCGTCCTCCTCGAGCAGCTCGGCGGCGGCGGTCGCGCGTGCGGCCGAGAGCTCGGCCAGTGGTGGGTGGGTGCGGTTGAGCACCAGCCCGGCCAGCGGCATGCCCTCGGTGGAGAGCCGCTCGACGAAGTAGGCGGCCTCGCGCAGCGCGTCGGGCTCCGGTGCCGACACCACGACGAAGTGGGTGCCGGGTCGGCGGAGCAGCTCGTACGTGGTGCGGGAACGCTCCCGGAAGCTGCCGAACATGGTGTCGAAGGCCTGCACGAACGCCGACGCGTCCTGCAGCATCTGCCCGCCGAGGATGGTGGAGACGGCCTTCGCGGCCAGGCCCACCGCGCCGCCGACCACCTTGCGCAGCCCCCGCCCGCCGGCACGGGCCGGCGCCGACAGCAGTCGGATCATCCGTCCGTCGAGGAAGCTGGCCAGGCGCTGCGGGGCGTCGAGGAAGTCCAGGGCGTTCCGGCTGGGCGGGGTGTCCACCACCACCAGGTCCCACTCGCCCGAGGCCGCGAGCTGGCCGAGCTTTTCCATGGCCATGTACTCCTGCGTGCCCGAGAAGGACGTCGCGATGGTCTGGTAGAAGGGGTTGGCGAAGATCGCCTCCGCCCGCTCGGGGTCGGCGTGCTCGAGCACCATGTCGTCGAAGGTCCGACGCATGTCCAGCATCATCGCGTGCAGCTCACCGGTCGCGCGCTCCCCGTCGGCACCGTTGCCGAGGTCCACCGGCTGCGGGGTGTTGGTGAGGTCCTGCACGCCCAGGGCCTGCGCGAGGCGCCGGGCCGGGTCGATCGTGAGCACCACCGTGCGCCGTCCCTGCTCGGCAGCGCGCAGGGCCAGGGCCGCCGCGGTGGTCGTCTTGCCGACCCCGCCCGCACCGCAGCAGACCACCACGGTCGTGGTGGGGTCGGCCAGCAGGGCGGCCACGTCGAGGCGGGGGGTGGTCACCGGGCACCCTGCTCGCCGAGGACGCCGGCCAGCTCGTAGAGCGCACCGAGGTCCACCCCGTCGCGCAGCTGCGGAAGCTCCACGGTGCCCACCCCGGCACCCAGCAGCCGCTCCCGGCTGGCGCGCTGCGTGCCCACCCGGGCGGCGTGCTGCACCGTCTCGGTGACCAGCCCGGCCAGCTCGTCCTCCGCCAGCTCCAGCCCGGCCATGGCGAAGCCCTCCCGCAGCCGTGCGACGTCCACCTTGCCCTGGGCGGCCGGGGCGATCGAGCGGGCCGGCAGCAGCTGCGGCTCGACCCGGTTGACCACCACGGCCCCGGTGCGCAGGTCCGCCGCGGAGAGCTCGTCCACCGCGTCGAGGGTCTCCTGCACGGGCAGCTCCTCCAGCAGGGTCACCAGGTGCACGATGCTGTCCTCGCTGTGCAGCAGGCTGATGACGCCCTCGCTCTGGGAGCGGATCGGACCGCCGCCGGCCAGGTCGGCCATGGCCCGGGTGACGTCGAGGAAGTTGACGATGCGCCCGGTGGGCGGCGCGTCGACGACCACCGCGTCGTAGGTGCGGCGGCCGTCCCGCTCGGTGCGCACCACGCACTCCTTGACCTTGCCGGTGAGCAGGACGTCGCGCAGGCCCGGCGCGAGGGTGGTGGCGAACTCGATGGCGCCCACCCGGCGCATCGCGCGTCCCGCGAAGCCGAGGTTGTAGAACATGTCCAGGTACTCCAGCAGCGCCGTCTCCACGTCGATGGCCAGGGCCCGCACCTCGCCACCACCCTCGGTGACGGCGACCGTCTCCTCGGAGTGCGGCAGGGGCGGCCGGTCGAACATCTGCGCGATGCCCTGGCGGCCCTCGACCTCCACCAGCAGCACGGTTCGTCCGTCCCGGGCCAGGGCCAGGGCGAGGGCGGCGGCCACGGTCGACTTGCCGGTGCCGCCCTTGCCGGAGACCCAGTGCAGCCGGGCGTCGCGCGCCGCGGCCGGCCATGCGGGGGAGGAGTCAGGCACGCGGCGAGCCTAGGCGGGCCGGGGGGCCGGCGCCGGGCACACCGCGGTCAGGGTGGCGGGGGCCACTACGCTCGTGTGTCATGACCACCTGGGAGTACGCCACCGTGCCGCTGCTGACGCACGCGACCAAGCAGATCCTCGACCAGTGGGGTGCCGACGGCTGGGAGCTCGTCGCCGTCCTGCCCGGACCCACCGGCGAGCAGCACGTCGCCTACCTCAAGCGCCCCAAGGGATGACCACCTGGAGCGAGCGGCTGACCGAGCTCGGCATCACCTTGCCGCCGGTGGCCGCGCCCGTCGCCGCGTACGTCCCCGCGGTGCGCTCCGGTGCGCAGGTGCTCACCTCCGGGCAGCTGCCCTTCGTCGACGGCGCGCTCGCGGCCACCGGCAAGCTGGGGGCGGAGGTCTCGGCCGAGCAGGGCGCGGAGCTGGCCCGCACGTGCGCCCTGAACGCCCTCGCCGCGGTGCACGCCCTGGTGGGGATCGACAGCGTGGTGCGCGTGGTGAAGGTCGTGGGCTTCGTGGCCTCGGCCGAGGGCTTCACCGGCCAGCCGGGCGTGGTGAACGGCGCGTCCGAGCTGCTGGGCGAGGTGTTCGGCGAGGCGGGGGTGCACGCACGCTCGGCCGTGGGCGTGGCCGAGCTGCCGCTGGGTGCGCCCGTCGAGGTGGAGCTCGTCGTCGAGGTGGCCTGAGGACCACGTCCGCTGCGCCTCCCGCGGGCATGCCCCGAGGGTGGCGTGGACGTGGGTGGCGTGGACGTGGTCGGACCTCCCGGTCGTAGGGTGCGGATCATGATGAGGCTGCCCGAGGAGATGGTCCTGCCGCCGCACATGATGCCGGGTGACCCACCCGAGGTGCCGGTGGAGCCACGGGACGCATCCACGATCGCCCTGCTGCGCGACGGCGACCACGGGCTCGAGGTGTTCCTGCTGCACCGGGTGGCCGGGATGGCCTTCGCCGGGGGCATGACCGTGTTCCCCGGTGGCGGGGTGGACCTGCGGGACGCGGACGCGGACCTGGCCTGGGCGGGGCCCCCCCCGAGCTGGTGGGCGCAGCGGTTTCGCTGCACCGAGGACGAGGCGCGGGAGCTGGTGTGCGCCGCCGTGCGTGAGACCTTCGAGGAGTGCGGCGTGCTGCTGGCCGGTCCGACGGCGGACACCGTCGTCGCCGACACCTCCGGGTACGGCCCGGCCCGCGCGGCGCTGGTGGCCCGCGAGCTCAGCTTCTCGGACTTCCTCGCCCGGGAGCAGCTGGTCCTGCGTGCGGACCTGGTCCGTCCGTGGTCGAACTGGATCACCCCGCCCGAGGAGCCCCGCCGCTACGACACCCGCTTCTTCGTGGCGGCGCTGCCCGAGGGCCAGATCGCGGACGGCGTGACCACCGAGGCGTCCGACGTCAGCTGGCAGACACCGTCCGAGGCCGTGGCGGACTGGCAGTCGGGCCTGCGCGGGCTGCTCCCGCCCACGTGGGTGACGCTGATGGAGATCGACGAGCACGACACCGTGACCTCCGCGCTGGCCGCCGAGCGCGAGATCGTCGCCGTGGTGCCCCGGGTGCGCAGGGACGGCGACGTGCTGCGCGTCGTGCTGCCCGGTGACCCGCTCTACCCCGGGGCCGCCGGGCACCTGGACGGCCAGCCCGGGGACCGGTTGGAGCTGCCGTGACCCACCCGGCCCACGGCCGGCTCCGGGCGGTGACCACGAGCGCCTCGGTGCTGCTGTGCGACAACCCCTCGGTGATGACCCTGGAGGGCACCAACACGTGGGTGCTGCGCGCCCCCGGGAACGAGGACTGCGTGGTGGTGGACCCCGGCCCGCGGGACGAGGCGCACCTGCAGCGGGTGGCGGCGCTCGGGCGCGTGGTGGCCACCGTGCTCACCCACGGCCACGACGACCACGCCGAGGGTGCCCGCCGGTTCGCCGAGATCACCGGCTCGACGGTGCACGCGGTCGACCCCCGGCTCCGGCTGGGCACGGAGGGCCTGCCCGAAGGGGCGGTCATCGCGGCCGCCGGGGTCGAGCTGCGGGTGCTCGCCACCCCCGGGCACACCGGTGACTCGGTGTGCCTGGTGCTCGACGGTGACGGGGAGGCGGGCAGCGTGCTCACCGGGGACACCGTGCTCGGTCGCGGCTCCACCGTGATCGACCCACGGACCGGCGAGCTCGGCGACTACCTCGCGTCCCTGCAGCGCCTCGCCGAGCTCGCCCCGGGCACGACCGTCCTGCCCGGTCACGGGCCGGAGCTGCCCGACGCCGGGGTGGTGGCGCGGCAGTACCTCGTGCACCGGGAGCAGCGGCTGGAGCAGGTGCGGGTGGCGCTGGGGACCCTCGGGACGGCGGCCACCGCGCGGCAGGTCGTCGAGCTCGTCTACGCCGACGTGGACCCGGCCCTGTGGCCCGCCGCCGAGTGGTCGGTGCAGGCGCAGATCAGGCACCTCCGGAGCTCGTGAGCGCCGGCGGGGCACCTGTCCCCGATGTTCACGCGCGAGTCAGCGCAGCGGCAGCTCGTCCGCCGCTGCGCCGGCCGTGCCCGTCGCGCCGGCCGTGCCCGTCGCAACTCCGAGGCGACGGTCCGCCACGTCGATCGGGACGTCGTTGATGCTCGCCTCGCGGCGGGTCATGTAGCCGTCCGCGTCGAACTCCCAGTTCTCGTTGCCGTACGAGCGCCACCACTGGCCGTCGCCGTCGTGCCACTCGTACTGGAAGCGGACGGCGATCCGGTCGTCGGTGAAGGCCCACAGGCTCTTGCGCAGCACGTAGTCCTGCTCGCGCACCCACTTCGCGCCGAGGAACGCGACGATCTCCTCGCGCCCCTGCAGGAAGGTGTCGCGGTTGCGCCAGTTGCTGTCCGGCGTGTAGGCCCCCGCGACCTTCTCGGGATCCCTGCTGTTCCAGGCGTCCTCGGCGGCCTGCACCTTCTTCGCGGCGGTCTCCGCGGTGAAGGGCGGCACGGGCAGTCTGGTCATGGCGGTCAACCTCCGGTGCTCCGGGTGCGGCCCGACCACCAACGGGGGTGATCGGGCCGCGGCGTCAGGACTGTGCAGGAAAGCTCGTCGTCTGGGTCCAGAAATCACGCACGGGTGAGCGTCAGCGAACGTTCGCCTTCAGGGTCGCGAGGGTGCGGTTCCAGGCTAGCTGCGCGAGGTCGGCGTCGTAGGTGCCCATGAGGTTCTCGTCGTTGAAGAAGGCGTGGCCCGCCTCGTAGACGTGGAAGGTGGGCGCGGTGCCGGAGGAGTCGGTGATCTTCTTCTCCAGGGCGGCCAGTGCGTCCATGGGGATCATCTGGTCGTCGGTGCCGAAGTGGCCCTCGACCACGGCAGTGATCCCGGAGAGGTCCGGCTCGCCCTGGACGATGCCGTAGAAGGGCACGGCCGCGGACACCTTGTCGCCCAGCTGGGCGGCCATGGTGATGACGAAGCCGCCGCCCATGCAGAAGCCCACCACCCCGACGGTCGCCGAGGTGACGGCCTCGTGGCCGAGCAGGAAGTCGACGGCGCCGGCCAGGTCCTTGGCGGCCTGCTCGACGGGCAGCTTCTGCATCAGCTCACCGGCCTCCTCGGAGTCGTGCGTGGTGGCGCCGCCGTAGAGGTCCGGCGCGAGGGCGACGAAGCCCTCCGCGGCGAGTCGGTTGGCGACGTCCTCGATGTGGGTGGTCAGGCCCCACCACTCCTGGATGACGATGACGCCGGGGCCGCTGCCGCTCTCGGGCACGGCGAGGTAGCCGTGGGCGGTGCTGCCGTTGCTGGGGAAGCTGACGTTCTGGACGGGGTTCTCGGGCATGGCCCCACCCAAGCACGGGTGGTTGAGTCATGCACTACCAGCGTGCGGCCCACGGTCGTGTGCAGCTCGTGGGCGGGCCGCGGGAGGCGGCGGCCGCCCGGCCCGGCCGACATCGCGCCCGCGGTACGCGGTGGGTGGGTGGCTCAGGCCGTGTGGGCCAGGGAGCGCGGGGCCCCGCCCGGAGCCGCGGCCGGAGCCGTCACGGCCGTGGCCGGAGCAGCCGGGGCCTCGGCCTGGACGAGGGTGGCGCGTCGGGCGGCCACCACGGCGGCCACGGCCAGACCCGCCACGCCTGCGCTGACGAACACCGCGTCCGTCCCGACCCGCTCGACCAGCTGTCCCGCGACGGACTGCCCGCCCGCCAGCCCGAGGGTGACGGCGGTGATGATCCAGCCGAACGCCTCCGTGTGCGTGCCGGCGGGAGCGGCGGAGTCGATCGTGGAGGAGTGCGCGGTGGACTGGGGAGTGATCATGGTGCCGACCAGCAGCAGCGCGACGGCCAGTCCCCACAGGCTGGACGGCACGGCGAGCAGGGGCACGAGCAGCGCGAACGCGGCCAGCAGGAACGGCAGCCGCAGGTGCATCGGTCGGGGCCACGGGCGCGTGCTGTAGAACACGCCGAAGGCCACCGAGCTCATCGACCACAGGCTGAGCATGAGCCCGCTGAGCGCAGGACGGCCGGCTTGCGCCGTCACCGCAGGGACGCCGACCTCCACGAACCCGATGACCACGCCGAACCCGAGCGCGGCGACCGCCAGCGTGCGCATCCCCGGGGTTCCGAGCGCGCCGAGCCCGCGGGAGCGGACAGTGCCCGCCGGAGCAGGACCCCACGAGCGCACGGTGTCGGTGAGGGCGAACCCGGTGCCGCCCATGACCATGAGCACAGCCCCCACGACCACGCCGGTACCGGCCCACGGGGCGTAGAGCAGCACCCCGGCGAGAGCAGGTCCGAGGATGAAGAACACCTCCATGCTGATGGCCTCGTAGGCCAGCGCGGCCTGGCGGACAGGGCCGGGGGGCACCAGCCGGCCCCAGGTGGACCGGGAGGCGGCGCCGACGGCGGGCTCGCTGAGACCGGTCACGAAACCGATGACCACGAGCACGGGCGTCGCGGCCCCCAGCTGCACCGCCACCACGGCGGCGGCGACGGACACCGCGAAGACGACGGTCACCGTGAGCAGGGGGCGGGTCGGTCCGAAACGGTCGATGACACGACCCTGCGCCACCGAGCCCGAGGCCACACCGAGCAGCACCGCCGCCGACACGAGCCCGGCCGTGCCGAAGGAGCCGGTGGTGGTGCGGACGTAGAGCAGCATGGCCAGCCCGATCATGGCGATGGGCATCCGGGCGAGCAGCGAGAACAGCACCGGACCGCGCGCACCGGGTGCGGTGAGGGCGCTGCGGTAGTCGGCGAGGCCTGTGCGGGTGGACATGGCGAGCAGTGTGCCACGAAACGGTACTTCCGTACCACTTGACGGTCCGAGGGCCCCCCAGGCGCACTCTTCGTCACGTTGTGGTCACGAAGAGGTGAACAGAACCTCCACCTCCCTCGTGGAACCGGGTGGGATGCCGTTCACTGTCCCCGAGGTCCGACGGGGGTCGGCCTCGCCTCGCCCTGGTTCGGGGGAACCCGGGTCCGAGGCGCACGACAGGACCGGGGTGTGACGTCGGGGGTCACACCCCGGCCCTGGTCACCGGGGGACTGCTCGGTCGACGCGGTTCAGCACGCCGTCCACACGCTCACCGCGCTCGGCGGGCCAGCCGCTCGGGGTCCGAGATCAGCACGCTCTTGCCCTCCAGCCGCAGCCACCCGCGCTGGGCGAAGTCGGCCAGCGCCTTGTTGACCGTCTCGCGCGAGGCACCGACGAGCTGGGCGATCTCCTCCTGCGTGAGGTCGTGGGTGACCCGCAGCGCGCCGTTCTCCTGGCTGCCGAAGCGCTGGGCCAGCTGCAGCAGCGCCTTGGCCACCCGGCCGGGGACGTCGGTGAAGATGAGGTCGGCCAGGTTGTTGTTCGTGCGGCGCAGCCGGCGGGCCAGCACCCGGAGCAACTGCTCGGCGATGTCGGGGCGCCGGTTGATCCACTCCCGCAGCGCCGCACGGTCCATGCTCACCGCGCGGACCTCGGTGACGGTGGTGGCGCTGGAGGTGCGGGGGCCCGGGTCGAAGATCGACAGCTCGCCGAACATGTCCGACGGACCCATGATCGTCAGCAGGTTCTCGCGCCCGTCGGCGCTCTTCCGGCCGATCTTCACCTTGCCCGAGATGATGATGTACAACCGGTCCCCGGGCTCGCCCTCGTTGAAGACCACGTGCCCCCGGGGGAAGTCCACCGGCTGCAGCTGCTGCGTCAGCGCCTCCACCGCCGAGGGCTCGACGCCCTGGAAGATTCCTGCCCTGGCCAGGACCTCGTCCACGTCTGCTCCTCCTCGCGGAGCGCGCGGCCGACGTCCTCGCCGGTCCTGCTGCGCCACCGCTGTCGTGATCGTTGCGCAGTCTAGGGCGAAACCGTGCCGCGCATCACGTTCGATCGCGCCGGTGCGTCCCTCGGACCGTCACGGCGCGGTGCGGCGTGCCTCGGACCGCTCGCGCGCCGGGGCGCGTCGAGGGTGGTGGCGGCGCAGCTGGAACACGTCCAGGGCCCGGGGCATCCCGTCGCTCAGCAGGGTCTGGACCTCCGACGCGCTCGCCTGGTCGAGGAACTGCTCCACCTCGTCCTCACCGAGGCCGGTGCGGCGCACCCGTGTCTCCACCCGCTCCATGGACAGGGCAAAGGCCATCAGGACGAAGGGGAACAGCACCACCGCCAGGCCGACCATGGCTCCGAGCATGGCACGCCCGCGACTCGGGGAGATCACGCCGACGCCTCGGACCCGTAACGCCCGGCAGCGGCAATGGCGCGGCTCCGTACCCTTGGCGACGTGACGATCGTGCGGGCCCGCCCGTGAGGACCCTGCTCGCCAGCTCCACCCTGCGCTGGAACGTCCTGGGACTCGCGGTCGTCGTCGCCCTGGCCGTGGCCCTGTGGCCGCGGGGCAGCGGGGTCCCCGCCGCAGCGCCGGTGCCCCCCGGTCCCAGGGCAACGGCTGCGGCGCCCTCCAGCAGCACGCCCGTTCCCGCCGCCGACCTGGTCGCGCCGAGGGCCGCGGCCGACCTGCTGCCCTGCCCGGTGCCGGTCGCCGGCGCCACCGCGGGCAACGGTCCGCTGGCGGGGCTGCGCCTGGAGTGCCTGGGCGACGGCAGCACCGTGGACCTGGGCACGGCCCTGGCCGGGAAGCCCGCCGTGCTCGACCTCTGGGCCTGGTACTGCCAGCCGTGTGCGGCCGAGCTGCCCGCCATGCAGACCTTCGCCGCCACCGCGGGCGACGCGGTGACCGTGCTCACCGTGCACAGCGACCCGGCGTCGCCCTACGGGCTCGAGAGGTTGGCCAGCTACGGGGTGCGCCTGCCCACCGTGCAGGACGCGACGTCCCGCATCGCCGCGCTGGTCGGTGCGCCGAAGGTGCTGCCGGTGACCGTGCTGCTGCGGGCCGACGGCAGTGTCGCCAAGATCCTCGCCGTGCCCTACACCGACCCGGTCGCCATCGCCGCCGACGTGGCGACCTACCTCGGGGTCACGGGGTGAGCACCCCCCTGACCACACCCCCGGACTGGCTCTCGACCCTGGCCGAGGAGGTCGGCCGGGCCGGGGTGCCCGAGCTCACCCGGACCCCGGTGGCGCCGGAGGACGCCCGCGCCGCCGCCGTGCTGATGCTGCTGGCCGGCACCGGGTTCGACGACGGCGACGTGCTCCTGCTGGAACGGGCCGCCACCCTGCGCAGCCACAGCGGGCAGGTGGCCTTCCCCGGCGGCGCGGTGGACCCGGGCGACGACGGCCCCGTGGGGGCGGCCCTGCGGGAGGCGCAGGAGGAGACCGGCCTCGACCCGGCCGGGGTCGACCCGCTCGTGGTGCTGCCCGAGCTCTTCCTGCCGCCCTCGGGGTTCCGGGTGCGGCCGGTGCTGGCGCACTGGCGCGAGCCCAGCCCGGTGGAGGCGGTGGACCTGGCCGAGAGCGCCCGGGTGGCGCGGGTGGGGCTGCGCGAGCTGGTCGACCCCGCCAACCGCTTCCGCGTGCGGCACTCCTCGGGGTTCGTCGGCCCCGCGTTCTCCGTGGACGGCCTGCTGGTGTGGGGGTTCACCGGAGGTCTGGTGGCGTCGCTGCTGCGGATGGCCGGCTGGGACCAGCCGTGGGACACCCGGGACGTGCGCGACCTCGACGCCGCCGTGGCTTCGGCCCGTGGTTCAGTGGACCGATGAGCGGCTCCGGCGCGTGAACCTGAACTGGGTGGACGCCCTCGTGCTGGTGCTGGCCCTGCTCGCCGCGGCGTCCGGCTGGCGGCAGGGGGTCGCGACGGCCGTGCTCGCGTTCACCGGCGTCCTCGTGGGGGCCGTGGTGGGGGTGCGGCTGGCCCCGGTGCTCATCGAGTCGGTGCAGAGCACGGCCGCGCGCGCCGCGCTCGGGGTCGGCGTCGTGGTGCTCCTGGTGGCCGTCGGGCAGACCGCGGGGGTGCTGCTGGGGCGTGCGGTGCGGGCGAGCCTGACCCAGAAGGCCGTCCGCACCGTGGACAGCGCCCTCGGTTCGGTGGTGCAGGCGACGGCCGTGCTGGTGGCTGCGTGGCTGCTGGCGGTGCCGCTGACCTCCTCGGCCAGCACGAGCCTCGCGAGCGCGGTGCGCGGTTCCGCGGTGCTGGCCGGGGTCAACGACGTGCTGCCCGTGCAGGCCCAGAAGCTGCCCGCGGAGTTCGGTGCGCTGCTCAACACCTCCCAGCTTCCCAGCGTGCTCGGACCGTTCGGGCGCACCCCCATCACGCAGGTCGATGCCCCGGACACGACGCTCCAGGGCACCGCGGTGGTGCAGACGCTGCGGAAGAGCGTGCTCAAGGTGCGCGGGGTGGCCCCCTCGTGCTCGCGCGGGCTGGAGGGCACGGGGTTCGTCGTCGCGCCGGAACGGGTGATGACCAACGCCCACGTGGTCGCCGGGACCGACCAGGTGGGCGTGGAGTCCGGGGGCGCGCTGCTCACCGCGACCGTGGTGCTCTACGACCCGGAGACCGACATCGCCGTGCTCGACGTCCCGGGCCTGCAGGCGCCGGTGCTGGGCTTCGCCCCGGCTGCGGCGAGCACCGGCACGTCCGCGATCGTCCTGGGCTACCCGCTCGACGGGGCCTACACGGCCTCGGCGGCCCGGGTCCGCGAGGACATCACCCTGCGCGGTCCGGACATCTACGACTCCAGCACGGTGAGCCGGAACGTCTACACGGTGCGGGGGACGGTGCGCAGCGGCAACTCCGGCGGCCCGCTCGTCAACACCTCCGGCGCGGTGCTCGGCGTGGTGTTCGGCGCGGCCGTCGACGACCCCGAGACGGGTTTCGTGCTCACCGCCGAGGAGGTCTCGGGCGAGGTGTCGGCGGCGTCCACCGCACGCGGGGCGGTCGGCACCGGCGCCTGCACGTCCTGAATTTCGGAGCCTGAACGTCGGAGCCTGAACGCCGGGTACTGGCCGTCAGACCCGTCCGAGCAGCCGCACCAGGGCGGCGGTGACGACCTCGGGGACCTCCTGGTGCGGGAAGTGGCCCACGCCGTCGAGCAGCTCGTGCTCCCGGTCCAGCGCCCACGGCGCCGACGCGGCGGCGGTGGACGGCAGAAGGCACGGGTCGAGCGCACCGTGCAGCTGCAGGACGGGCACCCGCACGGGCGCCGCCAGGTCGGCCGCGAACCGGTGGCCCTCGCCCCGGACCTGGCTGCGCAGCGCCCACCGGTAGTACTCCATCGCGGAGTGCACCACCCCGGGGACCTGCATCGCGGAGCGGTTGCGCGCTGCGACCTCGCCGAACTCGTCGCCGGCCACCCAGCGGGGGCCCGCCCAGCGCCGGAGCACGGCCTCGATCTCGGCGGCGTCGTCGCGCACCAGCCGCCGCTCCGGCCACCGGGGCAGCTGGTAGGCGGTGGCGTAGGCCGAGGCGCGGCCCTGGCCCAGCGGCTCGCTGCGCACGGCGCGGCGCAGCGCCACCGGGTGCGGAGCGGCGACCACGCCGAGCCCGCTCACCAGCCTCGGGTGCAGGGCCGCGGTGGCCCAGGCGATGAGCCCGCCCCAGTCGTGCCCGACGAGGACGGCGCGCTCGGCCCCCAGGGCGCGGACCAGGCCGGCGACGTCACCGGCGAGGGTCCAGCCGTCGTAGCCACGCGGGGGCTTGTCGGAGTCCCCGTAGCCGCGCAGGTCCACGGCCACCGCCCGCGCGCCGGCCGCGGCCAGCGAGGTCAGCTGGTGTCGCCAGCTCCACCAGAACTCGGGGAAGCCGTGCAGCAGCAGCACCAGCGGCCCGCCGCCGTCGACCTCGGCGACGTGGAACCGGGTGCCGTTGGCGTGCACGTCCCGGTGGGTCCAGGGACCCTCGACGCGGACGCTGGACGGCTCGGGGGCGGCCACGGTGGCCTAGTGCGAGCCGGGGAGGACCTTGGCGTTGTCCTTCACCGCGTCGATGGTCTTCTCGGGCTTCTGAAGCTTCTTCACCTTGCGCAGCCCGAGCAGCCCCGCTACCGCGGCGACCAGCACCATCGCGGCGAAGATGATCGCGAACGCCGCCCAGCGCGGCAGCCAGATGTCCAGCAGCTCGGCGAGGGCGAAGAAGAGGAAGAACGTGCTGTAGAGACCGATGACGGCGGCGACGATGAAGAAGATCCCGCCGAACACGGCCTTCTTCACCTCGCCGGTGACCTCGGCCTTGGCCAGCGCCACCTCGGCACGGACCAGCGTGGACACCTGGGCGGTCGCGTCCTTGACCAGGTTGCCGATGCTGCCGGTGCCGGGCGCCCGCGCGTCGACGTCGGTCAGGGGGATGGACGCCACCGTCGTGGGCACGCCGACGTGGGTGGTGTTGTCTCCTGAGCTCAACTCGGGCCCTCCAGTGCAGGTGCCGGTGCTCGTCCCCGGGGAGGGGACGCCGGTGGTCGTCGGGAGACATGGTGCCACGCCCGGGCGCAGGTCCACGTCCGAGCCGTCACCGGCCCGGTTCGTGGGCTCCCCGGCCCCGCCCTCGGCCCCTCAGTCCGCCGCGGGTGCGGAGAGGCCCTTGCTGATGGACTGCATGACCGCCGCGTCGGCGAGGGTCGAGGTGTCACCCACCTCGCGGTTCTCGGCGATGTCGCGGAGCAGCCGCCGCATGATCTTGCCGCTGCGGGTCTTGGGCAGCTCCGGCACCACCAGGATCTGCCGTGGCTTCGCGATCGGCCCGATCTCCTTGGCCACGTGGTCGCGCAGCTCGGTGATGTAGGCCTCCCCGCTCTGGGTCTGGCCGCCCCGCTGGATGACGAAGGCGACGATCCCCTGCCCGGTGGTGGCGTCGGAGGCCCCGACCACGGCGGCCTCGGCGACCGAGGGGTGGCTGACCAGCGCGGACTCGACCTCCGTGGTGGAGATGCGGTGCCCGGACACGTTCATCACGTCGTCGACCCGCCCCAGCAGCCAGATCGCGCCGTCCTCGTCGTACTTGGCGCCGTCCCCCGCGAAGTACCAGCCCTGCTCGGCGTAGCGGCTCCAGTAGGTCTCCCGGAAGCGGTCCATGTCGCCCCAGATGCCGCGGAGCATCGACGGCCACGGCTGGTCCAGCACCAGGTAGCCCTGGACGGTGTCACCGCCCGCCCCGGAACCGCCGGAGGAGGCGCCGAGGACGTTGGCCTCCTCGTCGACGATCGCGGCAGAGATCCCCGGGAGCGTCGCCATCGCGGAACCGGGCTTGCACGCCGTGATCCCGGGCAGCGGCGCGATCATGATGGCGCCGGTCTCGGTCTGCCACCACGTGTCCACGATGGGACAGCGCCCACCGCCGATCACCTCGTGGTACCACGTCCACGCCTCGGGGTTGATGGGCTCGCCGACGCTGCCCAGCACGCGCAGCGAGGACAGGTCGTGGGCGTCGGGGATCTCGCGGCCCCACTTCATGAACGTCCGCACCAGCGTCGGCGCCGTGTAGTAGATCGTCACCCCGTACTTCTCGATGATGTTCCAGTGCCGGTGCTCGTCCGGGCTGTTCGGCGTGCCCTCGTAGACCACCTGCGTCGCGCCGTTGCTCAGCGGGCCGTAGACGATGTAGCTGTGCCCGGTGACCCAGCCGATGTCGGCGGTGCACCAGTAGACGTCGCGGCCCTCCTTGTGGTCGAAGACGTTGTGGTGGGTGTAGCTGGTCTGGGTGAGGTACCCGCCGGAGGTGTGGATGATCCCCTTGGGCTTGCCGGTGGTGCCGGAGGTGTAGAGCACGAACAGGGGGTGCTCGGCGTCGAAGGGCTGCGCGGTGTGCTCGGGCGAGGCGTGGGCCACCGTCTCGTGCCACCACAGGTCGCGCCCCTCGGTCCAGCTCACGTCCGTCTCGGTGCGCCGCACGACCAGCACGTGCTCCACGCACGCCGCACCGTCGACGGCCTCGTCCACGGTGTCCTTGAGGGGGGCGGCCTTGCCGCGGCGCCACTGGCCGTCGGTGGTGACGACGAGCTTGGCCTGCGCGTCGTCGACCCGGGAGCGCAGCGCGGTCGCGGAGAAGCCGGCGAAGACCAGGGAGTGGGTCAGGCCCAGACGGGCGCAGGCCAGCATGGTGACGATCGCCTCGGGGACCATCGGCATGTAGACGGCCACCCGGTCGCCGCTGACGAGGCCGAGCTCGGTGAAGGTGTTGGCGGCGCGGCTGACCTCGGCGAGCAGGTCGGAGTAGGTGATGGCGCGGCTGTCGCCGGGCTCGCCCTCCCAGTGGATGGCCACCCGGTCGCCGTTGCCGGCCTCGACGTGGCGGTCCACGCAGTTGTGGGCGACGTTGAGCTTGCCGCCCACGAACCACTTCGCGACCGGGGCCTCGGACCAGTCCAGCACCTCGGTCCACGGCTCGTGCCAGTGCAGGCGCTGCGCCTGGGCGGCCCAGAAGCCCTCGCGGTCGGCGTCGGCCGCGGTCTGCAGCTCGGGCCCGGCGTTGGCCTGGGCGGTGAACTCCGGGCTGGGCGGGAACACGCGCGCGGCGGGATCGGTCTCGGACTGCAGCGGCTCGGACGGCGTCGTCATGGCTCGAACCTAGGCCGGGAGGGTGAGCCGGACCACTGCCGAACGGGCAGTCCCTCGCCCAGCGGGTGGACCGGCGCGGTGAGTGGCCTACCGTCCCTGCCCGTGCCCGTCGACCCGCTCGCCCCCCTGCTGGAGCTGCCCGGGGTGGCAGCCGCCGCGGACGCCGCCCGTGCCGCCGTCGACGCGGTGCACCGGCACCCGGCCAACCGCAAGGGCTGGGCCGTCGGGGCCACCGAGGCCTCGGTCCGTGCCGCGCGGAGCTCGGCCGCGCTGGACGGTGGCTCCACGGAGCTGCCCGGTGAGGGCACGGCCGCCGACCCGGTCACCGCCGGCGCGCTGCGGGTGGCCACGACGCTGGACGGACCCGCCCTGACGACCCTGCTCGGCGTCTGGCGTCGCGCGCCGCTGCAGGTGCTCGCGCGCCTGCACCTGCTGGCCGCGGCGGACCTCGTCGACGACGCGCAGCTGGGTCGGCCCCGGCTGGGCACGGCGCAGCGGCTCGACGGGCTCGGCCAGCTCGTCACCGGGGGGACCCGGGTGCCGGCGGCCGTGCTGGCCGCGGTGGTGCACGGGGAGCTGCTGGGGCTGGCGCCGTTCGGCAGCGCGGACGGCGTGGTGGCGCGGGCGGCCTCGCGGCTGGTGGCCGTCAGCAGCGGGCTCGACGTGCACAACCTCACCGTCCCGGAGGTCAGCTGGCTGCGCCGCCCGGACGACTACCGGCGTGCTGCCGCGGGTTTCGCCGCGGGCACGGCCGAGGGGGTCGCCACCTGGGTGGTGGCCTGCTGCGCCGCGCTGGAGGCGGGGGCGAAGGAGGCCGGCTCGATCGCGGACGCCGCCGTCAGCTGACCAGCCGGCTGGGGTCCGGGGACCACCCGCACTAGCCTGGAGGTCATGACTCGACCCGCGCGCCGCGACCCGAGCAAGCTCACCGACGCCCCCGGCTTCCGGGAGAACGTCCGCGACGGGTGGGGGCCGGCCGACCGGGCCGCCCACGTCGTCGACGGTCAGGCGGTGGCCGCGGCCGAGCACCGGCAGAAGCTCTCCCAGGCCTTTCCCGGGCAGCGGATCGCAGTGGCCGCGGGGCGTGCCCCGGTGCGCTCCAACGACTCCGACTACGAGTTCCGGCCCGACTCCGACTTCCTCTGGCTCACGGGCTGCCAGGCCGAGGGGGCGGTGCTGGTCATGCACCCCTCCGGCGACCGGCACGACGCGGTGCTGCACCTGCGCGCGCCCGCCGGGCCCGGTGAGTCGGACTTCTTCGCCTCCGCCCGGGACGGCGAGCTGTGGATCGGCCCCGTGCCCGGGCTCGGCGAGTGGAGCGAGGCCCTGGGCATCACGTGCCGCCCGCTCGAGGAGCTGCCCGGCGCCCTGCGCGGCAGCTACCCCGCGATGCTCGCGACCCGCGGCGTGGAGCCCGTGCTCGACGCGCTGGTCAGCGGCTCCGGGGGCGAGCTGCGCCGGGTGCTCTCCGAGCTGCGGCGGGTCAAGGACGACTGGGAGATCGACCAGCTGCAGGCGGCCGTCGACGCCACCGTCACGGGGTTCACGGAGGTGGCCGCGGCGCTGCCCGAGGCAGAGCGGGCCGGGGGTGAGCGCTGGCTGCAGGGCACCTTCGACCGCCGCGCGCGCACGTCCGGCAACGGCGTCGGCTACTCCTCCATCCTCGCGGCCGGCCCGCACGCACCCGTGCTGCACTGGGTCCGCAACGACGGGGTGGTCCCGCCGGACGGGCTGCTGCTCATGGACGCCGGCGTGGAGGCCACCACGTTCTACACCGCCGACGTCACCCGGACCTACCCCGTCTCCGGGGAGTTCAGCGAGGCCCAGCGCCAGGTGTACGACCTGGTGCACGCCAGCCACGTCGCCGCCATGGCCGAGGTGGCCCCGGGCGCGGAGTACCGGACGTTCCAGCAGACGGCCATGCGGGTGCTCGCCGAGGGCCTGCACGACTGGGGCCTGCTGCCGGTCTCGGTGGAGGAGTCGCTCGACCCCAAGGGCCAGCACCACCGGCGCTACATCGTGTGCGGGGTGGGGCACTACCTGGGCCTGGACGTGCACGACTGCGCGCAGAGCTCGGCCGAGGCCTACCACGAGGGCACCCTCGAGGAGGGCATGGCGCTGACCGTCGAGCCGGGCCTGTACTTCCACCCCAACGACCTGACGGTGCCCGAGGAGCTCCGCGGCATCGGCGTGCGCATCGAGGACGACCTGGTCGTCACCGGCACCGGCAACCGGGTGCTGTCCGACGCGCTGCCCATCACGGCCGACGGCATCGCGGAGTGGGTCCGCACCCACCGCGGCTGAGCCCGGCCGCCACGGCAGCGCACCGAGGACACCGCGCCGGGCGGGGTGCCCGTGACGGCGGCCGCCGTGGCCGGGACCGGGGACGGCCGGCTCCGCCTCGACCACGACGAGCCACCTCCGGCGCTGCCGGGCCGGCCCTAGGGTGTGACCCAGGTCGCAGCGCAGCACACCGGAGGTCCTCGAGTGAGCCCTGATCCCCGTTCCAGCACCGTCGACGACGTCCTGCGGCGCTCGGCCGCGCGCCACCCGGACCGGACGGCGCTGCACTTCGAGGACCGGAGGTGGACCTACGTCGAGCTCGACGATGCGGTGACCCGGGCGGCCGGGCACCTGCTGTCGCTCGGTCTGGCGGCCGGTGACCGGGTGGCCACGATCGGCGCGAACTCCGACGCGTACCTGCTCGCCTACCTGGGCTGCGCCCGCGCGGGGCTGGTGCACGTGCCCGTGAACTACGCGCTGACCGGGGAGGAGCTCGCGTACCTGCTGGGCTCCTCGGGCGCGCGGCTCGCCCTGGTCGATCCCGCCCTGCGCGCCGGGGTGGAGCAGGTGCTCGGCGACACCGTGGTCGAGACGGTTCTCGCCCTGCACGGGGAACCCGGAGCGGTGCTGGAGCGGTGGCGCACGGGGGAGGTGCCCGAGCTCGACGTGACCGTGTCCGACACCGATCTCGTCCAGCTGCTGTTCACCTCGGGCACGACCTCGAAGCCCAAGGGCGCCATGATGACCCACCGCGCGCTGGTGCACGAGTACGTCTCCTGCGTGCTGGCCCTCGACGCCCACGAGGACGACCTGCCCCTGCACTGCATGCCGCTGTACCACTCGGCCGGCATGCACGTCTTCCTCCTGCCGTACCTCTCCGTGGGCGCGACCAACCACCTCATGGCCCGCCCGGACGTGCCCGAGGTGCTGCGCCAGGTGGAGGCCCACGCGATCGGGGCGCTGTTCCTCGCCCCCACGGTGTGGGTGCCGCTGGCCAACCACCCGGACCTGGCCACCCGGGACCTCTCCAGCCTGCGCAAGGCGTTCTACGGGGCCTCGATCATGCCGGTGCCCGTGCTGCACCGGCTGCAGGCGGCTCTGCCGGAGCTCGCGTTCTACAACTGCTTCGGCCAGAGCGAGATCGGTCCGCTGGCCTGTGTGCTGGGCCCCACCGAGCACGCCGAGCGACCGGAGAGCTGTGGGCGGACGGTGCTCTTCGTCGAGGCGCGGGTGGTCGACCCGGCCACCGATCTCGACGTGGAGGCCGGGACGTCCGGGGAGCTGCTCTACCGATCGCCACAGCTGTGCACCGGGTACTGGGACAACCCCGAGGCGACCGCGGAGGCGTTCCGCGACGGGTGGTTCCACTCGGGGGACCTGGTCGTCCGCGACGCGGCGGGCTACATCACCGTCGTGGACCGGATCAAGGACGTCATCAACACCGGTGGCGTGCTGGTGGCCTCCCGCGAGGTGGAGGACGCGCTCTACACGCACCCCGCCGTCGCGGAGGTGGCCGTGATCGCGCTGCCCGACGACCGCTGGATCGAGGCCGTCACCGCCGTCGTCGTGCTCCGCGAGGGTGCGCACGCCGACGCCTCCGAGCTCATCGCGCACGCCCGCACCACGCTGGCGTCGTTCAAGCTGCCCAAGAGCGTGCACCTGGTGGCCGAGCTGCCCCGCAACCAGAGCGGCAAGCTCCTCAAGCGGGTGCTGCGCGACGACCTCACCTCCTAGCACGGGAGGGTCGCGTCACTACTGTTCGCCAGCATGGACCTGCGCATTTTCACCGAGCCCCAGCAGGGGGCCACCTACGACGACCTGCTCCGTGTGGCGCGGGCCACCGAGGACCTCGGCTACGACGCCTTCTTCCGCTCCGACCACTACCTCGCCATGGGCGACGGGGACGGGCTCCCGGGCCCGACGGACGCCTGGGTGACGCTGGCCGGCCTGGCCCGGGAGACCTCGCGCATCCGGCTCGGCACCCTGGTCAGCTCGGCCACGTTCCGGCTGCCCGGGCCGTTGGCCATCGCGGTGGCCCAGGTGGACCAGATGAGCGGTGGGCGGGTCGAGCTGGGCCTGGGCAGCGGGTGGTTCGCCGCCGAGCACGCCGCGTACGGCATCCCGTTCCCCGAGCTGGGGGAGCGCTTCGACAGGCTCACCGAGCAGCTCGCGATCATCGACGGGATGTGGACGACGCCCACGGGAGAATCGTTCTCGCACAGCGGTACCCACTACACGGTGACGGCCTCGCCGGCTCTGCCCAAGCCCACCCAGGCGCGACTGCCCATCGTCGTGGGGGGCGGTGGCACGAAGCGCACCCCGGCCCTGGCCGTGCGGTACGCCGCGGAGTTCAACGCTCCCTTCCGCACCGTCGAGTCGACCGGCGAGCTGGTGGCCAACGTGGCGCGCGTCGCGGCCGAGGCGGGCCGCACCGACCTGGTGTGCTCCGCAGCGCAGGCGCTGTGCGTCGGCGCGGACGACGCAGCGATCGCCCGTCGGGCGGGCGTGCTCGGCCGGGAGCTGGACGAGCTGCGCGCCAACGCGCTGGCCGGCTCGCCCGCCGAGGTGGTGGACAAGCTCGGCCGCTTCGCGGAGGTGGGGGTGAGCCGGGTGTACCTGCAGCTGATGGACCTCACCGACCTCGACCAGCTCGAGCTCGTCGCGTCGACGGTGCTCCCCCAGGTCTGACCCCGGCCGGGCCGGACGCACGAGGACCCCGGGGGACTGGTGTCCTCCGGGGTCCTCGAGCACGAGCAGCTTGGTGACCAAGCGTGCAGGGGGGCGCCGTGATGGTGGCCTCGGCGTCGATCGGGGGTGTGTCCCCCGTCGCGCAGGCCCACGGCGGCAGTCTGGCCAGGCGCGCAAGGCGTGGGTGCCGAGCTGCTCGTGCTGGGAACCGCGGGCGGGAGGAGGGACCTTCTCTTCCGGTCCAGCCTTGGCCTCTCGTGGTTCCGTAGGTCCAGTTCTACCCTGTGATCCAGGTCACGACAAGGGTGATCTTTGGCGTCACCGGGATCGGCGCCGACGGGCCAGCCCGTACCAGGTCGCACCGGCTGCAGCCGCACCCAGCCCGAGGGCCGCGGTGGCCACCGCCGAGCTCGACGCGGTGGGGATCCGGGCCCGCAGGGACACCGGGTTGGAGAAGGTGAGCACCGGCCACCCGCGGCCCAGGGCCTCCTTGCGCAGCGCCCGGTCGGGGTTCACCGCCGTCGGGTGACCGACCTCGGCGAGCATGGGCAGGTCGGTCACCGAGTCGGAGTACGCGTAGCACCGGCTCAGGTCGTAGCCGTGGGTCTCGGCGAGCCCGCGCAGGGCGTCGGCCTTGGCCTCGCCGTAGCAGTAGAACTCGACCTCGCCGGTGTAGAGCCCCTCGTGCTCGACCATGCGGGTACCCACGCTGAGGTCCGCCCCCACCATGGCCGCGATGGGTGCCACCATCTCCTCGCCCGAGGCGGAGACGACCACCACGTCGTGGCCCTTGGCGGTGTGCTCGGCGATGAGCGCGGCGGCCTCGGCGTAGACCAGCGGGTCGACGACGTCGTGCAGGGTCTCCTCGACGATCGAGCGCACCTGCTTGACCTCCCAGCCGGTGCACAGCGCGGTGAGGTGCGCACGCATCCGCTCCATCTGGTCCGCGTCGGCCCCGGCGAGCAGGAACAGGAAGTGCGCGTAGCTGCTCTTGAGCACCGCGCGACGGTTGATCAACCCCTCGTGGAAGAAGGGCTTGCTGAACGCCATGGTCGAGGACCGGGCGATGATGGTCTTGTCCAGGTCGAAGAAGGCGGCGACCTGGGGGCGGACCTCGACCGCGGGCGTGCTCACCCGGCGAGCATAGGTGTGACGTTCGCTTCGCGACCGCCGGGCAAAGCAGTTGAGGTGACAACTTCCCGCCCGTCGGGGGTACTGTCTGGACCGTTCGGACTCGTTCCGGACGAGCTCAGCCCACCCCCCGGGGCTGAGCTCCGACGACCCCCGCCCCTCCCCCCTGGCGGGGGTCGTCCCACGTCCGAGGTCGGTTGCCCCAGGCACCGGCCTGGAGGTTGTCCACAGCGCCCGAGCTGTCCACAACCCCCCGCCGTGGCGGTCCCGGACCGTCGGGGCTCCCGCAGGGTTGCTCCCAGTCGAGCCGGCACCCGCCCGCTCACCGGAGAGCGCGGAGTCCGCCGTGACCACAGCCCTGACCACCCCTGCTGCCCGCCCGCACCGCGCGCTGGCCCTCGTGTCCTCGCCCGTCCTGCAGGAGGAGCTGCTGCGCCTGGCGGCCGCGGCGGGGTGCGAGCTGGAGCTGGCCGCCGACACCACCGGCGCCCGGGTGCCCTGGGTGCGCGCGCCGGTGGTGATCCTCGACGCCCGTACCGCCGAGCGGTGCGCCGCCGCCGGGCTGCCCCGCCGCGAGGGCGTCCTGGTGGTCAGCACCGAGCCCGGTGGCGACGAGCTGTGGCGTGCGGCGGTCGCCGTCGGCGCCGAGCACGTGGTGCACCTGCCCGACGGCGAGGCGTTCCTGGTGGGCGCGCTGGGGGAGCGGGTGGAGCGCGGCGACGAGGGTGGACGGGTGCTGGCCGTGCTCGGCGGGCGCGGTGGTGCGGGAGCGTCCGTGCTGGCCGCCGCCGTGGCGTCCGCCGCTGCGGAGTCCGGGCGCCGGTCCCTGCTGGTGGACCTCGACCCGCTCGGCGGTGGGCTCGACCTGGTGCTGGGGGCCGAGGAGACCGCCGGGCTGCGCTGGTCAGGGATCGCGCTGACGGGGGGTCGGGTGGCGGCCAGCGCGCTGCACGAGGCGCTGCCGTCGGCGGGCGGCCTCCTCACGGTGCTCTCCTGCGGCCGCGACGACGTGGCTCCGGGCCCGGCGGCGGTGGCGGCGGTGCTGGACGCCGGTCGGCGCGCGGGGGACCTGGTGGTCTGCGACCTGCCCCGGACGCCGGGTCCCGCCGTGCACGCCGTGCTGGACCGGGCCGACGCCACCGTGCTCGTCGTCCCGGCCGAGGTGCGGGCCTGTGCCGCAGCCGCACGGGTGGTCGCCGCCCTCGGCGAGCGCGTGCCCGGTCTGCGCGTGGTGGTGCGCGGACCAGCGCCCGGCGGCCTCGGCGCGGCGGACGTCTCCCGTGCCCTCGGCCTCCCGGTCCTCGCCACCACCCGGCCGCACCCCGGGCTCGCCGCTCATCTCGAGCGGGGCGGGCTGCCACGCCGGGGGCCACTCCCGACGGTGGCGCGGATCGTGCTCGACGCCCTGGTCGACGCCCGTCCCGCCGGTCGGTGCGCCGCGTGAGCGCCCTCGTCCTCGGCGAGCACGAGGACCTGCTGGAACGGGTCCGGCACCGCCTCGCCGAGGTGCCCGGGCGGCTGAGCCCTGCCGTCGTGGCCGGAGCCATCCGGGCCGAGGCGGGCGGGGTGCTGGGCGACACGGACCTGCTCGCCGCGCTGCGCGTGCTGCAGACCGAGCTCTCCGGGGCCGGACCCCTGGAGGCCCTGCTGCACGAGCCCGCGACGGCCGACGTGCTCGTCACCGCGCCCGACGCGGTGTGGGTCGACCGCGGCGCCGGCCTCGAGCGCACCGACGTGCGGTTCGCCGACGAGGCCGCCGTGCGGAGGCTGGCCCAGCGTCTCGCGCTCTCGGCCGGACGTCGCCTCGACGAGGCCCAGCCGTGGGTGGACGGACGGCTCCCCGAGGCGGGCTACGGCGGCGCCGGGGTGCGGCTGCACGCCGTGCTCCCACCCGTGGCGGCGGACGGCACCACCATCTCGCTGCGCGTGCTGAGACCGGCCACCCAGGGCCTGGACGTCCTCGTCGCGTCGGGGTCGGTGCCCCCCGAGGTGGCCGGGCTGCTCGAGGCGGTGGTGTCGGCCCGGCTGGCCTTCCTCGTCGTCGGTGGCACCGGCTCGGGGAAGACGACGATGTTGGCCGCCCTGCTGGCCCGGGTCGAGCACCGCGAGCGCATCGTCTGCGTGGAGGACGCGGCCGAGCTCGCGCCGCAGCACCCGCACGTGGTGCGGCTGGTGGCGCGGGCGGCCAACGTCGAGGGTGTCGGAGAGGTCAGCGTCCGCCAGCTGGTGCGCCAGGCGCTGCGGATGCGGCCGGACCGGGTGGTCGTCGGCGAGGTCCGCGGCGCCGAGGTGGTGGACCTGCTCACCGCGCTCAACACCGGCCACGACGGCGGTGCGGGCACGGTGCACGCCAACTCCCCCCGCGAGGTGCCCGCCCGGCTGGAGGCCCTGGCCGCGCTGGGCGGGATGGACGCCGCCGCGCTGCACAGCCAGCTCGCGGCCGCGGTCCAGGTGGTGCTGCACGTGCACCGCGGCGCCGACGGCAGCAGGGGTCTCGCCGCCGTCGGGGTGCTGGAGCGCTCGGTGGCCGGAACCGTGACCGTGGCACCGGCGTGGACCCGGGCCGGCGGTCGGGGGCCCGCGTGGGCGGCGCTGGCCGGGCTGCTGGCCGAGCGCGGGGTGACGGTGTGAGCGCCGTCCTCGTCGCGCTGGCGGCGGCCGTGCTCGTCGCCCCCGGCTCGGTGGGAGCACGGCGGCTGCGCGGGCTGGACCCGGTCGCGGCCCGCCCCAGGACCCGGCCGCGGACCACGTCGACGCTGGGCACCGCGCTGGTCGCCGCGGCCGTGACCGCCCTGCTCGTGGGGCCGGTGCCCGCACTGGCCGCCGCCCTCGTCGCCACCACCGCGCACCGCCGCCTGCTGGCCCGGCGCACGGCTCGTCGCGACGCCCGCGCGGCCACCGACCTCGCGGCCGCCGTGGAGGTCCTCGTCGCCGAGCTGCGGGTGGGTGCACACCCCGCGACCGCCTGCGCCGTGGCTGCTGCCGAGGTGGGCGAGCCCGTGCACCGGGTGCTGGCCGAGGCCGCGGCCCGAGCCCGGCTGGGCGGTTCCGCGGCCGACGGCCTGCACTCGGGTGATCCCGGGCTGGACACCGAGCTCGACCGGGTGGCCGCGGCCTGGCGGGTGGCCGACGAGCGCGGCGTGGCCCTGGCCGAGCTGCTCGACGCCGTGCGCCGGGACCTGGTCGGGCGGACCCGCTTCCGGCGCCGCACCGAGGCCGGGCTCGCCGGCGCGCGCGCCACGGCCACCGTGCTCGCCGGGCTGCCGCTGCTCGGCATCGCCCTCGGCCAGGCCGTGGGCGCCGCCCCCGTCCAGCTGCTCCTGGGCAGCACCGGTGGTGGGCTGCTGCTGCTCGTGGGCACGGTGCTCGTCTGCGCGGGGCTCGCGTGGTCCGGCCGGATCACGGCTCGGGTGGGTGCGCCGTGAGCTCCGCGCTGGTCCTGCTGGCCCTCGCGCTGCTGCTCGTGCCGGGCGAGCGGGCGGTGCAGGCGCGCATCCGGGCGCTGCTGGTGCCCACGGCGGAGGTCGGCCCCGACCGGTTCGGTGCGGCCGCACCCCTGGTGGTCTCCGGGCTGCTGGGTGCGGCGGTCGCCCTCGGGGTGGGCGGGGTGGCGGGTGCCGTGGCCGGCGTCGTGCTGGCCGTCGGGGTGCGCACGGTGCTGGTGCGCCTCGGCGGGGACAGGACCACGCCGCTCG
Source organism: Rhodococcus antarcticus (assembly GCF_026153295.1). Taxonomy (NCBI): domain Bacteria; kingdom Bacillati; phylum Actinomycetota; class Actinomycetes; order Mycobacteriales; family Nocardiaceae; genus Rhodococcus; species Rhodococcus antarcticus. Next base: position 3,109,362 of record NZ_CP110615.1, on the reverse strand, counting down.
ACCCGCTCGCCGTCGCCGGCACCTTCGACCTGCTGGCGGCCTGCCTGCGCTCGGGGTTGCCCGTGGCGACGGCGGCCGAGGTCGTGGCCGCCTCGGCGCCCCCGGCCCTGGGCTCCGTGCTGCGCCAGGCCGCCGACCTGCTGATCCTGGGGGCCGAGCCCGAGGCGGCGTGGGCCGCGGCCGCCGCCGAGCCCGCTGCGGAGCCGCTGGCCCGCCTCGCGCGGCGCTCGGCCCGCTCGGGCGCCTCGCTCGCCGCCGGTGTCGCCGAGCTGGCCGCTGAGCAGCGCGGCAGCGCCGAGGACGCCGCGGCAGCTGCCGCCGAGCGCGCCGGCGTGCTCGTGACCGGCCCGCTGGGCCTGTGCTTCCTGCCGGCCTTCCTGTGCCTGGGTGTCGTGCCCGTGGTGCTGGGGCTCGCAGGTCCGGTGCTGCAGGGCGGCATCGTCGGATGAGCTCCCACCGTGGAACGTCCACAGTGGATTCAGGAGGGAAGTCACCATGGGGATCAGGGCGAAGATCGAGAACGGGCTCGTCGAGCTGGCCGGGCAGGACGACGGGATGTCCACCGCGGAGTACGCGATCGGCACCATCGCCGCCGCGGCCTTCGGGGCGGTGCTCTACACGGTGGTCACCGGGGACTCGGTGGTCGGTGCGCTCACCGATCTCGTGCAGCGCGCGCTCACCGCGAGCATCTGATGGGTGCCGCCGGCCGGGTCCGCGCCCGCCTGGCCGCCGACCGCGGCTACGTCACGGTGGAGGCCGCCATCGCGCTGGCCTCGCTCACCGCGGTGCTGGTGCTGGCGATCGGGGCCGTGCTGGCCGCGGCGGTGCACGTGCAGTGCCTCGACGCGGCGCGGGAGGCGGCCCGGCTGGCGGCCCGCGGGGAGGGCGACCGGGCCGTGAGCGCCGCCCAGCAGGTGGCCCCGGACGGGGCGACGATCGTGGTCACCACCGCCGGTGACACCGTCACCGCGGCGGTGAGCGCGACGAGCCGGCTGCTCCCCGGCCTCGACCTGCGGGGCACGGCCGTCGCGGTGCTGGAGCCCGGGCAGTGACCCGGCTCGCCGAGGACGAGACCGGCTCGGCGACCATCTGGGCGGTCGGGGCGATGGCCGCGCTGGTGGCCCTGGCCGTCCTCGTGCTCCAGCTCGGGTCCGCGGTGAGCACCCGGCACCGGGCCGAGTCCGCGGCCGACCTCGCGGCGCTGGCCGTGGCGGCGCACGCGCTGGAGGGGCCGGCGGCGGCCTGCACGCGAGCCCGGGTGGTCACCGACGGGATGGACGCCGAGCTCGTGCGCTGCGAGCTGGACGGGTGGGACGCCGTCGTCGAGGTGGACGCGGGCTCCGGGCTGGGTTCCGGCCACGGCCGGGCGCGGGCCGGTCCGGTGGGTCCCTAGTGCGGGGCCAGCGGTGTCACAGCGTCCAGAGCAGCTGCTGCGCCTCGGTGTAGGCCGCCTGGTTGGTGGCCGGGTCCGTCCCGGGCTCGGCCGCCACCACGGTGGCCACGCTGCGCTCCAGGTACGGCCGGCGCTTCAGCGCGTGCACCCACGACGACTGCGCGGTGCGGCCGCACAGCAGCACCAGCTGGAGCTCGGGCAGCAGGTCCACCACGCGCAGCAGCGGATCCACCCCGGCCGTGACGTGCTCGTCGTCGACGCGGTCGCCGGTGGCCCACGGGTAGGCGTTCCAGAGGGTGTACGTGCTGGGCGGGATGCCGAGGCCGCTGAACGCCGAGCTCAGCTCGACCGAGGCCGGGTCGTCGTTCTCCACGCACAGCAGGCCGTCGGCGGACCCGGGTCCGGGGAGCAGCACCAGCAGCAGCGAGCCGGTGCCACCGTGCAGCGGCGCGAGGTGCGGGACGGTGCCGCGACCCTCGCGGTCGCGCAGCGCGTCGACCAGCGCGTTGACCGGCGCCACGTGCGGCTCCGTCGTCCCGGCGAGCTGCTTGTCGCGGAAGGCCGCGTCCGTCATCCGTCGCACAGCAGCGAACGGTAGCGCCGCTACCGTGCACCCGGTGAACGTGCCGTGGGACGTCGTGGTCGTCGGATCGGGACCGGCCGGGGCGTCCGCCGCCCGGGTGTCCGCCGAGGCGGGGGCGCGCACGCTGCTGCTCGACCGAGCCACCCACCCCCGCTACAAGACGTGTGGTGGCGGGATCATCGGCCCTTCCCTCGCAGCGCTGCCGGCGGGCTTCGACCTGCCCGAGCGCGACGTCATCACCCGGGTCAGCTTCACCGTCGACGGTCGGCGCCCCCGCACCCGTCGCGCCCGCACACCGGTGTTCCGGATGGTCGACCGCGCGGAGCTCGACGCGGCGCTGACCACGGCCGCGGTGGCCGCGGGTGCCGAGCTGAGGGAGTCGACCACGGTGACGGCGCTGGCCGAGGTGGACGACGTCGTCGTGCTGACCACCAGCTCCGGACCGGTGCACGCCCGCGCCGTGGTGGGGGCGGACGGCAGCGCGAGCAGGATCGGCGCGCACGTGGGGGTCCGGCTGGCCCAGGTCGACCTCGGGCTCGAGGTGGAGCTGCGACCGGTGTCGATGGTCGGCTGGACGGGACGGGTGCACCTGGACTGGGGCTCGCTGCCCGGTTCCTACGCGTGGGTGTTCCCCAAGGGCGACCGGCTCACGGTCGGGGTGATCGCGGCCAAGGGCTCGCCGGTCGAGACCCGCGCGTACCTCGACCGCTTCGTGACCGAGATGGGGCTGGACGGCGCCGAGGTGGAGCGCAGCTCCGGGCACCTCACCCGCTGCCGCGAGCCCGGCTCACCGCTGCGGCGCGGCCGGGTGCTGGTGTGCGGGGACGCCGCCGGGCTGCTGGAGCCGTGGACCCGGGAGGGGATCTCCTTCGCGCTGCGGTCCGGCGCGCTGGCCGGGGCCGCGGCCGCCGGCGTGCTGGCCGACTACCCGGGCGAGGTCGAGCGCACCCTCGGGGTGGAGATGGCGGCCGGTGCACTGCTGCACGCGGCGCTGGCCCGGCGGCCGCGGATGGTGCACGCGGGGATCGCTCGGACGGGTCCCGGGTGGACGGCGTTCGGCCGGGTGGCGCGGGGCGACGCGACGCTGGACCGCGCGCTCGCGCACCGTCCCGTGGCGGCGGCCGCCCGGTTCCTCGCCCGCCACCCCTGAGCGCCCGCACCTCGTTCCCGCGCCAAGTGCGGGCTTGTGGCGGTCATCCGGGGGTGTCCGACGACGAAGAGCCCGCACTTGGCGCCGGGGCCGGGGTTCAGGCCAGAGGTCGGCCTTCGGGGGTGAGGTGGTCGCGCCAGCTCCGGGTGGGGGTCCAGCCGAGCATCCGCTGCGCCTTGGCGCTGGTGATCCCCGAGGCGTCCACGCGGTCCACCTCGCGCAGCTCGATCGCGTCGCCATAGTGCTCGTGCACCGCGGCGGCGAAGTCCCGCCCGCCCACGTTGTCCGGGCTCGCGATGTAGAACACCTCGTGCCCGGGCAGGTCGGACTCCACCGCGAGCACGAGGGCGTCGGCCAGGTCGAGTGCGTCGATGTAGGCCCACAGGCTCGCGCTGAGCAGGGAGCGATCGGCCAGCAGCGGTCCGAGGTTGCGTGCGTAGTTGTCGGCGGTCTGCACCCAGGAGGGGCGGATCGAGGTGCACCGCATGTCGCTGCGCCGGACGGCCGCGTCGCACAGCTGCTCGCCGAAGTGCTTCGCCAGTGCGTACGGGTCCTGCGGGGCGATCGGGTGCTCCTCGTCCACCGGCACGTACGTCGGCAGGAAGTCGCGCTCGGGGAAGAAGAAGCCCGGCACCGTCTCGCTGGAGAGGTTGACCACGCGCGTCACGCCGAAGCGCACGGACGCCTCGATCACGTGGAACAGGGACATGAGGTTGTTGCCGAACACGACCTCGGGCGGGTTCTGCGTCGGCTCCGGGATGGCGGCGCAGTGCACGACGACGTCGTGGCCACGGACGATGCCGTAGACCTGGCCGGCGTCGGTGAGGTCGGCCTGCTGGTAGCGCGGGGCGCCGGGCTCGGGGGTGTCGAAGACGGGGCGGGCGACGTCGGTGGCGGTGACGTCGTGGCCGGCCTCCTGCAGTGCCGTGACCGTCGCGCGTCCGACCTTGCCGTGCGCACCTGTGACCAGGACCTTCACCGTGACCTCCTCGCGGGCCCCGGCTCTCAGGACTCCCGAGCACGGTACGGACGCCTCCCGCGGTGCGCCCACCGGTGCGGCCCAGCCGCACATCGTTCGTGGTGCGTTGTGCGCGCACAACGCACCAAGAACAGCCCCGGAACGACGTTGTGCGCGCACAACGCACGCGGGGTGCGGTCCTCAGCCCGCGAGCTCGCCGAGCACCGCGTCGAGCACCAGCACCGCCCCGGCCTTGTGCAGCGGGTCGTTGCCGTTGCCGCACTTGGGGCTCTGCACGCAGGACGGACATCCCGAGGCGCACTCGCACGCGGCGATCGCGTCCCGGGTGGCCGTGAGCCAACGGACGATCTCCGCGTGCCCGCGCTCGGCGAAGCCGGCCCCGCCCGGGTGCCCGTCGTGCACGAACACCGTCGGGCGACCGGTGTCCGGGTGCAGGGCCGTGGACACCCCACCGATGTCGCTGCGGTCGCACGTGGCCACCAGTCCCAGCAGCCCGATGGCCGCGTGCTCGGCGGCGTGCAGCGCACCGGGCAGCTCGGCCTCGCCCACCCCGCACCGCGCCACCAGCTCCGGGTCCAGCGCGTAGACCACGGCCCGGGTGCGCAGCACCTGCACGGGCATGTCCAGCTCGACGGTCTCCAGCACGGCGCCGGTCCGGTCCTTGCGCAGGTAGCCCACCACCTGGTCGCTGACCTCCACCTCCGCCAGGGCCACCTCGACCGCTCCGTGCACGGCGCGGGAGATCCAGCGCACCACCCCGATGTCGGTCACCGAGCGCGCCGAGGTGGACCAGTCGGGGTCCTCGGCGTGCACGAGCGCGAGCCCGTCGTCCAGGTCCAGGTGGTCCACGACGTAGGACGTGCCCTGGTGCAGGTGCACGGCCCCCGGGTGCACCTGGGACGGCGCCGAGCCGTTCTCGACCGTCCCCAGCACGCGGCCGGTCGACTCCTCCACGATGGCCACCGCGAGCCCACCGGTCCCGCGGAGGTCGACGTCGGCGTGCGGGCGCTGCCCGGCGGCGAGGTACCACCCGCGCGGGCGCCGCCGGAGCACTCCCGCAGCGACCAGCTCGTCCAGCAGCTCGACGGCGTCGAGGGCGTCGGCCTCCGCCACCGTCACCGGCTGCTCGGCGGCCGTGCACGCCAGGTGCGGGCCCAGCACGTACGGGTTGGCGGGGTCGGTCACCGACGCCTCGACCGGCCGGTCGAGCAGCGCCGAGGGGTGGTGCACCAGGTAGGTGTCCATCGGGTCGTCCCGGGCCACGAGGACCACCAGCGAACCCTCCCCGCGCCGCCCCGCCCGCCCCGCCTGCTGCCAGAACGAGGCCACCGTGCCCGGGAAGCCCGCCACCACGACCGCGTCGAGCCCCGCGACGTCCACCCCGAGCTCGAGCGCGTTCGTCGTGGCCACGCCCAGCAGCCGCCCGTCGCCCAGCGCTGCCTCGAGCGAGCGCCGGTCCTCGGCCAGGTAGCCCGCCCGGTAGGCGGCCACCCGCTGCCCGAGCCCCGGCTCCACCTCCTCGAGCAGCCGTCGCGCCCCCAGGGCGGTGAGCTCCGCACCCCGCCGCGAGCGGACGAAGGCCAAGGTCCGGGCGCCCTCGACCACGAGGTCGGCCAGGATCCGGGCGGCCTCGGTGCCGGCCGACCGCCGGACCGGCGCACCGTTCTCCCCGCTGACGTGCTCCAGCAGCGGTGGCTCCCACAGCGCCACCGTGCGCGGCCCGTGCGGGGAGCCGTCCTCGGTGACCGCCACCACGTCGGCACCGATCAGCCGGCCGGCCGCGGGCGCGGGATCCGCGGACGTTGCGCTGGCCAGCACCACCACCGGGGCCGAGCCGTACCGGGCGCAGATCCGCAGCAGCCGGCGGAGCACCAGCGCCACGTGCGAGCCGAACACCCCGCGGTAGGAGTGGCACTCGTCGACCACCACGTAGCGCAGCCGGCGCAGGAACACCGCCCAGCGCTCGTGCCGCGCGAGCACCCCCAGGTGCAGCATGTCCGGGTTGGTGAACACCCAGCGGGAGTGCGCCCGCACCCAGTCGCGCTCGTCGAGGGGGGTGTCGCCGTCGAGCACCGACGCCCGCACGTCGGGCAGGCCGAGCGCGGCCACCGAGCGCACCTGGTCCGCGCCCAGCGCCTTGGTCGGCGAGAGGTACAGCGCCGTCGCGCGGGGGTCGGTGGCGAGCGCGCTGAGCACGGGCAGCTGGTAGGCCAGCGACTTGCCCGACGCGGTACCGGTGGCGACCACGACGTGCCGTCCCGCGTGCGCGTGCTCGGCCGCGGCCACCTGGTGGCTCCACGGCCGCTCCACCCCACGCCCGACGAGGGCGCCGCGCACCGAGGGCGCCACCCACCCCGGCCAGGCCACCACCTGGGCCTGCCGGGCGGGGAGCTCGCGGGTGTGGGTCAGCGGCAGCTCCCCGCGCGGCACCCCGGCGAGGAGCCGGCCCAGCAGCTCGCTGCCGTAGGACGTCACCCCGCTCACCACCACCGGGCGACCGTAGCCACGGTCACCGACCGATCCGACCGATCCGACCGATCTGACGGACCCGACCGACCCGATGGACCTGACCGATCCGACGGCCGCGCGGGCGCCCGCCGCGACGGTCGTCGGCTCTCCTGCTGTTCACCTGGGCCCGAACGTGGTTCACTTGTCGTGGTCGCAGCTTCTGTGTTCGTGTACGCGCTCGCAGGATCATCGTTGCGGGCGTGGTCTGCCAGAAAGCTCCCAGAGCCGCCGGTCTTCCACGATCGTGACCGGCCCGGCGGGTCGCACGTGTGACTCACCGCACCAAGCTTTCGCACAAGGAGATACCAGCATGGCCCAGGGCACTGTGAAGTGGTTCAACGCGGAGAAGGGGTTCGGCTTCATCGCCCCCGAGGACGGTTCGGCTGACGTCTTCGTGCACTACTCCGAGATCTCGGGCAGCGGCTTCCGCACCCTCGAGGAGAACCAGCGCGTCGAGTTCGAGGTCGGCCAGGGCACCAAGGGTCCCCAGGCCACCGGCGTCCGCGCCGTCTGAGCCTCCGCTCAGCACAGAGCCCCCACTGCCTCCGGGTAGTGGGGGCTCTGTCGTTCCTCCTCCAGGAAGGTCCTCCCGTGCGCCGCACCGCCGCCCTCACCGTCTCCCTCGCCCTGCTCCTCGCCGGGTGCAGCTCCGGCAACGCCGCCGACCCAGCACCCACGAGCACGTCGTCGACCGCGACGAGCGCGTCGGCCGCCGCGTCGTCCGGCGGGACGAGCAGTGCCGCCGCGACCGCCGTCCCGGCCGATCTCGCCACCTGGGCGTCGGCCTTCTGCACGGCGGCCGCCCCGCTGACGACCCTCGGATCACTGCCGACCCCGGACACCTCGTCGCCGGCGGCCGCGAAGACCTCCCTGACCGCGTTCTACCGCCAGGGCGCCGCCGTGTTCACCGAGGCCGCGACGGCGCTGTCCACGGTCGGACCGCCACCGGTGGGCGGCGACAGCCAGCTCACCCAGGGGGCCGTCGACGCCCTCAGCGGTTCCGCCACCCGGTTCCAGGGTCTCGCCACGGCGGCCGAGGCCGCGGACCCGTCCGACGCCGCTGCCATCGGCGGCCTGGTGTCCGGCTTCAGCGACGCCATCGCCGCCCTGCAGGCCTCGTTCGCCAGCCTCAACCAGGGTCAGTCACCGGAGGTCAGCGCCGCGATCACCGCTGCTCCCGAGTGCGCGGCGCTCGCCCGCTGAGGACGGCCGCCTCCCGCCCTGCGCGCACCCGCTGACCTACGGTGACGCCGTGGCCCAGCTGTCCTTCTTCTCCGCCGACCTCGTCGACCCCGCCGTGGAGGACCTGGCGGGGATCCTGGCCGCCCACGGCCAGCTCGTGACGACCGCAGGCGCGACGCGGGTGTCGGTGGTCGTGGAGGACCGGTGGCGGGCCGCCGAGCTCGCGGAGCTGGTCCGTGCGTGCGGGATCGAGGCCGAGACGGGGGAGTCCGAGGAGGGGCGGCCCCTCGTGCGCAGCGCGGCCTCGGCGGCGCTGGGTCCGCTGCGCGCGTCGTGGACGAAGGGGGCGGTGAAGACGGTGCCCCCGGGGTGGGTGCCCGGGGGGCGGGCGCTGCGGGCGTGGACCCTCGCTGCGGGACGCACGGACGACGCGGGGTTCGTCCTGGGGCTCGACCCGCACGCCGTCGACACCCACCTGCCCCTCGCCGCCGCCCTGTCCCGGGCCGGGCTGGCGGCGACGCTGCTCAGCGCCCGTGGCGGTGGTCCGGGGCTGCGGGTGAGCGGTCGCCGACGCCTGCTGCGGCTGGCCGAGACCGTGGGTGGCGCCCCCGAGGGTGCCGCGGGCGCCGGCGGCTGGCCGGACCCCGACGAGGTGCGTCGCCGGTGACGTGGACCCCAGGTTCGCGGCAGCCCCCCCGCGTCGTGTGCCACCCTGTGCTCGACCGGCCGCGGCAGCACGGCGGCTGAACCGAGGACCCCGGGATCGACCGAGGGGTCCCAGCGCAGCAGGGAAGGTACGGGCCAGCAGTGGCAGCACGCAGCAAGGCGACCGGCGGCGGCACCCGTCGTCTGGTCATCGTCGAGTCGGGGGCGAAGGCCAAGAAGATCGGCGCCTTCCTCGGGCCGGACTACGTGGTGGAGGCCTCCATCGGCCACATCCGCGACCTGCCGCGCGGTGCCGCCGACGTGCCGGCCAAGTACAAGGGTGAGCCCTGGGCGCGGCTCGGCGTCAACGTCGACCACGGCTTCGAGGCCCTCTACGTCGTCAGCCCGGACAAGAGGACGAAGGTCAGCGAGCTCAAGGCCCTGCTGAAGACGGTGGACGAGCTCTACCTCGCCACCGACCCCGACCGTGAGGGCGAGGCCATCGCCTGGCACCTGCTGGACACCCTCAAGCCCACCGTTCCCGTGCGGCGCATGGTGTTCCACGAGGTGACCGAGAGCGCCATCCTGGCCGCGGCCAACGACACCCGCGAGCTCGACGGCGACCTCGTCGACGCCCAGGAGACCCGGCGCATCCTCGACCGCCTCTACGGCTACGAGGTCAGCCCCGTGCTGTGGAAGAAGGTGATGCCGAAGCTGTCCGCCGGGCGCGTGCAGTCCGTGGCCACCCGGCTCATCGTCCAGCGCGAGCGCGACCGGATGGCCTTCCGCTCCGCCGGGTACTGGGACATCTCCGCGACCCTGGACGCCGGGGCCGACGCGACCCCGCGGTCCTTCGGCGGCCGCCTGCAGACCGTGGACGGCGCCCGGGTGGCCTCGGGCCGGGACTTCGACTCCCTCGGCGTCGTCAAGGCCTCGTCCACGGTGACGGTGCTGGACTCCGCCCACGCCCACCGTCTGGCCGAGGCGCTCGAGGGTGTCGCGCTGACCGTCACCTCGGTGGAGGAGAAGCCCTACTCCCGCAAGCCCTACGCGCCGTTCATGACCTCCACGCTGCAGCAGGAGTCCGGTCGCAAGCTCGGCTTCTCCTCCGAGCGGACCATGCGCATCGCCCAGCGGCTGTACGAGAACGGGCACATCACCTACCTGCGGACCGACTCCACGACGCTCAGCCAGACCGCGCTCACCGCCGCCAGGGCCCAGGCCCGGGAGCTCTACGGCGACGCCTACGTCCCCGACGCCCCCCGGCAGTACACCCGGAAGGTGAAGAACGCGCAGGAGGCCCACGAGGCGATCCGCCCGGCCGGGGACGCGTTCGCCACCCCCGGCCAGCTGCACTCCCAGCTGGCCACCGACGAGTTCCGCCTCTACGAGCTGATCTGGCAGCGCACGGTGGCCTCGCAGATGGCCGATGCGCGCGGCACCACGCTGAGCCTGCGCATCGCCGGCACCGCCGGCACCGGTGAGGAGTGCGTGTTCGCCTCCTCCGGGCGCACGATCACCTTCCCCGGCTTCCTCAAGGCCTACGTCGAGACGATGGACGAGGGCGCCGCCGGGGAGGCCGACGACAAGGAGTCGCGGCTGCCCCAGCTGGTGCAGGGCCAGGCCCTCACCGCCGCCGCCCTCAGCCCGGACGGGCACTCGACCAACCCGCCGGCCCGCTACACCGAGCCCAGCCTCACCGGCACCCTCGAGGAGCTCGGCATCGGCCGTCCGTCGACCTACGCCTCGATCATGGAGACCATCCAGAACCGCGGCTACGTGTACAAGCGGGGCAGTGCACTGGTCCCGGCGTGGATCGCCTTCGCCGTCGTCGGCCTGCTCGAGGCGCACTTCAGCCGCCTCGTCGACTACGACTTCACCGCCGCCATGGAGGACGAGCTCGACGGGATCGCCGCCGGTCGCGAGCAGCGCACCCACTGGCTGGAGGGCTTCTACTTCGGTGGCGAGACCGGACCGGAGGACTCCGTGGCCCGGGCCGGGGGACTGAAGAAGCTGGTGGGGGTGAACCTCGAGGAGATCGACGCCCGCGCGGTCAACTCGATCCGCCTGTTCGACGACAGCGAGGGCCGCGCGGTCCACGTCCGGGTCGGCCGCTACGGCGCCTACCTCGAGCGGATGGTCTCCGCGGACGGCGCCGAGGCCGGCGAGCTGGTCAGCCAGAAGGCCAACCTGCCGGAGGACCTCTCGCCCGACGAGCTGACCCTCGAGGTCGCCGAGAAGCTGTTCTCCACCCCGCAGGAGGGGCGCACGCTCGGGGTGGACCCGCTGAGCGGGCACGAGATCGTGGCGAAGGAGGGCCGCTTCGGTCCCTACGTCACCGAGCTGCTGCCCGATCCCCCCGAGGACGGGGCTGCGCCGCCCACGCCGCTGGATCCCGCGCCGGTGGACCTGCCGACGGGGGCCGGTGGCGTCGCCACGGGGTCCGGGGGTGGCGTTGCCACCGGGTCCGGGGGTGGCGTTGCCACCGGGTCCGGAGGTGGCGTTGCCACCAAGACCCGGTCGCCGGCGAAGAAGGCGCCCGCGAAGAAGGCGGCGGCCAAGGCCGCCGGCCCCAAGCCGCGCACGGGCTCGCTGTTCGCGTCGATGGACCTGGCCACCATCACCCTCGAGGACGCGCTGCGGCTGCTGTCCCTGCCCCGCGTGGTGGGGGTGGATCCGGTCAGTGGTGAGGAGATCACCGCGCAGAACGGCCGCTACGGCCCGTACCTCAAGCGCGGCACCGACTCCCGCTCGCTGACCGACGAGGAGCAGCTGTTCACGGTCTCCGTCGAGGAGGCCCTGAAGATCTACGCCGAGCCGAAGCGTCGGGGCCGGGCCGCCGCGGCTCCCCCGCTGCGCGAGCTCGGCAGCGACCCGGTGAGCGGAGCCGCGATGGTGGTCAAGGAAGGCCGCTTCGGGCCCTACGTCACCGACGGCGAGACCAACGCGAGCCTGCGCAAGGGTGACGTCGTGGAGACCCTGACCGACGAGCGGGCCGTCGAGCTGCTCGCCGAGCGGCGGGCTCGGGGCCCGGCGCCGAAGAAGACGGCCAAGAAGGCCCCGGCGAAGAAGGCGACCGCCGCCAAGAAGGCCCCGGCGAAGAAGACGACCGCTGCCAAGAAGGCCCCGGCGAAGAAGACGACCGCTGCCAAGAAGGCCCCGGCGAAGAAGACGACCGCTGCCAAGAAGGCCCCGGCCAGGAAGGCGACCGCCGCCACGAAGGCTCCGGCGGCCACGAGCCCGGAGAGCTGAGGCGGTCACGATGAGCGGGACGGACGGCGGGGCGGGCGGCTACTTCGACGACGCGCTGCTCGGCGCGGACGGCACGGGGCAACCACCGGTGCGGGAGGGCTACGGCGACGCGCTCGCCCAGGACACGGCCCCGGCGCAGGAGTGGGGTGGCTTCGCGCTCCCGCGGCTGCCCGTGGCCCCCGGCGGGAACGAGCAGGCCGCTCGCGCCCTGGTCGAGGCAGACGAGCTGCCCGGGGTGCGCGTGCCCGCTCCCGTCCCGGCCGGGCAGTGGGGTCAGCTGCAACCGGCCCCGGCTCCGGGGCGCACCCCGGAGCCCGTCCCGTCGTGGTCGCCGCCCGCCGGCTGGCCCGGGGCCACGCCGGGCTGGCAGGCGCCCCCGGCACGGCGGGCGCAGCCGGCTCCCCGCCGGCCTGCGCTCCGTCCCGCTCCCGAGCCGCCGGCCACGCTCCGCTCGTCCTCGGGGCCGCTCGCCATCCTCGCCGTGCTGCTGCTGATCCTGGTCGTCGGCCTCGTGCTGCTGCCCTGAGCAGCGCGGCGCACGGGCGCGGCAGGGGCGCGGCGGCGGGCGGGTCGGGTTGTCGGTCCCCGCGGCTACGGTGGTCGGTGTGAGCGGAGTCTTCGATCGGCTGGTCGGCCAGGAGGACGTGGAGCAGCTGCTCCGGGCGGCTGCCGCCGCTGCGCTGGACGCCACCTCGGCGTCGGAGGCGGGCTCGGCCATGACCCACGCGTGGCTGTTCACGGGTCCACCCGGCTCCGGACGGTCGGTGGCTGCGGTCTGCCTCGCCGCTGCGCTGGAGTGCACGGCACCGTCGGCAGACCCCACGGCTGCGCCGGGCTGCGGGGAGTGCGCGGCGTGCCGCACCGTGCTCGTCGGCACCCACGGCGACGTGCGCCGCGTGGTGCCGGAGGGCCTCAGCATCGGTGTCGCCGAGATGCGGGCCATCGTCCAGGTCGCCTCGCGCCGCCCGAGCACCGGGCGGTGGCAGGTGGTGCTCGTGGAGGACGCCGACCGCCTGACCGAGGGCGCGGCGAACGCTCTGCTCAAGGTGGTGGAGGAGCCCCCCGCCCGCACCGTGTTCCTGCTGTGCGCCCCCTCCACCGATCCGCAGGACGTGTCGGTCACGCTGCGCTCGCGCTGCCGTCACGTGGCCCTGCGCACGCCCACCACCGCGGCCGTGGCGCAGGTGCTCCGGGACCGCGACGGCCTGGACGAGGCACGTGCCGGCTGGGCGGCGTCGGTCAGCGGGGGGCACGTGGGCAGGGCCCGTCGCCTCGCCACCGACGCCGACGCGCGGGCTCGCCGGGAGGCCGTGCTGGCCCTGCCGCGTGCGGCGGGTCACCCCGCCAGCGCCTACTCCGCGGCGTCCGCGCTGGTGAAGTCGGCCGAGGACGAGGCCAAGGTGGCCTCCGTCGGGCGCGACGAGCGCGAGACCGAGGAGCTGCGCACGGCCATGGGCGCAGGCGGCACCGGCAAGGGTGCGGTGGGGGCGCTGCGGGGCTCGGCGGGCGTGCTGAAGGACCTGGAGAGACGGCAGAAGTCCCGGGCCACCCGGACCCAGCGCGATGCGCTGGACCGCGCCCTGGTCGACCTCGCCGGGTACTACCGCGACGCGGTCCTGCGCGCCTCGGGGTCCTCAGCCCCGGCCACCCACCCGGACCGCGCCGAGGAGGTGGCACGGCTCGTGGCCGACGGGGTGCCGGCCGAGGGGCTGCTGCGCTGCCTGGAGGCCGTGCTCGCCTGCCGGGAGTCGCTCGCGCTCAACGTGAAGCCGATCATCGCCGTCGACGCCATGGTCGCCCTGCTCGGGGCCGCCCAGCGTCCTGCCCTGCGCTGACGCCGCAGGCCTGCCGACGCACCGAGGGCCCCGAGCGGGTGCTCGGGGCCCTCGGTGGTGGCAGGTGGGTCAGGCGGAGGAGGTGACCCGACGTCGCCGCGGCAGGGCGGCCACGATCAGGGCGCCGAGGATCAGCAGCGCGCTGCCGGTCCACATCAGCGGGATCGCCGAGTAGGCGCCGCTGGTGTACGCGAGCGGCGGGGGGCCGGAGGCCTGCGGTGCGCCCGGCGCGGGCGGGGGCGTCACCGCGGCCGGAGGGGCCGGGGTCGAGCAGTCGATCCCACCGGCGCCGACCGAGGCCCGGGCCGTCTGCTCACCGACACCGAGCTGCAGCAGGGAGTCGGGGACGGTGCCGGCAGGCAGCGCCGAGCCGAGCAGCGAGGTCAGCGTGGTCGTGGGGAGCACCGCGACGTCGAGGAGCGAGGCGCTCCCGCCCACCGAGGCGCCGTTGGCCGGGGCCTCGGTGAACTGCCCGTACTTGACGGTGAGCAGCCCGAGGTCGAGGTTCCGGATGGCCCCCGTCGCCTGGTCGACCACGGGGCCGAGGATGGGCTGCAGCAGGCCGCTGAGCGCGGTGGGCAGGGCGGCCACGTCGGAGCCGAGCACCGGGATCTGCAGGGGGATCGAGAACTGGGTCTCGTCTGCCGCAGTGGACGGGTCGTCGACCGCGGCCAGCTTCTGGATGACGGTTCCATCTGCCTGGGTGATCTCCACGACGGGGGCCGTGTAGGTGACGCCCGAGGTCGCCGGGTCGCCGGTCGAGGTCGCGGTGAGGGTCGGTGCCTTGATGACGTTCACCGTGACACCCAGCGGGGTGCCGGGCAGGAGCTGGATGTTGCCCAGCTGGACCCCGGAGCTGGCCTGGATCCCCTTGCCGGCCTGGCCGGCCACGTCGACCAGCTTCGTGGTGGACGTCGCGCTGGCCGTGTCCGGCACCTTCACCACGGACGTGGTGCCCGAGCTCTGGCCGGTGAGCAGGCCCGCGAGGCCGCCGAAGCCGCTCTGGGCACCGGTGAGCAGGCCGGTGAGGCTGCCGAGGGCGGCGGTCGGGTCGCCCGTGCCGGTGGTCGGCAGCGAGAGGGCGGGGAGCACGTTCACCGCGGAGAGGTTCGCCAGCGAGGTGGTGGCCGTGCTGATGGGGTCCACGCAGAAGCCCACCGTGTCGCTGTAGCGAGCCTGGGCCGAGCCCTGCAGCACGCCGCCGGACAGCAGCGGCGCGAGCTGGGCGGGGATGGTGAACCCGGTGGTGGTGGGGGTGGCGTGGTCCGGGGACGCCGTCTGCGAGGCCGTGGTGGGCGGCGTGGGGGACTGCCCGGCGAGGGTCAGCGCGAACGGGGCGGCCGTGGCGGTGGACTGCTGTCCGGCGGGCTTGGTGCTGTCCGCCGTGACGACCGTGGTGGCGATCGCACCGGTGAGCAGGCCGGTGCCGGTCACGCCGGGCAGGCTCGCACCCGGCAGTGCGCGGACGGTGAACAGCGCCGCCCCCGCGTCCGCGGCCGCAGGGGTCGGCGAGGGCGCGGCGGTCTGGGCCGAGGCCGGGGCCGCGGTGGCGGCGAGCAGCAGGGCGGCAGCGGGAAGGGCTACCAGCGCGGCGCGGCGACGGTTGCTCACGGATCCTCCGGAAGTCGGTGTGACGGGTGTTCTGACCCCTCAACGACGGATCGGCGAGTCGGTGACGACCCTCACCCGGATGGTCCATGGGACGGTCCCGGCGCGACGCTGCGTGCGGCCCCCGTGAGGCGCGGCCCGTGTCGGCGCGCCCCGTGGTGGCCGGTATGCTCAGCAAGCCCAAGGGGTACGCCGCCTTAGCTCAGTCGGTAGAGCATCTCACTCGTAATGAGAAGGTCGTCGGTTCGATTCCGACAGGCGGCTCCACGCTTGAGCCAGGTCAGGCTGGACTCGCTCCGGCGAGCACCCGCTCCGGCCCGGACTCGACGGAGTCGCAACGGGTGTCTCGTGTGTTGTCCTCGGGACCGGCGGGTCGAGCAATCCGGAGGCGCTTCGCGGCCAGACGTGGGGCCACTGCGGTCCCTTGTGCGCTGCGGGGTGCTCCGCGAGGCCGGCACGGCCCCCTGCGAACACGTCCTGGCGTCCTCAACCGCCGTCGTGGACCCGGGGCGAGCTGCTCCGGCGGCCTCTGCTCATGGCTGGTGGCAGCCCCGACGCCCGGTCCCGAGCCGGGGTCGTGAAGTGTTCTGGCGTCAGGGGTTAAGGCGGTGCCCCGCTGGTGCCGAAGGTGTGGGGGTGCCCCGTACCCGTCGCGTGATCCTGTGGGCGCTCATCACCCCACTCGTGCTGCTCAGCGGCTCCGTCGCTGCCGCGGCGAGCACCGTCTGGACCGTGTCGCCTGGGGCGGGTGCCGTCCAGTCGGCGGTCGGTACCCCGACTGGCACGGAGGCGTTGCTGTGGAGTGTCGGTAGTGCGAGCACATCGGTGCCGGATGGCGGTCAGCTCGTGCTGCATGCTCGCGCGGACCTCTGCAACGGTCCGCCGCAGGCCGTCATCAGCGTCGACGGTGCGGTTCTGGGTCGGGTGGACGTGGTCAACGCGTCGGAGTGGTGGAGCTACCCGGTCGGGCCGGTCTTGGCGGCCGGCGCTCACTCCGTCGCGATCGGCTTCCCCAACGACGCCGTTGGTCCGGGGTGCGACCGCAACCTGCACGTGGGCTGGGTCGACACCACTGCACCAACGAGCACCAGCACCACCACCTCACCGACGGGCACTACCGCTCCTGCACCGACGGGTGCCAAGACCACGAATCCGTTCGCTGCGGGCCGGCCGTACGTCGATCCCCGCTACCCGTCGGTGGCCGCCGCGACCGCCCGCCGGGCCGGTGACCCGTCCGGGGCGGCGGCGCTGGACCGGATCTCCGCGCAGACCGCGGCGTTCTGGGCGGGCGACTGGTACTCCCGTGACCAGGTCGGGGCTGCTGTGGGCGGTTACGCGCGGCGGGCCAACAGTGCGGGGCAGACCGGTGTGGTGGTGGTCTACGCCATCCCTGGTCGCGACTGTGGCAGCTACTCCGCGGGCGGGTTGACCCCCGACACCTACCCGGGATGGGTGTCGGCGGTGGCCGATGGGCTGCGTGGCACCCGCACCGCCGTGGTGCTGGAGCCGGACGCGCTCGCCGAGCTGGGTGCGTGCTCGGGCCAGGGTGACCGCTCGGGGCTGCTGCGGGCAGCCGTGACCACCCTGACCTCGGCGGGCGCCACGGTGTACCTCGATGCCGGGCACTCCGGGTGGGTGGATGCAGCGACGATGGCCTCGCGCCTGCGGGCTGCGGGTGTTGCCGGGGCGCGGGGGTTCGCCACGAACGTCAGCGCGTTCCAGACCAGCGCCGACGAGCGGGCGTACGCCGAGCAGGTCTCCGCGGGAACAGGGGGAGCTCGCTACGTCATCGACACCAGCCGCAACGGCGCCGGGGCCACCAGCCAGTGGTGCAACCCGGCGGGCCGCAAGCTCGGGGCCGTCCCGGGGATGGTCACCGACGGATCCCACCAGGACGCGAACCTGTGGGTGAAGCGGGTGGGGGAGTCCGATGGCAGCTGTGGTGGCGGACCCCCGGCAGGGCAGTGGTGGACCGACTACGCCATGTCCCTCGCGCGCTGAGCGAAGCCCTACCCGGGGACCTCGCTGGCGTAGACGACGATGTTGTCCCGGTACGAGCGCGCCGCCGCGTCGAAGCTGCCACCGCAGGTGATCAGGCGTAACGACGCCCCGGGCTGCGGGCCATACACCGCGGCTGTGGGGAACTGGTCCTTGGGGTACTGCTCGACCGCGTCGACCCGAAAAGTGACGACCCGCCCGTCCGAGCGGGTCACCCGTACCTGGTCACCGGTGGTGAGCTCGCGGAGCCGGTAGAACACCTTCGGGCCGCTGGTGTCGTCGACGTGGGCTGCGATGACGGCGGGTCCGGGGTCTCCGGGGGCCGGACCGTTCACGTAGTAGCCGGCCCGGTTGAAGTCCACCGGGGGGTTGAGCTCCCCACCGGTAGCGCGGCTGAGCTTCTCCAGCTCCGAGGTGTCCACGCCGATCGCAGGCACCTGCACCCTCGTGGGGGACACGGTGGCGCCGGCCGGGATGGGCTGCGGTCCGTCGAGCGGTGCCGCCGCCGGGGCCGACGGGCTGGTGGGTGCGGCGGTGGGGGCCTGGCCGGGGGTGCTGGCGCAGCCCGCGAGCAGGCCCAGCGTGAGGATCGCGGCCCCCGTTGCGCGCGCGGCGCTGATCACGCGGTCACCGCCGGGCAGGAGCCGAGCAGGTTGGTCTGCAGCAGCACCCGGCCCAGGGCGACCCACGCCCCGCCGTAGTAGCTGGGTGCGTGGTCGTCCAGTGCGGCCGCGGCGTCGAGGGCGGTCGCCGCCCTGCCGGTGTCGCCCACCGCGCTGTCGGCGGCGGCCGCGGCGGCGAGCATCAGCGGGTGCTGCCAGTCGACGGTGGGGGAACCGTCCAGTGCGTAGATTCCGCGGACCTGGTCGACGGGCTGGTCGAGCACGCGGGCGGTGTCGGCGGCCAGGGCGCGGTCGGCGGGGTTGCACGACTCGGCCGTTCGGAGCACCGTCCGGGCGGCGTCGAAGGAGAAGCGCGGCGCGGCGCCGTCGGGGGCGGTTCTCGCGCTGACCTCGCCCGAGCTGCTCACCTGGGCCCAGTCGGGGGGCAGCGGGTTCTCCACCAGCAGCGCCTGCGTCACCGCGGTGCCCCCGGCGCGGAGCTCGGCCCACCGGGGGTCGCCGGTGGCCGTGGCCAGCTCGCGGGTGGCTCCGGGGGAGAAGTAGCTCGGGTTGACCGCCCACGGTGCCGTTCGCGCCCACGTCCCCGCGGTGAGCACGAGTCCGAGCGGGGTCCGCGCGGTTTCGTGGTCGAGCACGGCCGCGGCCATGGTGCGTCCGTCCGCCGTCAGCGAGGTGTCCCCGAAACGGTCGCCGGCCAGGACGAGAGCGCGGGCGGCGTCGAGGTCGGCGTCGGCCGCGGACGCGGGGTCGACGACGGCACCGTCGCGCCACTGCCAGGACATGAGGCCGTCGGGGCGCAGCAGGTTGTTCTTGGCCCACCCCCAGATGGTGGTGAAGCGGTCGCGGTCACCCGCGGCGACGGCGAGCAGCATCCCGTAGGCCTGGCCCTCGCTGACGGTGTCGCTGCCCTGGTCGCGGCGCACCACCCGGCCGTCGGCGTCGGTGTAGTCGGCGAGGAAGTGCTGCGCCGAGGCCACGGCCACCTCCTCTGCAGGGTCAGGACCTGTCGGGGTGGGGCCGCGGTCCAGGACCAGGACGGCGGACGCGGTGACCACGAGCACGGCGAGGGCACCCGCGAGCAGTCGTTGCAGGGTGCTCACGGCTGTGCTGCCACCGTCCTGCGGCGTGCGAGGACACCACCGACGGCCACCAGCAGGAGACCGATCCCGAGGACGGGGGTGGTCGAGCTGGAGGTGGTGTCGATGATGGTGGTGGCGGTGCCGCCGGCGCCGGTTTCCACCCCGCCGGCGGGGGCCATGGCGGTGTTGATGCCGGCGGCGTCGACCACAGGGGTGATGGCGAAGCCACCGCTGCTGGTGTCGGTGACGAGAAGGCTGTTGACCGATCCTGCGGTGAGGTCGACCACCGGCGCCGAGGCCATCGCGGAGCTGCCGTCGGGGGCGGTGACCTTCAGCGTCCACCGGCCTTGAGGGACGTTCGCGTAGCCGGTGGCGGTGCCGTAGGCGAGTCCGCGGGCCAGCGTGGGCCCGCCGACGGCCTCGACGGTGAGGTCCTGGGCCTTGGTGGATCCCTGGATGAGTCGCACCCGGGAGGCGTTGGCGGGTGGTGGGGTGAGGTCATCGGTGATCACGGACGTGGACAGTGCGCCCATCCGGCCCGTGGCCAGCACGGTGTACGCCGAGCCCGCGGCGACGGTGACCTGGGCGGAGAGCATGGGGGCGGAGCCGGCCGGGGTGCCTGCCGGTCGCATCGCCAACGTGTAGTCGCCGGGGGCCAGCGTCTGGTAGGCCGTCAGCGATCCGTAGGGCGCCTTGGTGATGACCGACTGCTGCGCACCCCCGAACGGTGCGAGGTAGACGTCCACCGGTCCCACGTCGGGCGCGAGGTGCCCGAGGCGGACGAACCCGCTGGGGTTCGCCGCGGGTGCGGCCTGCGCGGCGGCGGTCCCAGCCCCGAGGAGACCGACGAGCAGTGCGGCCAGCACGGTCACGAGCGGGACGAGCAGGGTGCGGGCACGGGTCACGGGTCCTCCTGGGACGTGTTCGTGGTGGACATGGGTGTGGTGGACGTGTTCGTGGTAGACGTGTTCGTGGTGGACGTGGGTGTGGTGGTCGAGTGCTGCGCAGCGGCTCACGTGGGCGCCACCGCGGAGTAGGTCACCAGCACGTCGTCGCCGGAGGTGGTGACCTCCGTGGGTGCGAGAGCGCCCGTCTGGGTAGCGAAGAACTGCTGCACGGGGGCACCGCCACTGAGGAGCAGCTGCCGGCGGGGTGTGCCGGCCGCGTCCTCCCCGTCCACCGCGGGTGCGCCGAGCAGCGTCACCGGCTGCTGGGCGGCGAGGGCCGCGAGGCCCGCCATGGCGCGGGAGTCCACCCGGCCCCCGGTGAGCAGGTCGGCGGTGGCGGTGTCGGCCGCGATCGCGGGGTTGCCTGCCAGCTGTGCGCCGCCCTGGCTGCGGGCCGAGGCGGCCGCACCGTTGGTGGCGTTCACCGCGTCGATGCCCTCGGGGTGGACCTGGCGCACCTCCACCCGGGTGTTGCCCTGCCCGAAGCTGGCGGCGAGGGTGCTGTTGGCGATGGCCTGGGCGATGGTGGGGGAGCCGTCGGCCGAGCGGCGCATCGACTCCGTGGTGATGACCCAGCCGTAGTCCCGCCACCCGTTGGGCGCCATGTCGATGACGGCGGAGTCGGTGTCGGCCTTGTAGAACCAGACGATGTTGTTGCGGTCGCGACCGGAGCGGACGAGATCCACCCACATGGCGTCGTCGACCAGCATCCGCTGGCCCTTCGGGATGTTCGCTGTCGCCCATGCCTCGCCCTGCGCCACAGGGGCGTCGAGGTTCGCCAGGGCCAGCCCGCGGAGCTGACCGGTCCAGGCCGGGGCGGCGGTGGCGACCCCGGCGCCGCCGAGCAGGACCGCCACCGTGGCGGTCACCGCCGCGAGTGAGCGCCAGCGGCCGGTGCGCAGCGCCGCGCGGACCGCGGCGTCGACCACCCCGGCGACGAGCAGGGCTCCGAAGGGCAGCAGCGCGATGACGTAGGGGACCGGTAGGTAGCCGGGGCGCAGCATCATCAGCAGGAGGAACACCATGCCCACGGCGATCGGGCGCAGCCGGCGGACGAACAACCCGGTGACGGCGGCGAGGACGCTGGCCACCGGCAGGACGGTGTCCAGCTGCAGCCAGGTGTCCAGGGTGCGCCGTGACAGCGAGGACGGGTCGAACAGGCTGCCGCTGGACTGTCGGCCACCGAGCTGGAACTCCAGCCCGCCGACCAGGCTCACCCGGTTCGGGCCGGGCAGCAGCTCCCCCTTGACCAGTGCGAGCAGCCCGTAGCCGGCGCCCGCGAGCACGAACAGCGTGCCGGCAACCGTCAGGGCGTAGCGGCGGGTGCTGGCGGCGCTGTGCCGCAGAACCAGGTACACCAGGGCGGGCAGCAGCAGCAGGTAGGTCTCCTTGCTCAGCACCGCGATGGCGAAGGCCAGACCGGCTCCGGCGGTCGCGGCCAGCCGGTTGCGTGGGGACAGCGCGAGCACGAAGGCGGCCAGCGCCCACGGGGTGGCCACGTTGTCCAGGTACACGGTGCGCTGGAACTGCACGGCGAGCGGGCTCAGCCCCATGATGAGAACGGCCGCACCCGAGCCCCACCGGGACACCCCGAGCCGGCGCGCCAGCACGTACAGCAGACCCGCGCTCGCGACGGCAGCGACGAGCATCGCCTCTCGCCCGGCGGCGACGGCGTTGGGTGCGCGGTTGAAGGCGTCGGTGAGCCAGGTGTACCCGGCGATCTGGATCCAGCCCAGCGGCGGGTGGTCGTACCAGTAGGTGTAGTGCGCGAGCGAGCCCAGCTTGTCCACGGCGTACGCCTGCGCGACGTAGGTGCCCTCGTCGTCGATCCGCTGCGGGGCGGTGACCATGCCGACGAATCGCACCACACCGGTGACGAGCAGCAGCGGGGTGAGCACCAGCAGCGACGTCCGGTGTCGGCGAGCCCACCCGGCGAGACGGCGCAGCGCGCCGTCGGGTCCTGCAGGCGTCGCACCGGGGGTCATCGCCGGACGGTCGAGCAGCGCGGTCATCGCGCACCTCCGACGGGCAGCAGGGCACCGGTGCCCGGCTCGGTGTCCACCAGGGTCTTGTCGTTGACCGCCACGGCGGTGCGGTGCAGGTTGGAGTGCGCGGTCTTCTCCCAGCTGTTCTCCCCGCGGAGCTGGCGCCACACCGAGCGCAGCGCGGCGAAGGCGAGCAGCACCTGGTAGGGGAAGACACCCAGCACGAGCTTGACGTAGTCGCGGGCGCGGGCCTTCAGGCCGAAGCTGCGGGCGAAGTCGTCCAGCCCCGCCATCTCCACGGCCACCGTGATGAGGGTGGGCACGACCGGCAGGAACGTCAGCAGGGTGATCGCCGTGGGCACCTTGGCCGTCAGCATGATGACCAGCGAGATCGGGATCATCACGCCGGTGAACGCCTGCAGGAACGGCATGGCCAGGGTGTAGCGGGCCAGCCACCGCGCACGGCGGCTGGGGATCTGCTTCCACACGCCCTTGCCGAGGACCTGGAGGAAGCCCTGGTCCCACCGCGTGCGCTGCTTCACCAGCGACGCGATCGTGTCCGGGGTCTCCTCGCGCGTGACCACCTCCGGGTCGTAGGCCACGGCCACCTTGGCTCCGGCCGTCGAGAGCCGAACGCCGATCTCGCAGTCCTCGGCCAGGCAGGTCTCGTCCCAGCCGTCGTACTCCCGCAGCAGGGCGGTCCGCATGAAGACGGTGTTGCCGCCCAGGGGGATGAAGTTCTGCGCGGCCTGGAAGTGCAGCCGGCTGCGGAACCAGAAGTAGTACTCGAGGCAGTTGCGCATCGACCACCAGCTGGAGTGGATGTTCATCAGCTGGACCCCGCCCTGGACGACGTCGGCCCCGGTGTCGGCGAAACGCATGTCCACCAGGCGCAGCAGGTCGGGGTGCACGTCGTCCTCGGCGTCGAAGACACCGACGACGTCGCCGCGGCACTCGAGCAGCGCCGTGTTCAGCGCCTTGGGCTTGTTCTTGGGCACGTTGGAGTCGATGACCACCCGCACCACACCGGGATGCCGCGCTGCGGCGGCCCGCGCCACCGTCTCGGTGCCCGGGTCGTCGTGGCCGATGATGGCGAGCACCTCGAAGTCCGGGTGGTCGATCTCGGCCAGCGAGTCGAGGGTCTGCCCGAGCACGGCCTCCTCGTGGCGGGCCGGGACCAGCAGGGAGAACGAGCGGCTCGGGACGTGGTCACGTCGGCGGAAGCTTGTGCTGCGCAACGTTTCCGGAGTTTTCCAGGCGTGCAGCATCCACCACAGCGTCGTGCTCGCCACTGCGGTCATGAGCAGGGCCAGCAGCACCAGGACACCGGTACCGATCCAGCCCAGCAGGCTCGTCCCCCCACCCTCGCTGGCCGTTCCCGCGCTCGCCGGTGTGCCTGCTGGGGAGGCGGGAGCGGGCTGCGGCGCCGCGGGCGGCAGCAGCTGCCCACCGTCGGAGGGAGCACGCTGCGCAGGCACGACCAGCGCTGACGCGGTCGGGGCGGACCCGATGTGCACCGACGCGACCGGTGCGGTCACCGACACGGGCACCGGCGCGGCGTGGGACGGACCGGCGCCCAGCAGCAGCGCCGATCCGATGGCGGCCAGGAGCACGGGCACGGACAGGACGGACGTGGATCTCGGGCGCACGGCGCCCCCCTCTTCGTCGGATCGAGACTGCGGGAACGGCCGTCCGGGTTCCGGGTACGGCTCGCATCGTTCGACTCCGACGTCGCCGTTGACGCCAGGGTGGGCGCGAAAGATCAGCACGCCCTTGCTAGGTCCTACGCGGCCACCCGGCGGCGTGGTTCACGTTCGCGACCTGACCAAAAAATGACGTGCTGTCACCACACCTCCAGCAGACGTGGTCGAGTCCCTGACCACCCGGCAGGGCGAACCCAGGCCTGGTGAAGGACACTGGCGCGGAGCGGGCCCTGCGGGCACCCGTTAGGTTCAGGTCCGTGGACATGGTCTTCCCGGCACCGCCGCGGTCGCTCGATCCGGACGAGCTCCTCGAGGCCTACCCGTGGCCCGACGAGGGTCGGTGGGTGCGAGCCATGATGGTCACCACCCTCGACGGCGCCGCCGCGGGTCCGGACGGGCTCAGCGGCTCGATCTCCTCGACGGTGGACGGGGACGTCTTCGACAGCGTGCGGCGCCTGGCCGACGCGGTGCTCGTCGGTGCCGGGACGCTGCGCGCCGAGGAGTACGGCCCGATGCGGGCCGCGGACGCCGATGCCGACCGCCGCGAGCGGGCAGGGCAGGCCCCTGCACCCCAGCTGGTCGTGGTCTCCGGCTCGCTCGACCTGCCGTGGTCGCTGCCCGTGTGGGCGGGGTCGACCCTGACCCCGCTGGTGCTCACCGGCCCGTCGCCGGACCCGGAGGCGCTCGAGACCGCCCACGAGCACGCCACCGTGCTGACGCTGCCCGACCTCGAGGTGGCCACCGTGCTCGACGCGCTCGGCGCGCGTGGCCTGCGCCGGATCGTCTGCGAGGGCGGCCCCTCGCTGCTCGAGGCCGTCGTCGCCGCCGACCTGCTCGACGAGGCCGACATCACCGTCTCACCGGTGTTCGCCGGCACCGCGAAGACTCCCCGGACGGGCGGGCTCGACCAGGTGGCCCGGTTCACCCTGGTGCACCTGCTCACCGCCGAGAGCTTCCTCATGGCCCGCTACGTCCGTCCGTCCGCCGCGTGATCAGCCTGCGCGAGCTCGTCCGCCTCGCCGCCGAGCACCCCGAGGACCTCGACCACCCCGTGGCACCGTTCCGGGTGGGTGAGCGGGTCCTCGACACCGACCTCCGCCCGTCGATCATGGGCGTGGTGAACCTGTCCCAGGACTCCTGGTACCGCGAGAGCATCGCGCCGTCGGTCGAGGCGGCCGTGCGCCGGGGCACCGTGCTGGCGGCCCAGGGGGCGGACTTCGTCGACGTGGGCGCCGAGTCGGTGGTCGCCGGCACCCGTCGGGTCACCGCCGAGGACCAGGTGCGGGCCCTGGTTCCCGTGGTGGAGGGACTCGCCGCCGCCGGGGTCGTGGTGTCCGTGGAGAGCTACGAGCCGGCGGTCGTGCGGGCGTGCCTGCAGGCAGGGGCGAGGCTGCTCAACCTCACCGGTCCGTCGCAGGACGCGGCGATGTTCGACCTGGCCGCCGAGCACGACGCCGCACTCGTGCTCTGCCACGTCACCGGGGCCAACCCTCGCGAGCTCGACGACGTCGCGGTGGCCCGTGACCCCTACCCCGCCATGCTCGAGCAGTTCGCCGAGCGGGTCGCCGACGCCCGCGGACGCGGTGTCGCCGCCGGCATCTGCCTCGACCCGGGCGTCGGGTTCGGCTTCACCAGCGGGGGCAGCCTGGACCGGGTGCGCCACCAGGCCGTCGTGCTGTTGAACAGCTTCCGCGCCCGCACCCTGGGCCTGCCCATCTGCCACTCGCTGCCGGGAGGGCTCGACTACTTCGAGGACGAGACCCGGACCGCCGAGGGCTTCTTCGCCGTGCTGGCGACCCTCGGCGGCACGGGGATCTACCGGACCCACGAGGTTCCGCGGGTGCGGGCCGTGCTCGCGGCCATGGCCGACCTGTCGGTCGACTGACCGGACCGACGGCCGGCGCCCGGGCCGGCCGGTGAGGGCCGACCCGGGCGCCGGGTTCGTCAGGAGGTTCAGACCACGTCGTAGCGGTCCAGGTCCATCACCTTGGTCCACGCGGTGACGAAGTCGGCGACGAACTTCTCGCCCCCGTCGGCGCTCGCGTACACCTCGGCGACGGCCCGCAGCTCGGAGTTGGAGCCGAAGAGCAGGTCGACGCGGCTCCCGGTCACCTCGCCGGCGGGCGTGCGGCCGACGTAGGAACCGTCCTCCGCGGGGGTCCACGTCGTCCCCATGTCCAGCAGGTTCACGAAGAAGTCGTTCGTGAGCGTCCCGGGTGCGGTGGTGAGCACGCCCTGGGCGGAGCCTGCCGTGTTGGCGCCGAGCACCCGCAGGCCACCGACGAGCACCGTCATCTCCGGGGCGCTCAGGGTCAGCAGGTTCGCCTTGTCCACGAGCTGGTACTCCGCGGGCAGGCGGTCGGCCTTGTCCGCGACGTTGCGGAACCCGTCCGAGCGGGGCTCCATCCAGGAGAACGACTCGACGTCGGTCGTCTCCTGGGTGGCGTCGGTGCGACCCGCTGCGAACGGCACCGTCACGGTGTGGCCGCCGTCCTTCGCGGCCTTCTCCACGCCGGCCGCACCGGCGAGCACGACGAGGTCCGCGAACGAGATCTTCTTGCCGCTCGACTGCGCGGCGTTGAACGACTCCTGCACGCCCTCGAGGGTGCGGATGACCGTCGCCAGCTCGTCGGGGGAGTTGATCTCCCAGCTGCGCTGCGGCTCGAGGCGGATGCGGCCGCCGTTGGCCCCTCCGCGCTTGTCGCTGCCGCGGAAGGTGGAAGCCGCGGCCCACGCGGTGGAGACGAGCTGGGAGACGGTCAGACCGGAGGCCAGCACCTGCTCCTTGAGGGCCGCGACATCCGCCGCGTCCACGAGCTCGTGGTCCACGGCGGGCACCGGATCCTGCCACAGGAGCTCCTCGGCCGGCACGAGCGGTCCGAGGTAGCGCTGCTTGGGGCCCATGTCGCGGTGGGTGAGCTTGTACCAGGCGCGGGCGAACGCGTCGGCGAACTGGTCGGGGTTCGCGAGGAAGCGCCGGGTGATCTCCTCGTAGACCGGGTCCTCGCGCAGCGCGATGTCGGAGGTCAGCATCGTCGGGTAGCGGGTCAGCTCGCCGGTCTCCGGGTCGGGGATGGTGTTCGCGCCCGCGCCGCCCACCGGGCGCCACTGGTGCGCCCCGGCCGGGCTCTTCTCCAGCTCCCAGTCGTAGGCGTAGAGGTTCTCCAGGTACTCCATGTCCCAGCGCGACGGGTTCGAGGTCCAGGTGACCTCGAGGCCGCTGGTGATCGTGTCGCGACCCTTGCCGGAGCCGAAGGTGTTCCGCCAGCCCAGGCCCTGCTGCTCCAGGGGGGCGGCCTCGGGCTCGGGGCCGACGTGCGGCTCGGGATCGGCGGCGCCGTGGGTCTTTCCGAAGGTGTGCCCACCGGCGATGAGGGCGACGGTCTCCTCGTCGTTCATCGCCATGCGGGCGAAGGTCTCGCGGGTGTCCCGGGCCGAGCCGAGTGCGTCCGGGACGCCGTTGGGGCCCTCGGGGTTGACGTAGATCAGGCCCATCTGAACAGCGGCGAGCGGCCCGGTGAGGGTGTGCTCGCTGGTGTAGCGCTCGTCGCCCAGCCAGGTCTGCTCCGGGCCCCAGTAGACGTCCTCGTCGGGCTCCCAGACGTCGGCGCGACCGCCGGCGTAGCCGAAGGTGGTGAAGCCCATGGTCTCCAGCGCACGGTTGCCCGTGAGCACGATCAGGTCACCCCAGGAGAGGTTGCGCCCGTACTTCTGCTTGACCGGCCAGAGCAGGCGGCGGGCCTTGTCCAGGCTCGCGTTGTCCGGCCAGGAGTTCAGCGGGGCGAAGCGCTGCATGCCCGCGCCCGAGCCCCCGCGGCCGTCGCTGACGCGGTAGGTGCCCGCGCTGTGCCACGCCATCCGGACGAAGAACCCGCCGTAGTGCCCGGAGTCGGCCGGCCACCAGTCCTGCGAGGTGGTCATCAGGGCGTCGATGTCGGCGATGACGGCGTCGAGGTCGAGGGCGTTGAACGCCGCGGCGTAGTCGAAGTCGGCGCCCAGGGGGTTGGCGACGGCGGGGTGCTTGCGCAGGATCTTCAGGTTGAGCTGGTTCGGCCACCAGTCCTGGTTGCCGCCACCCTCGGTGGGGTGCTTGAACTGGGCGCCAACGGGGCACCCGCCGGACGCGTCGTCGTTCATCTTGCTCTCGACGGTCGTGTGGTCGGTGTCGGTCACGGGACAACCTTTCCGGGGGTGGACGTGCTCAGGAACGGGTGGAGGAGCAGGAGGGGCACAGGCCCCAGTAGACGACCTCGGCCTCGTCGATGGTGAAGCCGTGGTCGTCGGCCGCGGTGAGGCACGGGGAGGTGCCCACGGCGCACGCGACGTCGACGATCACCCCGCACGAGCGGCACACCAGGTGGTGGTGGTTGTCGCCGACCCGCGACTCGTAGCGGGCGACCGAGCCGGAGGGCTCGATCCTTCGCACGAGACCCGAGGTGGTCAGCACGCGCAGCACGTCGTACACGGCCTGGTGCGAGACCTCGCCGAGGTCGGCCCGCGCAGCCCGGATGACCGTGTCGGTGTCCGAGTGCGGGTTCGCGTGCACCGCGGCGAGCACCGCCAGCCGCGGGCGGGTCACCCGCAGGGCGGCCCCGCGCAGCGACTGCTCGAGGTCCGACGTGGTGGGCACACCGCCGAGCATGGACCCTGTTCTGGAACGAGTCAAGGAAAGGGAGGGCTCCGGACCGGCTCCGGCCGGCCCCGCCGCTCGCGCATAGGGTCGCCGCCATGCCGGAGACGTCGTCCCCCCCGTCGCCCACCCTGGAGCTCCCGGAGGGGTTCGCGGCGCTGCTCGCGGGCGAGCGGGCCGCCTACCGGCTGCCCCCGGACCTGCCCGACACCGCCGAGCGGCTCATCCACGCGAGCCTCGCGCTGCTGTTCCCGCACTTCACGCGGGGCTCGACCTGCCGGGCCGACGCCGTCGAGGCCGACGCCGCCGTGCTCGTGCGCCTGCTGGAGCAGGCGATGGACCTGCCGGGCGTCGCGGCCGACGCCCGCCACCGCGCGGCTGCGGCGCTCGTGGCCGCGCTGCCCGGGATCCGCGCGGCCCTGCTGCTCGACGCAGCGGCCACCGCCGACGGGGACCCGGCCGCCTCGGGCGTGGACGAGGTGGTGCTGGCCTACCCCGGGTTCTTCGCCACCGCGGTGCACCGGATCGCCCACCAGCTGCACGTCGGCGGGGTCGCGCTGCTGCCCCGGCTGCTCGGCGAGCTCGCCCACCGCGCCACCGGTATCGACATCCACCCCGGAGCGACGATCGGCGGTTCCTTCGCCATCGACCACGGCACCGGGGTCGTCGTCGGGGCGACCTGCGAGATCGGCGAGCGGGTGCGGCTGTACCAGGGCGTCACCCTCGGTGCGCTGGTCGTCAGCAAGGACCTGGGGTCGCGAAAGCGCCACCCGACCGTGCAGGACGACGTCGTCGTCTACTCCGGCGCGACCATCCTCGGCGGGGACACCGTGATCGGCCGCGGCAGCCGGATCGGCGGCAACGTGTGGCTCACCCGGAGCGTGCCGCCGGGCTCGGTCGTCTCGACCAGCGCGGGCACGGACCGCCGCCGCAGCCCCGGTGCGCAGGGGGGCCGGGAAGCATCCGACCCCGCCCTGGAGTTCTACCTCTGACAGCCGCACCGCTCCCGAGCACCGGAGGACCACCCATGAGGGCCGACAGCATTCTCGACGTCATCGGCAACACCCCCCACGTCCGCCTCTCCCGCCTGTTCGACGGCCCGGTCGAGGTGTGGATGAAGCTCGAGCGGCAGAACCCGGGCGGCTCCATCAAGGACCGGATCGGCCTGGCCATGATCGAGGCCGCCGAGGCCGACGGGACGCTGCAGCCGGGCGGGGTCATCATCGAGCCGACCTCGGGCAACACCGGGATCGGGCTGGCCGTGGTCGCGGCCGTGAAGGGCTACGAGCTGGTGCTGGTGATGCCCGAGTCGATGTCGGTCGAGCGCCGACGGCTCATGGCCGCCTACGGGGCGACGTTCGTGCTCACCCCGCGCGCCGAGGGCATGAAGGGCGCCATCGCCCGCGCCGAGCAGCTCGTGGCCGAGCGTCCCGGTGCGTGGATGCCGCAGCAGTTCGAGAACCCGGCCAACATCGACGTGCACCGGCGCACCTCCGCCCAGGAGATCCTCGCGGACTTCCCCGACGGGCTCGACGTGCTCATCACCGGCGTCGGCACCGGCGGGCACCTCACCGGGGTCAGCGAGGCGCTCAAGGAGCAGTGGCCCGACCTCAAGACCTACGCCGTGGAGCCGGCCAAGTCCCCGGTGATCGGCGGGGGGGACCCGGCCCCGCACAAGCTGCAGGGCATCGGCGCGGGGTTCGTGCCCACCAACCTGCACCGCGACACCCTCGACGGCACCATCAGCGTCAGCGAGGAGGACTCCTACGGCTACGCGCAGCGGGTGGCCCGGGTGGAGGGCATCTTCGTGGGGCCGTCATCCGGGGCGTCGCTGGCCGCCGTCGCGCAGAAGATCCCCGACCTCGCCCCGGGCACCCGGGTGCTCACCTACTGCTACGACACCGGTGAGCGGTACCTGTCCGTGGAGGGCCTGTTCGACACCGAGGCTGCCGCCGAGCGGTGACGGCAGGCCCCGGCGGAGCGGGGAGTCCGCCGATCCGGCGCACGACCCCGCTGCGGTGGCCGCCACCCGCCGGGCCGACGTCGTGGAGGACGACCTGTTCGACGGTCTCGCGGGCTAGAACAACGTCCACTCCGTCTCGCGGGCGGGCGCGGCGGCCGCGACCACGACGGGCCTTCGGGGTGCGGGTGCACTCGCGAACGACGGCACCGGGGGCGGGGCGAACCCCAGCCCGCACAGCGCGCGCACGGCCGGCCGGCACACCGCGCCCAGCTCCACGCGCTCCAGCGCGGCCCGCACGGCGTGCTCGTCCAGCGGCAGCCGTCCGGGCCCCGCGGCGAGGTCGAGCCCGGTGGTCACGGGCTCCGGCGTCATCAGCTCGACGTTGCGGGCGAACACCTCCTGGGACTCCGCGGAGGTGAACACCTCGGCTACCCGGGCGCCGAGGAGCACCCGGGTGCGCTCGGGATCGGCGAGCGCCGCCCGCACCGTGCCGAGCTCGGAGAGCAGCCGCGCCCCGGTCTTGGGGCCGATGCCGCGCACCCCGGCGAGGTTGTCGGAGGTGTCCCCGCGCAGGGCGGCCAGCTCGCGGTACTGCTCGGGCCACACGCCGGTGAGCAGCCGCATGCGGTCGCGGGTGAGCACGGGGGAGGCGTCCACGCCCCCGGAGATCAGCCGCAGCAGCCGGGTGGTCCCGTCCACCAGCGCGAACGCGTCCCGGTCGGAGGTGGCGATGACGGTGTCCCAGCCCGCGGCGGCGGCGTCCCGGGCGGCGGCGGCCACCACGTCGTCGGCTTCCAGGCCCTCGGGCACCACCACGTGCGCCCCGGCGTCGCGCAGCACGCGCACGGCCAGGCGCAGCTGCGCCACCAGGTCGGGGTCCTTCTCGCCCCGGGTCGCCTTGTACTCGGGGTGGGTCACCTTGCGGCGGTTGTTGCCCGCGTCGTCGAAGCCGACCACGAGCCCGTCGGCGGCGACCCGGTCCACGAGCAGGCCAAGCTGGGAGAAGAACCCGCGGATCGCCCACGTCGCGGCCCCGGCGGCCGTGCGGGTGCCGGAGCCGAGAAAGGCGTGGTAGCTGCGGTGCAGCAGGGAGTTGCCGTCGACGGCCAGGAGCACGGGGCGGTCGGGGGCGTCGGGCACCGGGTCATCCTCCCAGCCGTGGTGGTCCGACCAACGCGCTTGACAAAATCCGTCGAGATGTAAAGGTGATCCTCACCACCGCCGCGAAGGAGACCTGATGACCGTCACCGCTGACACCACCGAGGCCGAGGGCGCCGCCGCCGTCCGGGCCGCCCGCCCCTACGACCCTGCCGACCTGTCGTCGAAGGCCTTCTGGGCGCTGCCCGCGGTCGAGCGGGAGAAGACCTTCGCCGAGCTCCGCGCACACCGGCCCGTGAGCTGGCACCGCCCCGTCGAGGAGCGGCTGTTCGAGGACCCGAACGACCAGGGCTTCTGGGCCGTGACCCGGCACGCGGACCTCGTGGAGGTCACCAAGCGGCACGAGGACTTCCTCTCGGGCGAGGGCATCGTCTTCGACTCCATCCCGCCGGAGCTGCTCGACGCGGGTCAGGGCTTCATCGCCATGGACCCGCCGCGGCACACCAAGGTCCGCCGACTGCTCACCTCGGCCTTCACGCCCAAGCAGATCCGGCTCATCGACGACCAGATCCGCACCAACGCGCGCGAGATCGTCGACGCCGTCGCACCGCTGGGCGAGGTCGACTTCGTCACCGAGATCGCCGGGCTCATGCCCATGCACAACATCTGCGACATGATCGGCGTCCCCCGGGACCAGCGCGCCCACGTCGCCCACGAGGCGCAGTTCGCCGGCGGCTGGAACGACCCCGAGCTGCTCGACGGCGAACAGCCGCTCGCCCGGCTGTTCGAAGCGATGATGAACCTGCGCACGGTCTCCGCGGCGCTCATCGCGTCCCGCCGCGAGCACCCCGAGCACGACCTGATGACCAACCTGGTGCAGGCCGAGGTGGACGGCGAGCACCTGACCGACGACGAGATCATCAGCTTCTTCGGGCTGCTCTCGGTGGCCGGCAACGACACCACGCGGCAGAGCATCAGCCACGCCATGCAGGCGCTCACCGACAATCCCGAGCAGCGCGCGTGGCTGGTGGCGGACTTCGACGCCCGCATCGGCAGCGCGATCGAGGAGATGGTCCGCTGGGCCACCCCGATCCTGACCTTCCGGCGCACCGCGGCGCGGGACTGCGAGCTGAACGGCGCGCACATCACCAAGGGGGACAAGGTGGTGCTGTTCTACGCCTCGGCGAACTGGGACACCGAGGTCTTCGACCACCCGGAGCGCTTCGACCTCTCGCGGCACCCCAACCCGCACATCAGCTTCGGCGGCGGCGGCATCCACCACTGCCTCGGCGGCCAGCTCGCCCGCCAGCAGATCAAGGCGATCTGGCGCGAGCTGCTGACCCGGCTGCCCGACATCGAGGTGAGCGGTGAGATGTCGCGCACCACCAGCACGTTCTTCCACGGGGTAAACCACCTCCCGGTGCGCTTCACCCCGGAGGCGAGGTCCTGATGCGCATCGAGTGGGACGAGCGCCGCTGCGCGTCGCTGGGGATGTGCGAGGAGGTGGCTCCCGACGTGTTCGAGATCGCCGACGACGGGGAGCTGACCCTGCTGGTGCCCGAGCCGCCCGAGGGCAGCCGCGCCCTGGTCCTCGACGCCGTGGCCGCGTGCCCGACGGGGTCGCTGCGGCTGCTGGGCTGAGGGTCTCCGCCGCCGGGTGCCGGGCGCGCGACTGCACCTCTGGCGCGACGCGGTCCGTGGGCCGACTACCGTCTACACCCATGACCGCGCCACGCCAGAACCTCGGACGACCGCCTGCACTGCCGGACGGAGCCCTCCGGGTCGTGGCGCTGGGCGGCCTCGGGGAGATCGGCCGCAACATGACCGTGTACGAGCAGGACGGCAAGCTGCTCGTCATCGACTGCGGCGTGCTGTTCCCCGAGGAGCACCAGCCCGGCGTGGACGTGATCCTCCCGGACTTCTCCTACATCCGGAACCGGTTGAACGACGTGGTCGCGATCGTGCTGACCCACGGGCACGAGGACCACATCGGGGGCGTGCCGTACCTGCTCAAGGAGCGGGCCGACATCCCCGTCATCGGCTCCCGGCTGACGCTGAGCTTCATCACGGCCAAGCTCGTCGAGCACCGCATCAAGCCCAAGGTCGTCGAGGTCAAGGAGGGCGAGCACCGCAAGCTCGGCCCCTTCGACCTCGAGTTCCTCGCGGTCAACCACTCCATCCCGGACAGCCTCGCCATCGCGGTGCGCACCCGCGCCGGCCTGGTGCTGCACACCGGTGACTTCAAGATGGACCAGTTCCCCCTGGACCGCCGCCTCACCGACCTGCGCGGGTTCGCCCGCCTCGGCGAGGAAGGGGTCGACCTGTTCCTCACCGACTCCACCAACGCCGACGTGCCGGGCTTCACCACCTCCGAGCGCGAGCTCACCCCGGCCATCGAGACGGTGTTCCGCACGGCCCCCAAGCGGGTCATCGTCTCCAGCTTCGCCAGCCACGTGCACCGCATCCAGCAGGTCATCAACGCCGCGCACGCCGCCGGCCGCAAGGTCGCCTTCGTCGGTCGCTCGATGGTCCGCAACATGGGCCTGGCCATGGACCTGGGCTACCTCACGGTGCCGGACGGGCTCATCGTCGACCTGAAGACCCTCGACCGGCTGCCCCCCAGCAAGGTCACGCTGATCTGCACGGGCTCCCAGGGCGAGCCGATGGCCGCACTGTCGCGGATGGCCTCGGGCGACCACATGATCCGGGTCGGCGAGGGCGACACCGTGCTGCTGGCCTCGAGCCTGATCCCGGGCAACGAGAACGCGATCTACCGCGTCATCAACGGGCTCACCGACATGGGCGCCAACGTCGTGCACAAGGGCAACGCCAAGGTGCACGTCTCCGGGCACGCCTCGGCCGGCGAGCTGACGTACTGCTACAACATCGTCCAGCCGTCCAACGTGGTGCCCGTGCACGGCGAGGCTCGCCACCTGCGGGCGAACGCCGAGCTGGCCGTGGCCACGGGCGTCGAGCGCGACCGGGTGCTCATCGCCGCCGACGGGCACGTCATCGACCTCGTCGACGGCCGCGCGTCGATCACCGGCAAGGTTCCCGTCGAGCTCGTCTACGTCGACGGCCAGTCCGTCGGCGAGGTGAAGGAGGCCTCGCTGGTCGAGCGCCGGACCCTGAGCGAGGAGGGCGTTCTCACCGTCGTCGCCATCGTCGACGCGGACACCGGCGAGCTGGCCGAGGCCCCGGACTTCATCGCCCGCGGGTTCGTCTCGGACCCCAAGACCTACGACGCGGTGGTGCCGATGATCGCCTCCGCGCTCCAGGGCGCCCGTGACCAGAAGATCACCGGCAGCAAGGCCCTCGAGCAGGTCATCCTCCGCGAGGTCGGCAAGTGGATGCGCCGGGCCTTCCGCAAGGAGCCGGTCATCATCGCGGTCGTCATCGACGCGTAGGTCCCTATTTTCCGCCAAGTGCGGGCTTGTGGCGGTCATTCGGGGGTGGATGACGACCAGAAGCCCGCACTTGGCGTCTCAGGGGGTGACCGGTGGCTCCCGGCGGCTGCGGACCACCGCGATCCCGAGGCTCAGCGCCACCCCCACGGCCAGGTAGCCGGCGAGGACGGCCAGCGGGCCACCCACCCCGGTGCCGTCGAAGTAGGCGAGGCTGCGGATGCCCTCGGTTGCCGCACCCGGGGTGAGCCAGGGGCCGATGGACGCCCAGAACGGGGGCAGCAGCGCGGTGCCGTACGCCCCGCCCGCGCTCGGGTTGCCGAGCACCACGAACAGGACGATCACCAGGCCCACGCCGACGAAGCCGAGCAGCGCCTCCGCCGCGGTGGTGAACGCCGCCGTCGCCAGCACCACGAGCGCGCCCAGGCTCGCCAGGGCCCAGAACGGTCCGGGAAGCGCGCCCAGCACCTGCTCGGCCACGAGCGCCCCGCCCAGCCCGGAGGCCGCCGCGTAGCCGGTGAGCACCCCCAGCCGCTCTCCCATCGCCCGCAGCCCCGGGCGGACGCCGGTCAGCGCGAGCGCGGTGGCCAGCAGGTACCCGCCGACCACCCATCCCACGGCGAGGTAGAAGCCGGACAGCCCGCGGTTGTCCTGCGCGGTCACGGGGAGGACGTCCTGCACCGCGAGCGTGCGCTGCTGGGCGGCGTCGACGGCGGTCAGCTCGGCCTGCAGCGCGCCGGCCACCGAGGCCCCGGCCCCGCCCGCCACGAGCAGGGTGTCCTGGCCGTCGGTGCCCAGCAGGAGCGCGCCGTAGATGTCGCGACCGGTGATCTGGGCACGGGCACCGGCCTCGTCCGTCACGACCCGGGCGTCCAGCGGGTGACCGTCGAGCCCGTCGAGCCGACCCACGACCTGCTCGGCAGCGCCGGCCGGGGCCCCTGCCGGCGCCACCACGGCGACGGTCACGTCCCGCGGCACGGGGGAGTGGAAGGCGCCGACGTAGCTGGTCACGAAGCCGAGCTGGACCAGCAGCACGCCGAGCACGAGGACGGCCGTGCGGCGGTTCGAGCCCGGGGAGGCCGGTGCGGTGGTCCCGGGTGCGGTGGTCCCCGCGGTCGTGGTCTCCTGCGGGGCAGGGTCCTCGGGCCGCTCGTGCCGACCGTGCTCGGCGCTCGGGGTGTCGGCTGTGCTCACCGGTGGCTCCAGGTCTCTCGGCGGGCGACTGGTGGAAACCCGCGGTATTCAATACCGTAAGTATCGTGAATGGATCAGGTCAACCGGTTCCGGTGTCACGACCGTCACGCGAGCAGGTGCGCGCCCGGCTGCTCGGGGCCGCGACCGAGGAGTTCCGTGCCCGCGGGTACGCCGGCGCCCGGCTCGACGTCATCGCCCGTGCGGCCGGCTTCACCAAGGGCGCGGTGTACTCCAACTTCGACTCCAAGCAGGGGTTGTTCACGGCCCTGCTCGCCCACCACGCCGACGCCCTGCTGGAGAGCCTGCTCGCCGGGGTGGACGGGGTGGGGGTGGACGAGGGCGTGCGACGGATCGGGCTGGCGCTCGGGGCGCGGGTCGTCGCCGACCCGCAGTGGCACCTACTGGTGCTGGAGCTCGCGGTGCAGGCCGGCCGCGACGACGTGGTGCGCAGGGCATACACCGCGCAGCGGCGAGCGCAGCGCGCGGCTCTGGCCGAGCTCGTCCGCGACCGTGCCGACCAGTGGGGCGCCGTCGGGCTGGACGGCACGGCCGCAGCCCAGGTGCTGCTCGCGGTGCTGCTCGGCCTCACGGTCGAGCACGCCGCGGACCCGGTGGCGGTGGGCGAGGCGGAGATCGCGACTGCGGTGTCGGCGGTGCTCGCCGGGTTGCTGGCCGCGGCGGCCGCCCGTCCAGCAGGCGCGGGCTGAGCGGGTGGCGGTGGCCCGGCTCGTCGACCGCACCACGGCTGCACGCCCGTCCTGCGCGCACGCGCACACGTCGACCCTGGTTGAGTGGGCCTCCTCACGTCCGCCGCGCCCCAGGAGCCCCCGATGACCGAGACACACGCCTCCATGACCGTCGACCGGACCGGCGCGGTGGCGCAGGTGACGGTCACCGGCCCCGGCAAGGGCAACGCCATGGGCCCGGACTTCTGGCGCGAGCTGCCGCTGGTGTTCGACGCGCTGGACGCGGACCCGGAGGTCCGCGCGGTGGTGGTGGCCGCCTCCGGCCGCAACTTCTCCTACGGCCTCGACCTGGCGGCGATGAGCGGCGTGCTGGGCTCGCTGTTCTCCGGCGAGGCCGGGCTCGCCGGGCCGCGCACGGGGTTCCTGGAGAACCTCAAGATGATGCAGCGGTCGATCTCCGCGGTCGCCGACTGCCGCAAGCCGGTGGTGGCGGCCGTGCAGGGTCGGTGCATCGGCGGCGGGGTGGACCTCATCTCCGCGTGCGACATCCGTTTCGCCAGCGCCGACGCCAGCTTCTCGGTGCGCGAGGTCAAGGTCGGCATCGTCGCCGACCTCGGCAGCCTGCAGCGCCTGCCGGCCATCATCGGGGACGGTCACCTCCGCGAGCTCGCGATGACCGGCAAGGACGTGGACGCCGCGCGTGCGGAGCGGATCGGTCTGGTCAACGAGGTCTTCGCCGACGCGGAGGCCGTGCTCGCCGCGGCGCACGCGTGCGCCGCCGAGATCGCCGCCAACCCGCCGCTGGTGGTGCAGGGCATCAAGGCCGTGCTGGAGGACGAGCGGGCCGACCGGGTGGCCGGCGGCCTGCGCTACGTCGGCGCCTGGAACTCGGCCTTCATGGCCTCGGAGGACCTCGGCGAGGCCGTGACGGCAGTGCTCTCGCGCCGCGAACCCGTGTTCCGGGGCCGCTGACCCGTCGAGGGTGCTCCCGCGGGACGCGGTGACCACCAGGTCACCGCGCCCCGGTGACCCGTCCCACCGCGAGCCCGTTTGACGACGCCCGTCGTCGAGTGCATGCTTGCGGCCACCAACTAGTTGGGTGGCACAAGCACCAAGACGAGGCAGAGGAGGAGCCGGTGTCCCTGAGCACCACCGAGCCCACCGTCACCGAGCCCACCGTCACCGAGCCCACCGGGATCGGCGACGACGGCGTCGACGGTTCCGAGCAGCTCGGCGACGAGCTCGTCCGGCTGCTCAAGGTCATGGAGCGCACCGCGGCCCAGGTCGCGGCCCGGCGCGGCGACGACGTCGACAAGGCCGCCTTCAGCGTGCTGCACCGCCTGGTGCACGACGGACCGCAGCGCTCCGGCGCCCTGGCCGAGGCCCTGCTCGCGGACCCGTCGACCATCAGCCGGCACGTCGCTCAGCTCGTCGCGCTCGGCTACGTGCACCGCGAGGCCGACCCGGACGACGGCCGCGCCACCGTGCTCGCCGCGACCACCACCGGAACCGAGTGGGCCCACACCCACCGCCGCCGCCGCAACGCCGCGATGGCCACCGTCGTCGCCGACTGGTCCACCCAGGACCGCTCGGCGCTCACCACCCTGCTCGCGAG
This sequence comes from Rhodococcus antarcticus, assembly GCF_026153295.1. Classification (NCBI taxonomy): domain Bacteria; kingdom Bacillati; phylum Actinomycetota; class Actinomycetes; order Mycobacteriales; family Nocardiaceae; genus Rhodococcus; species Rhodococcus antarcticus. Next base: position 3,071,302 of record NZ_CP110615.1, on the reverse strand, counting down.
GTTCACCACCGACTTCGAGCACCACCGCCCCCAGATGCTGGCCGCCCGCGAGCAGGTCCTGGGCACCGAAGGAGAGTCATGAGCACCACCGCAGACACCACGGGGTCCGTCACCCCGCCCAGCCTGGAGAAGGTGAGGCACGGCGGCGCCAACGCCGACGGCACCTTCAGCCACAAGCAGATCCTCACCATCCTCGCCGGCCTCATGATGGGCATGTTCCTGGCGGCGCTGGACCAGACCATCGTCTCCACGTCCATCCGGACCATCGCCGACGACCTCCAGGGGTACTCGGTGCAGGCCTGGGTGACCACGGCGTACCTGATCACCTCCACGCTGGCCACACCGCTGTACGGCAAGCTCAGCGACCTCTACGGCCGCAAGCCCTTCTTCCTGGCCGCGATCTCGATCTTCGTGGTCGGGTCGATGCTCTGCGGCTTCGCCACCTCGATGTACGAGCTGGCCGGCTTCCGGGCCTTCCAGGGTCTCGGTGCCGGTGGCCTGTTCTCGCTGGCCCTGACCATCACCGGTGACATCGTGCCGCCACGGGAGCGCGCCAAGTACCAGGGCTACTTCCTCGCCGTGTTCGGCACCTCGAGCGTGCTCGGCCCGGTCATCGGCGGCGTGCTCGCCGGCCAGGCGTCCATCCTCGGGATCACCGGCTGGCGCTGGGTCTTCTTCGTCAACGTCCCCGTCGGCATCGTCGCGCTGATCGTGGTGGCCCGGGTGCTCAACCTGCCGGTGCACCGCCGCGAGGCCACCGTGGACTGGGCGGGTGCGGCCTGGCTGGCCGTCGGACTGGTCCCGCTGCTCATCATCGCCGAGCAGGGTCGGACCTGGGGCTGGGGCTCCGGGCGGGCGGTCCTCTGCTACGCGATCGGTGCTGCCGGCATCGCTGCCTTCCTCTGGGCCGAGCACCGCAAGGGCGACGACGCCCTCATCCCGCTGCGGATGTTCCGCAACCAGACCTTCGCCCTCGGCAGCGTCGTCAGCGTGGTCGTCGGTGCCGCGATGTTCGGTGGGATCTCGCTGCTGCCGCAGTACCTGCAGGTGGTCAAGGGCTCCTCGCCCACCATCGCCGGTCTGCAGACCCTGCCGCTGGTGATCGGCATCATGATCGGCGCCATCTCCTCGGGACAGATCATCTCCCGCACCGGGACCTACCGGATCTTCCCGGTCATCGGCACGGCGATCATGGCCGTCGGCATGTTCGGCTTCTCGCTCGTCCGGTTCGACACCTCGCTGGTGGTCGTGATGGCCCTGATGCTGGCCTTCGGCTACGGGCTGGGCAACGTCATGCAGCCGATCACGCTGGCGATCCAGAACGCCATGCCGCCCAAGGACATGGGGGTCTCCACCTCCTCGGCCACGTTCTTCCGCCAGATCGGGGGCACGATCGGTGTCGCGGTGTTCCTGTCGCTGCTGTTCACCGAGCTGCCCACCAAGATCGGCGGGGCGATCGGCTCGGCCGCGCAGAACCCGGCCTTCGGGCAGGCCGTGCAGCAGGCCGGCGCCAGCAGCGACCCCACGGTCGCAGCGCTGGGACGGGGCCTGGCCAGCGGGGACCCCGCGGTGGCCGGACAGGTGCTCAGCGACACCTCGTTCATCGGCAAGCTGTCCTCGGTGCTCGGCGACCCCTTCCGGATCGGGTTCTCCAACGCGATGGACTACGTCTTCGTCATCGTGGGCGTGGTCATGGTCATCGGGTTCCTGCTGGTGCTGATGCTGAAGAACGTGCCGCTGCGCACCCAGTCGGGGATCCAGGCCGCGCAGGCCGACCGTGACGCCGCGGCCGCCGCGGAGCAGGTGCCGGTACCGGACGCGGCCATGCCCACCTTCACCGGGGACGACGTGGACCACGGGACCGCACCCGCCGGGTCCGGCAAGCACGAGGCCGCCCCCGGTCAGGAACCGTTCGCGGAGCTCAGCGACGGGGCCAGGGTCGAGCTCCTCGAGGAGGTGCACCGTCCCGAGGGGCGCCCGGCGCACTCCCCGGTGGGCGGGGACTGACTGCCACCCGAGCACGACGGGGCCCGGCCGCAGCTGCGGCCGGGCCCCGTCGTCGTCGGTGGCGCTAGTGCTGGCCGAGCACCGGCACCGGGTGGTGCTCGAAGGGCGTGCCCTTGGCGCGGTCGAAGGAGCGCTGGATCTCGGCCTCGGCCTCGGCCCGGCCGACCCACTCCGCGCCCTCGACGCTCTTGCCGGGCTCGAGGGACTTGTAGACCTCGAAGAAGTGCTTGATCTCCAGCAGGTGGAACTCGGACACGTCGCCGATGTCCTGCAGGTTCTCCTGGCGCGGGTCGTCCGCGGGGACGCAGAGCACCTTGTCGTCGCCGCCGGCCTCGTCGGTCATCCGGAACATCGCGATCGCGCGGACCTTGACGACGCAGCCGGGGAAGGTCGGCTCGGAGATGAGCACGAGCGCGTCCAGCGGATCCTCGTCCTCACCGAGCGTGTGGTCGATGAACCCGTAGTCGGCCGGGTACTGGGTGGCCGTGAACAGGGTCCGGTCCAGCCGGATGCGCCCCGTCCCGTGGTCCACCTCGTACTTGTTGCGGCTCCCCTTGGGGATCTCGATCGTGACGTCGAAGTCCACGCGTTCCTGCCCTCCGTGAGTGGGCCCGTGGCGTCGCTGCGCGGCGGGCTTGTCGGTGCTCGACGCTAGTCTGGCCCACGAGCGGGCTCACCCTGTCAACGAGGTGGTCGTGCCGGCGGCTGGGAGGGGATCAGGACGTGCTGGGTCGACGGGTGTCGCGCCGGCTGGCCCTGCCCGGCCGCACGCGAGCCACCCGCCTGCTCGCCGGGACCGCCGTCCTCCTGCTCGTGGCCGCCGTGGCCGCCGCGGTGGTCGAGGGACGTGGCGGGGTCTCGGTCGCCGTGGGCACGCACACCGGTCCGGTCACCGTGACCAGCGCGCCGCCGGTCCCCATGAGCGCCGCGGCCGTCGTGGTCCCGCTGCCGGCGGACGCGCCGCAGCCCGCCGTGGCCGCGCTCGCCGCCGTGCTCGACCCGCTCGCGGCCAACCCGTCCCTGGGCACGTTCACCGGGCGCGTGACCGACGCCGCCACCGGGGCCGTGCTGTGGGAGTCGCGGCCGGAGGTCCCGCAGGAGCCCGCCTCGACCATGAAGATCCTCACCACGGCGGCGGCTCTGCTGACCCTCGGCGTGGACGACGAGGTGCCGACCAGGGTGGTGGCGACCGACGTGCCCGGCCAGGTGGCGATCGTGGGCGGCGGGGACGTGACGCTCTCCGCCCAGCCCGCGGGCAGTCCCACCTACTACCCGGGCGCCCCGCGGCTGGACGACCTGGTGGCCCAGGTGCGGGCCAGCGGGGTGTCGGTCACCTCCGTGGTGGTCGACACCAGGCGGTGGAGCGGCGACGGTCTCGCCCCGGGGTGGTCCCGGGCCGACGTCGCCGGGGGCTACACCGCGCCCGTCGAGGCGCTCATGCTCGACGGCGCGCGCAGCAAGCCCCTGGTGGAGGACCCGCCCCGCAGCGCGACCCCGGCCCTGGACGCCGGTCGCACGTTCGCGCAACGGCTCGGGCTGGCCCCGGCCGCGGTGACGGCCGGCCCCGCACCGGACGGGGCCCGCCAGCTCGCGGAGGTCCGGTCGGCCCCGCTGCGCACCCGGGCGGAGGCGATGCTGGTCCGCTCGGACAACCTGCAGGCGGAGGCGATCGGCCGCGAGGTCGCGCTGGCCCGCGGGCAGGCCCCCACGTTCGCCGGGGCGGCCGCCGCCGTCAGCCAGACCCTCGCGGCGCACGGCATCGATGTCACCGGCCTGACGGGCCTCGACACCAGCGGGCTCTCGGTGGACGACCGGATCCCGGCTCGGCTGCTCTCCGACGTCGTCGCCGCGGCCGCCGGCTCCGGACCGCTGTCAGCGACCCTGCGCCCGCTGCTCACGTGGTTGCCCGTGGCCGGGGCCACCGGAACGCTCGCCAACCGCTACGGCGGCTCGCGGGACGCGGCACCGTCCTCGGGGGCGGGCTTCGTGCGGGCCAAGACGGGCACCCTGGACGGGGTGAGCTCGCTGGCGGGGACGGTCGCCGACACCGACGGGCGGGTGCTCGGGTTCGCGCTGATGTCCACCGGGGCCTCGCCGGCGGTGACCCGCCCCGCCCTGGACGCGATCGCCACCGCCCTGCGCTCCTGCGGCTGCCGGTGAACCCCCAGCTCCCCGTGGTGGACTGGCCGCTGGCCGGACGGACCGCCGCCCGCCTCGCCCGCCCCGGCCCCACCACCACCCGCGCCGAGGCCGCGGCCGTGGTGGCCGAGCTGGCGGACGCCGCCGTGCGGGCCGAGGCCCCGGTGCGCGAGGTCACCCGCCTGGCGGACGGTCTGCCGGTCGCCCCCGCGCTCGTGGTGGACCGGGCCCGCTGGGCGCGGGCCGCAGCCGCGTCCACGGGCTCGCTCACCGGCACCGCCAGGGTGCCCGGCGGGCCGGGTCCGGGGATCACCGGGCGGGCGGCCGCGCTGCAGGCCGGGGCCCTGCTGGGCTACCTCTCCGGAGCGATCCTGGGGCAGTTCGACCCCTTCACCCACCAGCCCGGCACGAGCACGGGCACCCTGCTGCTCGTCGCCCCGAACGTCGTGGCGGTCGAGCGCGCGCTGCGGGTGGACCCGCACGACTTCCGCCTCTGGGTGTGCCTGCACGAGGTGACCCACCGGGTGCAGTTCACCGCGGTGCCCTGGCTGAGCGGGTACATGGCCGAGACCGTGGGCACCCTCACGGCGCCCGAGCAGGGCGGCCTCCCGCTGGGCCGCGTCCTGGAGGTGGTGCGCAGCGGGGAGCGGCCGGACGGGGTGGTGGGGCTGGTGCGCAGCCTGCAGACCCCCGGGCAGCGCCGGGCGCTGGACCGGCTGCTGGCGCTGGGCACCCTGCTCGAGGGGCACGCAGACCACGTGATGGACTCGGTGGGACCCGCCGTGGTGCCCTCGGTCCGGGGCATCCGCACCGCCTTCGACCGCCGCCGCACCCGGCCGACCAACCCCGTGCACCGCGTCCTGCGGGCCCTGCTCGGGGTGGACGCGAAGATCGCGCAGTACGTGCGGGGCAAGGCCTTCGTCGACCGGGTGGTGGCCACGGCCGGGATGGACGGGTTCAACGCGGTGTGGACGAGCACGGACACGCTGCCCACCGACGCGGAGATCACCGAGCCCGACCGCTGGGTGCGGCGCGTGCTCGGGTGAGCCCGACGACCCCGAACGGCGCTGGGCACCCGTGAGCGCGGGGCCCGATCCGGCCGTGGCGGACGTGCGGCGGGCGGTGCGCCGCTGGCGGGCCGAGCACGCGCCGGACGCTGATCTCGCCGTCGCGGTCTCCGGGGGGGCCGACTCCCTGGCCCTGCTGGCCGGTGCCGTGCACGAGGTGGGGGGACCCGTTCTCGCCCTCGTCGTCGACCACCAGCTGCAGCCGGGCTCGGCCGACACCGCGGAGGCCGCTGCGCGGGCCGCACGGGGTGCGGGCGCGCAGGCACGGGTGCTCACCGTCCGGGTGGTCGGCTCCGGGGGGCTCGAGGCGGCTGCACGCCGGGCCCGCTACGCCGCGCTCCGGGCGGCCGCTGCGGGTGCACCCGTGCTGCTCGGGCACACCCTCGACGACCAGGCCGAGACGGTGCTGCTGGGGCTCGGCCGTGGCTCGGGCCCGCGGTCGCTGGCCGGCATGCGCCCCTGGGACGCACCCTGGGGCCGGCCGCTGCTGGGGGTGCGCCGGGCCGCCACCCACGCGGCGTGCGCCGCGCTCGGTCTGCACCCGCACCACGACCCGCACAACGACGACCCGACGTTCACCCGGGTCCGGCTGCGCCACGAGGTGCTGCCGCTGCTGGAGGACGTGCTCGCCGAGGGGGTGGCCCCGGCCCTGGCCCGCACCGCCGCCCAGCTCCGCGAGGACTGCGACGTGCTCGACGCCCAGGCCGCCGAGCTGCTGTCGGGCGCCCTGCTCGGGGCGGAGCTGGACGCCGAGCACCTGGCCCCGCACCCCTCCGCGCTGCGCCGCCGGGTGCTGCGCACCTGGCTGCTCGCGCACGGGGCCAGCGCGCTGACCGACGACCAGCTGCGGTGGGTGGACGAGCTGCTCGGGGCGTGGCGCGGGCAGGGCGGCGTGAGCGTCGGGGGTGGGTTGGTGGTCGC